>DATLYZ010000054.1:0-13738 GCA_035574255.1 Gemmatimonadales bacterium | reverse complement strand
CGTGACCCAGGAAGGCGCCCCGGCCTGCTGGTAGGCGCGGTGTGAGCCGAATTCCCTTCGAGGGGCGGCGCCAGGCGGCGCCGCCCCTTGGCGTTTCGGACCCGAAAGGCTCGGCGCCTTGAATCGCTCGGCGCACCAGTCCACCTTTTCCGCCGCGTATGCTCAAGGTGATGGGAGTGGCCCCCGGCTCGCTGGGGGAGGCACTGGGTCTCGCGGTTGGCACCGAGCTCCTGGCGGTCAACGGCCGCGAGCTGGAGGACTTCCTGGACTGGGAGTTCCTCACGGCGGACGACCGGTTTCTCCTCCACGTGCGCCAGCCCGATGGGGAAGAAATCGAGTACGACATCGAACGCCCCGAAGGGCTCCCGATGGGGGTGACCGTGGAACCACCCCGTATCCGCCGCTGCGCCAATCGGTGCGACTTCTGCTTCGTGGACGGGCTCCCGGAAGGGCTCCGCGCCTCCCTCTACATACGGGACGACGACTACCGCCTGTCCTTCAGGTACGGGAACTTCGCCACCCTGACCAATCTCAAGCCCCGGGACGTCGAACGGATCATCGAGTATCGCCTGTCGCCGCTCTACGTCTCGGTCCACGCCACTGACCCCGTGGTCCGGCGCTGGCTGCTTCGGAACCCGCTGGCACCTGATATCCTGGAGCAGTTGCGGTTCTTCGCCGGGCACGGCATCCGTTTTCACACCCAAGTCGTGATGTCGCCTGGCGTCAACGACGGGCCGGTGCTGGAGCGCACGCTGGCAGACCTGTACCAGCTCGGTGACCCGGTGCTCAGCGTATCGGTCGTCCCGGTGGGGCTCACGACCTTCAGCAAACACGACCTGTGCCGGGAGCCTACCCGGGAGGAATGCCGGGCCGCCGTGGCGCTGGTCGAACGCTGGGGCGAGCAGGCCCGGCGGGATCGGAGCGTGACCTGGGCCTACGGTGCCGACGAACTCTATCTTCGCGCGGAGCTGCCGCTGCCCCCAGCCTGGGTGTACGACGGCTTCGAACAGGTCGAAAACGGGATCGGGTCGGTCCGGTTCCTCCAGCAACGCATCGCCGAGGAATCGGGGCCACTGGGAGGATGGGAAGGGCGACGGATTGCCGTCTGCACCGGCAGCTCCATGGGCGCCCTGATGCCCCAGGTCCTGGAGCCCCTCCAGCGCGCGACCGGCGCCAGCTTCGAGCTCCTGGTGCTCACCAACCCGTTGTTCGGCCCCCTCGTCACGTGCGCCGGGCTGTTGCCGGGCGCGGCGTTCCGGGCCGCCCTCGAGAGCCGGCCCGAGTTCGACCTCGCTCTGATTCCCGCCGAATCCCTGAACGACGAGGGCCTGTTCATGGACGACCTCACGCTCGCCGACCTCCGGGCGCACGTCCAGATGCCGGTCGAGCCCTCACGCCACTTCACTGACGTTCTCGCCGCCCCCGCCGAGTGACCCGCCCCACCGTCGCCATCGTCGGCCGCCCCAACGTGGGCAAATCCACCCTGTTCAACCGGCTGCTCGGCGGGCGGGATGCGATCGTGTCCGAACACGCCGGCACCACGCGCGACCGCCATTTCGGCGACTGCGAATGGAATGGCCGCCACTTCTGGCTGATCGACACCGGCGGGCTCGTGCCGGGGTCCTCGGAATCCATGGACGTGGCCGTCAGGCGCCAGGTGGAACTCGCGGTCGAGCAGGCCGACCTGGTCGTCCTGGTGGTGGACGGCAAGGAAGGCCCGAACCCGGTAGACCGGGAAATCGCCGCCCAGCTCCGGCAGACCGGACGGCCCGTCCTGGTCGCCGTGAACAAGCTTGACGACCTTCCCCACACGACCGGTCACCTACCCTTCTATGAGCTGGGGCTGGGCGATCCCCTGCCATTTTCCGCACTGATCGGGAAGGCCAGCGGCGATCTGCTCGACGCGATCGTCGCCCGACTCCCCGACCGGCCTGCTAGAGAGGACCAGGACGCCATCCAGGTGGCCGTGGTGGGGCGCCCCAACGCCGGGAAATCCTCGCTGGTGAATCGGCTGCTCGGTGAAGAACGGCTGCTGGTGGCCCCGGAACCCGGCACAACCAGAGACGCCATAGACACCCCCTTGCGATATCACGGCAAGGTCCTCAACTTCATAGATACCGCGGGGTTACGGCGTAGCGCTAAAGTAGAAGATGATATCGAGTTCTACTCGACGTTGAGGACCCACCGCGCCATCGAGGCGGCCGATGTCTGTGTCCTGGTGGTGGATGCCGCCTTGGGTCTCCATGCCCAGGACCTCCGCATCGCGACCGAGGCCTGGGAGAAAGGCGCCGGACTCATCGTGGCCGTGACGAAGTGGGATCTCATCCAGGAGAAGGACGCCAACACCGCGCGCCGGGGACAGATGATCCTCGCCGACAAGGCGCCGTTTCTCCGCGATGTGCCCTTCCTGTACGTCTCGGCGGTGACCGGCCAGCGGGTCGCGCGCCTGCCGGAACTCATCGTGCAGGTGGCGGAGGCGCGCGAACGGCGGATCCCCACGGCGGAAGTCAATCGCGTGCTCCAGGAACTGGTCGCCCGGAATGCGCCGCCCCAGCAGCCGGGTGAGGAAGTGAAGTTGCTCTACGCTGCCCAGGTGGGAATTCGGCCGCCCACGTTCGCGATCGTCTGCAACCGGCCGGACGACGTCCCCGAGGCGTACCGGCGCTACCTGATTCACGGCTTTCGAGCGGCATGGGGCTTCGAGGGCGCGCCGCTCCGGCTCAAGTTCACGAGCCGAGGGGCCGGCCGGCATCGCAGGCGTGACGATGGCCGCCGGGTTCGGGGGCGGGGGCGGGGACGGGGACGGGGAGGCGACTCGCAAGGCCATGACTGAAATCCTGCTCTATCTCGCCCTCTCGTACCTCATCGGCGCCATCCCCACCAGTTACCTGGTGGGGCGCTGGTTCCGAGGGGTTGACCTGCGCGAGCATGGAAGCCGAAACCTGGGCGCCACCAACGTGTACCGGGTGCTGGGCTGGCGCTTTGCGTTGCCGGTCGGCCTGGTGGACGTCGCCAAGGGGGCCGCGCCAGTCCTGGCCTTTGGATCCAGGGTCGAGGGGTTCCCCCACTTCGCCACCCTGTGCGGCATCGCTGCGATCGTGGGCCACACCCTCTCGCCGCTGGTAGGGTTCCGGGGAGGGAAGGGGGTCGCCACGGCCGCGGGAGCCTTCCTGGCCCTCGCTCCCGGCGCGGTGGGGATTGCCGCGCTCGTGTGGTTGCTCCTCGTGTGGGTCACCGGCTACGTGTCGGTGGGTTCGATGATCGGGGCCTTGACCCTGCCGGTCGCGGACTTTGTCCTGTATCCGCCCCGTCGAACCATCGGCGACCTGGGGCTTGACGTCGCGGTGGCGGCGTTCATTGTCTGGAAGCACCGGACCAACATCCGGCGGCTCCTCGAGGGAACCGAGAACCGCTTCCGCCGCCGCAGCACCGCCGCCGCCCCGAAGCCATGATGGACATCGCCGTCCTCGGGGCGGGGAGCTGGGGGACCACGCTCGCTGACCTGCTCGCCCGCAAGGGATTCCGGGTACGGCTCTGGGCCTACGAGCGCGAGGTGGTGGAGGCGCTCAACACCAGGCAGGAGAATCCCCTGTTCCTGCCGGGCTGCGGGCTGGCGCCGGGGATCCGCGCCTTCGCCGACGTCGCCGAGGCGGTGGACGGCGTTCGCGTGGTCCTGTCGGCGGCACCCAGCCACGCGGTGCGCCGAGTGGCCAGCCTGGCAGCGCCCGCGGTCGCGGCAGGCGCCCTGGTCGTGAGCGCCACCAAGGGGATCGAACCCACCTCGCTCAAGCTGATGCACACGGTCCTCGAAGAGACGCTTCCCGGGACCCGGGTCTCGGCGCTGTCCGGCCCCAGTTTCGCACTGGAGGTCTTCCAGCAGCAACCGACGGCGGTGGTCGCCGCCGCCGCCGACACCCAGGTCGCCGAAGAGGTGCAGCGCATCTTTGCCACCCCCCGTTTCCGGGTCTACTCCCATGCCGACGTGGTCGGGGTGGAGCTCGGCGGCGCGCTCAAGAACGTGATCGCCATCGCGGCGGGGATCCTCGAAGGGCTGGGGCTGGGCAACAATCCGCGGGCCGCGCTGATCACCCGCGGACTGGCGGAAATGACCAGGCTGGGCGTCGCGATGGGCGCCGATCCCCTGACCTTCGCCGGGCTGGCCGGGATGGGCGACCTGATCCTGACCACCACGGGCGCCCTCTCGAGAAACCGGGCCCTCGGCGTTGCCCTGGCTCAGGGCCAGACCCTGGCCGAGTACACCGCCGCGCACCGCACGGTCGCCGAAGGTGTCAACACCGCCCGGAGCGCCCTCGAGCTGGGTCGGCGCGCCAGGGTCGAGCTCCCGATCTGCGAGCAGGTCGCGGGGATTTTGTTCGAGGCCAAACCGCCGCGGCAGGCGGTGAACGAGCTGATGGAACGCACTCTCAAGCCGGAGCAGTGGCGGTGACCATGGCGAGACCGATGCAGGAGTTCTTTTCCATCGGCGAGGTCTGCGCCCTGACCGACCTCAAGCCTCACGTCCTCCGGTACTGGGAAAGTCAGTTCCGCTTTCTCAATCCGGCCAAGAACCGCTCGGGCAACCGGGTCTACAAGAGTCGGGAAGTCGAGCTCATCATGCTGGTCAAGCACCTCCTCTACACCGAGAAGTACACGATCGAAGGCGCTCGCCAGCGGATCGAGCATTACCGGCGCACCGGCGAACTCCGGTCCCAGGCTCGTACCGCCATGGAGCGGGAAACCATCCGGGAGCTGCGGGAGGCCATGGAGGAAATCCTCGACATCCTGGACGGGAAGGCGGAGCCGGGGTCCCGCCAGTAAGCCGTTATCTTTCGTCCCTTCATGGAAATCCTCGTCTCGAACGACGACGGGATCCTGGCCCCCGGGATCGCCCTGCTCGCCGAAGTGTGCCAGACGGTAGGCCGAGTCACGGTGGTGGCGCCGGATCGCGAACAGAGCGGCACCTCCCATTCGCTGACGATGCACCGGCCACTCCGGCCGGCTCGGCGGCCGGACGGCTCCTTCCAGGTGGACGGGACTCCCACCGATTGTGTGCTGCTGGCCCTGGGCGTGCTGCTGGCGGAGCGCCCCGCCTTTGTCTTCTCCGGAATCAACCACGGGCCGAACATGGGGGAGGATGTGCTCTATTCCGGGACGGTGGCCGCCGCCATGGAAGCGGTAACCCTGGGGGTTCCGGGCATCGCGATTTCCTTCGCGGGGGGCGACGACCTCCCGACGCTCCAGACCTACCGCGACCTCCTCACGCATCTCGTGCAGCGGATCACCGGCGTCAAGGACTTTCCCAAGGAGACCCTGCTCAACATCAACCTGCCGGCGATCCCCGCCTCTGAGGTCAGGGGGATCCGGGTCTGCCCCCTGGGAAGCCGGTTCTTCCAGGAGTCGCTCACCCGGATGCGGGATCCCTGGGGCCGGGAGATCTTCTGGATCGGCGGGGGAACCATCCACTGGACCGGCGGGGAGGAGTCGGATCATTTCGCCGTGGCCGAAGGGTACATCGCGGTGACCCCGCTCCACATGGATCTCACCAACTACGCCTTGCTCGAAACCGTCCGAGGATGGTCGCTCGAGCGGTAGGGCAGGGGGACGGCTACGGCGGTTATCGGAGCCGGCTGGTCTCCGAGCTCCAGGCCAAGGGTGTGCGCGACCTGGCGGTGCTCCACGCCATCTCGCAAGTCCCCCGGCACCGGTTCGTGCCGGAGAGTCTGCGCCACCGGGCCTACGAGGACGCCGCCCTGCCCATCGGGGCGGGGCAAACCATTTCACAGCCCTGGATCCAGGCGCGCTACCTCGAGCTGGCGCGGCTCACCGGCCGAGAGAAGGTCCTGGAGATCGGGACTGGCTCCGGATACCAAACGGCGCTCCTCGCGCTTCTCGCAGACCGGGTGTTCAGCGTGGAGCGGCTGGCACCCCTGGCTCAGACCGCGCGCGAGGTGCTGGAAGCGCTGGACCTGCGCAACGTGACGGTGCTGGCAGGCGACGGCTCGCTGGGCTGGCGCCCCTTCGCTCCCTACGATGCCATTCTGGTGACCGCGGCGTCCCCCGAGATTCCGCGCCCCCTGCTCGAACAACTCGCGCCCGGCGGCCGGCTCATTCTTCCCCTCGGCGATCGGGACGCCCAGGTTCTTACCCGCGTCACGCGGGAGGAAACGGGCTACCGCACCGAGCCCGTGTCCGATGTGCGGTTCGTCCCGCTGCTCGGTCGCTTCGGCTTCGCGCCGGATCACTCCCCCTAAGGCATCCGCATGGAATTCCTCAAAGACTTCGTGGATCTGTTTCTCCACCTGGACCAGCACCTGGGCGAGATTATCCGGCGCTTCGGGGGATGGAGCTATCTCATTCTCTTCGGGGTGATCTTCTGCGAGACCGGCCTCGTCGTCACGCCGTTTCTGCCGGGTGACTCGCTCCTCTTCGCGGCCGGCACCTTCGCCGGAATCGGCGCGTTCCAGGTCTGGGGCCTGGTTGCCACGCTCACCGCGGCCTCGATCCTGGGCGACTCCACCAACTACTGGGTCGGCCGCTTCATCGGGCAGCGGGCCTTCAGCGGCACCATCAGCTTTCTCAAGTACGAGCACCTCGAAAAAACGCGGCAGTTCTACCGCAAGCACGGGCGCCGAACCATCATCATCGCCCGGTTCCTCCCCATCGTCCGGACCTTCGCCCCGTTCGTGGCCGGGGTGGGGCAGATGCCCTATCTCCGGTTCGTGACCTACAGCATCCTGGGCAGCGTGCTCTGGGTGGGACTGTTCGTCTTCGGGGGATACCTGTTCGGCAACCTGCCGGTGGTTCGCCAGAACTTCAGCCTGGTGATCGTGGCCATCATCGGGATCTCGGTACTCCCCATCGCCCTGGAGTGGCTTCGGGGTCGGAGGACCAGGCCAGCGTGACAGTTCGATTCGTCGTCGCCGGGACGGTGCAGGGAGTCGGTTTCCGGTATTTCGTGGCACGCCTGGCCGCGGCCCTCGGGATTACCGGCTACGCAGCCAACCTGCCAGATGGACGGGTCGAGGTCGTGGCTCGTGGTACCCCGGACGACCTGGCAAGTCTGGAGAGCGCCCTCTGGCAAGGCCCGGCCCGCGCCAGTGTGGCCAGTGTGGAGAAGTCGGAGATTTCGGATGAGGTTTGTGACTTCAATCGCTTTGAAATCAGGTAGTTAGCGAACGGATGAAAACCATCGCCTCAGGATGCCAATGGACCCCAACGTGCTGGCTCAGCTCCGGAGCACGCTCCGGCCCATCCCGGACCACCCAAAGCCGGGGATCGTCTTCCAGGATATCACGCCAGTCCTGCAGAACGGCCTGCTCCTCCGCCAGCTCATCGAGGGGCTGGCCGAACCGTTCGGAACCTCCGCGGTGAGCCACGTCGTGGGGATCGAGGCCCGGGGGTTCATTCTGGCAGCCCCGGTAGCCGTGCTCCTGGGGGCCGGCTTCATCCCGCTCCGAAAGCCCGGGAAGCTCCCCTGGCAGCGCATCCGCCACGAATACGAGCTGGAGTACGGAACCGATGCGCTGGAGGGACACTCCGACGCTTGCCCGCCCGGGGCGCGCGTACTGGTCGTTGACGATGTGCTGGCCACCGGAGGGACCGCTCACGCGGCCGGGGAGCTGGTCCGCAAGCTGGGCGGCGAGGTGGTTGGCTGGTCGTTCATGCTGGAGATCGAGGGACTGCGGGGCGCGGGGCGGCTGCTGGGAGCCCCCGTACACACCTTGATGTCGGTCTAGATCGCCGGGCGTTGCCAGGTAAGGGGCGCTGGGTGCGGCGCCCGCGCCGACCAGGCCGGCCCGGGCCATGGCCGGCTGGCCCCGCGCCGAGGAGCGACGGACTGCGTTGACTGCATCTCGGCGGCCGGGCTAGCTTTACAGGCTTTGTGCCCCCGTAGCTCAGCTGGATAGAGCAGCGGTTTCCTAAACCGTTGGTCGGACGTTCGAATCGTCTCGGGGGCACCTGACAACCTGCGAAAGCCAGAGCCGATGAACCCGACACTCGACGCCCCGAAGCCCAGGACCGGGCAGGCCCAGCCTCATGCCGCCCCCCTCGAGGCCTCCGGCCGGAGCTGGCTGGAGGTGCTGCAATCGAAGCTTGCCCGCTGGATCGCTCTCGGGGTGCTGGGGCTCGTCCTGGCAACCTGGTTCGGCCTGATGAGCTCGAGGCGCAAGGAAGCCTTCGCCGCCCGCGCGCTCGACCAGGCGAGAAACGCCGCGGAGAGCGGGAACCTGCCGCTCGCGGCGAGCGAACTCCAGAAGGTGATCTCCACCTACGCCGGCACGGACGCAGCCCAGGAGGCCGTGATCGCTCTGAACCAGGTCAGGCTCATCAACGGCCAGCACGAGCTGGCCGCGGTGAGTCTGGAAGAATTCGTCAAGTCGGGGCCCAAGCCGGCGTATCGCTCGGCGGCCTACGGGCTCCTGGGCCGCGCGTACGAAAACGCCAATCGCCCGGCCGATGCCGCGAGAGCCTTCGAGAACGCCTCCCGCACGGCCGACACCGACTACCTGCGGGCGGATTTTCTGATCGATGCGGGCCGCGCCTGGGCCAACGCCGGTGACACGGCCCGGGCCATCGAGGCCTACCGGCGGATCCTCAAGGACTACCCGAGGTCGAGTTCCAAGGTCGAGGCCGAGGTGCGCCTGGCGGAGCTGAACGGGGGCAAGCTCTAGGCGACGGCCCGACGGGCGTGGCTGGCGCTGAGCCCAAGCCCGTCTCGGATTCAATTCAGACTCAATCGAGCTAGCGGGGCGGACCCGGCAGATGCGGCACGTTCGTCTGGTCCGGCAGGCTAATGTCGTATAATGTGCATTATGTTAACCTGATTCGTTGATCGCTGTGGGAAACTCGGGTCCGCCTCGCCCCAAGGGTTGGAATCCATTGCCGCCACGGTGGTTAGAGCGTTGCCTCGGTGGTCGGAACGACTGCGGAAGCGATCTCAGAGAACCCCGGTAAAGACCAGGCGTCCCTCCCCTGCAAGCCAGACGTTCCTCACCTCGCGCCCGGAGAGGTCAGCGCTCACGGTGAGGATCCGGCCGCTTCGAGTCCTGATCCGAACCGGGAGCCTGGCGAACCCACCCTGTGCCAGGGCCGCCGCCGCGGCGACCGCGCCGGTTCCGCAGGCCAGGGTCTCCCCTTCGACGCCGCGTTCGTAGGTCCGTAGCGACCAGGTTCCCGCTTCCCCGTTGGCCGGGGTCACGAAGTTCACGTTCGCCCCGGCGGGTCCCAGTACGGGATCCCAGCGCAGTTCGCATCCTCGTGTCATGAGGTCGGGCTGCTCCAGGTTCTCCACCCGGATGACGAGATGGGGCACCCCCACGACGACCAGAGTCCCATCCGACTCCCCGGCTCGCAGGCGCAGACTCGGGGGGGCGTCGGGGAGCGCGAAATCCGGCAGGTTGAGCTCCGCCTCCTCGCCGGTGGCGCGGCAGCGGGTGAGAAACTCCCCGGCATCGGTCACCAGGCGCATCCCCCCGGCTGGGGCCATCCGGAGAAACGCGGCGAGGCGGGTACTGCACAGGGCGGCGTTGCCGCACATCGCGGCGCGCGAGCCGTCACAGTTCCAGAAATCCATCCGGACCCGTCCGTCACCCAGGGCGGTGAGAATGACCAGACCGTCGGCACCGACCCCCATCCGGCGGTCGCAGAGTTCCACGATCCGCTCCGCCGGCCAGTCGGCCGGGCCGGTGTACCGGCCGTCGAGCATGATGAAGTCATTGCCCGACCCGGTCATCTTGTAGAAGACGGTGCCTTTCATCTCCTGGGATCTGCCTCAGATCCGGCCGAGCAGGGCCTGGAGCCGGAGCCACCAGACCATCCAGATGGCTTCGCGGACGATTCGCCGGTTCATCTTGCTGTGCCCCTCTACTCGGTCATGAAAGATGATCGGGACCTCGGTGATCCGGAAACCTTTCCGCCAGGCCCGGAAGTTCATCTCGATCTGAAAGGCGTAGCCGTTGGATCGCACCTGGTCGAGATCGATGGCCTCCAGCACTTCCCGCCGGAAACACTTGAATCCACTGGTCAGGTCGGTGAGGGGAAGCCCCGTGACCAGCCTCGCGTACAGGTTCGCGCCGAGCGAGAGCAAGAGCCGCGAGATCGGCCAGTTGATCACGTTGACGCCGGTGGCGTACCGGGAGCCGACCACCAGATCGTGGTCCTCGATCGCGCGGAGGAACTCCGGCAGGAACGACGGATCGTGGGAGAAATCCGCGTCCATCTCGAAGACCGCGTCGTACCGACGCGCCAGAGCCCAGCGGAACCCCGCGATGTAGGCCCGCCCCAGCCCCTCCTTGGCCGGCCGGTGCAGGACGTGCACGCGCGGCTTGCTCGCGGCCAGGCGGTCGGCCAGATCCCCGGTGCCGTCCGGGGAGTTGTCGTCCACCACCAGCACCTCGAGCCGCGGGTCCTGCCTCAGGATCGCCGGGACGATCTGCGGCAGGTTCTGTGCCTCGTTGTAGGTCGGGATGATGACTAGGGCGCGCTCAAGCACTGGCCCGCCTCCTCGCCCGGAGCGCCGGGACGACGAGCAGCGCCAGCGCCGCGAGCCCGGCCATCAGGGACACCACCTTTCCCCTGGCGTAGGCGGGGGAGTCGAACCGGAACTCCACTCGCCGGGCGCCCGGCGGGAGGACCACGCTGAGCAGGGTGTGGTCACCCCGAAGGGCCTGTGCCGGCTGTCCGTCAACTGTAACGCGCCAATCGGGATACCAGTTCTCGGAGACCAGGAGATAGGACGCCGACGTATCGGCGCCGGAGAGCGATACCGTCATCCGTCCCGGCGCCCACGCGGCGACTTCGGCCCGGACCGGCGAGGCCGGGAAGGGTTGCCGCAGCGGGGGAACCGCGACGGTCGCCGTCTCCGGGTAAATCACGACCCTGTCCACCGGGAATCGGGGGTCCGCCACGGTCGGCGGGGTCTGGGCTTCCGGGAGTTTGGCCGCCGCCGCGAGGACCCGAGCGTAGGGCGGGACACTGTCGCGCTCGTACAGCACCGCGGTGGTGCCGAAGGCGGTGCTCACCGGACCCAGGACCTGGTGGTACCCGGGGATCGGTTGCGGGCGGTCCAGGAGGATGAATCGCACGGCGAGCAGGTCGAGGAGGTTGCGCGACCCCAGGTTGGCCCAGCCGCGGTCCTTGCCGCCCAGTTCGTCGTAGAACCGGAGCTCGTTGCCGTGGTACCCGAGCGCGTCGGGAGTGCGATAGGCCATGAGGATCGAGGACTGCCGGTAGACCCCGCCGAAGTCGAGAACACGGTAGGGCTGCCTGACGGTGGCGAGGTGCCGGGTCACGTCGTCCTGCCCGAAGAGGACGGCGGCGCGGGGGGAGAACGCGAAGAACCGCCGGTCCACGCTCCAGAGGTCGAGGGTGGCGAGGCCGGCCAGGGTCAACGCGGCGGCGAGCCCGCCGAGCCGCCGGGCGCCGATCCACCACATCACCGCCCCCGTGGCGATGGAAGCGGCCAGCAAGCGGGCTGCGCCGGCCCGGAGGGCTGGCGCATTCGCCTGCGCGGCACCCATCCGCTCCGGGGTCGCCAGCCCTTCGGCCAGAACCTGGAGCACGCCGGCCACCCCGAGCAGCGCGAAGAGCCCGAAGCCGCCGGCGAGGAGCCCGACGCCGCGCCGGCTCACCTGCCCCGCGAGGAGCCGGTCGGCGCCGAGGCCGGCCATGAGGGCGACCGGGAGCGCCACCAGGTAGAACACCATGCCCATGGCGCGGAGCTTCTTCAGCATGGGCATGAATTCGTAGAACGGCCGGTAGAACGGCGTGTGTCCGGCGAACGCGAGCAGGAGGAAGACCACCGCCAGGACGCCGAGCGCGGTGAGCAGGCGCCGCCGCCGGGGAACACCCCAGGCGAGGCAGGCGAGCATGAGCACCACGGCGCCCAGATACTCGGTGTGGAACTTGAAGGGGTTCCTGCCCCAGTAGTTGTCCAGCACGCCGTTGAACTCGGGAAGGACCGCCGTGACGATCTCCTCGGGCGGCATCGAGAAGAGATTGGCATAGGCCCAGCCCGTGTTGGGCCCGCCGGCCGCGCGAGGCGAGTAGGGGATGTATTCGAGGAACGGCAGGATCTGGAGGCCGGCGATGCCGACGCCTACCACGACCGCGACCGCCGCCCATGCGACGGCCCTCCAGGGCGGGGTCGCGGTTTTTCGCTCCGGGTCGAGCACGGCGAGGTAGAGCGTCCACAGACCCAGGGCGAGCAGCAGGAAGTAGGTCATCTGGTAGTGGGGACTGAGCACACAGAGACCCACGATGACGGCGAACCCTCCGTACCAGGCGGCCTTGCCGTGGCGGATGGCCTCGAGCAGGGCCAGAAAGGCGAGCGGAGCGAGCGCCGAGACGAAGAGTTTCCCGTCGTGGCCGGGGCTCACCTGGGAGGCGACGATGCCGCTGAGCTGGTAGGCGACGCCCGCCACGACGGCGCCGCTCCAGCTCGCCTCGAGGCGCCGGGCGAGGAGGTAGCCGAAAAACCCGGCCAGGACGAAGTGCAGGGCCATGCCCCAGGTGATGGCGAGATCCACGGGCATGACCCAGCGAAGCCAGGCGGTGGGGTAGAAGATGTCGCCGTGCATGGCGGCGATGTACGGGAGCCCCCCGAAGAGATAGGGATTCCACTGGGGAATGGCCCCGGTGGCCCTGAACTCCTCGGCGCCGAAGAGGCGGAAGGAGTAGCCCGCGACGAGCATGTCGGAGTTCTGCCCGCCGAAGAGGATGGCGCCGCCGAGCAGCGGGTAGAGCAGCGTGAAGGCGCTCGCGACCGTCACGAGGAACGCCGCCAGTCGCGGGTATCGCGGCTCGAAGGCCGGCCGGTTGGGTTCAGGTTCCGACACGCAGGCTCCCCCGGCGAAAGATGAGAAACGGCAGTGCGGCCCCCAGCTCGGTGAGCGTGAGGAGGAGCCGGGACGCGACGGCGAGCGCCGCCGCCCCGCCCCACCCCAGGGAGCCCTGCGCCATCAGGACGAAGACCCCTTCGCGAACCCCGAGTCCGCCCGGTGCCACGAGGACGAGCAGGCCCGCGACGTAGGAGGCGGCAAAGCTGCCGATGGCGGCGCCCAGGCCGAGCGGCGCCTCGGGCAGGGTGGCCCGGGCGAGGATCCAGAGGGCGGCTCCGTAACCGAGCCAGGCGACCAGGTTCGCGCCGAGCCCGAGGAGGACCGGTCGGGCCGGGAGCGACCCCGCAGCGGGCAGCGTGGTCACCGTGCGGACCAGCCGCTGGACGAGGGGCGGCCAAGTGAGCAGCCCCACCCCGAGGGCGCTCGCGGCCGCGAGGGCCCAGAGGGCGGCGGTGGCCCCCGGGTGAGCCGATTCGAGGGCCTGACTGCCCGCCGCACCGGCCACCAGCGCGCCCGTGCCGATCGCGAGTGCCTGCAGGATGACGGCGGAGGCGGTGGCGGCCCAGGGCGCCACGCCCGCTTCGCGCGCCATCAGGGCCATTCCAGCGACCGCCCACACCTTGCCGGGCACGTACTTGCCGAGGCTCGAGACGGTCCAGATGCGCGCCGCTTCCCAGGGGCCCAGCCGCTGGCCCCATCCCGCGAGCATCGCTCGCCAGGCGGCGATCAGGATCGCGTACATGGCCCAGACGAGGATCGCGCTCAGGATCACGCCTCCCGGGTTCACCGACCACACGGGCGGCTGCGCCCGGACCTCGGACCAGTTCCGCCAGAGCGCGGCGCCGACCCAGGCCAGCACGGCCGTCCCCAATCCGAACCGGACCAGCCGGACGAGCCGG
>DATLYZ010000053.1:0-40890 GCA_035574255.1 Gemmatimonadales bacterium | reverse complement strand
CCCCCGAGCAGGCCGGGCCGCCGTCGTCCAGCCCGGCGAGATCGGTCTGCCAGCGCGGCGGCCGGCGAACCCGGGTCGGGCCGGCGGGGCCGAGGCCCGCCGCGGCCGGCAGCGCGCGCTTCCGTTCGAGGCACGCGAGCAAGCCGAGCCGCCGCTCCACGGCCGGGGGCGGATCGAACCGGATGACCTCGACGGCGTCGTGGGGCGACCCGCGGCGGAGCAGGCGGCCCTCGCGCTGATCCACCCGCACCCCGGTCCAGGGGAGATCGTAGTGCACGAGGCGCCGGGCCGCCCGGAGGTCGAGACCTTCGGCGGCGACATCGGTACTGAGCAACACCCGGGGCCCGCCGGGCCCCGCGCCTTCCCTCCCGAACCACGCCAGCACCCGGTCGCGCGGCATGCCCAGGTTCCCGATGCCCGCCGCGTCGCCCGTACACCAGGCGGGCCGCGACGCCTGCAACCGGCTCCGGAGCCAGGCCACAGTGTCGCGGCTCCCGCTGAAGACCACGGTGCGGTCCCCGGTGCCCACCAGCTCCCGGAGCCGGCGGCAGCGGAGATCGTCCTCGCTGGCCCAGTCCTCGGCGGCGCGGAGGAGCGGGTCCAGGCGTTCGAGGTCGGAGAGATCGAGCTCGGACTCGCCCGGCTCCGCCGGGAGGAGCTGCCAGAAGACGAGCTGGTCCGCCGCCGGACCCGCCAGGGCGCGGAGGCCGGCCCGGGAGAGCCGGCGGCCGGCTGCGAGGGCGTCGCGGGCGCTCAGGAGCAGGCGCCGGTAGCGCCGGAGCGACGCCAGGAGTGCCCCGGGGCTCGAGGCCAGCGCCCGCCAGAGCACCGCCCGCACCAGGCGAGCGATCGGGGCGCTGGCCGACCAGCTCAACCGCTCGATGGCCCGGGCCAGCGACTCCTCCGCGCCGTCGGGTCCGGCGGCAAGCGTCGCCGCCTGACGCCGGGGGCGCCCCGGGGCCCGGGCGCTCTGCGCGATGACCAGCTCGTGCAGGGCGACTGCGGGCCGGCCGGCCCGGAGCATGGCGAGGAGCGACGCGGTGCCCCGGGGCGCCAAGGCATCGTCAGGCACGGCGAGGAGAAGCTGGTGGGCGAGATCCTCCAGCCGATTCACGACCGGGGTGGCGCTGAGCAAGAGCACCGGGGTGCGGCCCAGCCACGGAGCCAGGGTGCGATAGCGGCGGGTCGCCGGATTCCGGTAATGGTGGCTCTCGTCCACGATGACGAACCGGGCTCGCACCGGCGGGGGACGGCCCCGGCTCAGGCGCTCGTGCGAGTGGAGGGCGATCGGGAGACCGAGCCCCACCGCGGTCCGCCGCCACAGCTCGCAGAGCGCGGCGGGGACGATGGCGGCGACTTCGCCCCGGCCGGGCCAGGCCTGCGCCACGGCGAGGGCGACCCACGTCTTGCCGCTACCGGGGGGGTCGGCGAGCAGGGCGCCGCCGTGGGCCCGGAGTGCCGCGAGCACCTGCTGGAACGATGCCACCTGATCGGGGAGGAGCCAGGGGGGCGGCGGATCGCCGGCCCGGGGCGGGGCCGTGGCCCGGATCATCGCGCGGGCCACGGCGGCGGGCGAGGCCGGCGGGCCCGCCCGGAGGACGGTCTCGAGCGGGTCCGCCACCGGGGCCAGCTGGTCAGCGACGATCCGGGGCGTGCCGGACCCCGGGGACGGCGGCCAGCGCCGCGCGGGCGGCCGGGGTGAGACCGAGGAGTCGAGCGCAGTGCTCATCCACCTCCTCCTGCACCGGGGCGGCGGCCCCGCGGCGGGCCAGCGCCGCGAGGCCGGGATCGGAGAGGACGTTGTCAGGCAAGGGCAGCTCGGCCACGACCCGGGCGTTGAACCGGGCGTACCCGCTCGCGGCCGGGTCGGCGCCGGCCCGCGCCGCCGCCCGGAGCCAGGTGCTGTTGAGCCAGGCCGCGAGCGCCAGCGCCGCCTCCGCCCTGTCGAGGGCAGCGACGTAGCAGGTGTTGAGCGGCAGGAGCTGGGCGGCGTCCGGACCGGTGAGCGCCACGGCCATGAGCCGCCGCGCGAGGTCGGCCCAGATCACCCGGTGCGGCGCCACGGCTCCCTCGGTCCGGAAAAGCGTCCACCAGGGGCCGCGGACGTAATCGGCCCGAACCCGGAGGATCGCCTCGTGCTGCCGGAGCCACGCGGCGGCCCCGGCCGGGATCCGCGGATAGACCCGGCCCGCCTGATCATGGGGCCAGAGCAGGCGCCGCCGCCGCTCGCACCGGAACGGCCGCACGTCCCGGCCCCGGACGGCCCAGCGGATCAGCGCCGCCTCCACGCACGGCGGCGGATCGAGAAAGACCGCGTTGGCCCCTGTCTTGACGCCGAGCTGAGGTGTCAGGCGATCGCCCAAGCGGGGATGGCCGGCGCGAAGCGCCTCCAGGGCGTCGAGCAGGGGCTCCGGGCTCAGGATCCATGGGCCGCTGCCGAAGCGGCACTGCGGGGTGCCGGTGCCCGCGCCGGACTCGAGTGTGGCCCGCACCCGGTGGTCGGCTCGGGGCCGCCGCTTGCCGAGGACGATCGCCGCCGGGTACACGGTGGCGTCGAACGCGTGCCCGGTGGCGCCCAAGTCGGCCAGGGCGTAGAGGGTGGCGGTCCGGGCCAGGTGCTCGCGTGCGAGGCGCGCGTACCCCGCCGTCGCGACCTTGGCGGGCAACAACATCGCGAGCGCGCCGCCCGGCGCCAGGAGTTCGACGCCCCGCTCGAGGAACGCCAGCGCGAGATCCGGCTGGTGCCGGAACCCCGGGCCGCTGGTCCGCCACCAGCGGTACCGCTCGCGGAGCGCGGCGCGCTGCCCGGCCGCGAGTTCTTCCGCGCGGACCCAGGGCGGGTTGCCCACTACGAGATCGAACCCGCCCCGGGCGAGGATGTCGCCGAACTGGCACTCGTAGCTGAACCACGGCGCCTCCCCCTCCCGCCGGAGCCGCCGGGCGAGCCGGCGCACCTCGGACCGGCCGCGGCGGGCCGCCCGGATCCGGGCACGCAGCTCGCGGTCCAGGCCTCGCCGCGCGCCGAACAGGGTCGGCCCGCGCGCCGCTGTCAGGCACTCGACGATCCGCCGCTCGAACCGGCGCTCGGCCTCGGCCAGCGCCGCGCCATACACCCGGGCCTCGGCGCGCCGGAGCGCCCGGGCCGCCTCCCGCTTCGCGGCTCCCACCGCCTGCACCAGCTCCGCCCGGAGCGCGGTGAGCGGCGCCGCCTCCGCCGGGGTGCGAAGCCCCAGCCGGCCCAGCAGCCGCCCCGGCTCGAGCAGGCTGTCGCCCTGCCGCAGGAGCCCGTCCAGGTTCGGCAACGGGTCCACCGCCTCCGGCTCCGCGGCCGGCTCCACCGCCAGCACGGCGAGCCAGAGCCGGAGTTCCGCCAGCCGGATCGCCATGGGGTTCAGGTCCACCCCGAACAGGTTCCGGGCGAGAATCGCGCGGCGGAGTGCCGCCGGCGGCAGCTCCCCGGCCCGGAGCTCGGCCAGCCGCTCGAGCGCACCCAGCAGGAACGCGCCGGAGCCCGCGGCCGGATCCAGGATCGCGAGCCCCGCCAGCACCTGGCGCAGCGCGTGGTCGGGCGCGGCGAGCCGGGCCCGGGCCTCCGGGTCGCTCCATCCCAGCCGGGAGGCGAGGAACGCTTCGAGCCCCGCGTCCACCAGGCGCCGCACCAGAGGCGCCGGCGTGTAGTAGGCTCCGCTCGCGCGGCGCGCCTCCGGCGCCATGAGGCCCTCGAACACGCGGCCCAGCATGTCCGGCGCGATGATGCCCGGAGCTGCCGTTTCCACCACCGCGAAATGAAAGCGCTCGAAGACCGAGTCGAACGCATCACGCCATACCTCGTCAGGCACCTCCCCGCGCCACGCTCGCTCGAGCGGGTGGGGCTCGAAGAGGCCGCCGTTGAGAAAGGGGATCCGGCCGAACGCCCGCGCGCGTCCCCGCGCCGCGCTGGGGCGGTTGAGGGTGCCGAAGAAGAGCGGCCGGAAGAGATCGCGATGCAGGCGGCGGCCGCGGGCCAGGCACCGGTCCACGGCGGCACGGAGGAAGTCGGGACGGCCGTCGAGCCAGCCCCGGCACTGCACGAAGTAGAGAAAGAGCACCCGGGTGAGCTGGATCAGGGCGAGGTCGCGGCGGTCACGGGGCCGGACCTCGCCCGTGAGCCCCGCCGCCATGCGATCCGCCAGTGCGGCGAAGGCGCGAAAGAACCGGTGGCCCGCGCTCTCGCTCGTGATCGCTTCGGCCGCCCGCACGAGAAACAGCACGCCGTCGGCGCGGACCTGGGCCAGGCGCCGCAGCCGCTCCCGCGCCTCGGGGGCCGGCCGGTCGAGGTCGAACGCCGTCACCACCGGCCGGTCCAGGGTCACCGCCAGGGCGAGCGAGCGGCGGCGCTCGTCCAGCGCGAGGACCGCCACGAGCCGGCCCCGGCCCGCCAGCCGCGCCGAGAGCCGCCGGGCCTCCTCCGCCGGCCGGCCTGAGGCGATGGCGAGCCACTCCAGCGGGCCCGCGCGGCCCACCAGCGCCGCCGGAACCGCAAAGGTCTCCGGCGGAAACTCCTGCCAGAGCGGCTGGTGGCCCAGCAGCGCCACGAGCTGCCGGAGATCGGGCAGAGTACGAAGGCCGGACAGCAGGGCGACGGGATCCACGGGGCCCCCGGAGTGCGGGGGTCCATGTTAGGAGCGCCGGGGCATTATGTTTGGTACGGAATCACGGCGGGGTGTGGCGGGAAAACCCGAGGCCGCTCCCGTCCGGCTGACCCGAGGTGACCCTTGCCACAGTCTCGCTCCCGTGGCCCCGGCGCGCGGCCGGTTTGCCGGGGCATGCTGACCGCGATCCGGCGCCGGCTCTCCATCGTCACCATCGCGGGGCTCGCTCCGGTGCTCCCCCTCCGGTCGCTCCACGCCCAGGCCGGAACCGCTCCCCCCGACAGCGGATCCTTCGCCGTGCTCCACGCCGGCGACACCGTCGCGGTGGAGTGGTTCGCCCGGTGGCCGGGCGAACTCGAGGGCCGGCTGATCCTTCGCGGCGCGAGCGGCGAACGGCTCAACTACCACGCCGTGGTGCGGCCGGATGCCGGCACCCCGCTGGTCGAGGTGAGCGCGTGGCGGGCCGCCGATCCGGATCGCGCGCCTCCCCTGGAGCGTACCCGGCTCATCTTCCGCCACGACAGCGTCGCCATTGACCAGGTGCGCCGGACCGGACTCGAAACCCGGGTCCTCCCGACCGCACCCGGCGCCCTGCCGTACCTCAACCTGTCCTTTGCGCTCCTGGAACAGGCCACCCGGCGGGCCCGGGCCGGGGCAGGGGACAGCCTCGCGGTGCCGTTCTTCAATCTCGGCGGAGGGCAGACGGCGACCGGCCTGGTGCGCCGGGTGGGGGCCGATTCGATGACCATCCGGATCGGCGCGGTCGAGTTCCGCCTCGCGGTGGACGCCCAGGGCCGGATCGTCGGGGGCGCGATCCCGGCCCAGGACGTGCGCGTGATCCGGCACCCGGGCTAGGGGCCATGCTCCCCTGGTTTCGGCTCCGAAGCGAGCAGGTGCCCGCGGCGATCGCGGCGGCCTACGCCATCTTCGGAGCCCTCTGGATTCTCTTTTCCGACGCCCTCTGGGCCACCCTCGACTCCCTGCCGTTCACCAAGCTCGCCCGGATCCAGACCGCCAAGGGACTGGTGTACGTCGGGCTCTCCGCGCTCCTCCTGTACTGGCTGGTGCGCGGGGCGCTCCGGCGCGCGGAGGAGGCGGATCGGCGGCGGCGCGAGTACGAGTCGCGCTACCGCCAGGTCTTCGAGCGGACGTCCTCGGTATGCTGGATCCTCGACGCGGAGACCCTCCGGATTCTCGATGCCAACCCGGCAGCCGTGCGCTTCTACGGGTGGCCGCGCGAGGAACTGGTGGGGAAGCGCGTGACCGAGATCAACGTCCTGCCGGAGGAGCAGGTTCGGCGGTTGGTCGGGCAGGCACGCGACGAGCGGCAGGGGGTGTTCCTGGTCCGGCACCGGCTTCGCTCCGGAGAGATCCGGGACGTGGAGATCCACTCGAGCCCGATGGATCTCGGAGGGCGCCGGGTGCTCTTTGCCATCATTCACGACATCACCGACCGGGTGAAGGCCGAGCGCGCCTTGGCCGAATCGGAGGCGAGCCACCGGCGGATGCTCGAGGAAGCCTCGGACGCGATCCTGGTGAGCGACCGGCGCGGGACCATCCTCCAGGCCAACTCGCGGGCCGGGGAGTTGCTGGGGCTTTCGCCGGAGCGCCTGGTCGGCGCCGGGCTCGGCCGGTTCCTGACCCAGGATGACTCGCTCGAACGCCTGGCGGGTCTGCGGGCGGGTGACGGGCCGGCCACCCCGGTGCTACTGCACCGGCAACTGCGCCGGGCCGACGGGAGCCTGGTGGAGGTCGAGGTGAGCGCCCGCGAGCTGGGCGACGGTAGGCTCCAGGCCATTCTGCGCGACCTCTCGGAGCGGCGGCGTCTGGAAGAGCAACTGCGACAGGCGCAGAAGATGGAGGCGGTGGGCCAGCTCACCGGCGGCATCGCGCACGACCTCAACAACCTGCTCACCATCGTGCTCGCCAACGGCGAAATGATCGCGGGAGCCCTCCCGCCCGACCGCGAGGACCTCCGGCGGGACCTGGACGAGCTCCAGGCCGCGGCCCGGCGCGGCGCCCAGATGATCCGCAAGCTCCTCTCCTTCAGCCGCCACGCGGCGCTCTCCCTCCAGCCGCTCGATCTCGGGCGCGTGGTGGCCGATCTCGCCCAGACCCTGCGGCGGCTGGTCCCCGAGCACATCGAGATCCGGTTCGAGGCGCCGGAAGGGCCGATCCGGGTGATGGCCGACGCCGGTGCCGTCGAACAGATCGTCCTCAACCTGGCCACCAATGCGCGCGACGCGATGCCGGAGGGCGGGCGCCTGACGCTCGAGGTCCGTACGACCCGGATCGCCGCCCCTCCGGAAGGCGCAGCGCCCGGCACCTACGCCTGCCTCCGCGTGACCGATACCGGCGTCGGCATGGACGAGACGGTCCGGGCCCGGGTCTTCGAGCCGTTCTTCACCACCAAGCCGCCGGGCCAGGGAACCGGCCTCGGGATGGCGATGGTCTACGGCCTGACGCGCCAACACGGCGGTTTCGTGGCCCTCGACAGCGCCCCGGGCCAGGGCACCACCGTCCAGGTCTGCTTCCCCCTGGCGCCCCAGGAAGCGCCCCAGCTTGCTCCCCCGGCGCCGGTCGAACGACGCCGGCACGGCACGGAGCGGATCCTGCTGGTGGAGGACGAAGAGGGCCTGCGCCGGGTGGCGACCCGCGCCCTGGAGCGGTTGGGCTACCGGGTGAGCACCGCCGCCGACGGGCTGGAGGCGCTGCACCTGCTCCGGAGCGGCGCCGAAATTGACCTGGTGGTCACCGACATCGTGATGCCGAAGTTGAGCGGCACCGCGCTGTACCGCGCGCTCCGAGACGAGGGCAAACCGGTGCGCTTCCTCTTCACCAGCGGCTACGGCGGCCAGGATTTCGAGGCCGACGATCCGGCGGCAGGCCAGGTCCCGTTCCTCGAGAAGCCCTGGACCCTGGACGACCTCACCGCCCGGGTGCGGGAGGTGCTGGATGGAACCGGGAGCTGACGCGGCGCCGATCCGGGCCCTGGGCGGGCTGCTCGCCCTGGCGAGCCTGGGGCTCCTCGCCTGTGCGCTGGCCCATCCGGTGCTGCCGCTCACGCCAGACGGCGATCTCACGCTCATTGCGGCGACCGCCGCCTGGTCGCCGATTCACCTCGGGTTGCTCTTCTCCACCGGCGGGATCATCGCCGGGATCTGGGCCCTGGTGCCGGCTGCCCCCCCGGAACACCGGCTCGTCGCCGTGGCGGCGGCGGCGCTGGTGTCGCTCGGTCTCGCGCTCAACGGGGTGAACATCGCGTTCATGCTGGGCGCCGCCCCCGAGTACGCCCGGCTGTATGCCGCCGGGATGCGCGAGGTCGCGGTCTCGTATCAGGCGGCGCACCTAGCGGTGGTGATGGCGGGCCGGCTCGGCGCGACGCTGGTGAGCTTCGGCGCCGCACTCTGGGCGTGGCAGGCCGCCCGGCGCGCCGAGGAGCCGCGCTGGATCGGCGGGCTCGCGGCCCTGGCGGCAGCCGGAGGCATGTTAGGCGCTGTCGCCGCGCCGCCCGGGCATCCGCTGATGCTGGCCGGGGTCGGGCTCCTGGCGGTCTGGGGCGTGGCAATGGGATGGAGGGTGGCTAAGGGGTGAACGGGGAGCGGGATCGGGGGATGGGCCCGCAGGGGTGCAGTGGCGGGCGGCTTCCTGATGGAGCGGTGCGCGCTCCCGTCCCCAGTGCGGAGGGGGCAGCGCGGCGCGTGGCCGCCGGACCGTTCAGCGATGCCGCACGAGCGCGGCCAGCTCGCCCTCGATGACCTCGAGCTGGCGTTCGACTTCCTGCTGGTCGAGTTCGGTTTCCGGCGCAGGGACGCCGTTGCGGGTGAAGAGCGTGGCGATCAGGGCGTCGGTGTAGCCCACCACGGCCACGGCGATCCCCTTGTCGAGGACCGCATTCAGGCGGAGAATGATGGCCATCGCCTGGCGGGGCCGGAGCCCGGCAAGCACCGGCCCGATGCGCCGGATCAGGAGTTCCCGGAGATACTGGATCTCTTCGACGATCTCGCCCGCCGCCAGGCCGCGCGCGGTACCGGAACGGCCGTAGTGCTCGCAGGCGTGAAGCCAGACTTCGGCCACCTCCCGTCGCAACGGGCCGACGGATTCGATCAGGATGTCGAGCAGGAGGCGGAGTTCGCGTTCGAGGAGCGGGGCGGGCCGGGGGCGGGCGGCCGAGGTGCGGTGCGTGATCCATTCTGCCCACTGGCTGGCCATGGCGTCACGTTGTTCCAGCATGGCCCGCCCGACGACCACCAGAGTCGGATGCGACGCGCGCACAGTGGCTGGCTCCGGGGGGAGAACGGCGCTCAATTTATCACGACAGGGCGAAGCGGGTCAAAGACCGATGGCCACACCGTCGCTCACCAAGCACACGCTGCCCGGTGTCCTGGGCCCGCTCCTGGTCGACGTGCGGAGCGCGGGCCGGGATGCGCGACCCGCCGTCGTGGTGATCCACGGTTTCAAGGGGTTCAAGGACTGGGGGATGTTCCCGGTGCTCGCCGACCGGCTGGCGCGCGCCGGCTTCACGGCGGTGACGTTCAACCTGAGCGGCAGCGGGGTGGACGACCGGGGCGAGTTCCGCTGGCCCGAGCGGTTCGGGCACAACACCTTTTCCGCCGAGTTGCAGGACATCCGCGCCGTCCTCGGCGCGCTGGATCGGGGCGAGCTCGGCGTCCCCCGACCGCCCGCGGTGGGACTGGTGGGGCATTCGCGAGGCGGCGGCATGGCCGTGCTCGCCGCGGCCGACCACCCGGGGATCGGCGCCCTGGTGACCTGGGCCGCGATCAGTCACGTGGACCGCTGGCCCGGCCAGGCCGATGCCTGGCGGGCGGCGGGGAAGCTGGAGGTGGTGAACCAGCGGACCGGCCAGGTGCTCCCGCTCTATCCCGACGTGCTGGAGGATGTCGAGCGAAACCGCGCCGGCCCGCTGGACATCGCGGCCGCGGCCCGGCGCCTCACCGTTCCCTGGCTCATCCTGCACGGCGGGTCGGATACCAGTGTGCTGCCTGACGAGGCTGAGGCCCTGGCCCGGGCGGCGAGGGAGCGGAGCGCGCCAACCCGGCTCCGCATCCTGCCCGAGGCGGGCCACACCTTCGGAGCCGTGCACCCCTTCGCCGGTATGACCCCGGCCCTGGCCGAGGTGCTGGACGCAACCATCGAGTGGTTGAACCGGTATCTGTGAGGTGCGTCACGCGCGACTGGCTCGGTCCTTGCGGTCCCTCGGTGCCGGGGCTTCCGGGTTCCGGTCCCGACCGGTATCCTGACTATCTTGCGCCCGATCCCCGGGGGAACTCATGCGCCGCGTGTTCGTCGCCGCCCTCGCGGCTTGGCCCTTCGTGCCGCTCGCGGCCCAGCAGGCAGCAGCCGACAGCGGGCTCCCGCTCGAGCGGATCGAGCAGGAGCTGGGCTGGCAGCGCGGCGACATCGTCATCGCCGGGGGGCGGGCCCTGCTCCGGGTCCCCGAAAGCTTCCGGTACCTGCCGCCTGACGACGCCGAGCGGGTGCTCGTCGCCTGGGGGAACCCGCCCGGGTTCGCGACGCTGGGCATGCTGTTCCCGGCAGCCCCCGGGCCGTTCGCGGCTGGCGGATGGGGTGTCGTCATCACCTACGAGGGCGACGGGCACGTCAAGGACGACGACGCCGCGAAGCTGAACTACGACGAGCTCCTGCGCGAGATGCAGAAGGCGAGCGTCCAGGAGAACCGGGAGCGCGCCGCGGCCGGGTTCGAGCCGGTGCACCTGGTGGGGTGGGCGGAGCCTCCCCGCTACGACCGATCCAGTCACAAGCTCTACTGGGCCAAGGAACTCCGCTTCGGCGACAACCCGGCCCATACCCTCAATTACAACATCCGGGTCCTCGGGAAGGACGGTGTTCTGGTGCTGAACGCGGTGGCCGAGATGACCGAGCTGGACGCGGTCCGCGCCGCGATGCAGGAGGTGCTCGGGTTCGTGGACTTCACCGCGGGCAACCGCTACACCGACTTCGTGGAGGGCAAGGACAAGGTCGCGGCCTACGGGATCGCGGCGCTGGTCGCCGGCGCCGTGGCGTCCAAGGCCGGCTTCTTCAAGGTACTGCTCGCGGGACTGCTCGCGGCCAAGAAGGTCCTGGCGGTGGGCGCGGTGGTGCTGGTCGCCGGGCTCCGCAAGTGGTGGAGCCGCCGCCGGCAGGTCCCGACGGCCTGACCGGGTGGCTTGACCGGCGCGGGCGGCCCGGCCATCCTGAGTTCCATGCCGATCTACGAATACCACTGCTCCCGGTGCGGCCGAGGCTTCGAGCTCCTGGTCCGGGGCGACACGGCGATCGCGTGCCCGGCCTGCGGCAGCGCGTCGGTGGAGCGGACGATCTCGCTCCCCGCACCTCCCCGGGGCGCCCACCGTCCCGCCGACTATTCCTCGCTCGGCCCGCCCCGGGGCGGGAGTTGCTGCAGCGGAGGTGGCTGCGGCTGTCACTGAGTCCGCTTCAGGAGCGCCTGGCCGCTCGTCTCGCCGCGCGCCGGCCGGCCACCGCCCATCCTCCCGACGGCTGGTGGGCCGGGGTTGCCGTCCTCCTCGCCCCGGCTCCCGATTCCGTCCTGCTCATCCGCCGCGCCGATCGCGCCGGGGATCCCTGGTCCGGACACATCGGCCTCCCGGGGGGCCGGCTCGCTCCCGAGGATCCGGATCTCCTGGCCACGGCGATCCGGGAGACCCGGGAAGAGGTGGGAGTGGATCTGGCCGGCGCCCACCTGCTCGGTCCGCTGGACGACGTCGCTCCCCGCACTCCGCTGCCGCGACTGGTGGTGGTCCGGCCGTTCGTGTTCGCCTTGCCAGAGCGCCCGGCCCTGGCCCTGAGCGATGAAGTGGCCCAGGCCCTCTGGGTCGAGCTGGCCGACCTCGCGCGGGCGGGCGTGTACCAGGAGACCGAGATCGAGCTCCGCGGCGAGCGGCGGAGGTTTCCGGCCTTCCGGGTGGGGCAGCATCTCGTGTGGGGCCTCACGGAGCGGATCCTGAGCCCGCTCGTCGCGCTGGCCGGCATCGGGTGACGGCGGCCGGCCTGGTGGCCTCCCCCTCACCCCCGGCGGCCTTTCCCGTTGCCCCGCGGCCCCCTTCGCGCGCATGACGGGGGGGCTTCCGTCACCCCTGCGCCCTTCCGTCACCCTTGCGGCCCATTCGTCACCCCTGCGAAAGCAGGGGTCCATGCCCACCGCGGCGAGGGCGGGCCCCGCGGCCTGGATGCCCGCTTTCGCGGGCATGACGGAGGAGGGCCTTCCGTCACCCCTGCGCCCTTCCGCCACCCCTGCGGCCCCTTGCGTCACCCCTGGGCCTCCCTTCCGTCACCCCTGTGCAAGCAGGGGTCCATGGCCGCCGCGGCGAGGGCGTGGCCCCGCGGCCTGGATGCCCGCTTGCGCGGGCATGGCTCGTGGGGGGGCCGGCGTCCTGGATGCCCGCTTGCGCGGGCATGACTCGTGGGGGGGGCCGACGTCCTGGATGCCCGCTTTCGCGGGCATGACGGGGAGGGCCTTCCGTCACCCCTGCGCCCCATTCGTCACCCCTGCGAAAGCAGGGGTCCATGCCCCTCACGGCAAGGGGGTGGCCTCGCGGCCTGGATGCCCGCGTGCGCGGGCATGGCTCGGGGGGCCCCGCGTCCTGGATGCCCGCTTTCGCGGGCATGACGGGGGCCGCCGTGGCCGGGGACGCCCCGCGTCCTGGATGCCTGCTTTCGCAGGCAAGACGGGTGGGTACCGAGCCGCCGCGGCCGGGTCTTCCGCCACCCGGGGCCTGGCGTCCGGGGAGAATTAGGATATACTAATATTCTGGTGCGCGTCACAAAGATCAGCCAATAGGTTTTGCGAATTGACTCCAAGCCCTCCTGATCCCGGCACTGCCCTGCTCCTCTTCGGCGCCATCTGCGCCCTGGCCGCAGCCTTGGCCTGGCCCAGGTGGGGGCTCATTCCGCGCCTGGTCCGGCTGCTCCGGATGACGGAGCGGGTTCGGGTGGAGGATGCGCTCAAGCACCTGTACCACTCCGAGGCTGCTGGCCGCCCCTCCACGGTCGAGAGCCTGGCGGGCGCGCTCGAGGTGGGGCGAGGCCGGGCGCTTCGGCTGGTCGAGCGGCTCGGGGAGCTCGACCTGGCGCGGAGCGCGAACGACACGGTGACACTCACGCCGGCCGGCCGGGCCTATGCGCTCCGGATTATCCGGACTCACCGGCTCTGGGAGCGGTATCTGGCCGATCGGACCGGGGTGGCGCCAGCGGAATGGCACGAGCAGGCCGAGCGTCAGGAGCACGCGCTCAGCGCGGTGGAGACCGACGCCCTCGCCTCCCGCATGGGGAACCCGATGTACGATCCCCACGGGGATCCCATTCCGACACCGACCGGCGAGCTGCCCGCGCGCCTGGGGGAACCGATCACCGCGCTCGCTCCCGGCACGGCGGCAACCATCATCCACCTCGAAGACGAGCCGCGCGAGGTGTTCGAGCGGCTCCTGGCCGAGGGGCTCGTGCCGGGCGCGCAGCTCAGGCTGGTGGAGGAGGGGCCGCGGGAGGTCCGGTTCCGGATCGAGGGAAAGGAGCACGTCCTCCCACCGGTGCTGGCCGCCAACATCACGGTGGAGCGGCTGCCCCGCGCGGAGGTGGAGGCCGAGCAGGCGCACCGGACGCTGGCCGATCTCGTGCCGGGGGAGGCCGGCCGGGTGATCCGGATCGCGCCGTCCTGCCAGGGGCCTCAGCGCCGCCGCCTGCTCGATCTCGGGGTGGTGCCGGGAACGGTGGTGACGGCGGAGTTCTCCAGCGCTTCCGGCGATCCCGTGGCCTACCGGATCCGCGGCGCGCTGATTGCGCTCCGCCGGAGTCAGGCGGCGCAGGTCCAGATCGAGCCCGCGGCACTGGCCGCCGCGTCGTGAGGCCGTCATGACCGGAACCGCCTGTCACGGTTGCGCGCCGGCCCGGGCCTCTCGCCTGGTGCAACTGGGGGTGCCGCAGACCCGCTGGGACTACCTGGTCGCCCTCGCGGGGAACCCCAACACCGGAAAGAGCACGGTCTTCAACGCGCTGACCGGGCTCCGTCAGCATACCGGCAACTGGCCCGGGAAGACGGTCGTGCGCGCCGAGGGGGTCTTCACCCACGGCGGGAAGCGGCTCAAGGTGGTGGACCTGCCGGGCACCTACTCGCTGCAGGCGGGGAGCGCCGACGAAGAAGTCGCCCGCGATTTTCTGCTGTTCGGCGCGCCCGACGTCACGGTCGTCGTGGTGGACGCCACACGGCTGGAACGCAATCTCAATCTCGTCCTTCAGATCCTCGAGATCACCGGCCGGGTGGTGGTCTGTCTCAACCTCATGGACGAGGCGCGCCGCCACGGGATCGCGGTGGACCCCGCCAAGCTGGCCGGCGAGCTGGGGGTGCCGGTGGTGCCGGCGGCGGCTCGCCGGGGCGAGGGCATCCCCGAACTCATGGACACCGTCCTCCGAATGGCCAAGGGCGAGGTGAAGACGATGCCCTTCCGGCTCCGGGAGCATGCGCCGGAGGTGGAGAGCGCGCTCGGGGAACTGATTCCCCGGGTCGAGGCGGCGTTCCCCGGTCTGCCCAATGCGCGATGGGTGGCGCTCCGGCTGCTCAACGCGGACCAGCGGATCGAGCAGGCGGTGCGCTCGGGCGAGCTGGGGCGGCTGGAGGAGGCGGGCTTCACGGTCGGCGACGCGGGGGAGGGCGCGGTGGCGGTGGCCGCGAGCCAGGCGATCGAGGAGCTGCTCCAGGCCACGGAGCGGCTCCGGTGGCGGCTCTCGCCGGGCTTCCAGGATGCCCTGGCCACGAGCCTCTACACCGCGGCCCAGCGGATCGCCTCGCGGGTCCAGCTCAGCGGCCTCCGGCGCGCCCGGTTCGACTTCGATCGGCGGCTCGACCGGCTCCTCACCAGCCGGACCTTCGGGTTCCCGCTCATGCTGCTCATTCTCGCCGTGGTCTTCTGGATCACGATCGAGGGAGCCAATGTGCCGTCGGGGCTCCTCGCCTCGCTGCTCATCGATACCGTGCATCCGGCGCTCCGGAGCTGGAGCGCCGGGATGGGGCTCCCTTGGTGGCTGAGCGGCTTTCTCTTCGACGGGGTCTATCTCGCGACCGCCTGGGTGGTGAGCGTCATGCTCCCCCCGATGGCGATCTTCTTCCCGCTCTTCACGCTGCTCGAGGATTTCGGCTATCTGCCGCGGGTCGCGTTCAACCTGGACGCCCTCTTCCGCCGGGCGGGCGCCCACGGGAAGCAGGCGCTCACCATGTGCATGGGGTTCGGGTGCAACGCGGCGGGTGTGGTGGCGACCCGGGTGATCGACAGCCCGCGGGAGCGCCTGGTGGCGATCCTGACCAACAACTTCTCGCTCTGCAACGGGCGGTGGCCCACCCAGATCCTCATGGCGTCGGTCTTTCTGGGCAGCCTCGCCCCGGCGGCGCTGGCGGGCCTCGTTTCGGCTTCGGCGGTGGTGGGCGTCGCGGTGCTGGGGATTCTGGCCACGTTCTTCTCGTCGTGGCTCCTCACCCGCACCGTGCTCCAGGGCGAGGCGACGAGCTTCAGCCTGGAACTCCCGCCGTATCGGCCGCCGCGGGTGCTCCAGACCCTCTACACCTCGCTCATTGACCGGACCGCCATCGTGCTCTGGCGCGCGGTGGTCTTTGCGGCCCCGGCGGGCGCGGTGATCTGGCTGATCGGCAATCTCACGGTGGAGGGCGCCAGCCTGGCGGAGCACCTGGTGCGGTGGCTCGACCCCCTGGGCGTGCTGATCGGCCTCAACGGGGTGATCCTGCTGGCCTACATCGTGGCCATTCCGGCGAACGAGATCATCATCCCCACGGTGCTCATGCTCACCGTGCTGGCGGGTCGGCTGGCGGGGGTGGGCCCGGGCGCGGGCGTGATGTTCGAGCTAGACTCGATCGCCGCGGTGGGCGATTTGCTCCGGGGGGCGGGCTGGAGCGTGCTCACCGGTCTCAACCTCATGCTCTTCAGCTTGCTCCACAACCCGTGTTCCACGACGATCTACACGATCTACAAGGAAACGGGCAGCGTGAAATGGACCGTGGTGTCGGTGCTGCTCCCCCTCGGCCTGGGGTTCACGGTCTGCTTCCTCGTGGCGCAGGTCTGGAGGCTCCTTGCCTGAGGCGATGACTTCGTCGGTCGAACCCCGCACCGCACCGGCGATCCGGACCGATCTCTTCCGGCTCACCGGGGTCGACTGCCCTTCGTGCGCCGGCCACCTGACCCGGGCGCTCGAGCCGGTGCCAGGGGTCCGGGCGGTCCGGGTGGACGTGCTGAAGAGCGAGGTGCAGGTGGAGGTGGTCGCGCCGGGCCCGTCGCGCGGGGCGCTGGTCGCCGCCATCGCCCGGGCCGGTTACGGGGTGCGCGCCGACGATCCAGCCGGGCCCGCCGTCCGGCCGCGGGGACCCCTGGTGGCGGCCGCCGGATCCGGTGTCGCGCTCGCGGCGGCGTTCGTCGGACGCTGGCTGGGCTGGCCGGAGGCCGCCCTGGCAGTCCCGTTCGGGGCCGCGCTCGCGGCGGGGGCCTGGTACGTGGCGCCGCGGGGGCTCCGGGCGCTGGCCCGGGGCAGCCCCGACATGCACGCCCTCATGACCATTGCCGCGGCGGGGGCGGCGCTGATCGGCGAGTGGGCCGAGGCGGCCTCGGCGATGTTCCTCTTCGCGGTGGCGCGGCTCCTGGAAGAGTGGGCGGTGGGGCGGGCGCGGCGTGCCATCACGGCGCTACTCGATCTGGCTCCCCGCGAGGCCGTCCTCATCGGACTGGACGGCGACCGGACCGTGGCCGTGGACCAGGTGGCGGTGGGCCGCCGGATCCGCATCCGCCCCGGCGAGCGGGTCCCGCTCGACGGCGTGGTGACCGCGGGCAGCTCCTCGATCAACGAGGCGCCGATCACTGGCGAGGCCATGCCGGTCGAGAAGGGGCCGGGGGAGGCGGTCTACGCGGGAACGATCAATCTCCAGGGGGCGCTCGAGGTACGCACCACCGCGCTGGCCCGCGACACCACGCTGGCCCGCATCCTCCATCTGGTCGAGGAGGCGCAGGCCTCGCGAGCGCCGGTGCAGACCTTCGTGGATCGCTTCGCGCGGGGGTACACCCCGGTCGTGGTCGGCCTCGCGGCGCTGGTGGCGCTCTTGCCGCCGCTCTTCGGGCTCGGCGCGTTCACCGAGTGGCTCTACCGTGCGCTCGCGCTGCTGGTGATCGCCTGTCCCTGTGCGCTGGTCATCTCGACCCCGGTCACGATCGTGAGCGCGCTGACCGGCGCCGCCCGGGCCGGGGTGCTGCTCAAGGGCGGCGCGCAGCTCGAGGCGATGGGTCAGGTGACCACGGTGGTCTTCGACAAGACCGGGACACTCACCGAGGGGCGGCCCGCGGTGACCGGCATCGCCCTGCTCGACGGGCAGAGTGAAGAGGCGGTCCTCCGGCTGGCGGCGGGCATCGAACGGCACTCGGAGCATCCCGTGGCGCGGGCCATCGTCGAGGAGGCCCGGGCGCGAGGCCTGGCCATTCCGGCGGCCGCCCACTTCGAGGCGCTGCCCGGTGTGGGGGCCCGGGCCACGATCGGAGGCCGGCGCTTCGCAGTGGGGAACCGACGGCTGTGCGAGGCGGCGGGTGCGTGCAGCGAACCGCTGCACCGGCTGCTGGAAGCGTACGAGGCGCGGGGCGAGACCGCCGTGCTCCTGCTGGAGGAGCGGACCCCGCTCGCGGTGCTGGGCATCGCCGACCGGGTGAGGCCGGACGCGGCGCGGGCCGTCTCGGACCTGCGCCGGACGGGGATCCGGCGCCTCATGCTTCTCACCGGCGACGGGGAGACCGCGGCCCGGGTCGTGGCGGGGGCGGTGGGGCTTCCCGAGTGGCGTGCCCGGCTCCTGCCCGAGGACAAGTACCGCACGGTCCGCGAGCTCGAGCAGGCGGGTGAACGGGTGGCGGTGGTGGGCGACGGCATCAACGACGCGCCGGCCCTGGCCGCGGCGACGGTGGGGATCGCAATGGGCGCCGCCGGCACCCATGTCGCGCTGGAGACGGCGGACGTCGCCCTCATGGGCGACGATCTGAGCCGCCTGGCGCCCCTCGTCCGCCGCTCGCGGCGCACCCTCGCGCTGGTACGCCAGAACATCGCGTTCGCGATCGGGGTGAAGGCGCTGTTCCTGGTCCTCGCCGTCCTGGGCGACGCCACGCTCTGGATGGCGGTGCTGGCCGACATGGGCGCCTCGCTCGCGGTGGTCGCCAACGGGCTGCGCGCGCTCCCCGAACCCCAGGCCTGAACGGAGCTCTCCATGAACGCCCCGGCATCGCACGACGTGCTGACCCGCTCGGCGGAGGACTATCTCAAGGCGATTTACCGCCTCTCGCTGCAGGGCCGGCCGGCCGGCACCAACGAGCTGGCGCAGGTCCTCGATCTCGCGCCGGCGTCGGTGAGCGGCATGCTACGGCGCCTGGCGGACCAGGGGCTGGTAGAGCACGCGCCGTATCGGGGCGTGAGCCTCACCCCCGAGGGACGCCGCGTCGCCATCCGGATGGTGCGGCGGCACCGGATCATCGAGGCGTACCTGGTGGCCCGGCTCGGCTACAGCTGGGACACGGTCCACGAGGAGGCGGAGCGGCTGGAGCACGCGGTGAGCGATACCCTGATCGAGCGGATGGCGTGGGTGCTGGGCAACCCGCGGGTGGACCCGCACGGCGATCCGATTCCCGAATCGGACGGCACCATCGCCGAGCTGGTCTACACCCCGCTCAGCGAGATCCCGGTGGGCGAGGAGGCCGAGATCCGCCGGGTGGACACGAGCCAGCCCGAAAAGCTCCGGTACATCGGGGCCAGCGGCCTCACCCCGGGTACCCGGGTGCGGGTGACCGCCCGGGAACCCTTCCAGGGGCCGATCACGCTGCGGGCAGGGGACCGCGAGCAGGTGATCGGCCACGAGCTGGCGGGGGAATTGCTCTGCAGCCGGGTGGAGCCCGGAGCCAGCGAGCGGTGACCGGCAACCGGCATCCGTGCCCCCCCCGGAGGGCCTCGAGCCTCCCCGGCGGCCCCGTTCACGGGTGACGGGCCACCACCCCCTGCCGGCCTGTCGCCCTCATTCCCGCATCGCCTCGAGCAATCGGGCGAGGCGCTTGTCCCGCGCCTCCTTGAGTTCCGGCAGGAACCGCCCGTAGGCCTTCTCCAGCAGCTTGATCAGGCGGTGCTGGTCGTCGGTGTTCAGGTGTTTCCACTCGGCCAGCACCTTCCAGATCTCCTCGCTCGCGCTGAGCGCGCGGGGGAGCTGGACCGCGATGCCGGAGCCCCCCGAGTCGAGGTGACGGTCGAGATGGGGGCCCGCCGCGGCCCAGAGCAGCGCGGGGCCCACCGCCATCGCCCGGTCCACATCCTCCACGTCGAGTACGCCGTCGAGGACGAGGTGGATGCACTCGCGCCAGACAGCCGCCTCGATCCGGCCCACGAAATTTCCAGGGACTTCTTTCTTGAAGACGATGGCCGCGCGGCCGAGGAGCCCGAGCCAGAACCGGACGTCCTCGACGCACGCCGGATCGGTCGCCGGGCCGGGGACCACCTCGACCAGGGGGACCAGCTCGACCGGTCGGAGGGGGCGAGCTAGCAGGAACCGGTCGGGGCGCACCAGCCGGCCGGCCAGGGCCGACGGGCTCATCCCCTGGGAGCTGGTCGTGAGGATCGCGGCGCGGCGGCAGACCTCCTCGATCTGACGGAGGAGCTTCTGCTTGAGCGCGGAGTCCTCGCCGGCGGCCTCGATGATCCAGTCGGCCTCGTTCACCGCCTGGAGCAGGCTCCGGCCCACCCGCATGAGGTTGAGCGCGTCCTCGGCGACCGCGGGTTCGGCCCGGCGGAGCCGCACCAAGTTCACCACGCGGTCGGTGATCGCGTCGGCGGCGGCGGCCAGGGAATCGGAATCCGAATCGTAGATGATGACCGGCCAGCCGGCCGCCACGGCAAGGGCGGCCCACCCGCGGCCGATCTCGCCGGTGCCCACGATCGCCACGCGCGGGGTTTCGAAGCGGGTCATACGGTCGCCCTACGATAACGTTGGCCGGGGCGAAGCGCCAAGGCGGCGGGTTAGATTGGCGCACGGACCGATGTGGCGCGCCCGACGGAACGAACAGGTGAGCGGATGATGCTGGCCGGCATGGCGGGGTTGCTCCTCGTGCTCGGCGCTGGGCAGGCCGGAAGGCTCCCGGGCGAGGCGGGACCCGTCGCACCCGCCCCGGCCGCCGTGCCGGTGGCCCTCGAGCGGAGGCTGGCCGAGCGACTCCGGGCCGGCGTCGGCGACACGGTCCTGCTCTCGCTCGAACCGGGTGCTCCGGTCCGCCCGGCGGTAGTGACGGCGGTGTACGAACCGCCCTCCGATCCGGCGGGTGTGGCCCGGCGGGAGTACGGACTGCGGTTCCATCTGCCGCACCTGGCCGATTTCCTGGGAGCGGAAGATCGGGTGGACCGCTTGGCGGTGGCGCTCCGGGCCGGCGTCGCGGCCGACTCGGCGGCGGCCCGGTTCAATCAGGTCGCCTTCGGCTTCCGCGCCTTTCCTTCCGCCGAGATCGCGGACCAGGCGTCGCAGACCTTCGTCGTGGTGAGCCGGTTTCACGATGCCATCGCGGTGATCTCGGTGGTGGCGAGCGCGGTCTTCCTGCTCTGTATCATGCTCCTCAAGGTGGAGGAGCGGCGCCACGACGCTGCGCTCATGCGGTTCATCGGGGTCCGGCGTCGCACCATCTTCGGGGCGCTCCTTCTCGAGGCCGTGCTCGTGGCGGCCGTGGGTTCGGGGGTCGGCGTCGGGCTCGCCCTGCTCGCGAGCGCCACCATCAACGCGTACTACCGCCGCTTCTTCGACACCGCGCTTCTCTTCTCCCTGGTGACGCCCGGGGTCCTCGCCTTCAGCGTGGCGCTCTCGCTCGGGCTCGGCGTCGTGGCGGGGGCGGTGGCGGCGTGGCGCCTGGTGCGGACCCGGCCGCTGGTGCTCTGGGGGAGAGGGTAGTGCTCGCCGCGCTCAGGAACCTGCGCCGCCATCCGATGCGCACCGGGCTCGCGCTGGCTGGGGTGGCCGTCACCGCCGCCATGCTGCTCGACATGGTGCTCCTGAGCCGGGGGATCGAGCGCTCCTTCGAGCGGCTCCTGCTCGGCCGGGGCTACCAGATCCGGGTCTCGCCCAAGGGCACCCTGCCGTTCGACACGGAGGCCACCCTGGCCGGCGCGGCCGCGCTCCGCCGGACCCTCGAGGCCGATCCGGCGGTCGAGGCGGTGGGACCGTTTCTCGGCACGTCGCTCCACGCCCGCCGCGGCGATTCCCTGGTCACCCTCTTCGGCTACGGCATCGACCCGGCCGCCCAGGCGCTCTACCAGCCGGAGCAGGGCGCCGACCTCGAGCCCGGCGACACGCTCGGCGTCCTGCTGAGCCGGCCGGCGGCGCAGGCGATCGGCGCCACGATCGGCGACACGGTGACGCTGGTGGGACGGCTCGACCCGCAGACGGCCTCCGCCGCGGTCGAGCGGCGGCTGGTGGTGCGGGGGCTCGTGCGCTGGCTCTACGACTACCGGGGGCAGCCGTCGGTCGGGACGGTGCTGCCGGTGATGCAGGACCTCGCCTGGCAGCGGGCCGAGGACCGCGTGTCGGCGATGGTGGTGCGGGTGCGGGAGGGTGCCGATCCGGAGGCGGTGGTCGAGCGGCTGCGGGCCGCCGCGCCGCGCGTGGAGGTGAACAGCGTCGCGGAGCTGGTGGCCCACTTTCGCCAGCGCCTGGTCTATTTCCGCCAGCTCTCCTACATCCTGGGCACGATCAGCCTGGGGGTCACGGTCCTCCTCGTCGCCACCTTGATGACGATCACCGTGAACGAGCGGCTGGGCGAGATCGCCACCTTGCGGGCGATCGGCATCGGCCGGGGGAGCCTCGTCCGGGGTGTCCTGGCCGAGAGCCTGGCGCTCACCGTGGCGGGCGGGACGCTGGGGGCCGGGCTGGGCTGGGCGACGGCGGAATACCTGGACCGGATCCTCACGAGATTCCCGGGGCTTCCGGCCGCGATCTCGTTCTTCGTCCCCGAACCGCGGAGCCTGGCGCTGGCGGGGGCGACGCTCCTCCTGACCGGCGTGCTGGCCGGCGCCTATCCGGCCCTGCTCGCGGCGCGCGCGCCCATCGCCGCCACCTTGCGGGCGGAGGCGACGTGACGCTGCTCCGGGCCCGGGACCTCTACAAGGACTACCCGCTGGACGGCGAGGTCGTGCACGCGCTCCGCGGGGTGTCGCTCGAGATCGGCCCCGGCGATTACGTGGCGATCGCCGGGCCTTCGGGCTCCGGCAAGAGCACGCTGCTGCACCTCCTGGGCGGCATCGACACCCCGACCGCCGGCAGCGTCGAGCTGCTGGGGACACCGCTCGAGCGCCTCTCCGACCGGGAGCTCACCCGGCTGCGCCTGACCAAGATCGGCTTCGTATTCCAGCGGTTTCACCTGCTCCCGGTGCTCACCGCCGCCGAGAACGTCGAGCTTCCGATGGCGGAGGCCGGAGTGCCCGCCCGGGAACGGCGCGAGCGGGCCCGGGATCTCCTGGCCTACGTCGGGCTGGCCCACCGGATCCGGCATCGGGCGACGCAACTCTCGGGGGGGGAGATGCAGCGGGTGGCCATCGCCCGGGCGCTGGCCAACCGGCCGGCGGTGATCCTGGCGGACGAACCGACCGGGGAGCTGGACGCCGCGACCGGCCTGGAGATCCTCGAGCTGTTCCGCCGGCTCAACGCGGACGGGATGGCGCTGGTCGTGGTGACCCACGACGAGCACCTGGCCGCCCAGGCCCGCCGGCGGATCCACATGCTGGACGGGCGGATCAGCGGCACCGGCTGAGGCCCTCGCGATGCTGCTGGTCCTGGCGCTCCGGCATCTCCGGGTGAAGAAGGCCCGTTCCCTCGTGCTGCTCCTGGGCTACGGATTCGGCGTGGGGGTGATGATCGTGCTGCTCTCCGTGGGCACCGCGCTCCTGGAGCAGTCGCGCGACGTCCGGCTGGTGGGCGGTGGGGAGGTGACGGTCCTTCCCCAGGGGATCGATGTGGAGGCGATGCGGACCGGCGGACTGAGCGGGATGTTCTTCGGCATCGAGCGGGCCCGCTACCTCACGCGGATGTTGCTGGGGGGGCCGCGCCACGCGGACCTGGTACGCGCGGTCTCGCCCCTCATCGAGCACAAGCTGGTGTACGTCGGGTTCCGGGGCCAGACGGTGGCGGCCCGGGCCGGAGGCGAGGTGCCGAGCCGGGCCCGCGCCACGGGTGCTCCGCTCCGGCTGCTGGCGGGCCGCTGGGAGGATGTGCCCGCGGATTCCGCGTACGTGGTGCCGACGGCGCAGCAGCTCTACGACGAGCTGGACCGCTTCCACCAGCCGCCGCGCGGCGACTCGAGCTGGGCGGAGTGGCAGTATTTCAACGTGGTCGCGGGACCGGCGGAGTGGTGGTACATCACCTACCTGGTGGGGGGCGACGTGCCCGGCGGGCGCTGGGGCGGTCAGCTCCTGGTCACGCGGCGGGCCCCGGACGGCCGCCACCAGCGGTTCCGGGCGGTGATCCCGGCCGCGGGGGTGCGGTTCGACACGGGTTCAGCCGATCTCGCGTTAGGCGCGCACACGGTACAGCAGCGCGGCGGCCTCTATCGCCTCCGCGGGTCCGCCCGGGGTGCGGCCGGCCGGGTGGAGCTGGACCTCACGGTGGAACCCGAACCCTACCGGTACTTCCCGCCGGTGGCGCTCCGCGAGGGCGCTACCCCGTCCGGCTACGCGGTGCCGGCGCTTTCCGCCCGGGCCCGGGGCCGCCTCTGCGTGAACGGGACCTGCCGCCGGCTGCGGGACGCGCCCGCCTATCACGACCACAACTGGGGCCTCTGGCGCGGGGTGACCTGGGAGTGGGGCGCGGCGCGGGGGCGGCGGCTCGACCTCCTGTACGGCGTGGTGCGCGCGCCCGGGGACACGGGGCTGGGCCCGGGCGGGCGGTCGCTCCTGGTGACCCTGGTGGACTCGCTGGGCGTGCTGCAGGTCCTCCGCGCATCCGAGATCGCCTACCGGGGGCGGGGGGGGGGACCGCTGCGGCCGGGGGAGCGTCCCGCGGCCTTCGGGTTCACCGCCACCCGGGACCAGGATACGCTCCGGGTCCGGGTCGAGGTCACCGACCTCGCCGCCACCCGGGAGACGGCCGCCGGGCCCGGCTGGGTGTTCCTCCAGATGCGGGGGATCGCCAGCCTGGAAGGCCGGGCGGCCGGAGTTGCGGTGGCGGACCGGGGGTGGGGCTTCTTCGAGACCTATGTTCGGGCCGGACCGACGGGGAACGGTGATCGGTGAACGGAATCCGTCCGGGCGAGCGAGCCGCGGGAGCGGCCTCGAGCGCGTGCCCTGTCAGCGTTCCCCGTCCCCGTCCGCCGTTCACCGTCCACCGTCACCTCGTAAACACCGAGAACCCCACCAGCGCCGTCACGTTGTCGGTGCTGTCGAAGTCGTCGTTCTCGAAGGCCCGGGTGTAGGCCACCTCGAGTCGGGCGGCGACCTTGCCGCCCCCGGCCTTGAGACCGATCCCGCCGCCGGCGGAGAACTGCGAGGCATCGGTCGAGCCCACATCCACCCGGTTCCAGCCGCCGAAGAGCCGCACGTAGGGGCCCTTCCGCATGGACGAGAAGTGCGCGAGCAGCCCGGCGCCCAGCCCCAGCGTATAGACCGCGTCGCTGTCTTCGACCTTGAAGTAATCGAGCGAAGCCCGGGGCTCGAAGGAGATCCGGTCGGTGAGCCCGAAGCCCAGGCGGAAGTCCTGGGTCGGGACGCCGATGGTGAGGACATGGGGTTCGTTGACGCGATAGTCGAACCCGACATCGAGCCCGAGCTCGAGGTTCCCCGCCTGAGCGGCCAGGGCGGCGGGGAGTGCGAGCGCGAGCCCGGTCGCGGCGAGATAACCACGGAATGGGGCTGGCATACGACCTCCCGGTGATGCGATGCGGTGGCGATCCACGCGGTGGGTATCCAATCTGCCGGGCGGTCCGGCAGAGCGGAAGAGACCGGCCAAGGTGTTAGGGGACGGCCTGCGCGCGGGGCTTCGGGCGCCGGAACCCGCCGGCGAGCGCCGGCCCGGCGCGGTGCCCTACGGCCTCAAGAGTTGCCGGCATAGCCGGGCGAGGCGGTGATGTCCGTCACCTGTCTGGCGTGCCGCGCCGTGTGGGGCGGCGCGAGGAGGATCCACTGGGCGCCGTCGAGCGGCCCCAGGAGGGGATGCGGCGCTCACCCACCGGATGAGGCCGTCGCGCGAGGCGGCCATCCCGCTTCGGTGACCGCGGCCAGGGCGTCGAGATACTCGCCGGTGCCGGCGCGCCGCTCGTCCGGGAAGCGGGTTCGTTCCGGGTCCATGCCGGCGTTCAGAGTCCGACCCGTGCCTGGAGGGCGGCGGTGTAGGAGCGGAACGCGCCGGTCGTGGAACTCACGGCGCTGTTGGAGATGCCGCCCGAGAGCGAGACTTCGTTCCTCGAACCCCAGCGCCGGGAAATCCGGGTCTCCAGATGCCACTGGCTCTGGGCGGCACCCGCGGCGCCCACTTGCTGGAGGCCGAGCCCGCCGGCGAACCGTGCCTCCCAGCGGTGGACGGGAAGGGCGTACCAGCCGCGGGCCTCGCCGACCAGGAAGCGGTCCGGGGAGAAGTACCCGACACCGCGGAACTCGTAGCCGAGATACCGGCCGGAGAGGCCGGCACCGGCCCGGTTGCCGATCCGGCGCATCAGGGCGGCGACAAACGAAGCGCGGCGGTTGTCGTCGGTCAGCCAGCCGTAGCCGCCGCCGGCGCCGAACGTCAGCCGGTCGCTGAAGGCGAGGTCCAGGTCGGCGCTCAGCTCGTCCAGGTCGAGACCTCGCCCCACGAGGAAGGCGGTCTCGTCGAGCGCGCTGTGGGCGTAGCCCGCTCCCACCACGGCCCGCGGGGAGAGGCGATAGCGGGCCGAGGCGCGCCAGGTGGCCGGCGTCCGGCGGGGCGCTCCCTCGGGATCGAGGCGCCGGAGCCCCAGGGCCGCGGTGGCCGACGCCTTGCCGCGGGCGAGGCGGAGGCCGGCCTCGGCGCTGGTGCGGGTGGCGTTGCGGGCGGGATCGGAGGATTCGGTGACACCCACGGAGGCGAAGCCCCGGACGCCCTGGCCGAGACCGGCCGAGCCCGCGGCGGTCTGCCACCAGCTCGTGTTCCGGTCCGAGTCACGGCTCCAGCCGAGCGCGACCTCGAGGTCGGGGCGCGTGGCGGCCCGGATCGCGCGGTCCAGGTCGCGCGCCGCGCGGTCCTCGGGGGCGAGGGTGAGGGCGCGGTCGAGCAGGCTGCGCGCCTCACGGTGCCGCGCCTGCCACAGCCGGACCTGGGCGAGACCGGTGAGCGACGGAACGTGGGACGAATCGCGGGCCAGCGCCCGTTCGTAGAGCGCCCCGGCGCGCGCCAGATCGCCGCGCCAGGCGGTTACCTGCGCCTCGCCGGCCTGGGCGGCGAGGTCGGTCGAGTCGGAAGCTCCGAGCATCCGGTAAGCCCGGGCCGCGTCCTGGTAGCGGCCGGCCCAGGCCAGGGTCTGGGCCCGGCCCAGCGCCGCCTCCCGGTTGTCAGGCTGCTCGGCGAGGAGCGAGTCGTAGCGGGCGAGCGCGGCGCGGTAGCGGCCGCGCCAGGCGAGGACCCGGGCCTCCGCGAGCCGCACATCCGGGTCGCCGGGCGCCAGCTCGCGGGCGTCGCGGAGGAGTGCCAGCGCCGAATCGAGTCGGCCGTCCCAGGACGCGAGGATGCCGAGCCGGTACAGCGCGCGCACGGAGCCCGGATCGTCGTGCAGCGCGCGTTCGTAGGCGATCCGCGCCGCGTGGTAATCGCCCTGACTCCAGGCCGAGTCGGCGGCGGGAATCTGGGCCGCGGCCGGGGAGGCAAGGACGAAGAGCAGCGCCGCCGCCCGCCGGAGGGACCGGAGCCAGGGCGGCAGGCCGCGCCGGCGGGAGCCCGGGTCCGCGCGCCGACCGGATGCCGGGTCGCGCCTGCCTGACGACGGAGCCGGCGTTCGCCCGCCGGGCGGACCGACCGCTCCCCCGGAGCCCGGGGGGGGGACCTGCGTCCATCCGCCCGGCGAGCTGGGGTACGCCGAACCGGCCGGTTCCCCGGCCGCTCGTCCGGCCGCGCCCGTTGCGTCAGGTCCTCTCACCAGCTCCCCCAGGTGGCCCGCAGGGTATCGTACACCGGCTTGAGTCGCTGATGCCAGCGCGGCTCGGTCCACGGGGCCCAGCGCCAGGCAGGGAGGTCGCGCGCCAGCCAGCGGCCGCCAGGGCCCGGCTCGGGGAGCGCGTCGGCGACCCGCCCGTCCGGGCCGAGCAGGACGAGGCCGATCCGAAATCCGTCGCTCGCCGCCGTGCCGATGCGGTCGCTTGCGGCGTCGGCCTCGAAGAGCACCGTCGCGCTGGACGGATCGCTCACGTTGAGGAGACCCCAGGCCAGCCGGACTTCCAGGAGGCCGGCGGTCCGGTCGTAGTACCAGTCGGCGAGAGTCGAGGCGGCCGCGGCGCCGAAGCGAAGCCGGCCGCGGTTGTAGCCCCGGGCGGGGATCACCCGACCGTCGCGCGTGTAGCGGGTCCGGTTGGTGAACACGAAGAGCGAATCGAAGCGCCCGTCGTCCCGCGGCACGGTGGTCACCGGCCGCCGCGCGAAGCGGGAAAAGTTGTCGCCCTCGACCATCGCCTCGGCGCCGGCGTACGGGTTGTAGTCCGGAGTCACCCGGAGCTCGGCATCGCTCGTGTCGCGAAAGACGGCCAGGAACTCGAACCCGGCCTCGCTGGTCAGCACCCGGCCGGGCAGCGCGCGCTGCCCGAGGTCGGCCCGATAGGTATCGAGGGCGAGAAGCAGGTCGGTGGCGTCCGGATCCCAGCGAGGAAGCTCGACGGCCAAGTAGACGTAGGCTTCGTCGTTTCCCGCCCGGAGCGCGCCCAGCCGCCGCGTCGGGCCCCGCCCGTCACCCCCGCGCGACTCGCCCGTCGCCGGGGACGGCGCGCGCGCCTCCTTCGTGGAGCCGGGCGCGAGGCGCCGCAGGGCGCGCCAGCGCGACGGATCGCCGCCCAGCACCGGGCTCGTGCCCGCGTCGCCCGCGTAGAGGCCCAGCACCCCGTAGTGCTGTTCCGGGTCCATCACGTTGTGCCAGAGCCGATTGTTCTCGGGCGGGATCTCGTAGTCCATCACGGCCCAGTTCCGCTTGAACCACTCGTCCAGCCAGGCGAACAGGATGCCCCCGGCCGCCCCACTCTCCCGGATCTCCCGGGTGAGGCGGGCGTCAATCTGCGCCATCGCGTGCTCGTCGTGGCCGCCGTGGTGCCAGCCCTGCGGCTGCCAGTGCGCCAGGCCCCGGCTGGAGGGCACCCCGTACTCGGCGATGACGAGCGGGATTCCGGCGTGGTGCCGCTTGAGCGCCCGGAGATACCCGAAGTAGTTCGACCGTCCCAGACTCGAGTGCGCCGAGTCGTAGGCCGGTTCGTAGAGCATGAAATCGGGGTAGTAGGGATAGGCGTGGAAGCTCGCGAACCAGCCGGCGGGGTTGGCGGCGGTGGGCCGGATCAGCATCGCGTCGAGCCCGATGGCGTCGTTGTCGTACTCGAGCGGGGGCCGTCCTGAGATGGGGCGGCCGAGCCGGGCCCGGATCGCGAGCTCTTCGGCCACGGTGGATTCGGTCTCGTGATGGAGCGGATCCAGGGTGGGCCAGTTGGTGTACGCGATGGGCCGGAGGGTGTTGTAGCGGTCCACCTCGTAGGCCAGCAGGTAATCGCACTGCTCCGCCATCCAGCGGTCGGCGGCCGGGGCGGCCTCAGCTTCGAGGAACTGGCCGCGATAGGGCGCCCGCGCTGCCCCGGCCCGCCGGTCGTACTCCAGCACGGCGTACGGCTCCCACTCCCGCCCGATGATGTAACCCAGCGTCCAGGGCGACACGTCCGCGTCGTACCGGCCTGACGCATGACCCGGGCGGGGCGGCAGCCGGGCCGCGCCGTGAATCAGGTCCACCACGCGCCGCATCTCGGCCCGAAACTCGGCCTTCCAGTCGGGTTGGTCGAAATCGTGGTCCGGCGGCAGCTCGGTCCAGACCCCGTGCAGGAGCCGGAGGATGCGGTCGGGGTGGGTGCGGTTCCACCCTCGCAGGGCGCGGTAGAAGGCCGGCGGGAGGATGGTGTAGACCCGGACCGTGTTGGCGCCCATGCCGGCGATGGTGTCGAGCCAGCCCGCGTAGACCAGGGAGTCCGTGGGGAACTCCGCGGGAAACCTCCCCGGCAGCGCCACGCCGAGGTTGAGGCCCTTGATGTAGAACCGCCGCCAGCCGGTGCTGTCCGGCACCTCGAAGACATCGCCCCGGGCGCGGGCGTCCACCCGGAGCTCCGGCTGCCTGACTCGATCGGGCTTGCCGGGTCGGTCCCAGTCCGGGTCGAGCTCCGCCAGGATCCGGCGGGTGGTGGCGTTGTCCGGGTCGAGGCGGATGGCCCGGCGGGCCGCGTCGAGCGCGCCCGCCCGATCGCCCCGGCGCCAGGCCACGAGCGTGAGTCCCTCCCACGCGTCGCCGTTGTCAGGGCTGGCGCGGGCCACGAGCTGGAAGAGCGAATCGGCACGCGCCAGGCGGTCCTGGCGGAGGGCGGTGAACCCCAGCCCCACCTTGGCGTCGAGGTTCCGGTCCGGGCACAGGCTGTCGGAGCGGGCGAAGAGCCGGGCCGCGGCCGCGAGCGAATCGCTCCGGTAGGCAGCCCACCCCTGGGCGACGAGTTCCCCCGCAAGCGGCGGGCACGGCGGCCGGTCCGGCGCGCCCGGACCGGCGGCCAGCAGCGCGACCAGGGCGCTCCCCAGGCGGCGGACGTGTAGATTCGGGGCCATGCGAGGAGGAATCTCATGACGGGCGGCCCCGGAACGGAAGAGACCCGGGCCCTCGGGCGCGCGCTGATGGACCAGTTCGGCCACGGCTGGGCCCGGGCCAGGGTGGACACCTTGATGGAGGTGTTCGCGCCGGAGATCGTCTTCTACGAGACCCCCTTCGAGGAGCCGCTCCGGGGACTGGAAGCGGTCCGGCGGTACTGGGCCGACGTGCCGCTCCATCAGTCGGAGATCACCTTCGCCTCAGGCGAGATCTACGGCGCCGGACCCTGGTTTGCGACCGAGTTCAAGCTGGTCTTCCGGCGCCGCCGGACCGGGCAATGGGTCGAGGCGCGGGGTGCCATCTTCTGCGAGACGAGCGGCGGGAAGATCAGCGAGATGAGGATGTACTGGCACCGGAGGGGTGGATAGGTGGGACGGGTCCCGGAGAGGCCGAACGGCTCGGGTCACGCGGCACCGATTACCCGCCACCGGACCGCTCGCTGTCCTTCATGCGCTGCACGTACCGCATCGCCCAGGCCAGCAGGTCCCGGCTGGAGAGGCCGGCCCGGGCCGCGAGGGTGAGCGCGTCCTCCTCGCCGAGTTCGCAGTCCAGAATGAGGTACGGCAGCAGGGTCGCCCCGGCCCGGTTGCCGCCGGCGCAGTGCAGGAACATGCCACGCTCGCCGTTGGCGCGAAGGAGCCGGCGGACCCGCTCCAGCGTGGTGTCGTTGATTGTGCGGGGCGTGACCGGTACGTTCACATATTCGAGGCCGAGTCCCGTCACGGTCTCGGCCTCGTCGAAGAACCACCGCTCTCCGGGGTCGCGCAGGTCACAGATCAGCTGACACCCCGCCGCCCGGAGCCGGACCAAGTGCATCTTCGAGGGCTGGCCGCCGGCGACGAGGGAGGGAAGGATCTGGCAGGCGTTGGGCACGCCGGCGATGGCCTCGAGCAGGGTCGGCATGGCGCGGAACAATATGTCGCGTCGGACCGGGGAACGCATGATCTGGTATATCGCGCTGGGGAGTGCGGTGGGCGGGGTGCTTCGCCACCTCGTGGGCGGGTTGGCCGGCCGCGTGGCCGGGCCCGCCTTTCCCTACGGTACGCTGCTGGTGAACGTGACCGGATGCTTCCTCATCGGCCTGGTCTACCGTTACGGGGCGGACTCCGCGGTGCTCTCCCCCGAGGTCCGGGCCCTGCTCGCGATCGGGTTCTGCGGCGGCTACACCACGTTTTCCACCTTCTCGTACGAGACGATCCGGCTGCTGGAAGACGGCCAGCTCGCCCGGGCGGGCACCTACGTCGTGCTGAGTGTCGTGCTCTCGCTCGCGGCTGCGCTGGCCGGCGTGGCGGCGGGGCGGGAACTGCTCCTGGTGCGCCGCGGGTGATTCCGGCCGGTGGCGAGGCTCCCGGCCAGCCGGTCAGGTCGCGTTCACCCGGCTCGGAGAGGCGCTGGCCGGGCCGACCGGCGGCTCGAACCCGTTCGATGGGAGTGCCGCCTCACCGCAGCCCTGGTTCTCCTCAGGGCACGGACCGGGCGCCGCCGCGCCCCTGGTACCGGTTCCCGATGGCCGACCTGCAACCCGACCACCGAACGCACGCTCATGCCCGCTCCCGACTCCCGTCCGATGTCCTATTCCCGGGCCCAGCTCACCACGCTGGTCATGCCTCACATGCAGAACGTGCTGGGCGACCTGTTCGGCGGCCACTTGCTCGCGCTGGTGGACCAGGCCGCCGCGGTGGCGGCGATCCGGCATGCGGGCGGACCGGCGGTGACGGCGAGCTTCGACCGGGTGGATTTCCGGGAACGGATCCCGGTGGGGGCGCTGGTCACCTGTGCCGCCTCGGTGGATTTCGTGGGCAACAGCTCGATGGACGTCTCGGTGGAGGTCTACGCGGAGAACGTGGCGACCGGGGAACGGCGCCACACCCACACCGCCCACGTGGTGTTCGTGGCGATTGACGAGCAGGGGCGTCCCAGGCGGGTGCCCCGGCTGGTGCCGGAAACCCCCGAGGAAGAGGCCCGGTACGAGCGGGCCCGGCGATACCGGGAGGAGCGCCGGCGGTGAACCGGGTGCCGGGATCCGGCGGAGGCGGCGCCCCCAGTGGGGGCGGGTCGCGGCCGCCCGGCGCCCGGGGCCCGGTGCCGTCCGAGGTGGTGGGCGTCTTCGGGGGCGGTGGGGCGAAGGCCGCCGCGCACGCCGGCGCGTTCCGGGCCCTGGAAGAGGCGGGGCTCGTCCCCGGCCGCTACGTCGGTACCTCGATGGGCGCCGCGTTCGCCGCGATGTTCGCGGCCGGGCTGAGTGGGCGCGAGGCGCTCGACCGGGTGAGCGCGGTGGCCGGCCGCGAGGTGGTGCGCACCGAACGGGTTTCCCTGGTCAAGGGCCTCTGGGCCCGGCACCTGCTCAAGCCGGGCCCGTTCCGCGAAGCGCTGGCACGGCTCGTACCGGTCCGGCGGTTCGATGCGCTCCGGGTGCCGCTCACGGTGACCGCGACCGACCTGGAGAGCGGAGAACTCGTGCTCTTCGGCGCGGAAGGGCGCGACGTCCCGTTGCTCGATGCGCTGTACGCCAGCGCCGCCTTGCCGCTCTTCTTTCCGCCGCTCGAACTGGAGGGGCGGCGCTACGCGGACGGCGGGCTCCGCGCCGTGCTACCGCTCGCGCCCGCCGCCCGGTTCCCGGCCGCGCTGGTGGCGGCGGTGGACGTGGGTCCCGGCTTCGACGAGCCGCCGCCGGCTGGCGGGAGCGGGTTGCCGCCGCTCGTCGAGCTTCATAATGAGGTCACCGGCATTCTCATGGCCGGCCAGACCGCCCTCACCGTGGCGGCCTGGCGCGGCGACCCCGCCCGGCCCCGGCTGCTCTACATCCGCCCCCGGCTGGAACGGGGCGCCACGTTCAAGGTGGATCAGGTGCGGCGCTACGCCGAGCTGGGTTATGCGGCGGCGCGGGACGCGCTGGCGGGCTTGCAATCGGAAGCGAGGTAATCAAATTGTGCTCACCGCCCACGCGTGAAGGAAGATGAAAGCCTCCGAGGCCATGGTGGCCAACCCGTACGTCGCTGTCGCCAACGCCTCCGCGAGCGAGGTCGCGATCATGTTCCGCAACCGGAACATTTCCGTGGTCCCGGTGGTGGACGATCACCGGACCCGGCGGTTTCTGGGCGTGCTGAGCGACCGGGACCTCGTGACCCGTTGCCTGGCGCCGGGGCTCGATCCCACCACCACCCGGGCCGACGCCATCATGCGCCCCGATGCCTGTGTGGTGCAGCCGGACCAGGAGCTGGACGGTTTCGTCCTGCACATGAACCAGGATCCCAGCGAGTCGCACCTCCGCGCCACGATCACCGTGGTGGATGGGGAACATCGCGTCGTCGGCTTCATCAGCCATCCCGAACAGATCCCCGGGCTCCGGATCCTCTGGCGCTGACCGTGCCGGCTCCCCGCATCTTCACCGTCGCCGAAGCCGAGCGGACCCTGCCGCTGGTGCGGCGGATCGTCACGGACCTGCTCGCCGCCTACCCCGTCTGGCGTCAGGCGGTCGAGGAGTACGATCTCCTGGCCGGCGCCGCACGGGCCGAGCTTGGCGAGACTCCCGCGCTCCAGGCCGCCCGCGAGACGATCACGCGGGAGGCGGAGCGGATCAACGGCTACCTCCAGGAGCTGGAGCAGATCGGGTGCGTCTTCAAGGGGTTCGAGGCGGGCCTGGTGGATTTCTACGCCCTGCGCGAGGACCGCCTGGTCTTTCTCTGCTGGCGCCTGGGCGAGGACCACATCACCCACTGGCACGAGGTGGATGCGGGATTCGCCGGCCGGCGCCCGCTCGACGAGGTGATGCTCCAGGAGACGATCGCGTGACCACGCTGGGTCACCTGGCGCACGTGCTGGGGTTCGTGCTCTGGCTGGGCGGAGGCCTCGCCGGGATGGTCATCGGGCTCCGCGGGCGGAGCGAAGACCGCGCCATCCAGGGTGCGGTCACCCGGCTCCAGGCGGCCCTCAATCGGCGGCTCATGGTGCCCGGCGCCCTTCTCACGGTGATCTCGGGGATCTACCTGAGCATCCCGGCGGCGAACGCCGGTTTTCCCTCGGCCTGGCTCATGGTCATGCAAGGGGCCGGGCTCGTCGCCGCGCTCCTGGTGTTGTTCGTGGTGAATCCCACGATCACCCGGCTAGCCCATCTCGATCCGATCGGCGAGACCGCCGCCCTGTTCGACCGCCTGCGCCGCCGGCACACCGTGGCGGCCATGATCGCAGGCAACCTGGGTCTGCTGTCCCTGATCGCCGGCGTCCTGCACCGGTACTGATCTCCATTTCCCACCACGGGGAGGTTCCCGATGCGCCGCGTTCCGCCGCTCCTGGTGAAGGCCTTCCTCCTGGCCGTTCTCGCCGCCCCCCGGTTCGCCGAGCCGCTGGCCGCCCAGGAGCGCGCCGGCGGCACGGTCGCGGCCCTCGCCCCAGCCCCCACGCTCGCCGCGGCGCCCGCGGACCTCGAAGCCGTGGCCCGGCTCCGGGCCGGGACCAGCGATCGCGTCCAGATGTCAGGTGAAGCGTTCGCCCTCGAGGCGGCGCCGCTCGGCCGCGGCGGACGCCGCGAGGCCATCGCCCTCATGATCGTGGGCGGGGTCGGCGTCGTCACCGGCCTCATCGCCGACGAGGACATCCTGGTGATCGCCGGGGCGGTGGTGGGAGGGGTGGGGCTCTTCTTCTATCTGCGATAGGGGATGCAGGGGATCGGGAGGCCCGAGGCCGGCCTCCCGATCCCCGCCGGCCCCGACCCGGGACGTCGCGGTCCGGAAACCCCGCCACCGGCCTGTCCATGACTCCGCCTCTTTCCGCCTTGCTCACCCGATACCTCGAAGGTCTGGTGCCGCCCCGGCCGCCGGAACTGGCCCGGATGGAGGCGGAGGCGGCGCGGACCGAGTTCCCGATCATCGGGCCGGTGGCGGGGCAGTTCTGCTACCTGGTGGCGCGGCTCATCGGCGCCCGGCGGGTCTTCGAGCTGGGATCGGGCTTCGGGTATTCCACCGCGTGGTTTGCGCGCGCGGTGCGGGAGAACGGCGGCGGTCAGGTCTATCACGTGGTCTGGGATGCGGCGCTCTCGGCGCGGGCCCGCCGACACCTGGCGGCGCTCGGGCTGGGCGACCTGATCCGCTACGAGGTAGACGAGGCGGTCCGGGTGCTGCGGCGGACCGACGGGCCGTTCGATCTCATCTTCAACGACATAGACAAGGCGGGCTACCCCGCCTCGCTCGGGCCCATCCGCGAGAAGCTGCGGCCCGGCGGGGTTCTCGTGGTGGACAACCTGCTCTGGGGCGGGAAGGTCTTCGATCCGGCCGACCGATCCCCCGAGACGGAGGGCGTGCGCCGCCTCACCGAGGAGGTCTTCGGCGACCCGCGCTGGATCGCGTCCCTGGTGCCGATCCGGGACGGACTCCTGGTGGCGCTCAACGCCGGGTAGACGGCCGAGACCGCGGCACGGCGTCCGCCCCTACCCGCGACCCGTCCTCGCACTCCGGCACACCCGGTTGACGGGACAGCGCCCGCAGTGCGCCACCCGCGCGGTACAGACCGTGGCCCCGAGCTCCATGATCGCCTGATTGAACGCCCAGGCGCGGGGCCCCGCCCGCGGCAGGAGCGCCGCCGCCGTGGCCCAGATCCGCCGGGCGCCCCCGGCTCCCCGGGCCCGCGGGTGGAAGGCGCGCCGGATCACCCGGGCCACGTTGGTGTCCACGGCAGGCTCCGCCCGCTCGAACGCGAAACTCGCCACGGCCCCTGCGGTGTAGCGGCCCACGCCGGGAAGCTTGCGGAGTTCCGCGGGATCGTCGGGGATCGCCCCGTTCCGCTCGCGCACCACGACCTGTGCGAGCCGGTGGAGGTTGGCGGCCCGGCGGTAGTACCCCAGGCCGTCCCATGCCTCACGCACCTCGGCGGCACTGGCCCGCGCCAGGTGGTGGATGGTCGGGTATCGGGCGAGGAACCTGGGATAGAAGCGCTCCACCCGTGCCACCTGGGTCTGCTGGAGCATGAACTCCGAGACCAGCACCCCGTAGGGGTCGCGGGTCCGGCGCCAGGGGAGATCGCGCCCCGACCGGCGGTACCAGCGCAACAGCCGGGTTCGGAACGCGCGGACCGCGCCGGGGTCGAGTCGGCCGGGCCGGACCTGGGCAGAGGGACTGGGGGAGCGCTGGCTCATGGGCGATGCACGCGAGGGTACCGGGCCGAGGGCGGAGCTATGATTCTGGAGCCGGGGCTATAACTTACAGCCGGCCGTCCGTCCCAGGACCGACACGTTTCCAGCCGACCGCCCGCACCGTACCGCACCGAGCCTCTTGCCCTGAGTCTGGAATGACCGCGCCTGTCGCCACGTACGACCCGCGCCGAGCCCTGGGCCGGCTGGTGCTGGCGGGCCTGAGCCATACCGGACGAGTCTCGCTCCTCGTTGTGGAGCTGGTCCGGGGGCTTGCGGAGTGGCGGGTCTGGGTCCCCCGAACCGTCACCGAGGCGTGCAACATCGGGGTGGGGAGCCTGTTCATCGTGCTCCTGGTCGCGGGATTCGCCGGCGCGGTGACGGCGCTCCAGACCGGGTACCAGTTCACCGGCAACATCCCGTACTACGTGGCGGGCTCGCTCATCGTCGAATCCGTGGTGCTGGAGCTGGGGCCCGTCCTCACGGGGCTCATTCTGGCGGGCCGCATCGGGGCCCGCTACGCGGCCGAGCTCGGGACCATGCGGGTGACCGAGCAGATCGACGCGCTGGAGACGCTGGGCCGCTCGCCCGCGAGCCACCTGGTCATCCCGCGCGTGCTCGCCGGCCTCGTGATGATCCCCGTCCTCACGGTGCTGGCCAACGCCACGGGGATCCTCTCGGGCTGGTTCGCGGTGCAGGCCGTGCTGCCGGTCACCGACGCCGACTTCACCTACGGCGCCCGGGTGTTCTGGCGTCCCTTCGATGCGTACTACTCCATCATCAAGGCGTTCGCCTTCGCGATCTGCATCACGATCGTCTCCTGCTACTACGGCTTCAGCACCGAGCAGGGGGCCGAAGGGGTGGGGAAGTCCACCACCGGGGCGGTGGTATCGAGCTGTGTTCTGATCCTGCTCCTGGACACCCTACTCGCCCGGCTGCTTCTGAGCTGAGCGCGCGACGGGACCCGGCGCATGATCGAACTCCGCGGCGTGCACAAACGGTTCGGCCAGCAGGTGGTGCTGGACGGGGTGGACTTTACGGTCCAGGACGGCGAGACGGTGGCGCTCATGGGTCCCTCGGGGACGGGCAAGAGTGTCCTCCTCAAGCACATCGTGGGACTGATCCGGCAGGACCGGGGGACGGTGCTGGTGGACGGGAAGGACGTGGCGCATCTCAAGCGGGCCGAGCTCAGGCAGTTGCGCGCCACGATCGGGTACGTGTTCCAGAACGGGGCGCTGTTCGACTCGCTCACGGTCTTCGAGAATATCCGGCTCGGCATCACCGACGAGGCGCTCTACCGCGACCTCGACTACTGCCGCGAGCGGGTGCGGCGCTGCTTGGAGCTGGTGAACCTGAGTCCCGATACCGCGGACAAGTATCCGGCGCAGCTCTCGGGCGGGATGCGGAAGCGGGTGGGGATCTCGCGGGCGATCGCCGGCCAGCCCAAGTATCTGCTCTACGACGAGCCGACCTCCGGGCTCGACCCGGTGAACGCCGACATCATTGACGACCTGGTGAAGAGCCTCGACCGCGAGCTGGGCGTCACCAGCGTCATGGTCACGCACGACGTGCGCGGGGCGATGCGGGTGGCCGACCGGCTGGCGCTCCTCACCGGGGGGCGCATCGTCCAGCAGGGCACCCCGCAGGAGTTCATGCAGTCCACCGTGCCGGAGGTTCGCGAGTTCCTGGAGCGGGACTTCGGCAGCGCCACCTTCGCCGCCTGACTTATGGATCTGCACTACAAGCAGGAGATCACGGTCGGGACCCTGGTGCTCATCGGGCTGGGCGTCTTCGTGGGCGGGACCATGTGGCTCAAGGGTGCCGGCTTCCGCACCCACGACCGCGTGGCCGTCATCCAGTTCAGCGACATCGGGAACCTCAAGCGCGACAACGAGGTCACGGTCTCCGGCGTCCCGGTGGGCAAGGTGGAGCAGGTGGACTTCAAGGCCCCCGGCAAGGTCCTGGTGACGGTGTCGCTCCGGCCGAGTCTCGAGCTCCGGGCCGACGCCAGCGCGGCGATCGAGTCGGGCTTCTTCAGTTCCGACTCCCGGCTGCTGCTCGACCCCGGCTCGCCCGGCGCGCCGCCGCTCGAGCCGGGCGCGGTGATCCGGGGCAGTACGGAGCGCGGACTCTTCGCCAAGGGCGCCGACCTCGCCGACCGGGCCGACTCGGTGCTGATCGGCGTCCAGGCGCTGGCCAACGAACGCACCGCCCAGGATCTTCGCGAGACGCTCCATGCCCTCCAGCGGGTGCTCAACACCCTGAACCAGCGGGTGCCGGCGACCTCCACCGAGGCGGAACAGACCCTCCAGGCGGTCCGCAAGCTCTCCGAACGGCTCGACAGCACCGTCGCCACCGTGCCCCTGGCGAGCGCCGTGGCCCGCACCGACACGCTCGCCACTCGGCTCGCGGCCATGACCGGCCAGCTCACGCGGACCGGGGAACACATGGACTCGCTGCTCGTCCGGATGGGGCGCGGGGAAGGCACCCTCGGCCGGGTGGTGAGCGACACCGGGCTCTATCAGGACATGCGCGCCACCCTCCAGTCGCTCCGCACCCTCCTGGACGAGCTCAACAAGAACCCGGGGAAGATCACGGTGCAGGTGAAGCTGTTCTGAGGTGAACCGGGCACGGGTCGGTATCGTGACGGCCGGAACGCGGGGGGACCAGGACGCCGGCCGGCGCTCAGCCACTCCTTGGCACTGCCCGGCGCCTGCCGCCTCCTCCCGACCCGGTTACCGTTCACCGTTTACCGTCCACCACTAACCGTTCACCGTCGCCCCGTGCTGAAACTCACCTTTCTCGGCACCGGTGCCGCCTGTCCCACCATCGAGCGCAACGTCTCCTCGCTGGCCCTGGCCAGAGAAGGGGAGACCATGCTGTTCGACTGCGGCGAGGGGACCCAGCGCCAGATGATGCGCTTCGGGGTGAGCTTCGCCTTTCGCGAGATCTTCTTTACCCACTACCACTCGGATCACCTCCTGGGGTTGATCGGTCTGCTCCGGACCCTGGGGCTCCTCAACATCTTCGGCGGTCAGGAGCGGCGGGAAGGCCTCACCCTGCACGGGCCCCGCGGCGCCCGGCGGGTGCTGGAGGACGCGCTGGAGGTGGGGATCGAGCGGGTGCGGTTTCCGGTCGAGATCGTGGAGCTCCGTCCCGGCGACGTGCTCAAACGGGAGGGCTACGATCTCCAGGTGTTCGAGACCGACCACCACCGGAGCGACACGATCGGCTATGCCCTGGTGGAGCACCCTCGCCTGGGGCGCTTCCATCCGGAGCGGGCTCGGGCGCTGGGGGTGCCGGAGGGCCCGCTCTGGGGCCGCCTGCACCGGGGCGAGACGGTGACGCTGCCGGACGGCCGCCGGGTGAGTCCGGAAGATCTGGTGGGCCCGCCCCGCCCGGGACGGAAGGTGGTGCTCTCGGGCGACACCCGCCCCTGCGCGGCGCTCCGGGAGGCGGCGCGGGAAGCGGACCTCCTGGTGCACGAGGCCACGTTCTCGCACCAGGATCTGGCGCGGGCGCAGGACACCGGTCACTCCACCGCCCGCGAAGCCGCCGAGATCGCCGCGGCGGCCCGGGTGCGGCGGCTGGTGCTCACTCACATCAGTCCCCGCTATAGCCGCGAGGCTCCCGAACTGCTGGCGGAAGCGCGCGCGGTGTTCCCGGAGACGATCGTGGCGCGGGATGGGATGGAGCTCGAGGTCCGGTTCTCGGATGAAGGGGAGGAGGAGGGGGCTGGGGCGGGGGGCGGGGGGGGGCAAGGGGGGCGGTGAGCGGTCCAGGGCCCCCTCGTCCGCCGGCGGAAGCCGGGGTCCAGCGCGGCTCCCGGCCCCCCGTCACCCCGGCGGAAGCCGGGGTCCAGCGCGGCCCACGGGCCCCGGTGGGTCTGGATTCCCGCTTTCGCGGGAATGACAAGAGGAGGGCGCGGGATGACGGAGGGGGCACGGAGCGAGGGAGAGGAGACCGGATGACGGGTGAGGCGCGGGATGGCGAGTGAGCGACTGACGGTTGAGACACGCCCCGTGCGAGACCGCAAGATCCGGGTTGGCTCCGGCCGCCCGCCGCGCCACGTTTGGCCCGTTCCACGGAGATCCCGAGGCCGTCCACCCTCCACTGTGCGCCGTACGATGAGCACCACCCGCGATTACGATCGCATGACCCGCGCGATCCACTTTCTGGACCGGCACGCCGGCGAGGAACCGGGGCCGTCGCTCAACGACGTGGCCCGGAGCGTCGGGCTCTCGCCCTTCCACTTCCAGCGGCTTTTCACCCGCTGGGCCGGCGTGAGCCCCAAGCGGTTCCAGCAATTCCAGCGGGTGGCCGGCGCGCGGGACGTGCTGCGGTCCGCGCCGAGTGTGCTGCACGCGAGCTTCGGCGCCGGACTTTCGAGTCCGGGTCGGCTGCACGACCTGTTCGTCCGGGTGGAGGCCGTGACCCCGGGGGAGTACCGGAGCGGCGGGACCGGGATCACGCTCGCCTGGGGGATCCACGAAAGCCCCTTCGGTCGCTATCTCCTCGCGCTTACCGGGCGGGGGATCGCGGCCCTCCAGTTTCTCGACGGGCGGGGCGAGCGGGGCGCGGCGGACGACCTCCTCGAGCGGTGGCCGAACGCCTCGATGCTCCACCGCCCCCGCGAGACGGGGGAGGTCGCCGCCCGCCTCTTCACCCGGGAGTACCCGCGGGAGCCGCTCCATCTCCTCCTCAAGGGGACGAACTTCCAGCTCAAGGTGTGGGAGGCGCTGCTCCGGATTCCGGAGGGTGCCGTGCTCACCTACGAGGATATCGCGGGCCGAGTGGGGACCATCCGGGCGACGCGCGCGGTGGGCGGTGCGATCGCGGCCAACCCCATCGCCTGGCTCATCCCGTGCCATCGCGTGATCCGGAAGACCGGGGCCTTCGGCGGATATCGCTGGGGCGTGGAGCGCAAACGGGCCATGCTGGCGTGGGAGGCGGTGACCGTGAACGGTGAACGGTGACCGGGGAGATGGACGACGGTGGCCCACGGCGAGCGGGCCACGCGGACCCCCGAACCCGGCCCCGGCAAGCGGGAGCGCTGAACGGGCGACGGGCGATGTGGTGCGGCTCCGACCCAACCCCATGTCCCCGTTGGCAGTTCACCGTTTACCGTTGACCAGCCCCTCCCCCCACCTTAGCTTCCCGCCCTGACGGGGCTGTAGCTCAGCTGGGAGAGCGCTGCAATCGCACTGCAGAGGTCAGGGGTTCGACTCCCCTCAGCTCCACTCCTCCC
>DATLYZ010000052.1:0-47460 GCA_035574255.1 Gemmatimonadales bacterium | reverse complement strand
CATGCATTCGGACCCGATGAAGGTCCAGATGGCGAGCTTCCGGCTGTCGATACCGGTCGCCGTGTCCGGATGGGCCGCGTGCGCGTCGTGACTCAAGGTCGAGTTCCTGTCGGTTGAACGCGTGAGTGGCGAGAAGACCAGGACGGGCCGCGCCTGCCCGACCGCGGCAGCGCCGTCCGGCCTGCGCCGTCCGCCGGTTCCGTCATCAGCCCGCCGGCTCAAACACCCAGGTGTACACCCCGTAGAACAGGATGGCGAGCCCGAGCAGGTGCACCCAGAGGTGCGAGCCTCCGATGAAGCCGGCCAGCACCAGCGCCGCCCCGACCGCGGTGATGAGCGGCCGGATCGAGGGATTCGGCATGTGGATCCCGGCGCCGCTCACCCGCCTGGGCTCGGGGAGCGCGCCGCCCCGGCGGCGCTTCTCCTCCCACAAGGGATCGCGCCCGTGCACCTCGGGCAGCTCCGGGAAGTTGAACGCCTGCGGCGGCGACGGAATGGACCACTCCAGCGTGGCCCCGTTCCACGGATCGGCCGGGGCGTCGGCCGGCCGCCGCCAGGTCCTGATCAGGTTGACGATGAACACCGTGAACGCCGCCACCAGCAGGAACGCCCCCACCGTCTGCACCTGGTTCAGGAACGTGAAGTGCGACTCGGCGGTGTAGGTGTACACTCGCCGGGGCATCCCGTTCAGGCCCAGGAAGTGCATCGGGAAGAAGGTCAGGTTCATCCCGATGAACATGAGCCAGAAGTGGACCTTCCCCAGCCGCTCGTCCAGCATCCGGCCGAACATCTTGGGCCACCAGTAGTACGCCCCCGCCGTGAGGCCGAAGATGCTGCCGCCGAAGAGCACGTAATGGAAGTGGGCGACGATGAAGTAGGTGTCGGTCTGCTGGAGGTCGGCCGGCGGCGACGCGTGCATCACGCCCGAGAGCCCGCCGATGATGAAGAGCGCGATCATCCCGAGCGCGAACAGCATCGGCGCCCGGTACTGGATCTGCCCGCCCCAGATGGTGCCCAGCCAGTTGAAGATCTTCACCCCGGTGGGCACGGCGATCATCATCGTCGCCAGCGAGAAGAAGGCGTCGGCGAACGGGCCCATGCCGGCCGCGAACATGTGGTGCGCCCAGACGCCGAAGCCGAGAAAGGCGATGAACGCTCCCGAAAACACCATGGCCGCATAGCCGAAGAGCGGCTTCCGCGCGAAGACCGGCAGCACTTCCGAGACGATGCCGAACGCCGGCAGGATGAGGATGTAGACCTCGGGATGGCCGAAGATCCAGAACAGGTGCTGCCAGAGAACCGGGTCGCCGCCACCCGAGGGCACGAAGAAGCTGGTCCCGAAGCTCCGGTCGATCATCAGGAAGACCAGCGCCACCGTGATCACCGGGAACGCGAGGAGGAGCAGGATCTGGGTGATGAAGCTCATCCAGGTGAACATCGGCAGGTACATCATCCTCATGCCCTTCGTGCGGAGATTGATCACCGTCACGAAGAAGTTCACCGCCGCCGCGAGGGACGCGATGCCCAGGACCTGGAGCCCCACGGTCCAGAAATCAATGTTGAGGCCCGGCGAGTACTGTTTGGTGGTGAGGTTGGCATAGCCGAACCAGCCGCCGTTCGGGGCCGCGCCGAAGAACCAGCTCAGGTTGAGGAGAATGGCACCGGACAGGAAGACCCAATAGCTGAAGGCGTTGAGCCGGGGGAAGGCCACGTCGCGGGCCCCGACGTGCAGCGGAATGATGTAATTGAAGAACATCGCCGAGAGCGGCATCACCCCGAGGAAGATCATGGTGGTGCCGTGCATCGTGAAGAGCTGGTTGAAGTGCTCCGCCGACACCAGCGTGTTCTCCGGCCGCCAGAGCTGGAGCCGGATGATCACCGCCTCGATCCCGCCCAGCAGGAAGCAGAGGAACGCGGTGGCCCCGTAGAGGATGCCGATCCGCTTGTGATCCACCGTGGTGAGCCAGCTCCAGATCCCCGTGGCCTCCGCGGGGTAGGCCGGCGCGCGTTCCACCGCTGTCGTTGCCATAGGCTCGATCCTGTGTCTCCGTCGGTCCGTCGGCCCGCCCCGCCGGCGGGCCGCCGCCTACTGCTGCGATCGCAAGTACGCCACCAGCGCCCGGGTCTCCTCATCGCTGAGCCCGAGGTTCGGCATCAGCACCCCGGCCTTCCAGCCCTGCGGGTTCTGGATCCAGCGGGCCAGGTTCTCGTCGGTGTTCACCAGGGTCCCCGCCGCGATGTGGGACCGGCTCCCGATGTGGTGCAGGTTGGGCCCCGCCAGGGGGAGCGCCGGATACATCGAGTGGCACCCGACACAGCCCTTCTGGGTGAAGAGCTGTTCCCCCTGAACCAGCAACGGATCGTGCTGCACGGTGGTGTCGGTATAGGTCCGCGGCGGCCGGTTGAAGTTCGCCGCCCAGGCGTCGAAGGAGTCGGCCGGCTGGACCACGATGCGATAGGCCATGCGGCCGTGCTGCTGCCCGCAGAACTCCACACACTGGGCCGGATAGTTCCCCACGACCTCCGCCGTGAACCAGAGGTTACTGTGCCGATTGGGCATCACGTCCCGCTTGCCCGCAAACTGCGGCAGCCAGAAACTGTGGATCACGTCGGCGGTGGTCATCTCGAGGTTCACCGGGCGGCCCACCGGCACGTGCAGCTCGTTGGCCGTGACGATCCCCAGCGCAGGATACCGGAACTCCCACCACCACTGGTGCCCGATCACCTCGACCTGCAGCGCCTCGGGACCGGGGCGCTGGGCCTGCCGGAAGATGGTCCGCACCGTGGGGACCGCGATCATCGCCAGGATGAAGGCGGGGATCATGGTCCAGACGATTTCCAGGAGCGTGTTGCCGTGGGTCTGCGCCGGCTCCGGAGCACCGGGCCGGGCCCGGAACTTCCACATCGCGAAGAGCAGCGCGCCCTCGACCAGCACGAACACGACGGTGGCCCAGAACACCGTCTTGCGGAAGACCTGGTCCCCCATCCGGCCGAAGTCGCCCCGCGGGAGCAACGTCGTTTGCGGGAAGTGCTCGGGAGCGCAGGCAACCAGCGCAAAGGCAAGCGCCGCGAGCGCCGGGGCCCACGCGAACAGCCGCCGGCCTGACACCATTCGGTCGGGCATCGAAAGGCTCGTCCTATGAGCGGGGAAACGCCATGGCACGAAAATGCCGCGCGGAGAATATCTATTCACGACGGTGGCGTCAAGCGAAATCCTCGACTCGTCCGGTCCCGGCACGCCGGGCCGTAATCTATCGCCGGGATACCGGCTGGCAAACCCGACCGGAGCGCGGACAGCGGGCGGGGCGGGTCGCCGGTGGTGCCGGGCCGCGGGCGGCAGCTCATGGCAGGGGGTACGCCGGCGAATCCCCTGTTCCCTTCCCTGCTCCCCTCGTAACGTTCGCTGACCGTTCCCCCGTCTGGGAGACCCCATGACCCCCACCCAGCGCCACCGGCTGATTCGCCAGTATGCCTCGGGACCCGACCGCCTGGAGGCCGCCCTGGCCCGGGTGCCGCCGGAGGCCCGCACCTGGCGCCCGGCTCCGGACTCGTGGAGCGTGCACGAGGTCGTCGTCCATTGCGCCGACAGCGAGACCAACGCCCACATGCGGCTCCGCTACCTGCTCGCCGAGCCCGATCCCCTCATCGTGGGGTACGACCAGGATCGCTGGGCGGTGGCCCTCGACTATCAGGCCCACCCCCTCGAACCCGCGCTCGCCGCCGTGCGCGCCGTCCGCGCCAACACTGTCCCGCTGCTCGAGCGGCTCACCGAGGCCCAGTGGCCGAGCGGAACCTCGCGGCCTGGGCAGCACGGCGCTAGAACGGCAGGGGCAGGAGAGCACGACCTCGGTAGGGCGATAAAGCGGCCAGCCAGCCACCCTGGCACCTTCGGCACCTTCCCGCCTACCGCACCACCAGATCGAACGCCGGCGTCTCCCCCGCCACCTCGTAGCTGAAGTGCCACCACTCCTTCTCGTAATTCACGAACCCCTCGCCGGCCATCGCTTCCACCAGTTGCCGGCGGTGGCGCGCGACCAGCCCCGAGGCCCGGGCCGTGTGCGCCGCCTCGCTGAAGTCGTCGTACGGCGTTCCCATGTCGGGCTCGGCGCGGGTCCGCCGGTCCACGAGGGTGAGGTCCACGGCAAGGCCCAGGTTGTGCCGGCTCCGGGCCGCGATGTACCCCTCCTCGACCAGGTAGGCCCGCCCGGTCCGGTGGGCCCAGTCCACCATCGCCCGCGTGGCCCGAACCGGCCGGTAGCCGTCGAAGACCTTGAGCCCGAGACCGCTCGCTTCGAGCCGCCGCTGGACCCGGACCAGCGCCTCGGCCGCTTCGCGCCGGAGCAGCACCCGCTGAGCCTCGTAGCCCGGCAGAGGGGCGCCCGTGAAGTTGTCGGCCGTCGCGTAGCGGACGTCCACCGCGATGGTGCTGTCGAGCGAACGAATGTCCACGAGGAGCCTCGCCGCCACCGAATCCGGCGCCACGGGCGGGCCCGCGCTCTCCGGTGCCTGGGCTCCCACCACCCGCGCCGAGACCAGGACCACAAGGAGAGAAATCGCAAGGGCGGACCGAGAAGCCGAGACGCGATGACCGGTCACCTGCGAAAGGTATCCACGATGCCGCCGAAAACCCGAGCCCGGCACGGATCCGGGGCGCGGCCGCCCGCCGGAACCACCTGCCTGCCTCCACCCGACCTGGCGGGCGCTTGACTTCCCGGTGGCCCTCCGCCCCCCCGGGCCATCGCGACCCGCGCCGCGCAGGTCACCGTCTCCCGCTTTCCGCCCCCCCGGACTGGCTCCCGGGTCGGGCAGGTGTGGCCCACTGGCCCGAACGCTCGTCCGGAGAGCTGCCTCACCGTGGAGCATGTAACACGTTGATGGACAACGTGTTAGCATAGGCGTATGGACCGATTCACCCGTTCGCCTTATGTTTGAGGCGAATCGTATGAACGCCCCGGGTCGGCCGTTTCCAGTCCCGGGCCGTTTCCTTTTTTGCGAGTTCCTTCATGTTGCGTGAAGTCCGAGAAAAGCTGGGCGCCGAGATCGAGCAGCTCAGCCACGAGCTCAACGTGATCATTCCGCAGGCGATCGCCCGGGCGGCGGAGCTGGGCGATCTGCGCGAGAATTCGGAGTACAAGGCGGCGCTGGAGCGGCAGCAGTTCGTGCAGGCTCGGCTGGGACAGTTGCACCAGCGGCTGGGCCAGTTGAGCCAGATGCTCCACAGCGACGTGCCCGCCGACCAGGTGGGGCTGGGCAGCCGGGTCACCGTGCTGGACCTCGAGACCAACGAGCAGGAAGTGTTCACGCTGGTCGTGGCGGAGATGATGGACGTGGAGGCCGGCCACATCTCGCTGGGCTCCCCGCTCGGGCGCGCGCTCCGCGGCCGCAAGGTCGGCGACGAGATCGAGCTTCGGCTTCCCCGCGGCACCCGGAGCCTCAGAATCCTGGAGATCGGGAACGGCAACGGGCAGTGAGCGGTCCGGGGGCCCATGGACTTCCCCAAGAAGCAGCTCATCCTGGTCGGCGACCGGGTGCTCATCACCCCCGAGGAGGGCGAGGAGCGGACCCGGGTCGGCCTGTACCTTCCGCCCACGGCCCTCGAAACCCAGCAGATTCAATCGGGCCTCGTGATCGCCGTGGGCCCGGGCGACCCGCTGCCCGACTATTCCTCGGACGACGAACCGTGGAAGATCGGGGAGCGGCAGCTCCGCTGGCGCCCCATGCAGGCCCGGGTCGGCGATCACGCGATCTTCTTCCGCAAGGCCGCCGTGGAGATCACGTTCGAGGACAAGAAGTACCTGGTGGTCCCCCAGGGCGCTATACTTGCCCTGGTGCGGGAGGAGTTGCCCATTTAGCGATGGTCAACGATGCACGATGCAGGGTAACCGGACCGTGGCGGCGCGGGCCGACGGGGCGCGCCTAACGGATCGTTGACCCTTGGCCGTTCGCCGTTGACCGTTCACCGTTGAAGGTTCACCCGTCCGCATGCCGCTCACCCGCTTCCCCGACCACGAAGACAAGCGGGTCTTCCTTTCGACCATCCTGTCGCTGGACCTCCCGCCCCCGGCGGCCGCCTGCACCGACCGCACCTCGGTCGCCGTGCTGTGGGTGGACCGGGACACGCCGGCGGCGCGGGAGATCACCCGCCAGTTCGCCGCCGCCCTGATCCAGCATCGCGCCTTCGGGATCGTCTGCGGCGGCAGCGACGCGGAACGGGTCGCCGCGATCTTCGACGAGGCCATCGCCGAGGCAGAACTCCCCCCGGAGTTCGATCCCGAGGTGGACGAGATCGGGATCTGGGCCGACCCGGCCGGGAGCGTCGAGGACATCCTGTGGACGGCGGCCGAGGAGGCGATGCCGCCGGACGCCTTCGCCGAGGAGCCGTGGGACATCGTCGTCTGGGCCCGGAGCGGCGATCCTTCGATCCCCAGGCTCCGCGAAGTCCTGAGCCGGCTGAGTGCCATGGTGGACGAGCGCTATGAGCTGGGGGGGGAGGAGGTGTGAGGCCGGGCCGGCGGGGGCCGCCGCGCGCCCCGGTGAGCGAGGCGGCCCGTTTCTACCGGCTCGCCGCCTGGGCGGCCGCCGGGTTCGCGGGGCTGCTCCTCGTGCTCGCCGTCGGGGGGCTCCGGGGCTGGGTGCCGCGCGAACTCGGGGTCCTGAGCCTCTTGCTCTTCTTCGCCGCCCTCCTTCTCTCGCTCTGGTGCGGCATCGTGGCCCGGCGCCGCGCCCTGGCGGACCGGGAACGCCAGATGAGCGGGGCCGTCATCGTGGCCATCGCCGCTCAACTCGGTCGCCAGGACGACGCCACCCTGGAACGCATCGCCGCGGGGAGCGGTCCGGCGGCGGAGGCCGCGAGGCTCATCCTGCAGGGGAGAGCGGAAAAGCGATGTGCTTCCATCTCCTCCTCGCCTCCCCGCTCACCCTGAGCGAGGTCCGGGCGATGCTCCCCTCCGGCCTCGCGGCCGATCTCCTCGGCGCGGCGGAGCAGCGGCTCTTCCGCCGGATCATGCCGGAGGCGCACACCGTGGCCCGCCTGGTCCACGGGGCGTGCTCCTGCGATCTGGTGGTGGACCGGCAACCCACCGCGCGCGAGGACGAGGCCTGGCTCCGCCGGCGCTACCGGGCGCTGGGGCTCACGCGGGACCAGATGATCCGCGCTCTCGAGGCCCACCGGCAGGCCGGGGAACGGCCCCGCCGGCCCGCCGGCCACTGGCCCCAGGCGGTCGCCCGCTTCGTGGCCGAGCACGCGCGGAACGCCGGAGCCACGCTGTATTACCTCCACTTCGCTCACGATGGGACCCTCCAGGCACTCCCGGCCGGCGCGCCGGTGGCCCTGAACCCCGCCCAGGTCATCGCAGAACCGGAAACCTGGCTGCCCGAAGGCCGGCTGGTTCGAGTGGCGTAGCCAGGCCGCCCGCGGGCCCGCCCGTACTCTTGCCCCCGCTCGGGCGGGGGCAACATCATATGGACGTGAGTCCGACCGCGCGGTGCTACCTCAGGGCGATCCGGCTCCGCTGTCCCCATTGCGGAGGCGGCCCCGTCTTTACCAGCTGGTTCCGAATGTGCCCCGCCTGTCCCGCTTGCGGGCTCCACTTCGACCGGGAGCCGGAGGGCGGGTACTGGGTGGGCTCGTACACGATCAACCTGTTCGCGACCGAGGCGCTCCTCGCCGCCATCTTCGTGATCGGCCTGGTGCTCACCTGGCCCGAGCCGGCCTGGGGCCGGATCGTGGCCGCGGACATCGCGGCGGCCATCGCGTTCCCCTCGCTCTTCTTCCCGTTCTCGAAGACGCTCTTTCTCGCGGTCGATCTCACCTTCCGCCCCACGGAGCCCGGGGACTTCGAGGCCCCCGAGGAGCTGGTGCCCCGGGCCCGGCCGAGAGCGGGCGGGCGGTAGGCGACCCGAGGACTGGGAGCGGGGGGGGAGGGGGGGGCAGCAGCCGGACCAGCAGGAGCGGCGTGGGAAGCCGGGCTTCCCGCCTGGCGATCCTGCACACCAGGCCAAGGAGCGGATTGGTGCCGTCGTTCCACCTCATCACCGCCGTCCATCCCGAGGCCTTGCTCCTCGCCGCGGCGGACGGGTTCCTGGCGCGGTCGGCGGCCAGTCGGGACGATCCCTTTCCCACTCCGCCCTATCTCCTCGTCCTCCGGCAGGGCGGGCTCCGGGACGACCTGTTCGCCCTGGCCGCGGCACGCGGCGTCCCCGGCTGGTTCGACCCACCGCTCGCCGTCTTCCACGAGTTGCCCCGCTGGCTCGGCGCCACCGACCGCAGGCCGCTCGGCGAGTTCGAACGGGCGGCACTCCTGGAACACCTGCTTCGGCACGAGGGGGGCCCCATCTTTCGCGGCCGCGAGGGGGCCTTTCTCTCGGCGGTGGATCGCTTCTTCGGGGAGCTGGTCGTGGAGGACGTGGCGCCGGAAGCGCTCGAGCGGGCCGCCGCCCCCGGTGCCGGGCGCGAGCCCTATCAGCTTGCCCGCGACCGTACCCTCGCGGCACTCTACCGCGTCTACACGGAAGTCCTGGCCGCAGGCGGCCTCCGGGACGGAAGGGACAGCCTCGCCGACGCGGCCCGGGCGGTCCGGGACGACCCCGCCGCCCTCGCCGGGCGCCTGGGCGGCCGGCGCGAGATCCGGATCTTGGGCCTGGCCGACCTTCGTGGCGGCTGGCTCCTCCTGCTCCGGGCGCTGGCCGGGGTGCCGGCCCTGGACCACGTGCGGATCTACGCGACGGCTCCCCTGGCCCTGCCTGACGACCTGCGAGCATCCGTCGAGGCGCTGCCCTCGGCTGTGGTCGCCGCCTCGCCGGGAGCCGCCGCCAGCGCCCTCCCGCGGGTGGACACCGTCACCGTGATCGCGGAGCGCCACGAGGATGCGGAGCTGGCCGCCGTCGCGGCCCGGGTCCGGCGGCTCCTCGAGGAGGGCGTCGCTCCGAGCGAGATCGCTGTCATCGCGCGCGACGGCCGCCCCTATCTGGAACTGGCCGTGCGGGCGCTGGAGCGGGCGGGGGTGCCGGCCACGGCCAGGCTCCGCACCGCGCTGGACGAGGTTCCCGTCATCCGCGCCGTGCTCGCGCTACTCGGTGCCGCCGCCCGCGGCTGGACCCGAGAAACCCTGGCCGATCTGGGCTCCCAACCCTACTTCGCGAGCGACCTCGATGTCCGCATCATCAACTACCTCGGGTTTCGCCGCCGGATCGCCGGTCTCGCCGACTGGCAAGCCGCCCTCGATGCGCTCCTGGCCGAGGCCCAGGCGGCGGAGCGCGAGCCTGGGGAGGAAGGCGAGACCCGCTCCGCGACCCTGCCGGCCGCGTGGGTCGAGCGGGCCCGCGAGCGCTTCGCCGCCTTCGCGGCGACCGCCGCGCTGCTCGACGCCCCGCGGCCGCTCGGCGAGTGGTTGGCGTGGCTCGCCGACTGGCTGAGCCGGGACCCCTGGCGGATCGAAGCGCGCCTGAGCCGGGTTCCCGCCGATCGGTGGGACGTGCTCCGGCTCGATCTCCTGGGCTGGCGCCACCTGCGGGCGGTGGTGGACGAGTGGCGGGCCGCCCGGGCTCGGTGGCCGGGTGACCAGCACCCGGTCTCCGCGGCCGTCTTCGTCGAGCGGCTCCGCGCGATCCTTGCCGGCGACGTTGCCCTCCACACGCCGACCCGGCGGGGCGTGCAGGTCCTGGAGGCCCTGGCGGCGTCGCACCGGACCTTCGATCACGTGTTTCTCGTCGGCCTGAATGCCGGCGCCTTCCCCAAGCGACCACCCGTGTCGCTCCTCCTCGACGAGGATGACCGGGAATACTTCCGGGCGAAGGGGCTCCCGCTCGAGGTCTCGGCCGAGTGGGAAGCGCGGGAGCAAACCCTCTTCGCCACCCTCGCGGCGGGGGCCCGGCGCTCGCTCACCGCGAGCTACGTAGCGCTGGACGACCTGGGCGGGGCGGCCAACCCATCGGTGTTCCTGGACGCCTGGCCCGTCCGGCACCGCGAGGTCGCCCCCCCCGAGTCTGGAGCTCCGGTTTGCCGGAGCGCGGCCCTCGCGGCGCACGCCGAGCGGGTGGCCCGGATCGAGCGGGTCCGGGCGACCGGCGAGCTCTCGCCCTGGAACGGCCTCGTCGAGGAGCCGGACGCGCTCCAGTGGCTCGCGGCGAGGTTCGGGAGCGACCACGTGTGGAGTCCCACCCGGCTCGAGGCCTACGCCAAGTGTCCCTGGGCGTTCTTTTCGGAGCGGCTCCTCCATCTGGCCGCCCTCGAGGATCCGGACGCGGACATGGACCACCGGGTACGGGGGACAGTGCTGCACGACGCGCTCCGGTTGTTCTACGATGGAGCGCGGGCCCGGACCGGGGGACCGGTGTTCCTGGAGCCGAAGGACGCGGCGTGGGCAGTGCCGCTCCTCCGGGAGGCGATTCGGGCCGCCCTGGATCGGGCCGGCACGACCCTCTGGTTAGGCCATCCCGCGCTGCGCGAGGTCAAGTACCGGGAGCTCGAGCGCCTGCTGGAGCGCTATCTCGAGTTCGAGATGGAGGAGAACCGCAAGGGATCCGGTGGCCGGGGGGTGGCCGGCAGCTCCGTCCTCACGGCGGTGGAGGCCCACGAGCTCGCGTTCGAGACCCTGGAGCTCGAGCGCGACGGGACGAAGATCCGCTATCGCGGCATCGTGGATCGGATCGAGGTGGGTGTGGACCCGCGTGCGCCGGGGACGTGGGTGGCCGCGGTGGACTACAAGACCACCAAGTACTCGGCGCCGGCCGCGGGCGATCGCGCGGGATGGAGCGACCGGGTGGTCCTCCAAGTGCCATTGTATGCGCATGCCCTGAGGGTTCTGCGGCCCGGCGCCCGGGTGGCGCGGGTGGAGTATCGCGCGATCAAGCAGGCCGCCCGCCTCCACAGCCTGAGTCTGGTCCGGGTCCGCCGGACCGGGGTGACCGACGACCCGGAAGCCGAAGCGAGAATGGAGGACGCCTTGCGGGCGGCTGTCAGGCATGTGAGCCGGATCGTGACCGGAGAGTTTCCCGCCGCTCCCGCCCCTTCTTGCGGTTGCCCGCCGTTCTGTCACGCGTGGGACATCTGCCGGGTCGCCGGCGGCCCGCGAACCGGGCGGGACGTATGACGCTCAATCCGGCCCAGGCTGCGGCCGCCTGCGACCTCGACCGGCACGTCCTGGTGGCGGCCGGCGCGGGCACCGGCAAGACCCAGTGCGTGGTGGGCCGCCTGCTCTACGCCCTGGGCGAGGAAGTGGCGGGCCGCCGGGTGCCGCCGGCGGCGCGGCTCGAGCTCCGCGACATCGCCGCCATCACCTTCACCAACGTGGCCGCCGCGGACCTCGCGCGGAAGCTGCGCGAGGCGCTGGCCGCGGCCGGCCGCCGGGAGGACGCCTGCCGCGTGGACACCGCGCGGATCGGCACCATCCACGCCTTCTGCGGTCGGATCCTGCGCGAGTTCGCCCTCCAGCTCGATCGCCCTCCCGGCCTGGAGATCCTGGACGAGGCCGAGCGTGTCGCGCTCGCCCTCGACGCCGCTCGGGAGGAGCTGCTCGCCGCCATCGAACAGCACGACCCACCGGGCCTCGAGCCGTTGCTCGCCGAGTACGCCGTGGACGAGGTGTTCGAGTGGGTGGCGCGCCTCGCCGGCGAGGCGGACCGGCTGGCCCAGCTCGCCCGCGACCCCGAGGCCGATGCCCGCGAGCGCGCCATCCTCACCCTGGCGGGGCGGACCCTGACCCGGCTCCGGCGATGGCTGGCGGAACGCTCGGCCTTCGATTTCGACTCGATGATCGGCCTCACACGCGACCTGCTGCGCGACCACCCCGACGTGCGCCGCACGCTGCAACGCCGGATCCGGCTCCTGATCATTGACGAATTCCAGGACGTGGACCCGGTGCAGCAGGAGATCGCCTGGCTGCTCGGGGAGCCGGAGAGCGGCCGGCCGGAGACGACCCGGCTCATGCTGGTGGGCGACCCCAAGCAGAGCATCTTCCGCTTCCGCCGGGCTGACGTCGCCGTCTGGACCCGGGTCCAGCGCCGGTTCGAGGCCGGCGCCGGTGCGGTCCACACTCTGACCGAGAACTTCCGTTCCCGGCGCCCCATCCTCGCCCTGGTGGATGCGGTCATCGGCCCGGCACTGGACGATCTGGTGGACCCGGACGCCGGCCGGGCCGACTTCGAGGTGCCCTCGCAGCCGCTCGCCGCGTGCCCGAAGCACGATACCCGCGAGCCGTGCGTGGAGCTCTTGCTCCTTCCGCCGGACGAGAAGGGCAATGTGCGAACCGGCAACGACGCGCGCGACCTCGAGATCCCTGCCGTGGCCCGGCGCGTGGCCGAGCTGGTCGCAGGCGGTACCAAGCCGGGCGAGATCGCCATCCTGCTCCCGGCCTGGGCCCCGCTCGAGCGCTACCGCGCGGAACTCGCGGCGCGAGGCATCGCGTCCTGGGCCCTGCGCACCGAGCAGTACTGGGAGCGCCGCGAGGTCCTCGACTGCGTCCTCGGGCTGCAGGTGCTGCTCGACCCCCAGGACGATGTGGCGCTGTGCGGGTTCTTGCGAGGTCCGATGGTCGGGGTCCGCGACGACACCCTGCTCGCCCTCGCCCGGTTGAGCCGCCAGCCCTACTGGCACCACCTGCGGAAGATCGAGTGCCCCGAGTCGGACCTGCTGGCCTTCGCCGCGGAGGTGATCGAGCGCCTGGCGCCGCTTCGCGACCGCATCCCCCACGATGCCCTGCTGGAGGAGCTGCTGGACGCCACCGGGTATCTCGCGCACCTGCACCTCCTCGGCGAGGATGCCCGCCAGGCGGTGGCGAACGTCGAGAAGCTGGTGCGCAAGCTCCGCGGTTGGCGGCGGCTCACGCTGCGCGAGGCCCTGCGCGACATCGCGGACGTGCGCGAGCGCGCCGAGGGGACCCGCGAGGGCGATGCCCCGCTCGGCGCCCGCGACGATGCCGTGACACTCACCTCCATCCACAGCGCCAAGGGACTGGAATGGCCGGTGGTCGTCTGGGCCGACGTGGCCCGGGGGGCGGCGCTTCCACCCTGGCAGTTCGTGGTGGGCCGGCAGGCCGTCCGGCTGCGCGCACCCGATGCAGACAGGCCGGACGCGGATCCGCGGTTCGCCGCGGTGCGGCGGGCCGAGGAACTCGAGGAGCGGGCCGAGCGCAAGCGGCTCTGGTACGTGGCGGCAACCCGGGCCCGCGACCGGCTCATCGTGGCCGGGGTGCCGCTCGGGGCCGCGAACCAGCGATTGGCGGGAACGGCGGCGGAATATCTCCGGCGGGGGCTCGGGCTCGAAGGGGCCAGGGCGCCTGGCCCGGTCTCCTATCGCGACCACCGCGGAGAGACCTTCAGCGCCACCGTGGTCGAGGTGAGGCCCGAGAAGGGCGGGCTGCCCCCACCCGGCCCGGCACCGGTACGCCCCGCCTCGATGCTCGGCGAGCCGCCGCCGCGCCTCGTCGTGCCTGCGGGGCGGCCGCGGCACTCGGCCTCCGAGCTCCTCACCTTCCGGCGCTGCGCGCGCAAGCACTGGTTCGCGTACACGGCCGGCCTCCGGGAGCCGGCCGTGAATCGCGACACCCCGGAATTCCTGGACGCGATCACCCGGGGCCAGATCGTGCACGACGTCCTGGAGCACCTGCGGGAGCAGGACGAACTGGACGCCATCCTGGAGGACGCGATCGGGCGCTGGGACCCGGAGGCCCCGCCGCCCGATGGAGCCGAAGGGGTCCGGTACCGGGCCGTGCTGCGGGAGGAAATCGCCGGGGTCGCCTCCCATCCCGCCTATCGAGCGGTGGCCGATCTGCCGGGTGCGCGCCGGGAACTCGGGTTCGTGAGCCTCGCGGCCCCGGGGCGCTGGTTCCAGGGCCGCATAGATCTGGCGGCCCCCGGGAGCGACGGCCTGGTCCTGGTGGACGTGAAGACCAGCGATGTCAGGGATCCGGCCGCCGCCCGGCGGCGGGCCCTGGCCTACGGGCTCCAGCGCGAGGTGTACACCGGCGCCGTGGAGGCCGTGAGCGACCGGCCGGTGGCCGCGTTCGCCTTTCACTTCTCCCGCACCGGCGAGCACCTGGCGGAACCCGTTACCAGGGCGGAGCGCGAACACGGGGCCCGTATCCTGGCGGAGATCCTGGCCGCGATCGAGGCCGGGGAGCGGGGGCTCACGGCGAACCCGCACGAGTGCCGGTTCTGCGGCTACCGCCAGGCCGGGTGGTGCGAGGGAGCGAGGTGGCCGAAGCCGGCCGAGGACCAGGGAGCCGCACGCTCCGAGCCCCCTCGCGCCTGACCGAGACCGCGGGGCCGGGATGGTCCGGAGGGGTCGCCCTTATCAGAGGGTCGGACGGCGGTTACACTATAAGCCGTGCCCTCGAGCTTCGATGACCACCGCCTGGCGGATCTTCCCCTTCCCGGCTCGATGCGCTCGTCGCGGGCGCCGGCCGCACCTTCCCCGCGACCGCGCCCGCGACCCCGAGCGGCGGGGCCTGAGCGGCGTCGCCGCTCCAGAGGCTCGGCACCGGCCCCACCCTGATCTGACGGAGCCCCCATGCTCGCCTTCCGCATGCGCCAGAAGGACGCCGAGTTCTACTTCGTGAGCTACCCGGCCGAGGAGCTGCTCCGCCGGGTCCGGTTCGTGACCCGCTTCTATGGCGGGCGCGGAGAGCAGGTGGGCGGCGAGGAGCCGGCGCGGGGGGAGCCGGACGAGGTCGAGCGTTTCATCCGCGCCATCGAGCGGAACGCCGCCGCCTTCCAGCGCGACCTCAACCGCCGCAAGATCCGCCAGATCCGCGATTTCTACCGGAACGAGGCCGACCAGCCGGTCATCCCCGGCGCGGTCCTCCTCTTTTCCGCCGAGACCCTGCCGTTCAAACCGCTCGCCGGCTACGAGCGGCTGGGCGATCTCGGGGAGCCGCGCTCGCCCTTCCTCATCATTGACGGCCAGCACCGGCTCGCCGGCCTGCACTTCTATCTCCAGGAACCGGATGCCAACCGCCGGGTGGACGTCCCCTGTGTCATCTTCGACGGGAAGACGGCCGAGTTCGCCACCGAGATGTTCGTCGTCATCAACTCCACCCACACTCGGATCAACAAGAGCCACCTGATCGATCTCTACGAGCGGATCGAGTGGGGGACCGACGACCTCAAGAAGTACGCCGCGCGGCTGGTCCGCCGGCTGTACGAATCGGGCGACTCCCCGCTCCAGTACCACATCAACATGCTGGGCGGCCGCTCCCAGCAGGACCTCTGGATCAACCAGGCCCAGGTCTATGCCGAGGTCTATCGGCTGGTCAGCCGGCCGGAGTGCGAACCCTGGATCACCGACCGCCGGGGGCGGAGCGAAGAGCGCGGCTACGGCCTGCTCCGGGACGTGCTCCGGGCGGCCCGGGCCGTGCTGGGCGATGCCTGGGGGGACAACAGGCGGTACATGGTGACCCGGGATGTCACCCTCAAGGCGCTGCTCCGCCTCGCGGGCGACGTGGTGAACGCGGCCGACCGCCTGGGAATCGCTCCAGGGGTCGAGCTGGACGCCCCGCTCGCGGGCGCCTTCGCCCCCTGGTCTGGCCTGGTGCGGGAGTTCCGCCGCGAGGGTTTCTACGAGCGATTCCCCGCCCAGGGACAGGCCCAGCGGGTCGAGAAGATCCGGGCCCGGCTGGCCCGCGAGGCGGGCCTGATCTAGCGCCGCGCACTCTGCGGCTGCCGGGTCCGGCCGCGATCCGATCCGGCACCATGGGCGAGGGGCCTCGCCGGAGCCATCGCGCAGCGAGCGCCGGCGCCGATCGCTCCCAGCCTCACCCCCCCCTGAGGCGTGCCCGAAGCCGCTCGGCGAGGGAGGCCGTGACAGGCGGCGGAATCGCCAGCGCCCGCCGGAACAGCGCCACCATCGCCCCCATCTCCCCTCCGAATCGCTCGCAGGCGTCGCAGCCGGCCAGGTGCGCGCGGATCCGCTCCCTCGCCCCCTCGGGCAGGTCACCGTCCAGGTACTCCGAGAGCTGCTCCAGGACGTCGCGGCAGCGGAGTCCGGCCACGACCCGGTCGAGATCAGGCATGGGCCCTCCGGAGCAGACTCATCAGGCGGAGCCGGGCCCGGTGAAGCCGGCTCTTGAGCGCCGGCACGGCGAGGCCGAGAATCTGCGCCGCCTCCGCCCCCGAGAACCCCTCGATGTCGCGGAGCAGGATCACCTCGCGTTCCTCGGGCTCGAGCCGGGCCAGGGCCGCTTCGAGCGCCACGCGGTCCTCGACCGCCTGAAATGGGGTCGTGCCGCCCCATCCCGCTTCGAGACCCAGCGCTTCGAGCGGCACCAGGGCCTGAGGCTCGCCGGACCGCCGGCGCCGAAGCCGGCTCAGCGCGTGTCGAGCAATCGTGAGCAGCCAGGCCCGCGCCCCGGCCTCGCCGCGGAACGTCCCCGCGGCCCGCCACGCCGTGAGAAACGTCTCCTGCAGCGCGTCCTCGGCGTCCGGCCCGTCGCCTCCGGTCAGGCGGAGGAACCGCAAAACGGCGTCTTGATGCCGCACCACGAAGGTCTCGAACGCCGCCTGGTCCCCTTCGGCCGCCCGCCGGAGGAGCTCGGCATCCGCCGGAGCTACCGCTTGGCCGGACAGGTGCTGAAGCCGAACAGGGTGTAGAGCGGGCAGCTGCCGACCAACCCGGTCACGATCAGAACGATCCCGAGATAGCCCCATGGCGTCTTGGGACCGACGAACGCGAGCGACAGAATCCCGATGCCGAGCAGGACGCGAAGCACCCGCTCGATGGGATGCTCGTTGGCGGGAAACAGCCTGGCCAGCATGGAAACCTCCAGGTCGAGTGAAGGCCGGTACTTCGTACCAGGAGAGACACGGACGGGGCAAAAGGATTCAGGGGTACCGGCCGGGGTCGCCCCGGGAAGGTTCCCCCGGTCACGATGAACCAGCCATGAAGTCAGGGTGAAAGCCCCGCGAGTCCCCGCTGCCATCGTGGCATGCGTCAGCCGGCGGGAAGGGGCTGTTGCTGCCGCCCGGTTGATGCAGACCACTTCAGGCGGGAGGGGCCCCTCATCCCGCCCCTTCTCCCACGAGGGGGATTGATGCCCTGCCGGGCGAAAGGGACGCCGAACGCCTCGTCGCGCGCGCCTGACCGATCCCTCCGGCGGTTCAGTCCGTCGGGCGGGCCTCGCGCTGCGGCAGCGGATGTTCCCGGACCACCAGTGCGCGATTGATCCAGACCACCCGCTCGCCACACAGAATGGCGTCAACCGGATAGGGGCCGCGCACGAACGACTGGCCGTCGGATGTCAGGACCTGGGTTCCCGGAAAGAAGTACCAGCAGCGCTCGGCGCTGGTGTGCGCATGGATCAGCCCCACGGGAGGGCCCCAGCCCGCCTCTTCGCAGGTCCGGCGAGGCATGACATGCTCCGGCGTCGAATGCTCGGGATCCACGTCCGCTGGCGCGATCCGTTCCACCCGAACCGTATCGCCGCGTCGCTCGCCCATCATGCAGCCCATCAGCTCGGTGGGATGCCGCTGGTAGACGAGCGCCAGGACGCGGTGGGCCTGGCCGGTGAAAACCAGAACCTGCGGCGCGCAGCACGGCTCCTGCGCCGGAAGTCGCTCGGCAGCACCGGCCATCGCCGCCATGGCGAGCGCGACCCCGAATGTACGGCGGGATCCGCGACCCCAGGGCCCGCGATGACCGACCAGGTGAAGGAGGGAGCAGACCACCGAGAGCACGGAGGCTGCATCTCGCACCTGCCCGCCGTGCCCGAACCAGAGCGGCACCCCGAGCGCGGCGACGGCGCCGCCAGCGGCCCACCACCTGAACGAGCAGCGCATGACACCTCGGAGTCAGCCGCTCCTAATGTAGAACCCGGCCGGTGAAGCGCCGTTGAGCCCGAACTCAACGCTCGTTGAGGAAGTCTTGCCTACCTGCCTCGGGGAAGCGTCTAACCACCTCAACGACAATTAACCTTGCGGCCAGCGTCCCTTCAGCGGCGGTCACCTAACGTTCTGACGCTCCTGCCCCACGAGGTTGCCGGAGCAGGAAGACCGTTCACTCCGACTGGAGGTTACCATGCGTGGTGCAACCGTGGCCGCGCTCGCGGCCCTCGCTCTCGCGGCTCCGACCCGGGCCGCCAGGTCCGGCGACGGCCCTCCGGAGCCGGCCAAGAATCCGCTGACGCACGCGTTGCCGCACTGGATCGCGCCACCGCCGGCGCCGCCCGCGGTGGATACGGCGGCGAGCAAGGTGATTACGGGCCGTGAAGCGCTGCTCAATCGGTGGGCGGCCGGCGCTGCCGCTGTCCGCGAGCAGCCCGGGTCCCCTGATACCAGGGTCGTCAACCCTTTGACTCACCGGCCGTAGGCGGATTCGGGCTCGGCGCGGGGGCAGGCTTTCCGTTCGAGCCGGACGAGCACGCACCCCGCGCTACGCCCTCCAGCCCGCCGCTCTGGGAAGCGGCTCGGCCTCCGCCCGAGAGCGGTGCCGCGACAGGTCCCGGTGCTCCGGAGGCCCGCAGTGGACACGGAGCGTCCGGAAGAGGTGATCTGTGGGATCCTCGTACACCGAGTGGACGTTGTGGGGCGTGCACGCCTTTCAATGGCTTTTCGGGGCCGCGGTCATCCTGGGGGCTGGTGCTCTCTTCGTGCCGATGGATCTGTGGCGGCGGCTCCGCCGCCGCCTCGGACGAACCAGGGGCACCAAGCCGGAGGCCTGCCGAAGCGAAGTCACGATGGATATCCACGCGCTCCTCTGGGTTGCTGATCCCGCGGAGGTCCAGCGCAGACTTCTGGGCATCCCGGGCGTCGAGGATGTCGTCATGAACGCGGCCACGGCCACCGCCGTGGTGCGGTTCGATCCGGCGAAGCTCGCCACTGCCGACCTCGCCCACTTCGTCGAGGCGTGCGCGCACCACTGTTGGGGTGAGCGGGCCCCCGGCCATGTCTGCCCGGGCAGCACACCGGGGCCAGCGGGGACCCCGGAGGAAGCCTGACGCCCCGCCCGCTTGCACGCTGGATGCGCCATGCCTGGCGCCCGTGCTGGCAAGCGACGGTCGAGGATGGTAGGTCGCCTCAGACACAGGCCGCCAATCTCAACGCCGCTTAACCTACCCTTCACCCTGCAATGCATCCCCATTCGATAGACTGCGGCGTCCGATGGACGAGTTATCGAAAACGGGGTGCTCGGGACGATGGGATCATCCGTGAGGCACAAGCGGTTGGGGAAAGCCGGCGTCATCGCCGCCTGGGCGCTCCTGTCCGGTGCGGTCGCGGGCCACGCCCAGGCCGGGGCCCCTGGTCTCACGCTCGGCGACGTTTATCGCCAGCTCATGACCGCGAGTCCGGCACTCGAGGCCGCCCGGGCCCGCGCCGCCGCCGCCGAGGCCCGGGTGGCGCCGGCACGAACCCTCCCCGATCCGCAGCTCCAGTTCAGCCTCATGAATCGGGCAGTCCCCGGATTCGGGTTCTCCGATCCGCTCGGGATGAACCAGATCCAGCTCATGGAGATGATCCCGTTCCCGGGCAAGCTGGGAGCGGCTGGGCGGACGGCCCGGGCACAGGCCGGCGCGGCCGGTGCTAGGGCCGAGGAGGTGCGCTGGGAACTCCGGAACCGGGCCGCCATGGCGTTCTACGACATCTACGCGGTCGAGCGCTCCATCCTCGTGGCGGAGGAAACCCGGCAACTGCTCCGCGATATCGCGACCACCGCGCAGACGATGTACGCCGTCGCCGAGGGTCGCCAGCCGGACGTGCTGCGGGCCCGGATCGAGGTGGACCGCATGACCGAGGAGATCCTCCGGATGGAGACCATGCGTGAGACGATGGCGGCACGGCTCAACGCGGTGCTGAACCAGCCGGCCGAGACCCCGGTCCCGGCCGCGCGCCGGCCCGCGTTCCCGGCGGCCTTGCCGGATCTCGATTCCCTCATCGCGCGCGCCTTGGCCCAGCGGCCGATGCTCGCGGCCGGGAAGCAGGAGGTCCTGGCCGCTGATGGGGCGTACTCGCTGGCCCGCCGTGAGATCTGGCCCGACCTCCAGGTGGGCGTGGCCTACGGCTGGCGGCCGATGCCCGAGGGCGGCACCGATCGGATGGCGAGCGTCATGCTGGGCGTGAGTCTCCCCGTCTTCGCGGCGAGCCGCCAGCTCAAGATGCGGCAGGAAGCCCGCGCCATGCAGGAGATGGCGCGAGCCGATCTCGCCGCGATGGAGGCGGAGACCCGCGGGCGCGTTGCGACGGCGTATGCGGAGCTTCGTCAGGCACGGCGCCTGCGCGAGCTCTACCGCACCACCCTGCTCCCGGAGGCCAGCGCCACGGTTGCGTCCTCCCTTGCCGCGTATCGGGTCGGTGACGTCAACCTCATGACGCTCCTGGACGCGCAGATGACGGTCAATCGCTATCGCCAGGAGCTGCTCCAGCTGGAGGCGGCCGAAGGCAAGGCGTGGGCCGAGCTGGAGATGCTGCTCGGTCAGGAACTCGTGGACCCGGATCGGGTCCAGGACGCACTCGCGGAGTCACGATGAGCCAGCCGATTCACCCGCCGGCACCGGGGGCGGCCCCCGATCTCGGCGCGGCCCCGTTCGGCCACCCGATCCCCGCAGCGCGCCGGCGGCTCGTGCTCCTGGCCGGCGTCGCCGGACTCGCCGCCCTCGCCCTGGGAGCGTACCTCCTGGCCGGTGGGGGCCCCGGCACGCCGGGGGCTGCCGGCCACGACCATGCAACGGCACCGGCGGCGGACAGCGCCAGGCCAGTCATGCTGTCGGCCACCGACCGGCAGCGGATCGGGATCACCTTCGCACCGGTTTCGCGGGGACCGCTCGAGCGGTCGGTCCGGACCGTGGCACAGGTGACCTACGATGAGACCCGGGTGCAACGCGTCGTCCCCCGGGTGGACGGATACGTAGAGCAGCTCTTCGTCAACTACACCGGCCAGACCGTGGCACGAGGCCAGCCCCTGTTCGCCCTCTACTCCCCGATGCTGGTCACCGCCCAGCAGGAGCTGCTGCTCGCCCAGCGCCTGACGGAGCAGGTGGCCGGCGGCACGCCGGACGCCGTCCAGGGCGCCCAGGACCTGCTCGAGTCGGCCCGGCGCCGGCTGCTCTATTGGGAGGTGCCTCCGGGCGTGATCGACGAGGTCCTTCGGACCGGGACCATCCAGCGCACGGTGACGCTGCGTTCGCCGGTGGCCGGCGTGGTAGTCGAGAAGCCGGTACTGGCCGGCCAGCGGATCATGGCCGGCGAGGTTGCCTATCAAATCGCCGACCTGAGCCGGGTCTGGCTCGAAGGCGAAGTCTTCGAGCCCGATCTGCCGTCGGTGCGGATCGGCCAGACGGTGACGGCCGAGTTCCCGGCGCTGCCCGGCGAGGAGTGGACCGGGCGGATCACCTACCTCTACCCCACGCTCGACCCCGAGACCCGCACCGCCCGGGTGCGGGTCGAACTGGCCAACCCCGCACTCCGGTTCAAGCCCGGGATGTACGCCACCTTCCGGTTCTCGGCCCGGACCCCGCCCGTGCTCAGCGTGCCCCGGTCCGCCGTCCTCGCCACCGGCAAGCGGACCCTGGTCTTTGTGCGCGAGCCGAGCGGTGCCCTCACGCCGCGGGAAGTGACCCCGGGCCGGGCGACGGACGACCGGATCGAGATCCTGAGGGGGCTCACGGAGGGCGAGACCGTCGTGGCGTCGGCCACCTTCCTGGTGGATGCCGAGTCGAATCTGGGCTCGGCCCTGGCCGGCATGGCCACCATGCCGGGCATGGAGGTCAGCCCCCCGCCCGAGCATACCGGTCATGACCGCCCGCCGGACCAGTCTCTGCCCGCGGTGCCCTCGGGGAACCCCACGCCCATACCGCCGATGCCCGGGATGCCGGCCGACCGCTCGGCCCGGGAGTAGCCCACCATGCTCCGGAAGCTCATCGCCTGGTCGGTGGCCAACCGCTTCATCGTGCTCCTGGCGACGCTGGGCGCCTCCGCCGCCGGCGTGATCGCGATCCGGCGCACACCGCTCGAGGCGCTCCCCGACCTGAGCGACGTCCAGGTCATCGTCCAGGCCGAGTTCAACGAGCAGGCCCCGCGGATCGTGGAGGACCAGGTCACCTACCCCATCGCTGCCGAGATGCTCAAGGTGCCGGGTGCCCGCACCGTACGCGGCTATTCGTTCTTCGGGATCTCGTTCGTCTATGTCATCTTCGAGGACGGCACCGACCTCTACTGGGCCCGGTCGCGCGTGCTGGAGTACCTGAACGGCATCCGGGCCAAGCTCCCCCCGAGCGTCACCCCCACGCTCGGGCCCGACGCCACCGGCCTCGGCTGGGTCTTCCAGTACGCGCTCGAGGACACCACCGGCCAGCGGACCCTCGCCGAGCTGCGAAGCATTCAGGACTGGTACCTCCGGTACGCGCTCACCGCGGTGCCGGGGGTCTCCGAGGTGGCGGCGATCGGCGGGTTCGAGAAGCAGTACCAGGTGGATCTCGATCCGGCCAAGCTGTTGGCCTACGACATTCCCATCACGCGCGTGATGGCCGCGATCCAGAACGCCAACTCCGACGTGGGCGCGATGGTCGTCGAGCTCTCCGAACGCGAGTACATGGTGCGCGGGCTCGGCTATCTCAAATCCATCAGCGACATCGAGAACGTGGTGGTCGGCGCCACCCCGAACGCGACGCCTATCCGGGTGGCGGAGCTGGGCCGGGTCACCATCGGCCCGGCGGTGCGGCGCGGCATCGCCGAGCTGGACGGCCGGGGGGACGCGGTCGGTGGCATCGTCATCATGCGCTTCGGCGAGAACGCCCTCACCACGATCCAGAACGTCAAGCGCAAGCTGGCGGAGATCCAGGGTGCGCTCCCCGCCGGCGTGGTGGTGCGGCCGGTGTACGACCGGAGCGACCTGATCGAGCGCGCCATCGCGACGCTCCGGGGCACGCTGATCGAGGAGAGCCTCATCGTCGCGATGGTGTGCCTCGTGTTCCTGCTGCACGCCCGCTCGGCGCTGGTCGCGATCCTCACCCTGCCCATCGGCATCTTGATGGCCTTCATCGCGATGCGCGCGCTCGGCGTGGGCGCCGACATCATGTCGCTCGGCGGCATCGCCATCGCGATCGGCGCCATGATCGACGCCGCCATCGTCATGATCGAGAACATGCACAAACGGATCGAGCGGGCGGTGGGAGCGCGGCAGCCGACGACGGGGCCGGGGCGCGGGGGCGGGCTCGATACCACGATCCTCACCCCGCGGGAGCGCTGGCAGATCGTGGTGGAGGCCTCCCAGGACGTGGGCCCGGCCCTCTTCTTCTCGCTCCTCATCATCACCGTTTCGTTCCTCCCGGTCTTCTCGCTGGAAGGTCAGGAAGGCCGGCTCTTCAAGCCCCTGGCCTATACCAAGAGTTTCGCCATGGCGGCGGCGAGCCTCCTCTCCGTGACCCTGGTGCCGGTGACCATGGGGCTCTTCATCCGAGGCACGCTCTACCGGGAACGGGCCAACCCCGTCAACCGCGCCCTCATCGCACTCTACCGCCCGGTCCTGCACCTCGTGCTCCGGCACCGGCGAGCGGTCATCTGGGCTGGGCTGGCCTCGCTGGTGCTCACCTGGATTCCCTGGAAGCGACTGGGGAGCGAGTTCATGCCGCCGCTCGGCGAGGGGACGATCCTGTACATGCCGACCACGCTTCCCGGCGTGAGCGTGGCCCGAGCGCGGGAGATCCTCCGGACCCAGGACGCCATCCTCAAGCAGTTCCCCGAGGTGGAACACGTCTGGGGCAAGGCCGGTCGAGCCAACACCGCGACCGACCCGGCGGGCCTCGACATGTTCGAGACCACGATCAGCCTCAAGCCCGAGCGCGAGTGGCGCCCCGGGATGACTTACGAGCGGCTGGTCGCCGCAATGGACTCCGCCGTCCGCCTCCCGGGCGTCACCAACGCCTGGACCATGCCGATCAAGGGGCGGATCGACATGTTGGCGACGGGGATCCGGACGCCGGTGGGGATCAAGATCTTCGGCCCGGAACTGGCCGAGCTGGAGCGGCTGGGCAAGGCGATCGAGCGGGCCGTCCAGACCGTCCCGGGGACCCGGAGCGCGTTCGCCGAGCGCGCGGAGTCAGGCTACTACCTCGACATCGCGATCGACCGGGCGGCCGCGGCGCGACATGGGCTCAACGTCGGCGACGTGCAGGCCGTGATCGCGACCGCGGTGGGCGGCATGACCATCACGCAAACGGTCGAAGGCCGCGAGCGCTACGGGGTTCGGGTCCGATACCCTCAGGAACTCCGTGATACACCCGAGCGCCTGGCCTCCGTGCTGGTCCCGGTCGCGCATGGTCCCGGCCCGGCAATGCCGACCGGGACAGCGATGGCGATGGCGGGCGGAGCGCCGCTCCGCGTCGGCGCCCGGGAGCAGTATGTGCCGCTGGGCCAGGTGGCGGCGATCCAGCAGGTCCCTGGCCCCATGGTGGTGCGGACCGAGGACGCCGTCCCGACCGCCTGGGTGTATGTGGACGTGGCCGGCCGCGACATCGGGAGCTATGTCGCGGAAGCGCAACGCGTGGTCGCCGAGCGGGTCCCCCTGCCGCCCGGCTACCGGATCGTCTGGAGCGGCCAGTACGAGTACATGCAGCGCGCGGCCGCCCAGCTCAAGCTCGTCGTCCCGGCGACGTTGGCGATCATCTTCCTGCTGCTCTACCTCAACTTCAAGAGCGTGGCGGAGACGCTCATCGTCATGCTCTCGCTTCCTTTCGCGCTGGTGGGCGGCATCTGGTTCCTCTGGCTGCTCGGCTACAACTGGTCGGTCGCGGTGGCCGTTGGATTCATCGCCCTCGCCGGCGTGGCCGCGGAAACCGGCGTGGTGATGTTGCTCTATCTCGATCACGCCTGGGCCGCTCGACGCGACGCCGGCCGGGTTTCGCTCTCCGACCTCTCTCAGGCGGTGCTGGAAGGGGCCGGAGAGCGGGTGCGCCCGCTGATGATGACGGTCACGGCCATCATCGCGGGGCTGCTGCCGGTGCTCTGGGGCTCGGGAGCCGGCGCCAGCGTCATGCGCCGGATCGCGGCACCCATGATCGGCGGGATGGTGAGCAGCACGGTGCTCACGCTGGTGGTGATCCCCGCGGTCTACTCGCTCTGGAAAGAGTGGGAACTCCGCCGGGCCGCGCGGGAGGCGGTCGAGACCGCCCTCGCTCCAGCCAGGGTGCAGCCATGACACCCAGCCCGAGCTCCATGACCCCGGCCCCCCGGCGGACCAGCTTCGCCCGTGACCTCCGCGCCCCGGGCGGCCCACTTCCGCGCGACCTCCGCGTCGAACTGACCAGAGAGGAGCAACCAACATGACACGAATCCCTCGGTGGATCGGAGCCCTCGGTCTCCTCGCGGGGGTAGCCTGCCGCGACTCGACGGGCCCGTCGGCCTCGGCGCGGCTTATCGCCGTTTCGCCGGCTCCCGGCGCCTCGGCGGTTTCGACGGCCACGACGGTCACGCTTACCTTCTCGCCCCCGATGGCCGGGGGCATGGAGCAGTTCCTGGATCTCCACCTGGGCGGCATCGGCGGCTCCGTGGTGCCGATGGCCTGCGCCTGGTCTCCCGACCGGACCACGCTCACCTGCAGCCCAGGGTCGCCGCTCCAACCCGGCACCACGTACACGATTCACCTGGGTGGCGGCATGAGGGACCAGTCGGGCCACCACATGGACCTCGACCCGTGGATCGGCATGGGCGGGCAGTGGGTTACGTCGGACATGATGGGCGGCATGCACAACGGGCAGCCGGTCGGCATGATGGGTTCCGGCTGGCGCCACGGACCGGATCACTACGGGATGACGTTCACGTTCACCACCAGCTGAGGCGTGGGGGGGGCGAGGGGCCGGGACGGCGCCTGGCCCCCCGCCGTTCGCCCCTGACTCCGTTGTCGTGGAAACGCCATGGTCCCGGCCGTTGCGCGGTCCTCCCGCCCGGCAGGTTCGGCTGCGCCTATCGCACCGCGGTCGGCTGCCCCCCCTCAGGCTGCTCCGGCCTCCCTGGGGCAGCGGCATGGGCGGCACTGCGCGGCAGCGTCAGGCGGAAGACCGCCCCGGGCTCGTTGCCAGCGAACTCCAGCCTGCCCCCGTGCGCCTCGGCGGCGGCCCGCGCGATCGCGAGCCCAAGCCCGCTCCCCTCGCGGGCATCCCGGCCGGCGGCGCGGCGGAAGAAGCGCCGGAACAGGTGCGGCACGTCCTCCGGAGGAATACCGGGTCCCGAATCACGCACGGTGAGGCTCACGATGTCCCCACCGCTCAACTCGATCTCCACCTTGCCCGCTCGGGGCGAGTGCTTGATCGCGTTGTCCACCAGGTTCCCCACCACCCGCTCCAGGAGACCCGGCTCCCCCTCGACCGGCGCCGCGTCGCCCGTCACCGCCAGCCGGATGTCCCGCTCGACGGCCATCGGCCGGTATCGCTCCACCACTCGCTCGGCCAGCGCGCGGAGATCGACTTCGACCCGCTCGTCGGCGGACACGCCCGCCTCGCTCCGCGCCAGCGTGAGCAGATCGCTCGTGAGGCGGCTCAGCCGCGCGACTTCCTCGCGGCAGCGTTCCAGCGTGGCGCGATACTCCGCGGCCGGGCGGTCCCGTTTGAGTGCCAGGTCGATGTCTCCCCGGAGTGCCGTGAGCGGGCCCCGGAGCTCGTGGCTCGCATCCGCCGTGAACTGCCGCTGCCCCCTGAACGCCCGTTCCAGCCGTGCCAGCATGGCGTTCAGCACCTGCACCAGCCGGGTGAATTCCTCCACGTCTGCGTGGGCGGTGATCTGCGAGGCGAGCGTTCCCTCCGTGATGGCCTCCGCCTGGGCCGCGATCTCGGCGGTGGGCCGGAGCGCCATCCCCGCGATCCGCCAGCCGATGAAGAACGCCGCTCCGGCGGCGATGAGGGTCGTGAGGCCCGCCAGGAGCGCGAACTCGGTGACGGTCCGGTCCAGCGGCTCGAGCGGCGCCGCCACCTGGAGCACATGCACGCCGTGCGCCGCCCCGACCAGGCGCAACGGGTAAATGATGCAGCGGAGCCGGCGCCCCTCCCAGACATGGGTGTCCCACCGGACCTGCCCGGCCTGCGCTGCGGCGATCGCGCCCGGAGGCAGCGTGAGGTCGCGATCCAGGTTGCGGCTCCGGACCAGCGGCTCCCCCTCGCTCGACCAGAGTTGAGCGTACCGGGTGAGTTCCGCGCCGGCTCCGTTCTGGGAGCTGAGCAGCACGCCCTCGTGGAACTCGAACTCCGGGCCGGTCCGCGCGGCACCCGCCTGCGCCTCCACCTCCGCCAGATGCAGCAGCGTCTTGTCGAGCTGCCGGAAGAGAATCGAGCGGAGCGCCGCCACCGAGGCCAGCGCCACGAGCACGAAGAGCGCCAGGACGCTGGCTCCGGTGCGGACCGCGAGCGCGAGCCGGAAGGAGCGCATGTTAGCCCCCCGTCCCCGAGCGCAGGGCGTAGCCGGCGCCGCGCACCGTCTGAATCAGGCGGGGCCCGTGCTCCTCGAGCTTGCGCCGAAGATTGGAGATGTGGGCGTCCACCACGTTCGTCTCCGGATCGAACGACATGTCCCAGACCTTCTCGAGCAGGAGCGTGCGGCTCAGCACCCGGTCAGGATTCAGGAGAAAGAACTCCAGCAGCCGGAACTCCCGGGGCGAGAGATCGAGCTTGTGGCCGCCGCGTTTCACCACCCGCCTGAGCCGGTCCATCTCCAGGTCCTCGAACCGGAGGATTCCGGTCACCGGGCCGAGCTGGCGACGGGCAAGCGCGTTGACCCGCGCGAGCAGCTCCTCCAGCTCGAACGGCTTGGTGAGATAATCGTCGGCCCCGGCGTTCAGGCCGCGGACGATGTCCTGCGTCGTGTCCCGCGAGGTGAGCATCAGGATCGGCGTCTGGGCGCCCCGGCGGCGCAGCTCCGCCGCCAGCTCGAGGCCGCTCAGCTTGGGGAGCTGGATGTCGAGCAGGATGAGATCGTACGGATTCACATACGCCAGGGTCGAGGCCTCCTCGCCATCCAGCGCGAGGTCCACGGCGTGGCCCTCCTCCTCCAGCGCCTGCCGGAGGAAGCGCGCCACTTTCACCTCGTCCTCGACGACCAACACCCGCATCGGACCCCCTTCCTCGCGCTCCGGAGCGGCACAAACCGTAACATATAGCCGCACCTGCCGCTCCCAAGGGCGATCCTCAACAGACCTTAACCCCTCGTTGAGGTCGCGGTAACCTGGCGGGGCTAACTTCGCGGACCGTGCTGCTTCATGGAGCGTTCGCGATGGGACCAGGGGAGCGTCTGGGAACCCGAAGGTTCGGCGCCCCGCCCCGCCAGCGGTCAAGGGGCACTGGGTCCCGGGACTCGAGGGTTCCGGGCCTGGGGGAGAGCACACACCCTGGTCATCTCCCCCGAGTCCGGAACCCCGGAATGCCGGTAGCCCGGAAGAAAGCCCGGCTTGTCATCGCCACGCTCCTCTGGCTGGCCGCCGTCCCCGCCTCCCTCCTGGCCCAGCTCGACTACCGGAACCTCGACGACGACCGGCCCACCATCACTGAGGATGCGTATCCGGTGGAGCGGTACGCCTTCGAGTTCCTGCTTCCCTACTCCTATGAGCGGGACCGGGCCGGCACCGATCTGCACCTGGTGATGCCCGAACTCGAGTACGGCATCGTCCGGAACGGGCAGGTGGGGGTCAAACTCCCCCTCGCCGCCCGTCGCCGGAGCGGAGACACGGAGTGGGGGCCGGCCGGCGTCACCGCGTTCGGCCTCTACAACCTGAACACCGAGAGCCGCCTGCTGCCGGCGTTCGCGGTGCGGGTGGATGGTCATCTACCGGTCGGGTCGCTCGCGGGAGACGGGGCCCGGGTCACCTTCAAGGCGATCGCCACCCGGAGCTGGGGCCGGAACCGGGTGCATCTCAATGCCGCCTGGACCGTGGGCGACGAGGAGCGCCTGGCCGCCGTGGAGCCCGGGCACCGCTGGTCCTACAGCGCAGCACTCGACCGCACACTCTTCCGGCAGAGCCTGCTCCTCCTGGGCGAGATCGTGACCCGCCGCACCGCCGCGGACACCCCCGTCGAAGTGAACGCAGGCATCGGCGTCCGCTATCAGCTCAGTCCGACCATGGTCATGGACCTGGGTCTGAGCCGGCGCATCCGCCGGAGCACCGGGCCTGACTTCGGCGTCACCGCCGGGTTCTCCCGCGTCTTCGGCCTGACCTGGCTCATGCCTGCCCGCGGGCGCGACGGACCTGGGGACCGGGGGGACTGAGTGGCCATGGCCTGCGGATACCTCCGCCCGCCGCCGGGGGGGGGACCGCCGACAATCAGCGCGGTGCCCCGCAGCACGCCCTCGCACCGGCCGGCCAGGGAACGCGGCGGAGCATGGACGGCACGCTGACCGCAAGGCCGCACGCTCGACGAGTCACTGGCTGAGATCATCATGGTTCGATTGGTCGCGACGCTCACCCTCTTCATGGCCGGCCTCGGGCTCGAGGCCCCCGGGCTCCAGGCTCAGGACCGGCGCGACGAGCAGTTCTATTACCCCGGCGGCTTCAACTGGCAGTTCCTCAGGAACTATCCGGAGGCGGCCCGCCTGTTCAATGCTTTCGACTACGGCCACGCCGTACTCTACGAGAAGCTGTACACCAAGCCTCCCGATCTGAAACGGGAGCTGGAGGAACGCCAGTACAACTACCTCACCCGCAACCTCCTGATCCGGCCGCCCCGGTTCGCGGTCGCGGAGGAAGTCATCGAACCGTCCTACGCCAGGCTCGCCTGGCGGGCCAAGCTCATGTTCGACTGGGCCCACGTCCTGCACCGCCAGATCTACGATCTCTACGCCGACGAACGACTCGATCCCGCCCGGCGCGACTCGCTCATCGAGCGGGTGACGGACTACTATCTCTCCAACCGCCGGCTGGCCTTTGCCGCCGTTCCCAAGGCCATGTCGCTCATGGACGAGCAGGATTACAGCCAGGCGTTCCGCCGCGAGTTCCCCAAGTTCAACGGCCTCATCTGGGCCTACCACTGGCTCCAGGTAGGTTTGTACGAACCGCTGATCGAGGGCCAGTCTCGCGTGGAGAAGAAGGCCGGCGTCAAGGCGACCCTGGCGCGGTTCTGGTCCATGCTCCAGGACCCGCCGTCCCGTTTCCCCCGGGTGATGCCGATGACCTCGGCGATCGCGCCCCGCTTCGCGGCGGCGCACCCCCGGGCGGCGATCATCTTCGATAACCTTCACATGACGCACGACATCATCTCGGATATCCTGCTATCGGACCAGGTCCCGCAGGCGAAGAAGCGCCAGGCCATTTACGCCGCGCTGGATGAAATGCAGGACGCCACCCGGAACGTGATGGCCCTGGAGGAGTGGCGGGACATGGCGGCGCACATGGGCGGCGTCGCCCGCATGGGCGGGCCTGCGACCGGGCTGCTGCCGGAGCCCGACACGGGAGGAGCGGCGCCGGCCGCCATGGACCATGGCGCCATGCGTCACGGCGTGCCCCACGAGCCGAAGGGCGAACCCGGTGCCGAGCCCCAGCGGGAAAGGACCGAGCCGGAAACGGGCGGGACCGAGGTGCCGCAGAGCCTGATGTCGCTGTATCGGCGCCTGCTGGCGGACCCGGTGATCCGCCGACGCGTGGCGGCAGACCCGGTCCTGCGCCGCGACCTCGAGCAGCTCCTCGACCTCCTGCCGGCGGCGCACCGCGCGCACCTGGGAAGCCTGCTCCCCCCGCCTGACTCCGCCGCCACACCGGCGGAGCACGACCATCACCGCGACTGATCTGGGCAGGTCCGCTGCCCTCTGGAGGGACCCCGTGAGACCTCACCCGGCTGTCGCAGCGATCTTCACCTGCCCCATGCACTCCGAGATCCGCCAGCCGGGTCCGGGGTCCTGCCCCAAGTGCGGCATGGCGCTCGAACCCGTCGCCCCGCCGCCGCCGGCCGCCACCGAGTGGGTTTGCCCCATGCATCCGGAGATCGTGCGGGACCGGCCCGGCGTCTGCCCGATCTGCGGGATGGCGCTCGAGCCGCGGGTTGCGAGCGCGGTGGAGGAGAACCCGGAACTCCGCGAGATGTCTCGCCGCTTCTGGGTATCCCTGGCGTTTACCGCCCCGCTCGTGGTCGTGGCCATGGCCGATCTCTTGCCGGGCGCGCCGCTCCGCGGGATGCTCTCGGCCGAGCGCCGCATGATGCTCGAGCTCGGGCTCGCGACACCTGTCTGCCTGTGGGCGGCATCGCCGTTCTACGCCCGCGCGATCCAGTCGGTGCGCCATCGCAGCCTCAACATGTTCACCCTGATCGGCCTGGGCGTGTTCGTGGCGTACGGCTACAGCGTCGCCGCCGCGCTCGTCCCGGACGTCTTCCCCGCCGCGTTCCGCGGCGAGCAGGGCACCGTGCCGGCCTACTTCGAGGCGGCGGCCGTGATCACGACCCTGGTCCTCCTGGGCCAGGTACTCGAGCTCTCGGCGCGGAGCCGTACCGGTGCGGCGATCCGCAAACTGCTAGGTCTCGCAGCCAGGTCGGCTCATCGCATCCGGGAGAACGGCACCGAAGAGGAGGTCCCGCTCGACGAGGTGCGGCGAGGCGACCGGCTCCGGGTGCGGCCGGGAGAGAAGGTTCCGGTGGACGGGGTCGTGCTCGAGGGCACGAGCTGGGTGGACGAGTCCATGATCACGGGCGAGCCGATCCCGGTCGAAAAGCATCCCGGAGATCGCGTCGTGGGCTCCACGCTCAACGGGACCGGGTCCTTCGTCATGCGCGCCGACAAGGTCGGCGCCGAGACGCTGCTCGCCCGCATCATCGCGATGGTGGCGGAAGCCCAGCGGAGCCGCGCTCCGATCCAGAAGCTCGCGGACGTGATCTCCGGCTACTTCGTTCTGGTCGTCATCGGGATCGCGGTGGCCACGTTCCTGGTCTGGGGTCTCGTGGGTCCGGCGCCGCGCATGGCGCACGGACTCGTCAACGCCGTCGCCGTCCTCATCATCGCCTGTCCCTGCGCGCTGGGCCTCGCGACGCCGATGTCCATCATGGTGGCGACTGGCAAGGGCGCCACCATGGGGATCCTCTTTCGAAACGCCGAAGCGATCGAGACCATGGAGAAGGTGGACACGCTGGTCGTGGACAAGACCGGGACCCTCACCGAGGGGAAGCCGCGTCTCGTGACTGTGCTGGCGACCGCGCCGGGGGTGGACCAGGCCGCCCTGCTCCGGCTGGCCGCGAGTCTCGAACGTGGCAGCGAACATCCGCTGGCTCGGGCGATCGTCGAGGGCGCCGCGAACCGCGGGCTGGCTCTGGTCGAGGCCGGCGAGTTCCGGAACGTTCCGGGCAAGGGCGTTCAGGGCCGCGTGGACGGCACCCTGGTGGCGCTCGGCAACGAGGCCCTCATGGCGGAGCTGGGCCTGTCGCTCGACTCGCTAGGTCCCCGGGTCGAGGCGCTCCGCGCCGAGGGACAGACCGTGATGGTCGTCGCCCTGGGGGGGACGCTCGCCGGGCTCCTCGGCGTGGCCGATCCCGTGAAGGAGACCACGCCCGAGGCGATCCGCGCCCTGCGCCGGGACGGTGTCCGGATCGTCATGTTGACCGGCGACAGCCGCACCACGGCGGAGGCCGTAGCTCGCCGGCTCGGGCTCGACGAGGTCATCGCCGAGGTGTTGCCGGATCAGAAGGTGGAGGTAGTGAAGCGGCTCCAGGCCGAGGGCCGGATCGTCGCCATGGCGGGCGACGGGATCAACGACGCTCCTGCGCTGGCCCAGGCGCACGTCGGGATCGCGATGGGCACCGGGACCGACGTCGCGATGGAGAGCGCCGCGGTGACCCTGGTGAAGGGGGATCTCCGGGGCCTCGCCCGGGCCCGGCGTCTGAGTCGCCGGACGATGGCCAACATCCGCCAGAACCTATTCTTCGCCTTCGTTTACAATGCGGCCGGGGTGCCCATCGCGGCCGGGGTGCTGTACCCTTGGTTCGGTCTGTTGCTCTCGCCGGTCTTCGCGGCGGCGGCGATGAGCCTGAGCTCGGTCTCGGTGGTGGGGAACGCGTTGCGGCTCAGACGGGCCAGGGTGTGAGGGGGGTCTGGGACGCGGCCGAGGCGGCTCGCACTCAGCGACCTCCCGCGCAGCTTCGGCGCGCTTACGCCCCGGTCAGCAGCAGGCCGGGGCGGCCCCATAAGGCAAAGCTACGCGGCGACCGCGCGAGGCACTCCCCGATGCGCCGCCCGCGTCCTGCGATACCCCTCACCGCGGCCGTATCCGCGCCGGCTCCCACCGCTCGAGTACCCGGGGCACTATGAGGTCCGCCGCGTCACCCACCACGGGGGCATCCGCTGGTACTGCGAGTGGGTGAATGTCCGTCAGACGCTCGGGCTCGCTGCCCTGCGACTCGCCGATCAGCGGCGGCCGAAGGCCGGCCGCCGCATCGGCTTGTTGGGCAGCCACCCGCGTACTTCGCGGCTGCCCAGTGACTGCTTCCCGGTCGGTCGGGTCTGCCCGTTCACCAGCACCTTGGCGACCGCCGTGATGGTATTCCAGTTGCGAGTCGTGGCCGACACCCCAAAAAGCCGGTCGATCTCCCCAAGGTAGCCGATGGCCTTCAGCTGGCGCCTGTACACGCCGAAGACGAACCGGTGCTCCCTTGCGAGGATCTTCAGCATCCACTTGCCACTCGCTGGCAAGCTCAACGGTGGCGACGGCGCCGACCGCGGGCGCCTGGACAGGACACTCACGAAGCGGACAATGTCAGGTCGCACCGGCTGACCCGCGCAATGACCGCGAGACACCAGTCTGAGAATCTCCCAGCCGCGGCAGATCATGATCTCCGCATCAAACGGAAGCCTGCGTGCCAGCTCGGCACGCAGTTGCGCCTGCGCGATCGGCCGCCCGATCACGAATGTGCCCGCCGCGCCAATGTTGACAACATCGAGGTCTGCCAGTTCCTTCGCGAGCACGGAAGGTCGGAAGGTCCTGTGACCGCCGACGTTGACGCCCCTTAGAAACACGACGACTGCCATGGGGTCCTCTCGCTGGCGCTCCTCCTAGAACGGCTCCATGGGCCTCTTGTCTGCCCAACGGACTGCGCTTCAGCTGCGCCGCGAAGCGTGGCGGAGCGGCCTCAGGTGCAAGCGCGTGGTGGGGCGGTTCGGTTCGGCAACGAACCAACGGATTCATCCCTGCCGATAGCTAACCAAGCCAACTGGCACACCGTTCTGCCAGCATGATGGTCGGAACGTTGGTGTTCGCCGCCGGGATAGATGGCATGATCGACGCGTCCACGACAGACAAGCACTCCACGCCATGGACGTTGCCACGCGAGTCCACGACGGCCATCGAATGCGAGCTCGACCCCATCGCACATGTACCCACCGGATGGAAATAAGTAGCCAATCCTGTGCGGATGGCAGTTTCCAAATCGTGATGCTCGGCTGTCTCCGGCCCAGGAGCAAGTTCCCGTAGGGCGAACCGGGCCAGCGGCGAGGTCCTGGCCAACTGCCGCGCCACCGCAACCGCCTTGAGCATGCGCGGCATGTCATCGGCGTGCGTGAAGTAGCCAGGGTCGATGAGTGGCGCGGCGGACGGATCACTGGAGCGCAGGCGCACCTGTCCTACCGACCGGGGCTTCATCACCGATACATGGATGGCCATCATGCCGCCAGTCGGACTGGTAGCGGTATCAGTCTGAGAAATGGCCCAGGGGAACACCTGCAGGTCGTGACCCACGACCGAGTCCGAGCTCCGTAAGGTGAGGAGCGCCTGGCAGCCGGGAACCTCGTCGGGTGAGGATGGACGCGGTGCGGCGAACCGGAGGGCGAACCTGGGATGATCGCGGAGATTCCGTCCCACCCCCGGAAGGTCGACCATCACATGGATCCCCAGCGGCTCCAGATCGGATGCTGGTCCGATCCCGGAGCGCAGAAGGATGGCCGGACTGCCAAAGGCACCTGCCGCCAGAACGATCCGACCGGTTGGGACGACTTCCTCACCTTTTACGAGTCGAACACCAATGGCGCGGCGACCGTCGAAGATCACCCGATCAACCTCGCTGGCGGCGCGAATCGTCAGGTTGGGCCGCCCACGTGCCCCAGCCAGGTATGTCAGCGCTGTGCTCTGGCGAACCCCGGCCACGGAATTGACCGGAAGGCGTCCCGCGCCGATGGCTCCCGGCGCGTTGTGGTCAGCCACGCTCTTGTAGCCCAGCTCGACACAGGCCTGTAAGAACTCTGCTTGCCCAGGCACCAGAGATTCGTGCGAATAACGTCGGATCGGCAACGGACCGTCTTGACCGTGCCATTCGTTGTCAAAAGCGGCATCGCTCTCGAGCTTCCGAAAGAAAGGAAGGACTTCGGAAAACGACCAGCCGGGATTGCCTTGTGCCGCCCAGTCGTCATAGTCGGCCGGCGAGCCGCGCAGTGCAAACGTTGCATTCGTCGCAGAACACCCACCCACGAGCTTTGCGCGCCATTGCGCAATAGGTGGGATGCCTAAACCGGGCTCGCTCACATACCCCCAGTCATGGGTGGGAGTGGCAGTGAAGCCCTTGCGCACTTCGGCGGGTAGCTCGGCTTCACTCGGATAGTCCGGCCCGGCCTCAAGAAGCACAACCGAGCGGCCCAGCTCCTCGCTCAAACGAGCAGCCAGAACGCATCCCGCCGAGCCGGCGCCCACGACAATGGTATCAACCGTCACGATCCAACTCGGTGCTGTTGCAAAGGATCCGCCCAACGAAGCGCGCATGACGCTACGTGGTGCGGCGGCCGCCATCGAGACAGACCCGTTCCCCTGCCGCCGCGCCACGCCAGCTTCATGCGCAAGTTAGGTGGCGAGGCCACGCGTGGCCTCGCCAAAGGCTAGGATCAGCCCGTTGCAGTCTCGGACAACCAACTCACGTTGCCCGTACACCCGGTTTGCGGGCCCCTCGAGAATGGCGGCGCCCCGCCTGCGCAACTCCTCGGCGAGGTCATCGACGCCGGCCACGTGGCAGTAGAGGTCATAAGCACCCTCGGCGCGGCCCGTACGACCCTCGGCACGGTCGGCGCGGTTGAAGTGGATTCGCACCGTGTCGCGCCGCACGATGCCGAAAACAGCGGGAGCGGAACGGTCGTAATGCACCTGCTCTCCGTCCCAGTAGCCGGCGATCTCGAACCCTAGCACATCGCGGTAATACTCCGCGGTCTGTACCACGTCGGGCACCGTGAACTGGGGCACAGCGGAGATGAAGTGAATGGTAGTCGCGATCCTTGGATTCACCTCTTGCCCTCCTCCTCGCGCGCCACCTAACGACCTTGGCATGACGCTGCGCGGCCTCAGGGATCGTAACGGATCCCCGGCGACTGGCCGCGTCGGCCGCTTCATGCCAGAGTGAGGTCGCAAGGTGCACTGGTCATCGTGCAGGCGGAGCCATGGCTCCGCGCCTTTATCGGGCTCCAGGCGCCGCCGCCGGGGCAGGTGCGGCTGGCACCGGCCGATTGGAGCTGAAGCTGGCGGCGACCACCATCCAGGCCCCACCGGGGGGACGCCGGAATACCAGCAGCTGCTTGCCGGAATCAGGCACCGCACCTTGCACCCCGATCACGTAGCTGCTGGTCGCGTAGGCGAGGTTCCCCTCTCCTGTTACCTCTACGTCGCCAAAGCTCGCCTCGACGATCGGAGGGAATGCCCGAGCGAACGCGAGAATGTTGGTCTGGCCGCGCACCGGCGGGTGATTCGGCGGTTGCAGGATCGCATCGGCCGTGTACACCTTGGCCCAGGCGTCCCAGTCGGCCGCCTTCATTTCCCGGGGCCCGGCCTCGAACACCGCGCGCAGGGCCGCCTCGTCGGCAGCGGTAAAGGGCGGCGCCTTGGGTCCGCAGGCAGCTGAGACAATGACCATAACCAGGAGCGAGCAGCGGGAGCAGCGCAGCACGGGGGCCTCCTTGACTGGGGATAGGGCGCCGGGGGCGGGACAACGGGCGCACCGCCGGCGATTCACCAACGTTTGTCTCGCTACCTAACGGACTGGCAATGAGCGGCGAGGCGCGGCGCGCGTCGGCAGTCTAGTCCCAAGGCCGCGATGTGTGGCGCCGCGGCTCAGCCGCTCCATTGCCGTGTTAGACTGCCCTTGCCACTGTAGCACGGTTATGCTACCTTCGTCTCTGGACTGGATTGTCCCACGCCAAGGACTAACATGGTTCGCCAAGTAAGACTGCGCCAGGTGGGCGGCTCCGTCGGGGCCACGCTGCCCAAGGACATGGTCGATCGGCTGCACCTGGCCGCGGGGGACTGGGTGCTCGCGGTCGAGACCGATCGGGGAATCCTCCTCAGCCCGTACGACCCAACGGTGGAGAAGGCCTTGGCCATGGCGGCAAGAACGGCCAAGAAGTATCGACACGCCCTGCGGAAGTTGGCTAGGTAACGAGGGTGGCCGAACCTCGCTGGGTGGAGCGGGTGGTCGTTGACGCCATCCACCTAGGCCAAATCCGGGAGCACGGGGGCCTACGAGGGGTCCGTGACGAGAACGCGCTCGAGTCCGCGCTGGCGCGCCCCCGGCACAAATGGCAGTACGACGAAGTGGCCGATCTGCCAGCGTTGGCGGCTGCCTACGGGTTCGGCCTCTGCCGCAACCACCCGTACCGCGATGGGAACAAGCGAGTGGCGTTCGTTGTGATGGTGGTCTTCCTCGAACTCAATGGACTTGTGTTCGACGCCACCGAAGCTGAGGTCGTGACGACGATGCTTGCCCTGGCGGATAGCCGTCTTTCCGAAAGCGACCTGGCGGAATGGCTACGGGGTCACACTCGAAGAAAACGAAGGGGGCGTGGGGCAGTCTAACGGCTTGCCGCTCAGCCGCCGGCGAAGCCGGTCGGCTGCAGCGGCTTGTTAGCCAGCCCCACAGTTCCGGATTTGACCGTTCCAGCGGGCTGATAGCAAGGCTGTGGCGTCCCGGAATTGCCGCGCATGCTTGTCCTGGGCGGCCAAGAGGAACAGGACGTGCGGCGTTCGGAACGCTTTCGTAAACTGCGCTCCAGTGCGCCGCCCTAGTTCGGACACCAGCCGCTGCGCGAAGGTCTCGCGCTTCTCCCGCCGAAAGTGCTGGTAGAGGAGCAGCGAGTAGCCCGCGCTCCAGAGCTCTCCAACCTCTTGCCACGTGACGTACTTCGATGAGCCCCTGCGACCGACGGGCCTCGAGGGTACTTCGATCCCGTTGTCTGGGTCGAGAAATACCAGGTCGGCACCGGTGGCGGCGCGAAGCAGGCCCTGGCGCCAGTCATCACGTTCAGGTCGGGCGTCGGGAACCACCGCCGAGTAGTAGGACGACCTGGGCAATAGTCTGGAGCCCTCGATGAGCGACACGGAAGGCCGCGGTGCCGACCGCAGCAAACCAGCCAGGCCGTCGAAAAGCTCGGGATCGTAATTCCTCCTGGTTTGAGGATCCTCGAGATAGGAGCGCAGCCCTCCGTCGCGCCCGCCATCGTCCGGCGTGAGCATCCAGGCGACCAGAAGACGGCCGTCTGCGTTCGACTGCAGGGCACGTAAGAGGCCGTACTTGCGGTAGTCGTTGATATCACCGAAGTACTGGTCCTTCATCTTCTCGCGGTCCTTGTCTGGCTAACTGATATTGGACCCACATGCCCCCAGTTCACCCGCGGCCCCAGTCCCCCACTACCCTGCCCCTCGCAACCTAATCCGTCAAGCCTGCAAACCCCTGCACCGCCAGCCGGTCCGCCGGACTCTCCACCCCCCGCCCGCCCCGATCGAGCACATGGGTGTAGATCATGGTCGTGGAAACGTCCAGATGCCCCAACGGTTCCTGCACCGTCCGAATATCGTAGCCCGCCTCCAAGAGATGGGTCGCAAAACTGTGCCGCAAGGTATGACTCGTCACCCGCTTGCCGATCCCGCTCGCCCGCACCGCCTCCGCCATCGCCGGCTGCATCGCGCTCGCGTACAGTGATGCCTCCGCACCTGGCCCGTCACCGGATCGCGATACCTCCGCCTGGCTGGAAACACCCACTGCCAGGCCCAGGAGCGGCCCGCATCGGGATACTTGCGCCCCAAGGACCTCGGGGAGTTCCACCCACCCAGCCCCACCCGATCCTTCCCCCTTGCCCCGGCGAATCACCAGCTCCCCCCCTCCAAATCCACATCCTTTACCCTCGACGTCAACGCCTCCGACAACCTGAGCCCACTGCCATAGAGCAACTGGCCCACCAGGGCCGCCATCCCCCCTCCGCAGGTGGGCGATCCGGAAAATTTCCCAGGAGGCCTGGGCGGCACCTGCGGTGCGGAGCAGGGTGGGGGATTCGGCTGGGTGGGGGGGGGAGGGGGGGCCAGGTGGCCGGCGCTCGCAACAAGAAGGAGGGTGCTGGAGGGCCGAGTCTAGAGGAGAGTGTGTTTCTGGGACGCCGCGAGCCCGTGGGGGGCGGGCCGGAGCGAAAAAGGCGGCGCTCGGGACGCTGGGGACGCGGTGCAGAGGCCGCTAGATTGCTTCGGGCGCTTCGCGCCCTCGCAATGACTCCGGGCCCTTCGCGCCCGCGCCATGACTCCAGGCCCTTCGCACCCGCGCGCTGACTCCAGGTGGCTTCGGGCCTCGCCACCTGGCGAGGAGGGAGCGCTCGAGCCAAGTGGGGACGCGGGCAGAGGCCGCTAGATTGCTTCGGGCGCTTCGCGCCCTCGCAATGACTCCGGGCCCTTCGCACCCGCGCCATGACTCCAGGCCCTTCGCGCCCGCGCCATGACTCCAGGCCCTTCGCGCCCGCGCCATGACTCCAGGCCCTTCGCACCCGCGCCATGACTCCAGGCCCTTCGCACCCTCGCCATGGCTCAAGGCCCTTCGCACCCGCGCCATGACTCCAGGTCCTTCGCGCCCGCGCCATGACTGTAGCAGAGCCCGCCGCGAAGCGCGGCGCAAACGACCTGCCCCCCCCCGCTACCCGCTACCCGTGACCCGTGACCGGCCTCGACCCCCACCCCCCTCACCACCGCGCCCTTCTCCCCCGGACATCCACGTGCACGAACGGCCCGTGGACCGCGGTGGCCCGATAGGCCGAGAGCCCGCCGATGAGCGCCGGATACCGGGCTTCGACCTCCTCCGCCACCCCCAGGAGATACTGCGCGTCGGCCAGCGTTACCCGCCCGTCGCCGGTGAGGTCGTCCATCCGGCCGTCCCGATCGGCGTCCACGAAGATGTCCGCCGCGTCGCCGTACATGTGCCGGCTGTCCCGCGCCCGGCCGCCGCGGGGGCCCACCCCGAGCTGGTTGTATTGCGGGGTTCTGAACCCCGACATCACGTGAAGCCGCGAAGGTTTCCCCTTCTCCGCGAGCGCCTGGGCGATGAGCTCGAGCTTGTCGAGGAGCGGCAGCCTGAGCACCAGCACCTTGGGCCACACGTCCCGCTGGTCGTGCGTCAGGAAGTCCGCCAGCGTGAAGCTCGCGGAAACCCTGGTGTACTGATTCTCCGGCGTCACCTCGATGAACCCGGCCGGTAGCACCGAGTCGGCGCCGGCACCGCGGGCACGCTCCCGAGGCCAGTACCCGAGCCGATAGTTCCGCCACCGCGGGCCGGTCTTGGCCTGGAAGGGAATCAGGGAGAGGAGAACCAGCGAATCGCCCGCCGGCGTGGCGAGGCCGGTCGGATGGACCCCGGGCCCGGGAGCGCCCAGCGCCGGCACCAGGTCCCCCAGTGTGACCGGAGGGGCGGAACGGGCCGGGAACGCGATCGCCCGGAGCTTGCCGGAGAAACCGGTGAACCGCGCGAGCAGAGCCTCGAGACTGTCCGCCGCCGGATCGGGGGCCGCCCGGCGCGGCGAGACCCCCGCGCCGAGCAGCGCGGCGAGCCCGAAACCGACCACGCCCCCCAGGGCCCCGAGCCTCACGACCGAGAGCCCGAAATGCCGAACGATTCTCGATGTCACGTGCGTCCGCGGAGTGTGGGAAGGAACAAGATACGCCGCCGCGCTTGGGCCCGGAACCCGCCAGGGACGCGACAGTCAACGAATTCGACTTTCGGCCCCTCTCCCCCGCTTCTCATCGGACGCCCTCCCCTCGCCGTCCCCCCTCACCCCGGATACGGATAGCCCCGCCTGAGCAGCCGATCCAGCTTCTCGTCGTGCCGGTAGATATCGGGGTAGAAGCGGATCTCGCCGCTCTGTAGGGCCATCACGGTCGCATACATGATGAAGACCGGGATCGGGCGGCTCAACTTCACCGTCACCGGCTCGGTGCCGTTCATCGCCGCGTAGATCCGCTCGGCGGTCCACTCCGGCTGGTCCCGGAGCAGGAACCAGGCGAGCCCGAAGGGATCGGCCAGCCGGATGCAGCCGTGGCTGAAGTCGCGGCGGGTCCGGGAGAAGAGCGCCCGCGCCGGGGTGTCGTGCAGATAGATGTTGTGCTGGTTCGGGAGCATGAACTTCGCGGCGCCGAGCGCATTCCACGGCCCGGGCGTCTGCCGGACCCGGACCCCGGCATTGATCGCCGCGATGTTGTCCGGGGTCGGGGGAACGACCGTCTCGCCCCGGACCAGCTCGTAGTGGTTGCGCTCGAGCCAGCCCGGATCGGCGAGCGCCTGGGGCTTGATCTCGCGTCCGGCGATGTCGGGCGGCACGTCCCAGTACGGGCGCAGGACCAGGTAGGTCATCTCCGCCGCGAAGACCGGCGTGTCGTGGTCGTAGGCCCGGCCGACCATCACGTCCATGCTGAGGAGCTGCGATTCCTCGTCCTTGAGGGTCGAGAACGCGTAGAGCCGGAACGCCGGCAGGTTCACGATGATCGGCGGGGCGCTGAAGGTGCGCGGCATCCAGCGCCACCGCTCGAGCGTGAGTTCCATCTGGCGGATCCGGTTCGGGAACGGCCGGTTGAGCTGCGCCGCGGTCCCGGGCCCGACCAGGCTGTCCGGCGGCAGGCCGTGGCGCTTCTGGAACCGCGCCACCGCCCCGGCCAGGTCGCCGGCATACAGCGTGTCCAGCTCCGGATCCGGCCGGCTATCCAGCGTGTCCGGCAGGTCGCCCAGGGCGCGGAGCAGCCGGCGAAGCGCGGCCGCGCCCCGATAGGGCTGCCCCGGAGCGAGCCGCCTGGGCAGCGGGGGCAGCGGGACCAGCGTCGAGTCCTGGGCTAGCTCGCGGAACTGCGCGAGCGCCCGCTTCAGCAGCCAGTAGTGGGTGAAGTGCGGCTCGATCTGCTGGAACACCTGCACCGGCGCGCTGGTCTCGCTCAGGGCGAGCACCGTGGCCGCCACGTCGAACGAGTCGGGCGGCAGCTTGAAGCTCACGTGCACCTGGCTCGGGCTCACCCGACCCCGATGGAGCGCGGCCGCGAAACGCGCCGCGTTCACCGAAAGCGCGAGGTCGAGCCGCGCCAGGCTCTCCGGCGGTGCCGCCTCGCCGCCCCACAGCAACTCGTGCACCCGGCGCGCGAGCAGCGGCGCGTCGTAGTCCTCGGCGGCGAGACCCTGCTTCGGCGCCGCCAGCAACTCCTCGGTGAGCGCGAGCGCCGCCGCGGTGGGCCGCCCATCGCGGCTCCAGAGCGGGGTCCAGCCCCTGCCGCGGTAGAGCCGGGTGAGATCGGCGCGGACGTCCCGGATGTCGGGCCACCGGAGACCCGGTACCCGGCCCGCGGCCAGCAGACCCTCGAGCTCGCTCGGGTCCCCCCGGGGCGCGCGCGCCGCCCCATTCCCGCCGGCGAGGACCAGAACCACCAGACCGAGCCGGGGGAGCCGGCTCCGGAGCGTCCGGGGTCCGCTCACGCCCGCGCCTGGTTCACGAGGGAAGGCGTGACCGCACTCGCCCCGGCGGCCGAGGAAGGTCCGCCCCCGCCCCACTGCCGCCGCCTCCGCGGCCTACGGCTGAGCCCGGAACGCATGGAACCGCGCCAGCGCCACGAGATTGAGCCAGTACACCGTGCCGAGCACCAGCGCCAACAGGACCAGCCAGCCGGTCCGGGCCGCCGTGCCGGCACCGGCCTTCGCCGCGGCATCGGTGAGCCGCCAGAGGAGATAAAGGATGGCAGGCCACCCCACCAGCCAGACCGCGAGCGCCTTCGCGAAGCGGAGCAGGCCCGGCGTCGGCAGCGCCGCGGCGAAGAGCAACGTGTTCACCAGCGAGGCGGCCGTGAGACCCACCGTGACGGTCACGACCAGGAGAAACGCCACGTCTCCGCCCTGGGGGCCGCTCCCCGGCTGCATCCTGAACAGCCATCCCAGCACCGCCGCGAGCGGCAAGAGGAGGCTCAGCAGGAAGAGGTGCCAGAGCACCCACCAGCCGTGGCCGAGAAAGAAGCGGAGCGATTCGGACATGGGATCGGAGTTGGAGCCGACCGTCCCCGAAGGTACTGCGGGCATGATCCGGCTCAAGGGGGTCGTCCCCCGACCCGCGACGGGCCTGAGCGGGTGCCCGCGCTAGCCGGCACCCTCGCTTCCGGCGGCGCCGCCCACCAGGCGATGCAGGGCTTCGAGCAGCGGCCGCTGGCCCGGGTTCACCCGGCGGCGGGCCTCGGCCAGCGTGAACCAGGCTCCGCGGTCCACCTCGGGGAACTCCCGCAGCCGGCCAGACCGGGGCGGCCACTCGAGCGTGAAGCGGTTGCTCCGGAGCAGCGCGGGATCGAAGTCGCCCCGAAAGGCCCAGGCGGTCACCTGTTTGCCACCGGGCTGCCTGATCTCGCCCAGCGGGAGGAACTCCCCCTCCCCCTCGGCGGAGAACCCGGTCTCCTCCTGGAACTCCCGCTTCGCCGCCTCCAGCGGATCCTCGGCGGGTCCGTATTCCCCTTTCGCCAGCGACCAGGCTCCGGCATCCCGCCTGGCCCAGAAGGGCCCGCCCGGGTGCACCAGGAAGACCTCGAGCACACCGTGGCGGTGCCGGAACGGCAGCAGCCCGGCGCTCCGGGATCCCGGACCCTCGGGACCGGATCGCTGCGCCGGGCTCCCCCGCGCCGCCATCCTGGTCAGGCCGCCTGTCGCTCCCCCTTGAGCGACGCCAGGTCAATGACGAACCGATACTTGACGTCGCTCCGGGCCATGCGGTCGTACGCGTGATTGATCTGCTGGATCGGGATCACCTCGACGTCGGCGGTGATGTTCCGCTCGGCGCAAAAGTCCAGCATCTCCTGGGTCTCCGGGATCCCCCCGATCAGGGAGCCCGCCAGCTGGCGGCGCTGCAGGATCAGCGTGAACGCGCTGGGCGAGGGGTGAGGATGATCCGGCGCCCCGACCAGGCAGAGCGTTCCGTCCCGCCGGAGCAGCTTGAGATAGCTGTCGAGGTCGTGCGGCGCCGCCACCGTGTCCAGAATGAAATCGAACCGGTTGGCGTGCCGGGTGAACTCCTCCGGATTCTTCGAGAGGATCACCTCGTCGGCGCCCAGCCGCCTCGCGTCCTCGGTCTTGCCCGGCGAGCTGGTAAAGAGGGCCACCTCGGCGCCGAACGCCTTGGCGAACTTCAGGCCCATGTGCCCGAGCCCGCCCAGGCCCACGATCCCCACCCGCTGCCCCGGCCCGACCTTCCAGTGGCGGAGGGGAGAGTACGTCGTGATCCCCGCACAGAGGAGCGGCGCCGCGGCGGCCGGGTCGAGCCGGTCCGACACCCGAAGGACGAAGTACTCGTCCACCACGATCTGATCCGAGTAGCCGCCGTAGGTCATGGTGCCGGTATGCGGATCCGGGCTGTTGTAGGTGAAGGTGATCCCGTTCAGGCAGTACTGCTCGAGGCCTGCCCGGCAATCGGCACAGGTCCGGCAGGAGCCCACCATGCAGCCCACCGCCGCCAGGTCGCCGGCCTTGAACCGGGACACCTCGCGCCCCACCCGTACCACCCGGCCGACGATCTCGTGACCCGGGACGATGGGGTACGTGGTCCCTGCCCACTCGTTCCGCACCTGGTGCAGGTCCGAGTGGCACACGCCGCAGTAGAGGATCTCGATCTGCACGTCGCGGGGCCCGGGTTCCCGCCGCTCGAACTGGAACGGCACGAGCGGCGCGGTCGGGCTGTGGGCGGCGTATCCGCGGGCGGGGAAGGTGGCCGAGGCGCGAGGCCGGGGAACGCCGGCAGGCTGGGTCACAACGGAACTCATGGGCCCTCCTTTCGATCACTCCGCGCGGCCACCCGGCCAACGGGCCTGGCACCGCGCCGGAACGTGACGACGTGAAGCGCGGATCGGCCGCGCTGGATTGCGGGAGCGGTCAAGCTAGGGGAGATTGCGTGCGAAGTCAAGTAGATGTTTTAGCGTTTAACTTAATGAATGCTTGACTGTAGACAGGCCCCGCCTCTATCGTAGGGCACCATGACCGCACGACCCCTGCCCCCCGAGCAGCGAGCCGCGGTATTCAAGGCCCTGGGCGATCCGACCCGGCTCCGGATCGTCGAGTTCCTCCGGCAGCGGGGGGGCGAGGCGACCGGCACCGAGGTCGCCGAGCACGCCGGCATCAGCCTCGCCCTGCTCTGCCATCACGCGGACGCCCTGGTGCTGGCCGGTCTGGTCCGGAAGCGGAAGGAAGGCCAGACCACCTACTGGTCGCTGGATCGGCAGGTGCTCGGGAGTGCGGTCCGGCAGTTCAGCGGATAAGGAAGGTCCGCCTGCGGGCCGGCGGCGGGTCAGCCTGCCGTCCCTCGAGGGAACCCACCAGCGGCCCCCTGATGCGGAAGGCGTCCATCGCCACTCGCCCCGCGTTCCCTCGAGCCGGGTCCGATCCATCGTGAGGCGGCGGACAGCGGCCACGCTGCAACTCCGCCGCCGAACATCGCGACATCCCGGTTTCGAACCCTCGAGACCATCGCCGGCTCCGCCCGAAACGGTCACGACCTACTGGTAGCCCGGCCCGAACCCCGTCGGGATCGGGCCGAGAACGGGAGATGTTGACCTGCGGGACGCCGAACGCCGGCAGCGATGGGATCCGCGCGACGCCCGGCAGGCCGCTCACCGACACCTCGACCGGCTGCGTCGCCGGCGCCTGCCTCTACGGCCGCTCAGGAACCGCCGGGAGTGGGGGGAGTCGGAACTGATAGTTCCCGTAGGTCATGTGTCCGATCCGCTGGCTGAAGCCAGCGATCCGGGTGCCCTGAGAGCTGTAAGCGTCCAGATAGTCGAACTCCCCGATGCGCTGATTGGTGCCCTGAACCGACTCGGTACGAGAGTAGAGGTTGAGGTACTCGATCCGCCCGATCCGCTGCGCCGTGCCGGTCGTACCACGGTTGTCATGGTAGTAGGCGGTCGTCCCGATCTGCTGCGTGTGCGAGAACGAGCCACGGTTGTCTGAGGTGTACGTTTGGCTTCCTATTCGCTGCGTGGTGGACGAATAGCCGTTCGAACAATTGGTGTGGGTGACGTGACCGATGGTTTGCTGCGAGCAAGTCACGCTTTGAGCCCGGAGCGGGCCAGCGAGAGCCGTGGCCACGGCCACCAAGAAGACGGACCTCATGAGATCCTCGGACAGGCGAGCGGTGCCGGGTTCGAACCTGGACCGTGGCTCAAGAAAGTCAAGCAGGGATGGGCGGTTGGCGCATCTGATGCCGTGGGGCCACCGGTATGGCCCGCGCTTCCGGCATAGAGCGATTTCGCGTGCATCGCACGGTCTCCCGTGCAGCCGAACGTGCCGGCTCACGCGCTCCCCCAGGTGGGCACGCGGCACCGGTTGCTAGCCAGCCCCGCGCTCAGGAACGCGGCGCGTACCACAGCACCACCGACCCGTTGTTGAACACTCGCGTGTTCGTCAGGACCAGCTCCAACGGTCTCGTGAGGCCGGAGAAGAACGCCTTGCCGGCGCCGAGCGCAACTGGGGTAACGACGACCTGGAAGGTGTCGATGAGCCCCGCATCGGCAAGCTGCGTAACGATGCTGCCGCTGCCAAGAATCGCCATATCAGGACCCTTTTCGCCCTTCATCCGGCAAACCGTCCCCACGAGGTCATCCTTTACCAGCGTTGTGTGGCTCCAATTGGCTGACTTCAGCGTACGCGAGAACACAACTTTCGGCCTCGCGTTCATCCCTGCCGCAACGTCGGGCATGGCTCGCGCCGCCGCCGGAGTGGGCCACCAGGCGGCCATCATGTCGTAGGTCGTGCGCCCGAACAGCAGCACGCCGCCGCCCCGTGCATTTGCGGCCACGAACTCGTGCCACTCCTCGTCGTGCGGGGGTTTGTGAGCGAAACTCATGTCGCCCCGCAAATCACAGTAGTAGCCATCGAGACTTATGTGCATGAAGGCACTGAGTGCCCGCGATCGCTGCGTGGACATGAGCTCCCCTCGATCGTCTGGCGAACGGCCCGGGCATGAGCGGCGGCGCGTCGCTGGCGCAGTCGGCTCCACCCTTACGTTCGCTGCGGTAAGAGGTCGTTTCCTCTCTTCGATGAGCCTCGTGCCCCGCGCCTGAGCCGCCGCGCGCCGGTCACGCCGCCCCTCCGCCCCCGTCGAACATCGCGACATCCCGGTTTCGAACACTTGTGACCATCGCCGGCTCCGCCCGAACGTTGGCCCGGCTTCGCCCGGACCGGCCGGATGCGACACCGTCATGTCGCCGTGGCACTGATGCTCGAGCTCGCCATCTCGGATTGCGCGCGCCAGGGCGGGATGGCCCCGCCGCCCGCGACGGGCGTAGCACCGGCGACATCCGCGCCCGCC
>DATLYZ010000051.1:0-24345 GCA_035574255.1 Gemmatimonadales bacterium | reverse complement strand
GGGGGGGGGGGGGGGGGGGGTCCAGGCCGGCCGCGGCGCGCGAGAGGTCAATGACGCTCTCGACGCAAGAGGAGACCGGCGCCTGGGGGTGGCGCCGCCCGATCGAGCTACGCCCGTTCCCGTTTCGCCGACCTGAGGAGTGCCGTCTTGAGCCGCTCTACCTCGGCGCGCAGCTCGGCCAGGTCGGCGTCCATCCGCTCGAGCGAGCGGAGCATCTCCTGCTCCAGGCGGACCGGAGGCTCGAGCGGTAGCCCGGCCTCCGGGGCCGCGGGCGCCGGGCCCGCCTCGGGGACGAGTTCGCTCGTCACCCGGAGCCGCCGCGGCTCGATACCGAAGGTCCAGACCAGGCCCACCACGAGGAGGACCAGCAGGAGGCCTTGCAGCGCGAGGGACTCCACCGTGGGGTAGATGCCGAGCGCCGGGATCCGGGGTGCTCCTTCGAGGATGGTGGCCCCGACGAGGCGGCCCTCCTGGAGTTCCGCCACACCCTGCCCGGCGAAGACGAACGCCATGTAGTAAAGAAACGCGCTCGTCACGCCGAAGAAGGGCTTGAGTGGGATCCGGACCCCGAAGCGATTGATGGCGAGATACACGAGGGCCAGGGCCACCGCGCCCAGCACCATGCCGAGGAGCACCGGCCAGGCGGACCCGGAACCGCCCGCGAGGAAGAGCGCCTTGTAGAAGAGCACGGTCTCGAACCCTTCGCGATAGACCGCGAGGAACGCCACCGAGGCCAAGGCCAGCGCGGAGCCGCTCGAAACCGCGTCCTGTACCCGCCCCCGCACGAAGCGATTCCACTTGGCGACCTCCATCTTGCTGAGCAGCCAGTAGCTCACGTAGAAGAGCATGGCCGTCGCGACCAGCATCGTGATGCCTTCGAGCGCCTCGCGCTCCGCCGCCGAAACCCGGAAGATGGTTTCGAGCAGCACCGCGGTGAGCAGGCTCGCCAGCACCGCCGCCCCGATCCCGATGTGGAGGTCGCGCCGCCGGTGACCCGCCCCGGTCTTGATCAGAAATGCCACCAGGGCCCCGATCACGAGGATCGCTTCCAGCCCCTCGCGGAGCAGAATGACGAACGACTGCACGAAGAGGTTGAACGGCGGCAGCCGGTCCGCGATCAACCGTTCGGCGTTTTCCAGATCGGCGAGAAGGGAGCGCCGGATCCCGTCCAGCTCGCCCGCCATCGCGCCGCCGGCGGTCCGGGTGCGGAGCGCCGCGAACCCGGCCTCGAGGTTCGCGGCCAGCACCGGATTCCTGGCGCGCACCTCGTGCTCGACCTGCTCGAACGTCATGTAGGCGTCGAAGGCAAGCGAGCTCGCGGCCGGCCCCCGACCCGACTTGGCCAGGAACAGGGTGGAATCGAGCTGTTCGCGGACCCGGGAAAACACCCGGGACGCGACCGCCCCGGCCGCCGTCGTGGTCTGGAACCCCCGCACCGCCGCAATCTGGCCCCTCACGTCCGGGGCGCCGGGATCGGCGCCGGGAGCGAGCGCAGCCGCCACGGCCCGGTCGCTGAGCCGCGCGGTCGTGGTGAAATCGCGGAGCCCGGAGGGCACGTCGCCCCGCGGCGGGGGAAGCCGGAGCAACGAGGCGTACGCAGCCACTGCCCAGCGGTCCGCCACGGGGAGGCGGGTCTCGTAGGCCGGCATGGCGGTGCCAGCCACCCCGATCGTCACCTTCTGGTAGAAGTCGAGCGGGGAGCGGTCCAGCAGACCCCGGAAATCGCTCAGATCCGCGGGCGGCGGATCCAGGCCGGCGGCGGCCGGCCCGTCCCCTCGCCCCGTCGCACCGTGGCACGCGGCGCACTCGCTCCGGTACACTTCAGCGCCGCGCGCAAGGGTAGGGACCTGGGTGGGGATCTCGTCGAGCGCGATGCCGAGCCGCTGGGCGAGCGAGCTGGTCAACCGTTCCACCCGGGCGCTCACGGAATCGGGCGGCGCGGTGGAGGCCACGAGCGCGAGAATGGAGTCGAGCGCGAGCGCGGTGGGACGGCTCAGATCGGGAGGCAGAAGCTCCGCGGTGCGGCGGGCCTCGGTGAGAAAGAGCCTGGCCTCCTCGACTTCGGCCGCCATCACGACCCGGCCGTTGCTCACCCCGATCGCGTACTCCTGGGCCGCCAGGCGAGCGGTTGCGGCAAGGCGCCGGACGACCGGAGCCTGGTCACCGACCGCCGGACCGCCAGGGGGGAAAGGGAGGGAACCCAGCAGCGCGAGACCCGTAAGGGCGGACCAGGCAGCGATGAAAATCATTCTCAAGAAGTCTGTTCGCGACAGCGCTGAAACTAGAGCGCCGCATTCGGAATTGGAAGGGTCCCATGCCGGCCACCATTCCCGCCATTGATCCCGCCACGGGCTCCGTATTCGCCGAAACTCCGGTGACACCGCCCGAGGCGGTACCGCTTGCCCTGCAACGGGCCCGGCTGGCCCAGCCAGCCTGGGCCGCCCGGCCGTACCGCGAGCGCTGGGCGGTGCTGGCCCGGTTCCGGGATCTCGTCTATCGCGCCCGAGGCGACCTGGCCGAACTCGTCACCCGGGAGAACGGGAAGCCGCTCGCCGAATCGCTCCTCGCCGACGTGGCGGTGACGCTCGATCTCGCCCGCTACTACCTGGCCCGGGGGGAACGGATGCTGCGTCCCCGCCGGATTCGCCACGGTAACATCGCGTTCCTCGGCAAGCACGGCTGGGTGCACTGGGAACCCCTGGGCGTGATCGGCGTGATCGCCCCCTGGAACTATCCGCTCTTTCTTCCGGCCGGCACGATCTTCCCCGCCCTGCTCGCCGGCAACGCGGTGCTCTTCAAGCCGAGCGAGTTCACCGTGCGCACCGGGGTGCGCCTGGTCGAACTCTTGCACGAGGCCGGGGTACCGCCCGAATGCTGCCAGCTCCTGGTGGGGGGCGGCGACGTGGGAGCCGCGCTGGTGGAGGCCGGGCCCGACAAGATCTTCTTCACCGGCAGCGCGGCGACCGGACGGCTCGTGGCTCGGCGCGCCGGGGAGCGCTTGATTCCGGTGTCGCTGGAGCTGGGCGGGAGCGATCCCTGCATCGTCCTTGCCGACGCCGATCTCGACCACGCCACGAGTGGTGTCATCTGGGCTCGCTTCGCCAACGGGGGCCAGACCTGTGTCGCCGCCAAGCGGGCCATCGTCCAGCGGCCCGTCTTCGAGCCGTTCGTGAACCTGCTCGCGGCCAAGGTCCGGGCCCTCGAGCTCGGGCCCGGCCTCCGGGCCGGCGCGGATGTGGGCCCGCTCATCCGGGAGTCTCAGCTCCGGGTGCTGGAAGAGCAGCTGGAGGACGCGGTGCGGCAGGGGGCGCGCGTGGTGACCGGCGGCCGGCGGCGGCCGGATCTAGGTCCCACGTTCTTCGAGCCCACGGTGGTGGTGGACGTGCCGCGCACCTCGCGACTGTGGCGCGAGGAGGTGTTCGGACCGGTGCTCCCCGTGGTCGCCGTGGATGACGTGGAGGAGGCTATCCGGGTGGCGAACGACAGTCGTTATGCGCTGGCTGGCAGCCTCTGGACCCGCGACCGGCGGCGCGGGCTGGCGCTGGCCCGGCGGATCGAGGCGGGGGCGGTGCTGGTGAACGACGCGGCGAGCCATGTCGGGGCCGTGGAGGCGCCGCACGGCGGCATGAAGGAATCGGGGCCGGGACGCATCCACGCCGAGTTCGGGCTGCTCGAGACCTGCCGGGCCAGGTTCGTGGGAGGCGACCGGCTCGACTGGATGCGGAAACCCTGGTGGTTCGGCTACCATCCCGAGAGCTACGCCCATCGGGACGCGTTCGTGCGGCTGGCGTTCGGGCCGCGGCTCCGGGAGCGGCTCCGGGCGCTCCCGGGAGCGCTCCGGCTGCTCTGGAACCCGCGGCGGATCTAGCCGGGGCCGTCCCCCCCCGCCTTCAGTCCCCCGCCGGCGGCCACTCCCTCCGGGCCACGCGCGCCACCGCCTGCTCGAAGGCCGGCCCCCGCTCCGCCGGCGCCGCCACGGTGAAACCCAGATCGCGCAGCAGCCCGTCCGTCAGGCGATAGATCCAGGCGTGCACCGCCACCCGGCGGCCCCGCCGCCAGGCTTCCTCGAGGATCGTGGTGCGGCAGACGTTGTGAGCCTGCTCCAGGACGTTGAGCGCACACAGGCAATCCACCCTGGCCGGCTCGTTCGGCAGGCCGGCCAGGATCGCCGCGTGGCGATCCCGGATGTCCTGGATGTGACGGAGCCAATTCTCGATCAGGCCGAGCGGTTCGGACCGGAGCGCCGCCGCCACGCCGCCGCACCCGAAATGCCCGCAGACGATCACGTGCTCGACGCCCAGGACGTCCACCGCGAACTGGAGCACCGAGAGGCAGTTGAGGTCGGTGTGAATCACCAGGTTGGCGACGTTCCGGTGCACGAACAGTTCGCCCGGCAGCAGGCCCACGATCTCGTTGGCCGGCACCCGGCTGTCGGCGCAGCCGATCCAGAGGTACCGCGGGCTCTGCTGACTGGCGAGCCGGGTGAAGAAATCGGGCCGTGCCTCGGTCATCGAGCGGGCCCAGCGGCGGTTGTTCTCGAAGAGGTGGGCGAGCGAGGTCATCGGGGAGTGATCAGAACGCGGTTCGGGTTGTCGAGCCCCGCCTGGCAAGACCGGCGGCGGAGCGGGAAAGCGATGCCGAGCGCGAGCCGGCGTCGCGCGGCGAGCCGCCCGCGGGCGAGCATCACCGGCGCGGCGCCGGGCGGTCCGCCCGGCTGTCGCCGCGGACCACGAGGGCCACCGCGCCGGCGGTGTGGTCCGAATGCGAAAGCGAGAGTTCCACCCGGAGGGGGCCGTGACGCCGGACCAGCTCCAGCGCGAGCCCCGACAGGACCAGCGAGGGCCGCCCCTCGGTTTCGCGCTCGACCTCGAGGTCGTGCCAGCTCACGGCGCGGGCGCCGGGGAGCGCCTGGAACGCCTTGTAGGCCGCTTCCTTGGCGGCGATGCGGGCGGCGATGTGCAGGGCGGGCCGGTGCTTGCCGTTCACGTAGGCGCGTTCGCGCGCGGTGAGAAACCGCGCCACCACCCGCTCGCCGTGGCGCTCGATCATGCGCTCCACCCGCGGGACGTCCACCAGGTCAATGCCGACGCCGATCAGTTCCATCGCTCCCAGACGGCTTCGGCGAGCCCCTGGAGCGGCTGAGGCACCGGGAGGTATCCCCCCAGCATGAGGCCGGCCCAGAGGGCCAGTCCGCCCAGCACCAGGCCTGCCACCCAGAGCGGCCAGACGGGGCGGCGCCAGGCCTGCACTGCCTGCACCTCGGCCTCCCAGGCCACCCACTCGCGACCGAGTTCGGCTTCGAGCGCGAGCCAGGCCGCTTCGAGCCGCCGCGCGGCCGTGAGGAGCGCCTCTTCCCAGGCGGCTCGCGCTTCGGGGACGGGATGCCGGACCCGCACTCCGTGGGTCGCCGCCTCGAGGCGGTCGAGCGCGCGGTAGAAGGCAGCGCTCTCCTTCCGGAGCCGCGCGTTGAGGCTCCGGATCTCGGCCGGTTCCAGCCGGAGCTGCCGGCGCCGGCGTGCCGGCACTCGCGCCTCGCGGGCCGCGGCCTCGAGCCGCGCCTCAATGCCTCGGGCGGCGCGGGCTGCCACCGCCTCGACCGCCTTTTCCCAGGCGCGCGCCCAGCCGTCGCGGTGGAGCGCGGCCAGCGCGAGATCCCGATCGCCTTCACGCAACCAGCGCCGGGCGTCGCCGGCCAGCTCGAAGAGCTCCGTCACCAGCGTCAGGCGAATGTCGTCCAGCGGGATCCAGTGCGGGGGCGTGCCGGCCGGTGGCGCCGGCGGGGCCACCAGGCGTCCCAGCGCCGGGCCCAGTTCCGGCACCGACAGGGAGGGCGGCGAGGCCTGCGCGGTCATGCCGGTCGCGGAATGGCGTCAGGCAAGGATGGCCTCCAGCACTGACTCGGTGTCCTGAAGGTCGGCGAACACGGTATCGGCGCCGGCGCCCGCCAGCGCGTCGGCCGGGTAGGCTCCGGTGGCGACGCCGATGGCACGGGCGCCGACGCCGCGCCCGCAGGTGACGTCGGCCGGGGTGTCGCCGATGATCACGATCTCCCGGCCCCGGGGCTCGCGCCCGAAGTGCGCGGCGGCCCGCCGCGCCGCGATCGGGGGGAGATCGGGCCGGTGGGCCGAGTCGGAGCCGAAGGCTCCGACCCGAAAGCGGTCGGGGGCGAGGCCCGCCGCGCTCAGCTTGAGCGCCGCCCCCCGGGCCAGGTTGCCGGTGAGCAACCCCAGGAGCACGCCGCGCTCCCGTTCCAGGCGGTCGAGCAGCGGCGGGATGCCCGGCATCAGCGTGACCGGGCTGCGCCCCAGCTCCTGCTCCAGCATCGCCAGGTACTGGTCGCAGAGCTGCCGCACGAACTCCCCCTCGCCGGCCTGCGGATGGCCCGCCCGGTCCAGCAATTCAGCCACGATCTGCGGGTCGGTCTTCCCGTCGAACCGGACCGCGTCGAACCCCGCGGTGTCCCCCACGACGCGGGCCAGAGCCCGGGTGATCGCGCGCCGGCCGGCGCCGGCCGTGAGCAGCAGCGTGCCGTCAATGTCGAACAGGACGAGCCTCAGCATGACCGAATGATAGCGCGGCGCTCACCCGGCGGGATTCCCGAACCGGAGTCGGGACCGGATCATCTCACCCGCCTCACCGCGACCAGGCGTTCGCGGAGCACCGCGGCGGGGGTGCCCGGGCCCCAGGGTTCCACCACGAACCCGCCGCACCGGAGCGTGGCGTGCACCAGCGTATCGCGCTCGCCCGCGATGGCCACGTGGCCGATGCGATCGCCCCGCTCGGCGAAAAAGAGCAGGTCGCCGGGACGGTGCTCGCCCGGCGCCACCGCCTCGCCGCTCGCCACCTGCTGGGCCGCGTCGCGCGGGAGCACGATGCCGCGGGCCAGAAAGGTGGTCTGCACCAGGCCGGAACAGTCCGCGCCCCAGGGGGTGACACCGCCCCACTGGTACGGCGTGCCGGCGAACGTCTTCACGGCCCACAGATCGGGCGAGGCGTGTCGAGCCCGGGCGGCCACCTGTTCCCGGAGGGTGATGGTGCCCGCGATGACCCGGCCCTGGCGTCCATCGGGGAGATCCACCCGGTTCAGGACCAGGCCCACCCGCGCCCGCACCGGCAGCCTGACAATCGCTCCCTCGGCGAGAACGACCGCCCCCTCGCTCCAGGCGTTGGCGGTCTCGCGCCAGCCGGCCGCGATCTCGTGGTCCACCTCGAGCGCGTACCCGATGTGGACCCACCCCTCGTAGCGATCGAGATCGAGCCGCACCCGGCGCCACTCCCCGTGCTGTTCCAGGACCTGGGCCGTTTCGCCCAGGACGAGCTGGGTCACTTGCTCGCTCCGGAGCGAGGGTTCCCGGCACACCGGCGCCGTCCCGGCCCGGCCGATCAGGGACGTCGTGGTCACGTCGCCTGCGCCTGGCAGTTGGCGCAAAGGGTGACGCCCTTGAACGTGCACATGAGACAGATGAACGTCCCGCACCGCTCGCAGGGATACCCTTCGGACGCCCGCTCCTCGCGCCCGCAGGCGCGGCAGGTCATGGCGTCCTTCTCCTTGAGGTCCGGTTTCATGGCGCCGTTCTCCTCCGTGACGGGATCGGCCCCGGGCGCCGGCCCGGAGGGGGCCGCCGCCGGCCCCGCCCGGTGCCCCCCGGGCCGTCACACCTGAATCGCATAGCGCTTGATCTTGTTGATCAGCGTCGCCCGCGAGATCCCGAGTTCCTGGGCCGCGCGGGTCCGGTTGCCGCCGTGGTGGCGCAGGGTCCGCTCGATATGGATCCGCTCCAGCTCCTCGATGGTCATCGGGGTGTGGCGCCGGTCGCCGGGCCCCGGCCGGGCCCGGAACTCGCCAGGCAGGTGTTCCACCTGGATGGCGGGCTGGCCCCGCGCCAGGATCAGGGCCCGCTCCAGCACGTTCCGCATCTCGCGCACGTTGCCCGGCCAGGGATGGTTGAGCAGCCGCTCCAGGGCCTCGGGGCCCACCGCGGCCGGGGATCCGGATACGATGCGCTGGAGCTCGTTGAAGATCGAGAGGAGCAGGGCCAAGCGGTCCTCCCGGCTCCGCTCCCGGAGCGGCGGCAACCGGAGCGCCATCACGTTGAGCCGGTAAGCGAGGTCCTCCCGGAAGCTTCCCGCCTCGACCAGCCGGTCGAGGTCCCGGCTGGTCGCGGCGATCACCCGCACCTCGCTCGCGAGGTCGCGCACGCCGCCCACCCGCCGGAAGGTCCGCGTTTCGAGCAACCGGAGCAACTTGGGCTGGAGTTCGGCGGGGAGGTCGGCCACCTCCTCGAAGGCGAGGGTCCCGTGCGAGGCGACCTCGACCAGTCCCTGCCGCCGCTCGCGGGGCGCCTGTTCCCCGCCCTGTTCGGAACCGAAGAGCTCCTGGTCCAGGGCCGGGGCCGACTTGCCCCACAGGGTGACCTCGAGGTAGGGCCCTGGGGCCCGGGGCGAGAGCTGGTGCAGCAGGGCGGCCAGCCAGGACTTCCCGACCCCGGCCTCGCCTTGGAGCAGCACCGGCGTCCGCTCGCTCAGCGCCACGAGCCCGATCTGCCGGGCCAGCTCGCGCATGGCGGGCGAATCGCCCAGCGATTCGAGCCCCTCGCCCGAGGCGCTCCGCAGGAGCAGCAGCTCGTTGAGCCGGCGGAGTCTCACCTTGTCGGCGACCCGGGCCACGGCGGCGAGCAAGTGCTCGCGATCGGCGGGCTTCATGAGGAAGTTCTCCGCCCCTTGTTGCATGGCCTTGACGGCCGTCTCCACGTCGCCGTGCCCGGTGAGGAGGATGACCGCGGCGTTTCGTTCCTTGAACCGGGCCAGCGCTTCGAGCCCGTCCATGCCGGGGAGGTGGAGGTCGAGCAGCACCACCTCGGGACGGAGCCGATCATAGGCCGCGAGTCCCGCCTCGGCGTCGAGTTCCCGGGCGACCTCGTAGCCGGCCTGCTCGAAAAGCGCGCCCACGGCCCGGAGCACATCCACGTCGTCGTCGATCAGGAGCACCGAATCAGCCATCGCTGGACCTCGCGACGCGGGTGGGGTCCCGCGGCAGCCGGAACGTGAACCAGGCGCCGCCGTCCGGGCCGTTGGCGGCCTCGATCTCACCACCGTGCGCGCGGACGATGCCGTGCGAGAGCGACAGGCCGAGGCCGGTCCCGGCGCCCGGCGGCTTGGTGGTGAAGAATGGCTCGAAGATGCGGGACCGCGTGTCCGGCGCAATCCCCGGCCCCGAGTCTTCGACCCGGCAGCAGACCCAGTCCCGGTCCGCCCAGGTCCGGATCGCGCCCTGCCGCCGGGAGCCGTTCGCCATCGCCTGGGCGGCGTTGGTGAGCAGGTTGGTGAGCACCTGGCGAATCTGGTCGGGGTCGGCGGGCACCGGCGGAAGGTCCGGGGCGAGATCGAGCCCCCAGGCGACGCCGTCCGCCGCGCCGGGCGCCGCGCGGAGCGCGTCCTGCGCCAGGCGATTGAGGTCGGTCGGGCGGAGATCGAGTGGGCGTTGCCGCGCGAAGCCGAGCAGTCCCTGTACGATGCGCGCCGCCCGCACCGCCTCGAGACGAATCTGGGCCAGGGCCTCGCGCGCCTCTTCCAGGCCGCCGTCCGGCGGGACGGACTGAGCCAGGGCGGCGATCCCGGCCAGCGGATTGTTGAGCTCGTGCGCGATGCCCGACACGAGCACGCCGAGGGCGGCCAGTTTCTCCGAGTGCGAGAGGCGCTCCCGGAGCGCCACCTCGTCGGTGATGTCCCGCGCGATGGCCAGCACGGCGCGGCGTCCTTCCCGCTCCTCGATGGGGACCGAGACCGCGAACCCCTGGCGCACCGCGCCCCCGGGCGGGCGGAACCGGAACACGAATTCGCGGGTGTCGCCGGCGTGGCTCCGGCGGAGGTCGGCCAGCACCCGATCCCGGTCCTCCGGCACCAGCAGGTGCTCGAGCCCGAGCCCGCGATCCCGGCGGCCGAGCCCCGCCATCCGGAGGGCGGCCCGGTTGGCGGCGAGAACGGACCCATCGCGATCGAGCGTCACCATCGCCAGTGGGGCGCCCCGGAAGAGGGCCCGGTAGCGCCGTTCCGACCGGCGCAGCGCCTCGGTGGCGAGTCGCTCGGCGGTCACATCGCGGGCCACGGCGACCCAGCCGGCCACGGCGCCGCGCTCCTCGAGCGGGGCGATGGACACAGCCAGGAGCCGGACCCCGTCCGGGACGCGCGCCAGGGTCTCGTAGCGCCGGAGCGCCGGCGGCGGCGCCGCCGCCTCGGGCCGCTCGTCGTCAGGCAGCAGCCGGTCGAGGGCCAGCCCGGCCAGCGCCTCCGGGGCCTGCCCGAAGAGCGCGGCGCCGGCCCGGTTCACGGACGTGACCCGGCCCTCGGGGTCGGCGAGCAGGATCGCCTCGCCCACCGTCTCGACCACCCGCGAGTAGCGGGCCTCGAGCCGGACGTAGGCAGTGAGGTCGTCCACCGCGACCACATACCCGCCGTCCGGCCGCGGCGTCGCCGTGAGGACCACCGGCTGCCCAGCGAGGGTGTCGAGGAACGTGCTCCACCGGCCGCCCCGCCGCCGGGCTTCCGCCAGCGGATCGCGGCCCTCGGACGGCCACCGGGCGAAAAGGGTCCGGAGATCGAGCCCGGGCAGATCGGTCACCGCCACCCGGGCGAGGTCGGCCATGAACCGATTGGCGCGCTCGATGCGGCCCGCGGCGTCCACCAGGGCGAGCCCGTTGCCGGTCCCGTCGAAGGCCGCTTGCCATTCCCGTTTCACCCGGGTCACGGTCTCGACCAGGCGGCTCTTGCCGATGGCCAGCGCCGCCTGGTCGGCGAAGGCGCGCGCCAGCCGTTGTTCATGGGGCGGATATTCGCGGGGCCGGTTGTGGTAGAAGGACAGGGCGCCGAACACCCGGTCGCCGAAAACGAGCGGCAGCGCCGCCACACCCGCCACGCCCTCGCGCCGCGCCTCCTCTCGGATGGGCGAGCGGGGGTCGTTCCGCGCATCCGTGACGAAAAACGGTTCGGCCCGGAGCACGGCCTCCACCGAGGGGAGATCCCGGAAGCAGCGCCGCACCGCGTCCACGTAGGCGGGGGAAAGCCCGCGGGCCACGACACAGCGGACCGGGGTGCCCGGTTCGTCGAAGAGGAACACGCCGGCCCGCTCGGCGCCGAAGAGCCGCATCCCTTCCTCGGCCGCCGCCTCCATGGTGCGGTCGGCCGCGTCCACCTGGGCGAGCAGGTGGGCCAACCGGCCGAGGGCGGCGATCTCGGCCTCGCGGCGCGCGAGCTCCGTCGCGAGGTCGGACCGGGCGCCGGAGCCCGTCATCGGTGTCGGGGGGGGGTGAGGACCCGCACCGCTGCCGGGACGACCCGGGCGGTGAACGGCGTCTCGCCGCCCGGCTCGCCGTCCAGCTGGACTGGCCGGGGTGGGGTCGTCGTCACGGTGATCTCGGCGCCCCGGGCATATCCCACGTAGCCCCCGTCGCGCCGGCCGGCGCGACGGGGTTCGTGGAGCAGCTCCCAGATGGCAGCGAGGCTCTCGGTGAAGCTATCGGCCCGCACCACCACCAGGTCCAGCACCCCGTCGTCCGGGGTGATGCCGCGTCGGAGCTTCACGTACGGCGGAATGATCTCCCCGCAGTTGGCCACCAGCACCAGCGCACCGTGCGCCTCGTACTCGACGCCGTCCGCGGTGATCAGGTGCTCCACGCTCCGGAGTTCCGGCATCAGCCGGAGCGTGGTCGCGACGTAGGCGGCGAACCCCCAGCGCTGCTTGTCCTCGGTGCGGGTCTCGGCCATCACCCGGGCGTCGTAGCCGCAGCCGCAGGCCACCGCGAAGTAGTGGGTCCCGTCGTCGCGCTCCATGCGGCCCAGATCCAGCGGCCGCGGGGTCGCCCGGAGCAGGGCCCGGGCGGCCCGGACGGGGTGGGTCGGGATGCGGAGATTGCCCGCGAGGAGATTGCCGGTGCCCCCGGGAATCACCCCGAGGAGCACCTCGGTGCCGACCAGCGCGGCGGCCGCTTGCATGGTGGTGCCGTCGCCGCCGAAGACGCAGACCGCGTCCATCCGCTGGCGGCGCGCCTCCTCGGCGAACCGCCGGGCATCCCCGGGCCCGCCGGTCGCCTGGAGTTCGACGGTCCAGCCCCCCTGCCGGAGGGTCCGGAGCACGGCCTGGACCGCCACTGCCTCGGTGCGGGCGGCCGCCGGGTTCATGATGAGGAGCACCCGCACCTCAGTACTCCCGCTCCCAGAGGAAATCGAGCCCGACCTGGTACTTCTGCGAGGAGAACGAGGGCTGGCCCGCGAGCGCCTGACAGGAGTAGGCCGGTTCCACGCTCCCCTTGAGCCGGAACTGGCGGCTCACGCGGTACTCCGCGTTGGGGTAGAACCGCTGGGTGTTGGTGCAGAGATCGGCGACCAGTGTCACGAACCATTTGCGCCCGATCTGCCACCCTGCCGCGACCTGCGCGAGCTGGGCCGACGCCCCGGGACCCGCCGCGCCCACCGCGCTCACCTCGCCGGGGCGGATGTCAATGTAGTCGATCGGCACGCCCAAGTCGGAGATCAGGGTCCGCTGAATCTCGCTGGAGAGCGCGCTCGAGAGGTACGACAGCGCCGCGGAGAGCGCGGGATTGTCGCCCTGCCGGCCTCCGCCCTGGAGGCTGAAGCTGGGCCGGCCGTACACCAGGTAGGACACCAGCTCGGTCTCCGAGAGCGGGGGGCGCTGGGTGCTCTCCAGCGTGAGCTTGGGCTGGAGCAGGGTCCCCGTGATCTTCGCGATGACCGGGATCTCCTCGCCCTTGTTGGTGGCGTCGGTCGAGATCACCACGTGCCGGGCCTGGATGTCGAGCGCCGCGTTGAGGTCGGGCGTTCCGAAATACTGCACGGTGCCCCGCTCCACGGTGAAGTCGCGGGTCACCGGTCCTACCCGGAGGTTGTAGTTCCCGCGGATCGCGTTCAGGGTGCCGTCGTACCGGTAGCGATCCCGGACCTTGTTGATCGTGAGGTTCCCCTCCAGCTGGATGTTGGCCTCGTTGGAGCGGAGCCAGACCCCCTCGCCCATGGTGAGCTGGAGGTCGTCAATGGTGAGGGAGTCGAGGAACCGGCTCTCGAAGTCGGCCCCGAGCCGCTGCTCGCGGATCGCCGTGAGGTCGATGAGCCCCGAGTCCCCGGGGTTTTCCAGGTCCACGATGCGCTTGGTCACCAGGTCGGCGAAGTGGAGGTTCCCCTGGTCCGCGGTGACCCGGCCGGTGAGCCTGGCCCGCCAGAACGGGCCGGTCAGGCGGGCCGTCCCGGAGGCGTCGAGGGTGAGGAAATTCCGGACGTCCAGCACCCGGAAGCGGCGAGCCCGGAAGGTGAGATCGAGCACCGGCCGGGTGAGGCGCTCCAGCCGGACGTTGCCGGCGGCCGTGAGAGAACCCTCGCCGCTCCGCACCACGAAGGTGTCCACGGCGATCGAGTCGCCGGCCAGGTGGGCGCGGGCGGTGAGCCCGGTGTAGCGCACCCCGAGCCCCGGCACCGCGGCGCTCGCGTTCTGGATTCGAATTTCGCCGCCCAGGCGCGGGGTGTTCCAGGTTCCCGTGACGGTCACCGACGCGTCGAGCACGCCCCGGACCCGACGGAGGTTCCGGGTGAAGGCTTCCGCAACGCCGAGATCGGTGCTGTCGGCGGTGGCGCGCACCAGAATGGGGCCGTCGAGCTGGCGCCGAGACACGCGCGTGAGCGCGAGGTCCAGCGGGAGCCGGGCTTCCACCCGGAGCACGGGCTGCCCGGTACGCCAGAGCAGCAGATTGGTTTCCAGCCGGCGGTCGGCGTAGTCGAGCACGCCCTGCACGTAGGGCGCGCCGAAGTCGCCGAAGCTCAGGTCGTCCAGCGAACCGACGCCGCGCAAGGTCGGCGCCGCGGCGGTGCCGCCCACTGTGAGGTCGAGCTGGACGGTGCCGCCCACCCCCGCGGTATCGCGCTCCAGGAGTTGATAGACGTCCCGGACCGGAATGCCGAAGGCGGAGAGGCGGAGGGTGGCCGGCCGGCCGCGGGCGAGCTGCCCCTCCACCCGGATCGCGCCGGAGCCGTCCCCCGACTCCAGGACGACGGGCGTGAGGTCGAACCAGCCTTCCTCCACGCGAACCTGGGCCGGGGCGCGGAGCACCCATGCCCGGCTCGGCAGGGAGAGGCGCAAACTGTCCACCTGGAGCAGGGGGCGGGGGCCGGTGGACCACCACTCGCCTCCGGCGTGGATTGGAGCGCTGTCGCCCACCAGCGCGGCCAGCGACCAGGCCAGGGAATCGGCGTAGCCCCCCAGCACCGCGCCGATGCCATCCAGGGTCCAGCTGCCGAGCATGAGCGAGTCCGCGGCCACGACGGCGTTGAGCTCCGGCCTGGCCGCGGCGTTCCAGGCCGCGCCGGCCCCGACCCCGAGCCAGCGGGTCCCGCGCCAGCGGATCTCGGGCCCGCGCCCCCGGAGGATCACCCGGGGCCGATTCGTGGCACCGGCCAGCACGATCTCTCCGGTGGCGCTCCCCTCGAGCGGCTGATGGGTGGAGTCGAGCGGTTCCCCGAGATAGTGCGCCAGCAGCGTGTCGAAGGCGATCAGGCTGTCGGCCCGGAAGGCGAGGGTGACGCTCCGGTCGCCGGGCCGGCGCCAGCCCAGGGCGCCGCGGCCTTCCAGCCTGCCGCCGCGCCAGGCGGCCAGGGCGGTGTCCACCTGGAGGATGGAGTCCCGGGCCGCGATGGCCGCCGCCAGCGTGTCGAGGGTGAAGCCGCCCAGCCGGCTCCGCGACCACGCGAGCGCCAGCCGCCCGGTCGGGCCCGCCACCGTGTCGTAGGTGCCTGACACCTCGAGCCACCCGTTGAGCGCCGATCGGGGCCGATCCCGTCCGGTGAGCGCCGCCAGATCGAGGTCGGCGTAGCGCACCGTGAGGCTCTCCGCGCCGAAGCCCTCCGGTCCCGTCGTGACGACGCCGTCCAGGACCACCGTGCCCAGCTCCCCCCGGACCTCGCTCGCCAGGCGGAACCGGCGGGCCGTGCCCTCGAGCCGGACCCGGCCGGTCAGGGCGCCGCGACTGGGCAGGCCGGGATAGCTGGCCCGGAGGCCGTCCAGGGCCAGCGGGTCCAGCCGGGCGTCCACCTCGAAGCCGGTGGACGCCGGGTCGCGGGTATCCAGGCGCGCGGTGCCGGCCGCCCGACTTTCGGCCCCGCCGTCGCGGTGCACCGCGGTTCCCCGGAACGTGAGGTTCCGCCAGGGGCCGGCCAGTGTCCCGGCGAGTTCCACGCGCCCGTGGAGCGTCACGGCCGGGGCCTGAACCCGGACCGAACGCAAGTCGAGATCGGCGTGCTGCACCACCACCGTATCGAGCAGGGTGCCCTCCGGGCCGCCGAAGACGAGATGCCCGCTCGCGCCGAGGTAGTTCACCGCGCCGCCGGGCACCAGGTCGTCGTCGAATTGCCAGGCAGCGGTGACGTCGAGGCCATCGAGGTATCCTGCCCCCTCGAGCCGGCCGGTGAGTCGGCCGTGCAGCGGCAGGGTGTCGAGGTAGGGCCGGGCGACGTCGAGGTTGACCTGGGTGAGCTCGAGGGTCATCCCTTCCACCCCGAGCCCGCGGCGGGTGTCGGTCACCACGGTCACCACGCCGGCGATCCGCGCGGGCCCCGCGCGGAGATCCAGGTCGCGCAGCGTATAGGCGGTCACCTGCTCGCTGCGGGACCGGGCCGTGATCAGGGCCCGGCCGGTCATCGCCGGGAAATCGGGGGAGACCCAGCGCAGGTCGGCGAGGTCGAGGCGCGGCGCCTCGAGGGTGAAGTCGTAGAGCACGGGCCCGCGCGGCCAGGTCACGACTCCGCCGCCCGTGAAGCGGCTGTTCGGCAGGGCGGCGCGGTGCAAGGTGAAGGCCAGGCTGTCACCCCGGGTCCAGCCCCGGGCGCCGAGATCCACCACGGTCACCGCGGGATCGCTCACCCGGGTGGCGAGGGAGTCCACCTCGAAGGTGAGCGGGGAGCCGTCCGGGTGGCTCACGGTGAGCCGGCTCACCCGGGCGTCGAGGGCCGAGAGCGTCACCACCCGCCGGAGGCCGTCCGGCGTTTCGAGCACCACCCGGCCCGGGCGGGCCCGATCGGCAGCGAGCGCAGCCGCGACCTGGGCCGGCGTCGTTGCCGTGTCAGGCGGGTTCCAGGGAAGCCAGACCTCCACCGAGCCGCGGTGGAACCGGAGGTCGCGGAACTCGATGAGGGGACCGGGCCGCCCGGACGGCGGCCCCTCGCCGAGCCGGAAGATCTCGTGGAGGTTGAGGCGCCCGTCCTTCCGCTTGACCAGACGGATGACCGGATCCTCCAGCTCCGCCCGGTCGAAGACGAAGCGGCCCGCCGCGAGCTGCGCCGGCTGATAGGCCACCCGGAGTCGCGGGACCAGGGCGAGCAGGCCGCCGCTCGTGTCCCGGATCTCGACCCGGTGGAGTTCCACCCCGCGCACGAAGCTTCCCGCCACGCGCTCGATGGCGAACCGGCCCCGGAAGACCCGCCCGAGCTCGAGCCCCGCGAGCCGGCCCAGCAGCCGGGTGCCCGCCTCGCTGTAGAGGAGGGCCGCCCCGCCGCCCAGGAGCGCCGGCACCAGCGCGAGGCCCAGCGAGGCGGCCAGCCGCCCGAGCGAACGGCGCATCAGAACGGCTGCCCGAAACTGAAGTGGAAGCTGAAGCGGCTGCCGCGGCGCTGGACGAAGTTCGTGCGGGCCAGGGTCAGGGTGCCGTTCGACACGAGATACAGGGCCCCGGGCGCCTGGTCGTACCCGTTGTACCCCACATCGAAGCGCGCGGGCCCGAGCGGGGTCGCGAAGCGCACCCCGACGCCGGGCGTGAGCCGGACCCGCACCGGCGCCAGGCTCTCCTCCCCGCGGGTGAACAGGGTGCCCGCGTCCACGAAGAACGCGAGGCGCATTCGCTGGCTCCAGATCGGCGACGGGACGCGGAGTTCCACCTGCCCGATCCCTAGGGTGTTGCCCCCGGTGGCGGAAAACCGCGGGCGGATCAGGCCACGATCCAGCGAATCCTGCACCGCGCTGTCCAGCGCCGGGCGATCGAGGACGTAAACCACCGGCCCCAGCTCGTTGCGGTTGTAGCCCCGGACGTCGTTCGGCCCCCCCGCGTAGAAGCGTTCCTCGGGCGGGACGAAGTTGGTGGTCCCGCTGTCGAGCGACACCGGCGGCGAGAAGATGATCCCGCCGCGGAGATGCCAGCTCAGCACCACACCCGGCGCCAGGGTGCGGTACCAGGCGGCATCCCCGGTCAGGCGCGTGAAGGTCTGGAACCGGGCCGAGCCGGTTGCCCGGGAGCTGTGGCTCAGGTCGAACGAGTACAGGTGGCCGCGGCTCGGGTCGAGCGGATTGTTGGACCGGGGCCAGACCGCGCCCAGCGAGACGATCCCGAGCAGCCGGCGCTGGCGCAGCCGGCCCGCGTCCTGCGGGGTGCAGGCGTTGAAGAAGGCGCAGAAGGTGGCCGCGCTGGCTTCGGTCTCGCCGTAGCTCAGCCGGTACGCCAGGGTGACCGGGATCCGCCGCTCGGTCTCGCGGACGAGCCCGAAGGATCCCCCCACCTCGTCGCGGCGGTAGACCGCGAACTCCGATCGCCGCTCCGCGAACAGGCTCACCGTGCTGGTGATCGTGGGCGTGAAGAAGCGCGGCTGGCGCACCGCGGCCGTCACGCTGTAGTTGACCAGGCTCGACCCGATCGTGTCGTTCTCGAGGCTGGAGCAGATGGAGCGCCCGAGCCCCCAGTCGAAGGGGGATCCCACCCCCAGCTTGGAGACCCGGCCGGTCAGGTCGAAAAGCCGGCCGCTCCCCAGCAGGTTGCGGTCGGTCCAGCCCGCGCTCCCCCGGAAGCAGTCGTTGGTCGCGAAGCCCACCCCGCTCCGGATCCGGTAGCGGCGCCCCTCGCTCACCAGGACCACCAGCGGCACCCGGGCCGAGGTGTCCGGGTCGAACGCGGCCGAATCAATGGTCACGGTCGCGAAGCGGAACAACTCGGTCTGGTAGAGCTTGCGCTGGCTCTGGTAGAGGTCGTTCTCCTGGTAGAGGTCGCCGGACCTGGTCGAGAGGAGCTGCCGGACGAAGCTCGTGTCCACCCGCTCCGCTCCCTCGACCCGGATCGGCCCTACCGTCATCCGCCGCCCCGGCACCACGTCCAGCGCGGCCGTCGCGGTGCGGTGCTCCCGGTCCACCGCGTAATTCCGGAAGACCGCCGCCCCGGCATAGCCCCGGTTCCGGAGCCGCTGCACGATGCTGTCGGCGCTGGCCTGAAACAGGAACCGGTTGAACGGCTCCCCCACCTTGAGCGGGAGATCCTGCAGCACCTCCTGCGCGTCGCGCAGCGTGTCCACCCCCGTCACCGTGAGCGCGGTCAGGACGATGGGCGGCCCCTCCTGGATGGTAAAGGTGACCCTGACGTCGCGGCCCTGCCGCTTCACCAGCGTGTCCACCCGCACGTCCATGAACCCGCTCTGCCGGTAAAGCAGGGTGAGCCGCCACACGTCGCGGCGGAACTCGCGGGGGTCGAAGGTGCGCTTTTCCCCGAGTCCCAGCCAGCTCACCAGCCCGCTACGCGCGAACCAGCTCGACTGGGTCGTGGCGATGGCAATGCTCAGGGTGTAGTCGTCAATCGCCCGGTTCCCCTCGAACCGCACGCTCCGCACGATCTGGACGGTGTCCTGCGCCGCCAGGGGAACGGGAAGAACGAGAAGCGCGGCAGCGAGGGCGAGGCGGTGCGTCACGAAACCAGACGGAGCAGGCGGGCTCCCGGGGGCCCGGACGGAATTGACGAGGCGGCGCAAGTGTCCTAGTTTGGCCAAGTTAGCGGAAGGAGTCAACCGCTCGGTCGCCTGCCGCTCCGATCTCCGAAGTGCTCCACCCCGGACCAGCCCGGCCCCATGGAGTCCTCTCGCGCCGCCCACTTGTCTGCCCTCGTCTGCCTGGCGGCCTGTTCGGCTCCACCGGGGCCGCACACGCTCACCTACTACTACTACTCCGAGCCCCGTTCGCTCGACCCCGCCCTCTCCACCGATGTGCCGACCGGCGAAGTCGTCGCCATGCTGTATGACAACCTGACCCAGTTCGACGTGGAGGGACGGCTCGGGCCGGGACTCGCCACGCGCTGGGAGACGGACCGGAGCGGGCTCGTGTACACCTTTCACCTGCGGACCGATGCCCGCTTCCATGACGGACGGCCGGTGACGGCCCGGGACGTCCGCGCCAGCTACCTCCGCGCCCTGGCGCCGGGCACGCAGGGGGGCCGGGCCTGGCCCCTGTATCCGATCCGCCACGCCCGAGCGTATGCGGCAGGCGACACGTCCGCGGTGCCCGCCATCGCCATCCCCGACGATTCCACCGTCGTGATCACGCTGGCCGAGCCGCTCAACATTTTTCCCAAGCTGCTCGCCATGCCGGTCGCGGCCATCGTCCCGGCCGGCGCGGATTCCCGGTTCGGGGACCAACCGGTGGGAAGCGGCCCCTGGCGCTTCGCCTCCTGGCTCCACGACCACGCCCTGGTGCTGGTCCGGAACCCGGATTACTGGGGTCAGGTCCCCCTGGTGGACACGCTCCGGATCCGGATCATCCCCGAAGCGCTCACCCAGGCGGCGGAGTACGAGGCGGGCCGGCTCTCGGTGGTGGAGATCCCGTTCGGCGAGACCCGGCTCTGGGAGCGCCGCCGGCCGGCCGAGCTCGAGCGGCGGCCCGCTCTCCGGGTCTTCTACATCGCGATCAACACCACGCGCGGCCCGCTCCGGGACGTGCGAGTCCGGCGCGCGCTCAATCACGCGGTGGACGTCCCCACGATTCTCGCCAATCTCCTGGGCGGTCGGGGGACGCTCTCGGCGGGGGCCCTGCCGCCCCAGCTTCCGGGGTTCGACGCGTCGCGGGCGCGGTACGCCTACGATCCCGGGCGGGCCCGCTCCCTGCTCGCCGAGGCCGGGTTCCCGAATGGGTTCGCCCTTCAGCTCTGGCGATCGCAGCGGCCGGAGTATGCCCGCGTGGCCCAGGCGGTCCAGCAGGATCTGGCGGACGTGGGGATCCGCGTGGAGATCGTCGAGCGCGACGCGGCCAGCGCTCGCGCGGCGGCCCGGAAAGGCGACACCGACCTCTTCCTCACCGACTGGTACGGCGACTACCCCGACGCCGAGAACTTCAACTACCCGCTCTTCCACTCCAGCAACCGCGGCCCCGGCGGGAATCTCGCGTTCCTGGCCGACCCGGCCCTCGACCGGCTCATCGAACGGGCCCGGCGCACGACCGACCCCGGCGAGAAGGAGCGACTGGACCGCGCCATTGACCGCCGCGTGTTCGAGCTCGCACCTTGGATTTTTTGCTGGTTTCCGGAGGACCTCTGGGCCGTGCGGCCCGAGGTGAAGGGCTGGCATATCCCCGCGATCTTCAACGGCCAGCGCTGGAACACCGTGCGGAAGGTCCGATGATCCGGTTCCTGGCCTTCCGGATCGCGACACTCGTGCCGACCCTGCTCGGCGTGCTGGCGGTGGCGTTCGTGCTGCTGTACGTGGCGCCCGGGGATCCGGTCCAGGCGATGGTGGGGGAACGCGCGGATGCCGCGACCATCGCCCGGCTCCGGGCCGAGCTCCGGCTGGACGATCCCCTGCCGCGACAGTTTGTCCATTACGTGGGCAGCGCCGTGCGCGGGGATCTGGGCCGGTCCTACGTTACGCAGCGACCCGTCCTGGGCGACTTGCTGCAGCGCTTCCCGGCCACGCTCCGGCTCGCCACGGCCGCGATGCTCTTCGCGAGCCTCACCGGCATCGCGATCGGGGTGTACGGCGCCTGGCGGCCCGGCACCCTCGGCGATCGGCTCGCTACGCTGGGCGCCTATCTCGGAATCTCGTTTCCGGTGTACTGGGTGGGGTTGCTCCTGATCCTGGTGTTCGCCGTCACCCTCCGCTGGTTCCCGCCTTCCGGTTCGACCGGCCTGGCGGCGCTGGTCCTGCCCGCCCTCACGCTGGGGATGCGTTCCGTGGCGTTCCTGGCGCGCATCTCGCGCACCGCCATGCAGGAAGTGCTGCAGTCCGATTTCATCCGGGTGGCGCGGGCCCAGGGACTCTCCGAACCGGTCGTGGTACTCTCCCGGGGACTCCGGAACGCGCTCCTCCCCGTGCTCACCGTGCTCGGCCTCGACTTCGGGAGCTATCTCACCGGTTCGATTCTCACCGAGAGCATCTTCGGGTGGCCGGGCGTGGGGCGCTACGTGCTGGACGCGATCAGCAAGCGCGATCTGCCTGCGGTGCAGGGCAGCATTCTCTTTCTGAGCCTGGTGTTCGTCCTGGTGAACCTGATCACCGATCTGCTCTATGCGAAGGCCGATCCGAGAGTGGCCTATGACTGACGGCGGGGTGGCTCGTCCCCAGGTGTCGCGCGGGACGGGCGGGCGGAGCCTGCAGGGGGAGAGGGACGCGATGGGCGGTGCGTCACGAGGCATAGGTCGCCCCGGGATGCCGGCGCTCCCGGCCCTGACCCGGCGATCGTACCGGTCACCCCGGTCCCAGCCAGGGTCCCGGGTCCCTCGGAGGCCGGAGCGCGCGGGCGGCGCGGGGCGGGCGCCAGGGGACCCCGGGCGGCCCCGGCCGGCCGGCCTGACGCGGCGCACTGCGCTCGGGTTGCTGCTGGCCGTGCTCTGCCTGCCCTTGGGGCTCGCCGCTCAGCTCCCGCGCCGTGCGGTCCGCCAGCTCGACTCGCTGCTCGACGCCCCCCCGTTCAACCGGGTGGTCTGGGGGGTTGCGCTGGAGGACGACGCGGGCCGGCTCCTCTTCGGCCGCAATGCCGAGCGGCTCTTCATCCCCGCCAGCAACACCAAGCTCGTGGTGAGCGCCGTCGCGTCGGCGCTGCTCCCGCCGGACTGGACGGTGACAACCAGCGTGTACGCCGCCGGGCCGGTGGTGGACGGCGTGGTCCAGGGCGACCTGGTGCTCTACGGGCGCGGCGATCCCACCATGGGACGCCGCTGCTACGCCGCCGACACCACGCGGGAGGAGGTCTGCGACCGCGACCCCTTCAGCCGGCTCCGGCTCCTGGCAGAGCGGCTGCGCGAAGGCGGCGTGCGGGCGGTGGCCGGGGATCTGGTGGGCGACGGGAGCTGGTTCGACGCGGAGCTGGTGCATCCGGACTGGAACGGCTACGACCTGACTTGGTGGTACGCCGCCCCGGTCTCGGGTCTCGGCTTCAACGACAACAGCGTGGATATCACATGGCGGCCGGGGCCCGGCCTCGATGCCCCGGCGGAGATCACGCTGGAACCCGACCTGGGCGATCTCGCCTTGGAGAACCGCACCCGGACCGTGGCCATCGGCGGGGTGAGCGACATCGGCGACCGGATCTACCGCGAGCCCGGCACGCTGCGACTCTGGGCCGAGGGGACCGTGGCGCTGGATCACCGGGGCGGCACCGAGTACGTCGCGATGCCCGATCCCGCGCTCTTCACCGCGCGTGCCTTTCGCCGCACCCTGGCCGAAGCCGGCATCGCGGTGCTCGGCACCACCCGGAGCACCACGGACTCGATGAAGTACGCCCATGCCCGGACCACACCGCTCGCCGAAGTGGCGTCCCGGCCCCTGCGGGACTGGGTCTTCCCGATCCTCAACACCAGTCAGAACTGGTTCGCCGAGATGCTGCTCAAGACGCTGGGCCGGCAGTTCGGGGCCGGCGGCTCGTGGCGGGAGGGGCTCGCTGTGGAGCGCCGGTTCCTGGTGGATTCGATTGGCCTGGACTCGACCCTGTTCGCGCTCGCGGACGGTTCGGGCCTGTCGGCGGCGAATCTGGTGGCGCCGGTGGCCTTCACCCGGCTGCTCCGGTTCATGCGCGGCCATCCCCGCCGGGACACGTTCCTGGCCGGGCTCCCCCGGGCCGGGGACACGGGCTCCCTCCGGACCCGGTTCGCCGGCACGCCGCTGGAAGGCCGGGTCGCCGCCAAGACCGGGAGCATCGCGCGGGTCAATACCCTGTCCGGCTACTTCACGGCGGCGTCCGGCCGGGTGTACGTCTTCTCGATCCAGGCCAACCACCACGGACTGAGCGGGCGCCGGGTGATCGCGCAGATCGACAGCCTTGCCGTGGCGATGAGCCGGGCGGTCGAGGGCCGGCGGACCCGCTAGCGGGCCGCCCGGGTTACCTTGGAAGAGGCCCCTGGACTCTCGGGATGCTCCTCCTCCTGATCCGGCATGCCGAAGCGGAACCCCGCGACGCCGCCCGCTGGCCGGACGACGCGGCACGGCCGCTGGTCGGCAAGGGACGGCGGCGGCAGCGCCGGATGAGCCGCCGGCTGCGCCGGCGCGGGATCGTGCCCGACGTGCTGCTGGCGAGCCCGTGGGCCCGCGCCTGGGAGACGGCGGAGATCGTGAGCGACGTCGTCGGCTGTCCCCCGCCGGTCCCCTGTGAGGCGCTCGCCGGCCCGCCGGATCTCGGCCGGCTCGCGGACGTCCTGGGGCCGCGGGAGCCCGACGCGGTCGTGGCGCTGGTCGGGCACGACCCCTGGATCAGCGAACTGGCCTCGCTGCTCCTCACCGGCACCCCGAGCGGCCTGGCGGTGGATTTCCCGAAGAGTGGAATACTCGGCATCCGGGCGGATCGCCTCGAGCCCGGGGCCGGGACGTTGCTGTTTTTCTGGCGACCGAGGCGAGCGTGAGGCACGTGGTGCCGTTGGAGACCGCGCGGCTGCGCCTCGTGCCGCTCACCCCGGAGGCCATTGACGCCCTGCTGGCGGGGGACGGGGCTCGGCTGGGGGCGCTCACCGGGGGCGCGTTCCCGGTGCCGCCCGGCCCGCCGCCGCTGATGGAGGCGCTGCTCCCGCAGGTGCGCCGGCGCCTCCTCGCCGAGCCTGACACGTTAGGCTGGTGGACCTGGCTGGCGCTGGATCGCGCGACCCGGCGGGCGACTGGCGCCTCGGGATTCGGCGGGCCGCCGGACGCCGACGGCGCCGTGATGATCGGCTACGCCACCTACCCGGGGGCCGAGGGCCGCGGCTACGCCACCGAGGCGGCCGGAGCCCTGATCCGCTGGGCCCTGGCCCAGCCCGGTGTCACCCGGGTCTGCGCCAGCATCCCGCCTGACAACACAGCCGCCCGCCGGGTGGCGGAGAAGCTGGGGATGGCGGTGGTCGGGACCCTGTGGGAGGAGGAGATCGATGAGGTCTTGCTCTATGCGATCGCCCGGTGAGCGCCGGGGGCGCCCCCCCCGCGCGGCGCCATGACGATCTACACCCGCACCGGCGACGGCGGCGAGACGGGCCTCTTCGGCGGCGGCCGAGTGCCGAAGGATCACGTCCGGGTCGCGGCCTACGGCGACGTGGACGAACTCAACGCCGTGCTGGGTCTGGCCCGCGCGGCCCCCCCCGCGGAGTGGTTCGACGA
>DATLYZ010000050.1:0-83145 GCA_035574255.1 Gemmatimonadales bacterium | reverse complement strand
CCACCAGGGCGGGGGGGGGCCGACGAGGGCGAGGACCCGGAGCAGGCCGTAGATGCCGGTCTTGATCATGACGCCGGAGAGGAGTGCCGAGACGTGCGAGGGGGCCGCGGCATGCGCTCCCGGGAGCCAGACGTGGACGGGGAACATGCCGGCCTTCACGCCGAACCCGAACAGCGCGAGAAGCAGAATCACCGCGCCGCCTCGAGCCAGACTCGGCGTCGCAGCGGCCAGGCTGGAAAACGTGAAATCCGGGGCCGTACGCCCCCAGAGGAGAAACATCACGAGCAGGGCCGCCGTCCCCGCATGGGTGAGCACGAAATAGAGCACGCCCGCCCGGCGGACCTCGTCCACCTCGTGCTCGAAGACGATGAGCAGAAAGGCGCTGAGCGCCATCACTTCCCAGACCACCAGAAACAGCATGGCGGCCCGTGCGGTGAACACGCCGACCAAAGCCGCGAGGAACACCGCAAGCAGGACGTGCACCGCCGTGACCGGTCGATGTTCCCGCTCGGCTGCCAGATAGGGGACGCTGTACACCGTGGCGGCGCCCGCCACCAGGCTCAGCATCAAGAGAAACCAGGCCGACAGCGGATCCACTCCGATGACCCAGGGTCCGCCGGGCAAGGCCGGCGCCAGCGAGATCGGTTCCTCCGGGCCGCCGAGCAGGACCCGAAGGGCGGCGGCCGCGGTGCAGGCCGCACCCCCGAGCAGGAGGACGCGGTAGGAGCGTTCGGCCGCCCGCGGCCGCCGCCGCAGGAGCAGCCCGCTTACCCCGCCTGACAGCATAAGGCCAACGCCCGCGCCGATCAGCTCCACGGCGGGCTCCGCGTTCGCGACCTCACGGCCGCTGGATGGGAAACTCCCCGGTCGTCGCCTGCGACAGCTCTCGGAGCCGGCGGAGCAGACGGTCGTCCGGGGCCTGGGTGCGAAGCAGCTCGCGCAGGGCGGGGTCCCGCAGCGCGAAACCGAGTTCGGCCAGAATGCGCAGGTGGGCGGGCACGCTGGGGCTCACGACGAAAAACACCGCGTGGACCGGCTTGCGATCGATGGACTCGAAATCCACCGGGCGCCGGAGCAGAAATAGCGCCACCAGCGGGCGGCTGACGTGCAGCAAGATCGGGTTGCGCACATGGGGAATCGCGATCCCGTCGCCGATGCCCGTGGAGCCCATGGCCTCCCGGGCCTCCAGAACGGCCAGCAGGTGCTCCCGGTCCACCTCGGCGGGAAGCGGAAGTCGCTCCACGATGCTGGCGAGCACCGCGTTCTTGTCGTCCCCCTGGACGTCCCGGTGGATCCCGCCCGCCTCCAGGAGCTGGGCCAGCGGCGGCACGCGCTCCGGGGTGCGCCGGGCCTCGTCCAACAGCGCGCGAGAGACGGGAATACCCTGCTCGACGGCCCACTCCCAGACCTCGATGGCGTTGAGGTGGAGCCGCTCGTTCACCCGATGGACCGGCAGACCCCGATTCGCGATCCACTGCCGGATCGTGGCTTCATCCACCCCGAAATACGACGCGGCCTGACGAATCGTCAGCTGCATCGGCAGACCCGCAGTGGGGCGAGGAGCGAACCGGAGCGGAAGGCGCGGCGGGTCGCGGGCGTGGTGGGCACAGGTCGGACAGCGAGCACGGTCGCCAGGGTATTGAACTGGCGTTCAATGTAGCGAGGTGAACGCCGCTGTCAACGCCGGTCGGAACCGCCCCGATGGCGACCCTGGCAACCCAGCGAAGGCTCGGAGAAACGGGCCCGGGCTCGGCCACGCCGGTTGCGGGGCTGCGGCTTCCGGGCCAGCCCGCCCCTAGTCCGCGCTCGCGCGGAGCGCGTTGACGATGACCGCCACGTCAATGGCTTCCTGAAGCACCGCGCCGACGGTGGGCGGAATGTGGCCGAGCGCCGCGACTACCATCGCGGCTCCGCTCAGGCCGAGCCCAACTCCGATGCTCTGCCAGGCAATCCGGCGCGTGCGCCGCCCGATCACCACCGCCTCGGCCACCTGCACCGGATCGTCCGCCAGCACCACCACGTCGGCCGCTTCGGCGGTGACCCCGCCGCCGTGCGCCACGAGGGCCACCCCCACGGTGGCACGGCTCAGCGCCGGGGCGTCGTTGGTCCCGTCGCCCACCATCAGGACCCGCTCGCCCGAGCGCTCCAGCGCCTCGACCGCGGCCACCTTGTCCGCGGGAAGCAGGCTAGCCAGCACGTCCTGGATTCCGGCCTGGCGCGCCACGGCATGCGCGGTGACCTCGTCGTCGCCGGTGAGGAGTACCACGCGCTCCAGCCCGAGGGCCTTGAGCCGCTGGAGCAAAGTGGCGGTCTCGGGCCGGAGCTGGTCGGCGAAGGTGATCGTGCCGGCCGCCTGGCCGTCAATCGCCACCCAGGCCCGGAGCTCGCCGTCGTGCGGGAGCGCGGAGAACCTCGCCGCCGCCGCCGGGTACCGCGCGGTGATGTAGGCCCGGCTCCCGACCGCCACCTCCCGCCCCTCGACCCGGCCGCACACCCCCTGTCCGGGCGCCTCGCGCACCTCGCTCGCGCCGCTCCAGGCGAGACCCCGATGGGCGGCGGCCCGGATCACCGACCGGGCGAGGAGGTGCCCGCTCCCCTCCTCGACGGCCGCGGCGAGCCGCAGGACCTCGTCCTCGGGGAACGGCGACAGCGCCAGCACCGCCGCCACCTCGGGCCGCCCCACCGTCAGCGTGCCGGTCTTGTCCAGCGCCACCGCGGTCACCTGGGCCAGCCGTTCCATCGCCTCCCCATGGCGAACGATGAGCCCGTGGAGCGCGGCGTGGTTGATCCCGCCCACGAAGGCCACCGGGGCGGCGAGGATGAGCGGGCACGGCGTCGCCACGACCAGGACGGCCAGGACCCGGATCGGCTCGCCCGAGGCGAGATAGGCCAGCAGGCACACCGCCAGGGTGAGCGGCGTGAAATAGACGGCGGCCCGGTCGGCCATCCGTTGCAGCGGCGACTTGCTGGCCTGCGCCTGCCGCACCAGCTCCACGATCCGGGCGTACTGGCTTTCCCGCGCCGGCGCCAGCGCCCGTACCGTGAGCGGGCCGTCGAGATTGAGGCTGCCGGACAGGAGGCGCGAGCCCGGTTGCGCCGTCACGGGCAGCGGTTCCCCGGTGAGGCGCGATTCGTCCACATGGGACCGGCCTTCCACGACCTCGCTGTCGCACGGCACCATCTCGCCGGGCCGCACCAGCAGCCGATCGCCGACGGCCACCTGGTCCGCCGCCACCTCCTCGACCCGCGATCCGGCGAGGCGGTTCGCCCGGCGGGGCGCTGCCGCCTCGAGCTGCTCGACCGCTCGACTGGCGCGGCCCGCGGCGTAGTGTTCGAGCGCCTCCCCGCCCGTCTGCATGAGGACCACGACCAGCCCGGCCACCGGCTGGCGCAGCGCGATGGCCGCCACGATGGCGAGGGAGGCCACCAGATCGGCCGCGAAGCGCCCGCGCAAGAGGCCGGCCAGCGTCCGCAGGACCACCGGTGCCCCGGCCAGGACCAGCCCCCAGAAGAGGACCCGCTCCCCCCAGACGTCCGGCCCCGCCCGGAGGGCGAGGCCGCCGGCAAGAATCAGCAGTGTGGCGAAGGGAGGGAGGGCGGCGCGGAGCGGCAACGCCCGCGCGCCGAGGCTCACGAAGCGGCCTGCTGCTCGGGCTCGGTGGTCTTGGGCTCCCGCCGGAGGGAGAACCCTACCCCGCGTACCGTCTGGATCAGGTTCTCGCCCGCGGCCTTGAGAAGCTTCCGCCGCACGTTCCCCACGTGGACGTCCACCACGTTGCTCTCCGGATCGAAGTGCATGTCCCACACCTTCTCCAGGAGCGTGGTGCGCCGGACCACCTGCTCCGGGTGGAGCAGGAAAAACTCCACGATCTGGAACTCCTTCGGAGTGAGATCGAGCGGCCGATCGTTGACCAGCACCTGGTGGCGCAGTCGATCCAGCGTGAGCGGCCCGTACCGCAGGATCTCCATCCGCTCGGCCCCGCCCCGCCGAGCCAGCGCCCGGACCCGGGCCAGAAGCTCCTCGAACCGGAAGGGCTTCGCGAGATAGTCGTCGGCTCCCGAGTCCAGCCCGCGCACCACGTCTTCCACCGCGTCCCGCGAGGTGAGCATCAGGATCGGCGTGTTGCGCCCCTCCCGGCGCAGCTCCATCGCGATCTGGAACCCGTTCTTCTTGGGGAGCACGACATCGAGCAGGATGACGTCGTAGTCGTACACATGGGCCAGGGTGGTCGCTTCCTCGCCGTCGGCGGCGATGTCCACGACGTACCCCTCCTCCTTCAGCCCTTGCTCGATGAAGCCTGCGACCTTCCGGTCGTCTTCCACGACGAGGATTTTCATGCCGCGCAAGCTAGAGCCCCAAGAGTGAACCCCAGGCCAACGGACCGTGAAGATTTCTTTACAGTACGTCCTGGGCTCCGATCGGCAATTCCAGCAGGAAACAGCCCCCCTCGCCCGGCCGCGGCTCGGCCCGGAGTTCGCCGCCGAGGAGCCGGGCCAGCCTCCTGGAGAGGGGCAAGCCGAGACCGGTTCCCTGGCCCTCGGCGCTCCCACTCGAGTGGTAGATATCGAAGATCCGCTCCACTTCGTCCGGAGCAATCCCGGGGCCCTGGTCCTCGATCTGGAACAGGATGCGCGAATCTCGCCGTTCCACGGTGATCCGGACCACGCTCCCGTCCGGGGTGTGGCGCACCGCGTTCCCGAGGAGATTGACCAGGATCTGTTCGACCCGGCTCGAATCGGTGCGGCAAGTGGGCAGGTCCGGCGCGATCCGGCTCTCGATGGTCACGCTCTTCTTCTCGGCTTGCGGAGTCACCCGGCTCACCGCGTGCCGGACGATCCCCGCACAGCTCACTTCCTTGATGGCCGGCCGCAGGCGGTCCTCGTCCAGGCGGCTCAGATCGAGGAGATCGTTGATGAGCGCAATGGCGTGCTCGGCGCTGTCCAGGACCTCGTAAGCCGCCCGCGGCACCGTCTGCGGGTCCTTCTTCCGGACCAGCATCTCCGCCCACCCGAACACGCCGGCCAGCGCATTTCGGAGTTCGTGGTTCACCATGGCGAAGAACCGCTCGCGGGCTCGGTGGAGCTGCTGTACCTCCTCGATCAGTCGGGCGCTCTCCTCGTGCAGCCGCGCGTTCTCGATCGCCGCTGCCGCCTGGCTCGCCAGCAACGTCGCCAGGTGCTCGTCCTCCGCGGTGAACTCGGGGCCCTCCAGTTTCTCCGTGAGGTAGAGATCGCCCAGCACGCCCCGCCGGCCCATGATCGGGACGCCGAGAAAGGAGTGCATTCGCGGATGATGGGGTGGAAAACCGTAGGACGAGGGGTGCCTGGTGAGGTCGGGTAGCCGGATGGTCCGTCCCTCGCGGATGACCAGCCCGAGGATACCGTGGCCGCGTGGGGGGGCGCCGATCCGGGCGCGTTCGTCCGGAGTCAGGCCGTGCGTGGTGAACGTCTCCAGGGTCCGGCCGTCGCTGCTCAACATGCCGATCGCCGCGTAGCGAGCGCCGATCACCTCGGCTGCGACGTCGGCGATCCGTTGAAGCACGCCTTCCAGGGAGAGTTCCGAGATGAGGCCGGGTACCGCCGCGACCAGCCGCTCCAGCCGCTCCGAGAGCGACGGGCTGGCGGTCGCCGCCGGGGCCTGGACCGGTCGCCGGGTCTCGGTCATGGGCCTCAATCTAAGCCTCCCCGGGTGCCGCGACAGACCGGGTTCCATTGGCTTTCACAGTTCCTTCAGTCGGCGGGGTGCAGTTTGCCTCCAGCGATGACACCGGACCCCGAATGCAGTTGAGGCACCTGGTCGCCGCGGCGGACGATTCCGAAGAAGGCCGCACCGCCATCACCATGGCCGCTCACCTCGCCCGCCGCTCGGGTGCGAACCTCACGGTGCTGACCGTGGCCGAACAGGTGACCGGCGACGGGATGTGGCAGAAGTCGCTGGAACACCTGCGCCAGGTCGTTACCCGCCAGCTCGGCGCGCTGGCCGAACGCCCGGCCAACGTGGACCTGGCAGCGGCGGTGGGGGTGCCCGGCATCGAGATCTGCCGCTACGCCGAGACGAACGGTGCCGATCTCATTGTGATGGGGCGGAAGCATCGGAGCCCGGTGCAGCGGCTCTTGATCGGGGACACGGCAGATTCCGTGGCCCGGCGCGCCCGGGTGCCCTGCCTCTTCGTCCTGGCGGGACAGCCCCGGCTGGAGCGGGTGTGCGTCGCCCTCGACGGCACCGAGCGTGGTCTCTCGGTCTTGCTCGCAGCGATGGACTTCACGCGGGCCATCGGCGGGCGGCTTCGGGCGGTGACCGTGGAACCGGCCCAACCTGACGAGCCGGGCCCGCACGGCGTCCATACCGCCCGGACCAACCGCCTGCTTCAGGCCATGGACGAACTCTCCCGCTCGACTCCCGGCGCCTCCGGGCTCTGGGAGGCCCCGGCGCCCGGGGTGCAGGGGTCGCCTCTGGTCGTGCACCGCGGGAGCATCGTCGAGGAGATCGTGCGGGAGGTCCGGACCGGGCGCTGCGACGTCCTCGCTGTGGGCTATCGCCGCGGGGGTCCGGCGGGCGTCATCGAGGCCGGGAGCGTGGCCCGCCGGCTCGCCCACGAAGCGCCCTGCGCCGTCTTGACGATTCCGCTCTAGGAAGGTTCGGCTCACGAGGTGCGAGCCGCGGAGAGCGGGGTACCATGCCAGCCCGGGTCGGGAGGCCGACCGGGCTGCTCGAGGAAGGGGTACGCGCCATTCCGCGTCACTCCGCGGCTCGCCAGTCTGGCCCGGGGGCCAGGGGCCGCCGAGGACGCGGAGGGCCGCGGAGGGGGATCGAGAGGCTGGCCGGAACGGGCTCCTCGCGGCGCCCGGCAGGGCCGCTTGAGGAAGGGGAACCAAAACCCCTTCCGCGCCATTCCGCGTCACTCCGCGGCCGATCTCCCCGACCCGGTGGAGCAGGGGCCGCGGAGGACACAGAGAGCCGCGGAGGGGGATCGGGAGGGCCGGTCAGAGCGGATCTCGCGGGGTCCGGCCGGTCCGCTCGAGGCACGGGAAGCACAAATCCTTCCGCGCCATTCCGCGTCACTCCGCCCGTTGAGCCTGGACCGGTGCTCTATTGCTCCGCGCACAAATCCTTCCGCGTGGATCCGCGTCACTCCGCGGCCGATCTCCCCGACCCGGTGGTTCGGGAGCCGCGCGAAGGAGCGGGCTCCCGCGGCCCGGCGTCGAGTGCGTCCTCACGGCGGAAGTAGCTGGCGCTCCGCCGTTCCCGCCGCTCGGGTTCCTTGCTTACCTTCGGGAGCTTCTCGGCCCCCGGAATGGCGGGTCCCGCCCGCCGAGCCCGCGAAGCGTGCGAACGTCGCGCGGGTGGTCGAGGGCACGACGCGCCGGCGCGTGGTCCGGCCGCCACAACTGTCCACCGCGAGGGTACCCGCATCGGTCCTGAGCTCAAGGTGGCGCTCGATCTGGCCGTGGCCGGCCTGGTCGGGCTCGCCGTCGGTATCGAGCGGGAGTGGTCCGGTCATGCGACGGGGCCGGCGGCCCGTTTCGCGGGCGTCCGCACCTTTCTCCTGCTGGGGCTCCTGGGCGGCGCTGCCGGGCTCTTGCTCGGGCGTGGGTACCCCGGTGCCGCGGCCGCGCTCCTGGCCGGGGGCGGGGCACTCACCGTGGCGGCCTACGTCGTGGCCTCCCGAGCCGCCCAGGAGGTGGATGGCACCACCGAGGCCGCCGCCCTGGCCGTGCTCGCGGTGGCCACCCTGGCGGGCCTCGGGCTCCCGGCCCACGCGGCCGGCGCCACCGCGGTCATGGTGCTCGCCCTGGGCGAGAAGGCCGCGTTGCACGCCTTCGTCCGGCGCATCGGCGAGGTGGAGATGCGCGCCGCGCTCCACTTCGCGGTCCTGGCGCTCGTGCTCCTGCCACTCCTGCCGGAAGGTCCCTACGGCCCGCTCGGCGGGGTGCGGCCGCGCGAACTCTGGATCGTCGTGTTGATCGTCTCGGGAATCAACTTCGCTGGCTACGTCGCACGCCGCGCCGTGGGGGAAACCCACGGGACCGCGGTCACGGGGCTCTTGGGCGGGGTCATCTCCAGCACCGCCGTCTCCCTCGCCTTTGCCCGGCAGAGCCGGGAACGTCCCTTCGCCGGCCGCCCGCTCGCCCTCGGAGTGTTAGGCGCGTGTACGGTCCTGGTGCCGCGGCTCGTCGTCCTCACCCTGGCCCTGAACCCGGCCCTCACCGCAACCGCCCTGCCGGGGCTCCTCCCACCGCTCCTCGCGGGGGCCGCGCTGGTGGCCGCGGGCTTCCTCCGCACCCGAGCCCAGTCCGATCAGGCCTCCACGCCGGAGACCCGAAGTCCCCTGCGTCTGGCCTCCGCCATCGGCCTGGCGGCCGGGTTCCAGGCCGTGCTCATGCTCATGACCGTCGCGCGCGAGCGCTTCGGCTCGCCCGGTGTGCTCACCTCCGCCGCGTTCCTCGGTCTCACCGATATGGACGCCCTCGCCTTCTCCATGAGCCGGCTCGCCGCCGAGACCGGGCTGCAGCGACTTGCGGCGCAGGCCATGCTCGTGGGGATTCTCGCCAACACCGCCCTCAAGTTCTCGGTCGTCCTGGGACTCGGCCGGGGAGAGTTCCGCCGCATCGCCGGCCTCGGCCTGGCCGCCATCGGGGCCGCCGCTGGAGTGGGACTCTGGCTGCTCGCCTGAGCCCCGGACCCTCGCGGTCCTCGGCGCCGGTCGGAGGACGGACGGCCACCAGGCCACCGTTCCTCCCTCGTTCAAGGTTGCTTCATATTAGAGGTGACAGCTTGAAGGCGTCCGACAGGAGGAGCCCATGGCGTCCTATCGCTTGGTCCTGGTACCGCTGGACGGTTCGGCCTTCGCCGAGCAGGCGTTGCCCCTCGCGACCGAGATCGCCCGCCGGACCGGGGCGATGCTGCAACTCGCCCTGGTCCATCATCCCGTGCCCGCCCTCGCCACGGCCCTCGAGGTCCCCCAGATCGAATCGCAACTGGACCAGGAAGGGCGCATGAACGAGAGCAACTACCTCTCGGGCGTGGTCGAACGGGTCCGCTCCACGGCCAATGTCGCCGTCACGTCGGCCCTGCTCGACGGGCCCGTGGCCGAAGCCCTGGAAGAGCAGGTGAGTGAGGCGGGGGCCGATCTGGTCGTAATGACCACCCATGGGCGCGGGGCCCTGAGCCGGTTCTGGCTCGGTAGCGTGGCCGATCATCTGATGCGCCACGTCCATGTGCCCGTCTTGCTGATCCGGCCCTCGGGCGAGGCTCAGCCGGTGAGCCAGCTCGGGAAGATCCTCGTCACCCTGGACGGTTCCGAGTTCTCCGAGCGGGCAATCGAGTCCGCCGTGGCGCTCGGGGAGCCGTTCGATGCCGAGTACGTCCTCCTCATGGTGCTGGAGCCTCCGTACCCCGTTGTGGATCCGAACGGGTTGATGGTCGTGCCTCTCGACCCCGAGGCCGAGCGGAAGCTTCGCGAGAGCGCGCAGCGGTACCTGGAAGGCCACGCGGCCCGGCTCCGGCAGCGGGGTCTCGAGGTCGGCACGCAGGTCGCGGACGGCCTCCCCGTGGCGCGCACCATCCTCGCCGAGGCCGACCGGATCAAGGCCGATCTCATCGCGATCGCAAGCCACGGGGTCGGCGGTCTGGAGCGGGTGGTGGTGGGGAGCGTCGCGGACAAGGTCGTTCGCGGGGCCACCCATCCGGTGCTGGTCGTACGGCCCGGCGAGACGCCCTGAAACGTCGCGCCAGCACCCGGTACACACCGAACCCCCTCCGCGACCCGTGGGCCGAGGTGCGGCCGGAGGGCCTTCCAGCGTCCCCCCGTCGAACTCCGACCGGAGACCCGGATGCGCCAGAGTATTCTCTTGCTGTTGGGGCTGGTTGCGCTTGGCGACCCCCGGCCGCTCGCCGCCCAGGCCAGAGGCTTCGGCATGCTCCTGGGGGGCCTCGCGACCGACGCGGACAATTCCAGCTCTGGAAGCGATGTCGCCTTCGCTCTGGGCGGAGGACTTCAGGTCGGCCTGATCGGCTTCGGCCTCGAAGTGGGCGAGCAGCACACCGGCGGCGACCACAAGTCCGACCTGCTCGGCGGGTTCTTTCGGGTGGCCGCCCCGGTGGGTCGGTTCCGGCCCTTCGTGGTGGGCGGTCTCGGAGTCTACCGGTTCGCTCCGAGCGGGGTCTTCGACCGAACCCGGGGCGGCGCGAGCCTCGGTGGCGGCCTGCTGGTGGACCTGGGCATCCGGCGGATCCGGTTCGCGCTGGAGGGCCGCTACCACTCGGTGTTCGACAAGGAGCCGGGCCTCTCCGCGCAGCGGTTCGTCACCGTGCTCGGGGGGGTGCAGGTCGGGCTCTAGGCGCGCGGAGATAGGACGCAGGCCGATCCTCGGCGTCCCCGGCTCGCGCCGGCGATCCTGATCGTCGCTCGCGTCGTCGCTCGCGACCGTCGCGGCGTCCTGGACGTGCCAGGCAGCGCCGTGGTTCGTGCTCGCGGCGGGCTACGTCCCAATTGCCCGGACCGGCGCGCTTGGCCGGTGTGACAGCGCCGCGCTGGAGGTCGCCACGCGAGCCCTGCTCCCGGGCGGCTGCGCGCGCCTCACGCCGCCGCGCGTTTTTCCCGCCACGCCGCGCGCTCTGCCGATCCCGCGCGCGGAAGAGCCTCGAGGTACCGTGGCGCATGGCTGCCGCGGTCCGCCTCCTCCGGCTTTCGGTCCGTTCTGCCGATCGCGCCCCGCTCGATCGGATGTTGGCCGCCTGGCCCGGCGCCCGGCGGCTGCCGGCCGGTCTCGAGGTGCCGCTCGTGGACGTGGGACCCGAGGAGGTCCTGGCCCATTGTGTCGCCGCGCGGGTTGTCGTGCTCGGCAGCGCAGTCATCCGGCCGTCGCGAGGCGGAGCGCCGTAACCCGAAACCGGCGTGGCCGGTCTCGCCGCCTCGTCCCCGCCGGCCCTCGGACCGGAACCACGGCATGACTCACGGCCCGCCCCAGGTCCGGGCTCCGGCGCGAAGCCGCGAGATTCCCCGGGCGGCATGACGGGTAGCCGGAGTGGGTCCTGCGGTGGCGGGCTCCGGCCCCAGCCGGAGAGGCGTCGCCGGCCGGCTCGCCCCGCCTCCGGCCCTCGCGCCTGGGTTGAACACCCGGGGCGGACCGCCCTAAGTTCCTGCCATGCTGATCGTTCCCGAGATTCTCCAGCGCCTGGCGGAGCTGTTCGACGTGGACGCGCCGCTGGTCCTGCGGAGCGCGGTCCGGATCGTGGCCATCTGGTTCTTCGCCTGGCTCGGCATCCGCGCGGTCCGCATCGTGGCCGGGCGCATCGAGCGCGCCGTGGACGACGGCGACCCCACCACCTTCACCGAGCAGGAGCAGCGGGGGCACACCATCGCCCAGCTCCTCCGGAGCGTGGGGAAAGTCACGATCATCATCGTGGCCCTGCTCTTCACCGCCGACATCTTCATCAATATCGGTCCCCTCCTCGCCGGGGCGGGGATTCTGGGTCTCGCCATCTCCTTCGGGGCCCAGAGCCTCGTGAAGGACGTGATCACCGGGTTCTTCTACCTGGTCGAGGGCCAGTTCGCCGTGGGCGACGTGATCGAGGTGGCCGGCAAGTCGGGCGTGGTGGAGCGCATGACGCTCCGGGTGGTCATGCTCCGAGACCTGCGCGGCGTGCTGCACATCATCCCGAACGGCCAGATCGCCACGGTGAGCAACATGACCCGCAAGTGGTCCCGCGCCGTGGTGGACGTGGGCGTGGCCTACGGCACCGACCTGGACCGCGCGCTCGAGGTGTTCCGCGACGAGGCCCGCCGCTTCACCCAGGACCCGGAGTGGCAGGCGCGCTTCGACGGCGAGCCCGAGGTGGTGGGCGTGGACGCGCTGAGCGACAGCGCGATTACCATCCGCACCCTGTTCCGCACCCTCCCGGCGCAGCAGTGGGCCGTGGCGCGCGAGTTCCGCCGCCGCATCAAGAAGCGGCTGGATCAGGAGGGGATCGAGATCCCCTTCCCGCAGCGGACCGTGCATGTGCGCTACGTGCCCGCCTTGCCCGGGGAGGAGGGGGGAGCGGCGGTGCAGCGGCGTTCCGGGGCCGAGCCGGCGTCGGTCCTGCCGGACACGGGCGACTGATTCCCGGCGCGCGACCCCCCCCCATGGCGCTCCGCCTGTTCAATACGCTCACCCGACGGGTCGAGCCCTTCGAGCCCCTCACCCCGGGGCGGGTCGCGATGTACACTTGCGGCCCCACCGTGTGGAACTACGCTCACATCGGGAACTTTCGCACCTTTCTCTTCGAGGATCTGCTGCGGCGCTGGCTGGAGGCGAGCGGCTACGCGGTGCTCCACATCATGAACCTCACCGATGTGGACGACCGGATCATTCGCGAGTCGCTCGCGCAGGGCACGACGATCCGCCAGCTGGTCGAACCGTTCATCGCCGCCTTCTTCGAGGATCGTGACTACCTGCGGATCCGTCCGGCCCACGAGTACCCCCGGGCCACCGAGTACGTGGGGCCGATGGTGGAGCTCGTGGGCGCCTTGCTGGCCAACGGCACGGCCTATCGGGGTGACGACGGCTCGGTCTATTTCTCGATCGCGAGGTTCCCGGCCTACGGCCGCCTCTCCCGGCTCGACCGCCGCGAGCTGCGGACCGGCGCGAGCGGCAGAATCCTGAGTGATGAATACGACAAGGAGAACGCGCAGGACTTCGTGCTCTGGAAGGCGGCCCGGCCCGAAGACGAGCAGGTCGGGGCCGCCTGGGACGCCCCGTTCGGCCGGGGCCGGCCCGGCTGGCACCTCGAGTGCTCGGCCATGGCGCTGGCGCTGCTCCGCAAGCACGGTCTGGGCGACGTGCTCGATATCCACGCGGGCGGGGTGGACCTGATCTTCCCCCACCACGAGGACGAGATCGCCCAGTCCTGCGCCTACACCGGCAAGGAGCACTTCGCCCGCTACTGGTTGCACGGCGAGTTCCTGAATGTGCGTGGCACCAAGATGTCGAAGCGGTTCGGCAACATCACGACGCCCCGCGACCTCCGCCAAGACGGCGTGGACGCCGGGGCCATCCGCCTGCTCATGTACCAGACCCACTATCGGCAGAAGCTCGATCTTACCGACGAGGCGCTGGCGGCTGCGGGCGAAGGGAGCCGCCGGCTGGGGGAGTTCGATACGCGTCTCAGGGCCGCCCGGCCGGTGGAAGGGCCGGGGGCCGGGGCAGGCGCGTGGGACCAGTGGGCCGAGGAGCTGACCCGGCGGTTCGAGGCCGGGCTCGACGACGACCTGGACGCGCCTCCGGCGGTGGCCGCGACCTTCGACGCGGCCCGGGAGGGGAACCGCCTGCTGGACCGGGGGGCCGTGCCCACGGCGAGGGCGGTGAGCGCCTGGGAGCGGAGCATGGGAGTCCTGGACGTCTTGCCGAGACCCGCGGAGGTGGTGAAGGTGGGTCCGGACTGGGCGTCACCCGGGGAGCCCGATGCCGGCCCGACACCCCCGGACCGTCCCCCGGCCGACCCCGCGGAGCAGCGGCAGTGGGCCCTCCGGTGGGCGCAGGCCAGGCGGGCGGCGCGGGGGCGCCGGGACTACCGGGAGGCCGATCGCATCCGCGACCTGCTCCAGCAGGCTGGCTGGGAGGTGCGGGACAATAAGGATGGCACCGTGGAGGTCCGAAGGGCCGGCGTCTGAGGAGCCCAGGCTGGGGGTTATCGGGGCACCGCCCGTTGACACAGGCCTAAGTATGCGGGTATCATAAAGTTCTGTCTGTTTCGGCTACCCGCTGACGTAGCTCAACTGGCAGAGCACCGGTTTTGTAAACCGGCGGTTGAGGGTTCGACCCCCTCCGTCAGCTCTGCGGGGAGTGGAAAGCGGGCAGGTCGGGCATGTGTCTGGTGGGGTGGCCGAGTGGCTAATGGCAGCAGACTGTAAATCTGCCGCGCTTACGCGCTACGTAGGTTCGAATCCTACCCCCACCATGGTGGGACCGCGGGCGGGCGGGGGGGCCGGCGGATCGCGGCGGGCGCTTGGAACCGCCACCCGGCGACCGGCAGGGTTCCGGCCGCCCAGCCCACCGGGCCTTCGAAGGTGGATCCTGGCGTGCGCAGGCAGGACGAGGGGGGCGGCGGGAACGGCAGTTGTCAGGCACAGCGGCGGGATGGTTCGGCGGTGTCCGCTGGGCTGCTGCGGGCGTAGCTCAGTTGGTAGAGCGTCAGCCTTCCAAGCTGAATGTCGCGGGTTCGAGCCCCGTCGCCCGCTTGAGGGTGCTCGCGTAGCTCAGTCGGTAGAGCGCATCCTTGGTAAGGATGAGGTCACCGGTTCAATCCCGGTCGCGAGCTCTAGGTACCGCCGGGGGGCGAGCCCGGGCGCACGGTTCCCCGGTCCCTGACCCGTGAGGGCTCCATGCCGCGAGAGAAGATCATCTTGGAATGCACCGAGTGCCGGGAACGGAACTACTTCACCGACAAGAACCGGCGCAAGCATCCGGAGCGGGTCGAGTGGCGGAAGTACTGTCCCCGCTGTCACCGGCACCGGCTGCACAAGGAGTCGAAGTGACGGCTGAGGCGGAGGCCAAGCCGACGCCCGCCGTGGTGCAGCGGGTCGGCGAGGCGAGGGACTGGTTGCGGGCGGCGATCCACGAACTGGGCAAGGTCACCTGGCCCAGCCGGGAGGAGCTGATCAAGGCCACCCGGATGATCGTGGTGCTCTCCGTCGCGCTCGGCGTGGTGATCGGTCTGATGGACTGGCTCCTCAACCTCATCCTGGTGGATGGGGTGGCGGCTCTGACGCGCCGATGACGGCGGCGACGACGATGGACTACCGCTGGTACGCGATCCAGACCACGGCCGGTCACGAGAACAAGGTCCGGAACCTGATCGCGCAGCGGATCGCGCAGGACCCGAGGCCGGATGACCAGAAGCTCATCCGGCAGGCCCTGGTGCCCACGCAGGAGGTCGTGGAGATCAAGGGCGGCAAGAAGGTCACGGTCGAGCGCAAGCTGTATCCGGGCTACGTCCTGGTCGAGATGGTGATGAACCAGGAGTCGCTGCACGTGATCAACAGCATCCAGGGCGTGATCAAGTTCGTGGGGGCGGGCAAGTTCCCCCAGCCGCTGCGCCAGGACGAGGTGAACCGGCTGCTGGGCATCGTGGAGGAAGTGGCCGAGGCGGAGCCCAAGGAAGAGATCCCCTTCATGGTCGGGCAGGTGGTGGAGATCACCGAAGGACCGTTCTCGGACTTCAGCGGCACGGTGGAAGAGGTACTGCCGGACAAGGGCAAGGTGAAGGTGTCGGTCAGCCTCTTCGGGCGACCGACCTCGGTGGAGCTGGATTACTTGCAGTTGAAGGGCCACTAGGGGCCCCGGGGGCGGGGGACCGAGGGAGGTTCGTCCTTCACCCGCTCATCCGGACGCTCGCCCCGCCGCCACCGCGCGGGATCGCGGGAGCTGTGAGGTGCCTCGGGCACCCGGCGACATAAAGGAGTGGTATGGCCAAGAAGGTCACCGCAGTCGTCAAGCTGCAGTGTCCGGCGGGTGCTGCCAACCCGGCGCCTCCCGTCGGGACGGCGCTGGGTCCGCACGGCGTGAACATCATGGAGTTCTGCAAGCAGTTCAACGCCAGGACCCAGGGCCAGGCCGGGATGGTGATTCCGGTCATCGTGACGGTCTACCAGGACCGGACGTTCAGCTTCATCACCAAGACGCCGCCGGCGCCCAATCTCCTGCTCAAGGAGGCGGGCGTGGAGAAGGGGAGTGCGGCCCCCAACCGGAACAAGGTGGGGCGGGTGACCCGGGCCCAACTGAAGAAGATCGCCGAGATCAAGATGCCCGACCTCAACGCCGCCGACCTGGAGGGGGCGATGCGGATGATCGCTGGCACCGCCCGTTCCATGGGGCTGGAGGTGGTGGACTGATGGCGACGCGGGGCAAGAAGTACCGCGCCGCGCTGAGCCGCCTGGAACGGGCCCGGGAGTATCCGATCCCCGAGGCGGTGAAGCTCGTGAAGCAGACGGCCTACGCCAAGTTCAACGAGACGGTGGACGTCGCCGTCCGGCTGGGGGTGGATCCCCGCCACGCCGACCAAGTGGTGCGGGGGACGGTGGTCCTGCCGCACGGCACGGGGAAATCGGTGCGGGTTCTGGTGATCACCCAGGGCGACAAGGTCAAGGAAGCGCTCGAGGCCGGCGCCGACTTCGCGGGCACCGAGTACGTGCAGAAGATCAAGGATGGCTGGCTCGACTGCGACGTGATCGTGGCGACGCCGGACGTCATGGGCCAGCTCGGCCAGCTGGGCCGGATTCTGGGTCCCCGGGGGCTCATGCCCAACCCCAAGGCGGGCACCGTGACGCTCGATGTCGCCCGCGCGGTGCGGGAGATCAAGGCGGGCAAGATCGAGTTCCGGGTGGACAAGACCGGGAACGTCCACGCGCCGATCGGGAAGGTCAACTTCTCGGAACAGCAGCTGGCCGAGAACCTTCAGGCGTTCCTCGAGACGATCGTCCGGGCCCGGCCGGCGGCGGCGAAGGGGCACTACCTCCGGTCGGCGACGCTGTCCAGCACCATGGGGCCGGGTATCCGGCTCGACACGGCGGGGTACCGATGAGCAAGGCGGAACGGCAGGCCGCCGTCGAGGCGCTGACCCAGGTCCTCAAGGCGCACCCGAACATCTTCGTCACCGACTTTCAGGGGCTGAACGTCCAACGGATGACGGAGCTGCGGCGGCGGCTCAGGGGGGTGGGGGCGCGCTACGTGGTGGTGAAGAACACCCTGGCCGAGCGCGCGCTGGCCGCCAACCGGGTGAGCGGGCTCGACCAGTACCTCGCGGGCCCCACGGGTCTGGTGCTGTCGGTGGACCCGCTGCCCGCGGCCAAGGTGGTGACCGAGTTTGCGAAGGAGTTCGAGAAGCCCGCCCTGAAAGGCGGGGTGGTGGACGGCGCCGCGGTGTCCGTCGCCCACATCCAGCGGCTGGGGGCCATCCCGCCGCGAGAGACGCTCCTCGCGATGGTGGCGGGGACGTTGAGTGCGGTCCTGGCGAACTTTGTAGGCTGCCTCGAGGCGCTCCGCGAGGAGCGGGCCCGAGCCTCGAATCAACCGTAGGGAGACTCCGACCCATGAGCACGAGTACGCTGAGCAAGGACGATATCCTCGAGGCCATCGGCAAGATGAGCGTCCTCGAGCTGGCCGACCTCATCGAGGCGTTCAAGACCAAGTTCAACGTGACCGCGGCGATCGCCGCGGCCCCCGCCGCGGGTGGCGCCGCGGGCGGCGCCGCACCGGCGGCCGAGGAGAAGACCGATTTCACCGTCGTCCTCAAGGAGGGCGGTGCCAAGAAGATCCAGGTCATCAAGGTGGTGCGGGAGCTCACCAGCCTCGGTCTCAAAGAGGCCAAGGATCTGGTAGACAATACGCCGAGCACGATCAAGGAAGGCGTCCCGAAGGCCGAGGCCGAGGAGATGAAACGGAAGCTGGAGGAGCAGGGCGCCGTCGTCGAGCTGAAATAGGCGGAGCCCCCGTCCCGAGCCGGCGGGGTTCCGGCCCCCCGGCGAGGGATCGCACAGGCTCCCTGTTTCGGTGAGACGACATGACGGCTGGACGGCTTCGATAAGCGGGTAGACCCTGGAGCCCCGCGTGCCCTCCCTGCAATCGGCAGGGGGGGACGCGACGGGGCCATTTGCGTTGAGTGGAACTGATGCCGACGTCGCGACCCCAGATCGTGTTTTCCAAGCGGGAGGTGGGCATGCCCATGCCCAACCTCCTGGACATTCAGACCCGGGCGTTCCAGAGCCTGCTCGTGCCCGACGACGTGCACGGCGAGCGGCAGGACGTGTCGCTGGAGCGGGTCTTCCGGGACCTCTTCCCGATCACCGACGTGAACGGGAAGTACAGTCTCGAGTTCATCTCCTACCACCTGGGCGAGCCCAAGTACAGCGTGGAGGAGTGCATCGAGCGCGACATGACCTACGCCGCGCCCCTCAAGGCCACGCTGCGGCTGGACGTCTTCGAGGAGGTGGACGGCCAGCGCCGGCTCAAGAACGCGATCGAGAAGGAGGTCTACCTCGGGGAGCTCCCGATCATGACCCCGCTCGGCACGTTCGTGATCAACGGCGCGGAGCGGGTCGTGGTGAGTCAGTTGCACCGCTCGCCCGGGGTGGTGTTCGAGGAGGACACCCATCCCAACGGCCAGCGGCTCTACTCGGCGCGGATCATCCCGTTCCGGGGCTCGTGGGTGGAGTTCACGATCGACATTCACGACGTGATCTTCGTCCACATCGACAAGAAGAAGAAGTTCCCGGCCACCGCGCTGCTCCGCGCCTTCGGCTACGGCACCAACGCCGACATTCTCAAGCTCTTTTTCGCGACCAAGGAGCTGGACATCACCGGCAAGCTGGAGATGCGGCAGGAACGGCGCGAGGTGGTGGGCGCCCTGCTCGCCGCCGATGTGCCGAACCCCGAGGAGCCGGGCGGCCCGCCGCTCGCCACGGTGGGGGACGAACTCACGCCGGAGCGGCTCAATCAGCTGCGTCACGTCGGGGTGAAGACCGTGACGGTCTTCGCGGGGTACACTGCGCTCGACCTCCGGGAGGACGAACCGCCCACGACCATCCGGGAGCGGGCCCGCCAGCTCCTGGCCTTCGATGTGGCGGATCCGGAGACCGGCGAGGTCCTGGCCGAGGCGGGGAGCGAGCTCACCGAGTCGCTGCGGAAGAAACTCCTCAAGGCGGGCGTGGAGCGGGTGGAGGTGCTGCTGCCGCCTGGCCGGGGCGATTCGCCGCTCATCAAGAACACGCTGGCCAAGGACCCGACCCACAGCGAGGCGGAGGCCCTGGAGCAGATCTATGCCCTGCTGCGGCCGGGCGAGGCGCCCAACCTCGAGACGGCGCGGGAGGCGCTCAAGCGGCTCTTTTTCAACCCCAAGCGGTACGATCTGGGCCGGGTGGGGCGCTACAAGATCAACCAGCGACTCAGGCTCAAGATCCCCTCCAACCACACGGTGCTCACGGAGGAGGATTTCATCGCGATCATCCGCTACCTGATGGAGCTGCGCGACGGCCGGGGCCAGACCGACGACATTGACCACCTCGGGAACCGCCGGATCCGCTCGGTGGGGGAGCTCATCGCCAACCAGTTCTCGGTGGGACTCTCCCGGATGGCGCGGCTGGTCAAGGAGCGGATGAGCATCAACGCGGATCCGGAGAAGATCTCGCTGGACGACTTGGTGAACGCCCGCACCGTCTCGGCGGTGATCCAGGCGTTCTTCGGGTCGAGCCAGCTCTCGCAGTTCATGGATCAGACCAACCCGCTCGCCGAGCTCACCAACAAGCGGCGGCTGTCGGCGCTGGGGCCCGGCGGCCTGACGCGGGAGCGGGCGGGGTTCGAAGTCCGCGACGTGCACTACTCGCAGTACGGGCGGATGTGCCCGATCGAGACCCCGGAGGGTCCGAACATCGGCCTCATCACGAGCCTCTCGACCTACGCCCGGATCAACGACCTGGGCTTCATCGAGACGCCCTACCGGGTGGTGAAGCAGGGCCGGGTGACCGACGAGATCCGCTGGCTCTCGGCCAGCGAGGAAGAAGGATACGCGGTGGCGCAGGCCAACGCGCCGCTCGACCCCGACGGGAAGTTCGTCGAGGACCTGGTCCTCTGCCGCAAGGGCGACGACTACCCGCTGCTCCCGCCCGAGCGGATCGACTACATGGACGTCGCCCCCGAGCAGCTGGTCTCGATCGCGGCGGCGTTGATCCCGTTCCTGGAGCACGACGACGCCAACCGCGCGCTCATGGGCTCCAACATGCAGCGGCAGGCCGTGCCGCTCATCTTCCCCGAGGCGCCGATCGTGGGCACCGGGCTCGAGGAGAAGGTGGCCAAGGACTCCGGGGCGGTCATCGTGGCCCGGCGGGCCGGCACCGTCACCCGGGTGACCGCCGACGAGATCATCGTGGACGCGGGCGCCGACGGCCAGGCCCCGGGCGAGGTGCCGCTCGCCCGGCTGAGCCAGCTCGATCGCTACCGGATCCGCAAGTTCTGGCGCACCAACCAGGACACCGCCATCAACCAGCGGCCGCTGGTCCGGGTGGGTGACACGGTGCGGGAAGGGCAGGTCATCGCCGACGGCGCCGCCACCGAGGCCGGCGAGCTGGCGCTGGGCAGCAACGTGACCGTGGCGTTCATGCCCTGGTACGGCCACAACTTCGAGGACGCCATCGTGCTCTCCGAGCGCCTGGTGAAGGACGACGTGTACTCGTCCATCCATATCCAGGAGCTGGAGCTGCACGTGCGCGACACCAAGCGCGGCCAGGAGGAGATCACGCGCGAGATTCCCAACGTCTCCGACGAGGCGCTGGTGGACCTCGACGAGCGGGGCATCGTGCGGATCGGCGCCCACGTGAAACCGGGCGACATCCTGGTGGGGAAGATCACGCCGAAGGGCGAGACCGAGCTGTCGCCCGAGGAGAAGCTCCTCACGGCGATCTTCGGCGAGAAGGCCAAGGACGTCAAAGACAGCTCGCTCAAGGTGCCGCCGGGGATGAAGGGCGTCGTGATTGACGTCAAGATCTTCTCCCGGATCGAGGACCGGGTGGTCGAGAAGGACCGGGGCGAGCGGATCGGGGAGGTGCGGCGGGTCGAGAACGAAGAGAAGGCGCGGATCAACGCCGTCATGTTCGAGGAGTTGAAGCACCTCCTCCAGGGCCAGGAGGTGGCCCTCATGCTCAAGGCCGGGACGGTGGAGGAGGCGGTGCCCGCCGGTACCCGGCTCACCGCGAGCCTGCTCGCCGAGCTCGACCTGGGGGAGGTGGACCTCAAGACGCTCCGGGTGGCGAACCGGGTCGCCAACGAACGGATCCGCGCCACCATCGAGGCGGCCGCGCGCGAGCGGGCCAAGGTGGAGGAAAAGGCCGAGGACCAGATCGACAAGATCCTCCAGCCGGACGAGCTGCCGCCCGGCGTGATCCAGCTCGTGAAGGTGTACATCGCCGAGAAGCGGAAGATCTCGGTGGGCGACAAGATGGCGGGCCGGCACGGGAACAAGGGCATCGTCGCCCGGATCGTGCCGGAGGAGGACATGCCGTTCCTGCCGGACGGCACGCCGGTGGACATCGTCCTCAATCCGCTGGGCGTGCCCAGCCGGATGAACGTGGGCCAGATCCTGGAGACCCACCTCGGCTGGTGCGCCAGCATCCTCGGGTTCAAGGCCAAGACCCCGGTGTTCCGGGGGGCCGACGAGGGCGAGATCGGCGTGCTGCTCCGGATCGCGGGCCTCAAGTGGGCCGCGCAGGCGCTCCACCTCAAGGCGCCGGCTCCGGAGCCCGGCGCGGCGGCGATCTCGGCCATCATCGACGACCTCCGGACCAGCGGCCACGGCCAGGTCACGCCGCTCACCGAGGCGGGCCTGGACCTCCTCGCCGACCGCTCGGCCTCGGCGAGCACCCGGGAGCTGTACCAGCAGATCAAGGCCTTCCTGACCGGGGCCGCCCGCGAGCTGGCCGCCCGGGAACTCGCCCAGCGGAAGCACGAACTGGCGTACCACACGGCGCGCCTGGCCGAGGCGCCGGCGGCGGAACAGAAGACGCTCCAGAAGGTGATCAAGGACCTGGAGAAGCAGCTCGAGCTCTCCCCGGCCGAGCTGCTGGAGGCCGCCGGGCGCCCGGCGCTGGCCGTGCTGGCCGGCGGCAAGGGCGAGCCGGCCGAGGTGGCGAAGGCGGCCGAGGAGCTGATCCGGGCGGCAGGCCTCACCCCGGCGGGCAAGGTGCGGCTCCGCGACGGGCGGAGCGGGCAGGACTTCGAGGGCGACGTGACGGTGGGCACGATCTACATGCTCAAGCTGTCGCACCTGGTGGACGACAAGATCCACGCCCGGTCCATCGGCCCCTATTCGCTGGTGACCCAGCAGCCGCTGGCGGGCAAGGCCCAGTTCGGCGGCCAGCGGTTCGGGGAGATGGAGGTGTGGGCGCTGGAGGCGTACGGCGCGGCCCACGTGCTCCAGGAGATGCTCACGGTGAAGTCCGACGACGTGAATGGCCGGAGCAAGGTGTACGAGGCCATCGTCAAGGGGCAGAACCTGCCCGAGCCGGGCATCCCTGAGTCGTTCAACGTGCTCGTCAAGGAGCTCCAGGCGCTGGGGCTCAAGGTGACGCTCGGCACCACGGCGGACGGCGACGAATAAGACGGGCGGTCCGCCGGACGGGCGGGCCGCCGCGGCCTATCACGATGAGGGACCGATGATCGACTTCAGGAGCGGACGCGAGCCCAAGAGCTCGAGCTTCGACTACATCAGCATCCGCATCGCTTCCCCCGAGGAGATCCGGGGTCCCAAGGACCCCAAGGAACGGGAGCGGCTGGAGCTGCAGGGGCAGCGGTACTGGTGGTCGTGGGGCGAGGTGACCAAGCCCGAGACCATCAACTACCGGTCCTTCAAGCCGGAGAAGGACGGCCTGTTCTGCGAGCGGATCTTCGGGCCGGTGAAGGACTGGGAGTGCCACTGCGGGAAGTACAAGCGCATCCGCTACCGCGGCGTGATCTGCGACCGCTGCGGCGTGGAGGTGACGCTCTCCAAGGTGCGGCGCGAGCGGATGGGGCATATCGAGCTCGCGGTGCCGGTGGCGCACATCTGGTTCTTCAAGACGCTCCCGTCGCCGATGGGGAACCTGCTCAACATCACGCTGCGGGATCTGGAGCGGGTGATCTACTACTCGAGCTACATCGTCATCGAGCCGGGCGACCAGGACGTGGAGGCGAACCAGCTCCTCGATGAGGACGAGTACCTCCAGCTCCGCGCCAAGGCGCGCGAGGAGGGCGACACTGCCTTCAAGGCGGATATCGGCGCCCCGGCGATCCGGGAGCTCCTCAACCGGATCGAGGTGAAGAAGCTGGGCGAGGAGCTGCGGCGCCAGGTGGCGAGCGAGACCAGCCAGCACCGGAAGAAGCAGCTCCTCAAGCGGCTCAAGATCGTGGACGCGTTCCTCACCTCCGGCGACGCGGGCGACGTCCCCAACAACCCGGCCTGGATGATCCTCGACGTGATCCCGGTGATCCCGCCCGATCTCCGGCCGCTGGTGCCGCTCGACGGCGGGCGGTTCGCGACGAGCGATCTCAACGACCTCTACCGCCGGGTGATCAACCGGAACAACCGGCTCCAGAAGCTGATCCAGCACCGGGCGCCGGAGGTGATCCTCCGGAACGAGAAGCGGATGCTCCAGGAGGCGGTGGACGCGCTGTTCGACAACGGCCGCCGCTCCAAGGCGATCCGGGGCCGCGGGAAGCGCCCGCTCAAGTCCCTGAGCGACATGCTGAAGGGCAAGCAGGGCCGCTTCCGCCAGAACCTGCTGGGCAAGCGGGTGGACTACTCCGGCCGCTCCGTGATCGTGGTGGGTCCGGAGCTCCGGCTCCACCAGTGCGGGCTCCCCAAGGCCATGGCGGTGGAGCTCTTCAAGCCCTTCATCATCCACAAGCTGGTGGAAAAGGGCATCGCCGAGACCGTGAAGCGGGCCAAGAAGATCGTGGAGAAGGAGAGCCCCGAGGTCTACGAGATCCTGGAGGAGATCATCCAGGACCATCCGGTACTGCTCAACCGGGCTCCCACGCTGCACCGGCTGGGCATCCAGGCCTTCGAGCCGGTGCTGGTCGAGGGGAAGGCGATCCGGATCCACCCCCTGGTCTGTGCGGCGTTCAACGCCGACTTCGACGGCGACCAGATGGCGGTGCACGTGCCGCTCTCCTTCGAGGCGCAGCTCGAGGCGCGCGTGCTCATGATTTCGTCGAACAACATCCTCAAGCCGTCCGACGGCCGGCCGGTGGCGGAGCCCTCCCAGGACATGGTGCTGGGGAGCTACTTCCTGACCAAGCTCCCGGCCGGGGTGCTCGAGGAGCCCCGCGAGGGGAAGAAGGGCGACGCCTGGGACCGGGCGAAGTACTTCGGGACCCTGGCGGAGATCGAGATGGCGCTCGCGAACCGGAGCGTGGGCTACCACAGCGCGATCTGGTTCTGGTACCAGCCGCCCCGGGAGGCCGCTGACCCGCGGCCGCGCTGGGTGAAGACCACGGTGGGTCGGGTGCTCTTCAATAGCATCCTGCCGCGGCAGGTGGTGGCGAACCACGGCTTCCGGAACGAGCTCATGCGCAAGAAGGCGCTCTCCGAGCTCGTGCTCCAGAGCTATCGCGAGGCGGGACTCGCGGACACGGTCACCTTCCTCGACCGGCTGAAGGAGTTCGGCTTCCGCTACGCCACCATGGGCGGCATTTCCATCGGGGTGGAGGACCTCGAGATCCCGCGGGAGAAGGCGACGATCCTGGAGGAGGCGGACAAGCGGGTCGCCCGCTTCCAGCGCGCCTACAACACCGGGCAGATCACGTTCGGCGAGCGGTACAACAAGGTGATCGACGCCTGGACCCACGCCAACAACGACGTGGCCGAGGCGATGGTGAACCACATGCGGCAGAGCCGCGGCGGGTTCAATCCGGTGTTCATGATGTTCGACTCGGGCTCGCGCGGCAGCCGCGACCAGATCCGGCAGCTCGCCGGGATGCGTGGGCTCATGGCCAAGCCGCAGAAGAAACTCACCGGCGGCATCGGGGAGATCATCGAGAGCCCCATCAAGTCGAACTTCCGCGAAGGGCTCACCGTGCTGGAGTACTTCATCTCCACCCACGGCGCCCGCAAGGGGCTGGCCGACACGGCGCTCAAGACCGCCGACGCCGGCTACCTCACCCGCCGCCTGGTGGACGTGGCGCAGGACGTCACGATCACCGAGGAGGACTGCGGCACGATCCAGGGCCTCGAGATGTCAGCGCTCAAGGAAGGCGAGGACGTGATCGAGTCGCTCTCGGAGCGGATCGTGGGTTCCGTGGCGGCGGAGGACGTCTTCGACCCGCACGAGCTGGACGAGCACGGCGACCCCCGGCTCCTGGTGCAGGCCGGCAAGCTCATTGACGAGGAGGTGGCGGAGGCGATCGACGAGGCGGGGATCGAGCGGGTCCGGATCCGCTCGGTGCTCACCTGCGAGGCGCGGCGCGGCGTCTGCCGGATGTGCTACGGCCGCAACCTCGCCACCATGGAGATGGTGGACATGGGGGAGGCGATCGGGATCCTGGCCGCCCAGTCCATCGGCGAGCCCGGCACCCAGCTCACCCTCCGCACCTTCCACATCGGCGGCGCCTCCGCGCGCATCGCCGAGGAGGCGGAACGGCGGGCCCGGGCGAGCGGGGTGGTGAAGTACACCCCGGGCCTCGAGTACGCCGATACGCCGGTCGAGTACGAGGACGGCACCCGGGGCACGGTGCGGATCGCGCTCACCCGCGACGACGAGTCGGCCTCCGAGGAACACAAGGAGGGCATCCTGGTGGTGGATCCCCAGGATCCCAAGCGGGTGCTCAACCGCTACCCGGTGCCGGAGGGCGCCATCATCCACGTCAAGGAAGGCGACATGGTGCAGGGCAAGCTGTCGGTCCTCTACACCTGGGACCCCTACAGCGACCCGAGCATCCTGAAGCTGGACGGCGAACTCCGGTGGAAGGACCTGGTGCCGGGCTCGACCCTGCGCGAGGAGCTGGACGAGTCCACCGGCCTCCGGTCCCTCGTGGTGATGGCGGATCCGGATCGGGAGCTGCACCCGTCGGTGCTGGTCTACGCCTCGAACCGGAAGGACCCCCAGGAATACATCCTGGCGGAGGGGTCGCGCATTCTGCTGGGGTCCGACGCCGATCAGATCTCCCGCGCCATGGACATCCCGGACGAGGCCAACCCCTGGTCCTCGCGGTTCAAGGTCGAGGAGGTCCCGATCAACGTCGCCTGGCCCAGCAAGAGCAAGAAGGAGGCGAAGGACAAGACGGTCTATCTCTCGCCGCCGATCAAGGTGCACCGGGGCGTCACCGTCACCAAGATGCCGCGCCAGGCCTACAAGACGCGCGACATCACCGGCGGCCTGCCGCGCGTGGCCGAGCTCTTCGAGGCGCGGCGGCCCAAGGATCCGGCCACGATCTCCGAGATCGACGGGATCGTGAAGTTCGGCGATATCAAGCGCGGCAAGCGCGAGATCTTCGTCTATCCGCTCACCGAAGGGACCAAGAAAGGCGAGCCGATGGCGCCGCAGGTGTACGAGGTGCCGTCCGGCAAGCACCTCCGGGTCCACGAGGGCGACCGGGTGCGGGCGGGCGACCGCCTCACCGAGGGCCCGGTGAACCCGCACGACATCCTGCGGATCAAGGGCCCCCGAGCGGTGCAGGAGTACCTCCTCAACGAAGTCCAGGAGGTGTACCGGCTCCAGGGCGTCCGTATCGCCGACAAGCATATCGGCGTGATCATCCGCCAGATGCTCCAGAAGGTTCGGGTGACCGACCCGGGCGACACCGACTTCCTCGAGGGCGAGACGGTGGACAAGGTGACCTTCCGGGAGGAGAACGAGCGGGTGCTGCGGAAGAAGGGCGAGCCGGCGCAGTCGGAGCCAGTGCTGCTCGGCATCACCAAGGCGAGCCTCACGACGCAGTCGTTCATCTCGGCCGCGTCGTTCCAGGAGACCACCCGGGTGCTCACCGATGCCGCGATCCGCGGGGCCAAGGACGATCTCCTCGGTCTCAAGGAGAACATCATCATCGGGCACCTGATCCCGGCGGGCACCGGCATCTACCGCTACGCCGAGATCGACATCGAGCCGCCCGCGGGCTTCGAGCCGCCGGCCCCGGAAGAGCTGGCGGCGGCTGCCGGGACGGCGGCGCCGGCGCCGAGCACTCCGCTCGCGGCGGCGATGGCGGAGGACGAAGACCTGTAGGCGCGGAGCCGGCACCTGATCCCCCGTTCGTTCGTCAGGCTGGCGCCGCTCCTCGCCCTGGGGAGCTGTGGCGGCGGCGACAGCGGCCCGTCCCGCCTCGCCACCCAGCTCACGATCGTGGCGGGTGACCACCAGGCGGCCTTCACGAACGCCGCGCTCCCCACGTTGCTCACCGTCCGCGCGTCCGACGACCAGGACGCGCCGGTGAGCGGGGTCCGGGTGAGCTTCGCGGTCACCTCGGGCGGCGGCAGCGTGAGCCCGGTGGAGGTCCGGACCGACGCCCAGGGGCTCGCCCGTTCCCAGTGGACGCTCGGCCCCACCGCCGGAGCCCAGACCGCCACCGCCGGCGCGCCGGGGCTCACCCCGATCACCTTCTCGGCCGTCGCCCTGGTCCCGCCGCCCGCCTCGACCATCCTGGGCTCGGTCACCGTGGGGAGCGGATTCCTCGCCCCCCCGGCAGCCATCGCCCGGCTCCCCACCTCGAGCCGGCTTCCGGCGGGTGATGCGGGAGTGCGCGTCGGGTTCCCCCCAGGGGGGCGTGCCGCCGTGGCGAACGAGCTCGTCGTGCACTATCGAGCGGCGGGGTTCGCCTCCCTGCTGCAGGGGCTCGGGGCTCCGGCCTCGAGGAGCCAGGCGCTCGCCGTCCAGCAGGCCATCCGGACCCGGCTCCAGGCGGAACTGGCCACCGGCCGAGTCGCTCTGGCCGGGGTGTCGCCGTTCGTCTTCGCGGCCCGGCTCCGGGTCCAGGATCCGGCGCTCCTCGATGCGGTTGCCGCCCGGATCGGGCGAGACCCGGCCGTCCTGGCCGTGACCCGGGCCCGCTGGCTCCGCCCCCACGGCCGGCCCGGTCTCGTTCCGAACGACCCCAACTACCCAAACCAGTCGTGGCACTACACCATGGTGGACCTGCCCCGGGCCTGGGCCCTCACGACCGGGAGCCCCGGCGTGGTGGTGGCCGTCGTGGACCAGGGGATCCGGTTCGATCACCCGGCCATCGGGAAGGCGGGAGGGACCTACCTCGACCCGGGCGGCAACCTACTGGGCGACGGGTACGACTTCGTCTCCACCGGCCAGATCCCGATCTGCGGCTCGCCCACCGATTCGGTGGACAACGCCTCCGACGGCGACGGCTACGATCCCGATCCCACCACGCCTGACGACCGGGACGTCGGGTTCAACTGTGTTGCGAGCACGTCGTCGCCGGTCGGGGGCCACGGTCTCCACGTGGCGGGTACGATCGGCGCCGTGGGGAACGACGGTCTCGGCGTGGTCGGGGTGAACTGGACCGTGCGGATTCGCCCGGTGCGGGTACTCGGGCTCGCCGGCGGCACCGACTACGACGTGGCCCAGGGCATCCTCTACGCCGCGGGGCTTCCGGCGGACGACGGCGCGGGTGGCGTGGTCCAGCTCCCCCCCGCCGCGCTCCCGACCCGGATCATCAACCTGAGTCTGGGAGGCGACTGCCCGGCGCCGGGCGCGCCGGACGTCCTCCACGACGCCGTACTCGCCGCGAGCGGGGCCGGGGTGCTCCTTGTCGCCTCGGCGGGCAACGCGGCCTCCGCCCAGCCGTCCTGCCCCGCGGCCTACCCCGAAGTGCTGTCGGTCGGGGCGGTGGGGCCGAGCGGCAACCGGGCCGGATACTCCAACTTCGGACCCACGGTAGATCTCGCGGCGCCCGGAGGCGACTTCGCCGAAGGCAACTTCCAGGACGGGACCTTCGGCGTCTTCTCGACCACCTGCGACTTCACCACCGTCCCCTGCACCCCGAACCAGGCCCGGTACGCCGGGACCTCGATGGCCGCACCCCATGTGTCCGGCGTCGCCGCGCTGATCTTGGCCCGGGAGCCGGGGCTTACGGCCGCCGAGCTCCGGAACCGGCTCGTCACCTACGCCACCCCGATCAGCCCGACGTTCGGCATCGGGGCGGGCATCGTGAACGCCCGAAACAGCCTGACCCGGACCCCGGGTCCGGCGACCCAGCTCTATGCGAGGCTGGTCGACCCGGCCACCGGAAGCGTGGTGGCGACGCAGCTCACGAGCGGAGGGCAGTTCGCCTTCACGGGCCTGGCCGACGGCGCCTACCTGGTCTATGCCGGCGAGGACGAGGATGGGGACGGGCTCCTCGGGGTGGCAGACCGGAGGTTCGGCGCCCTGGGTGGCGCCGCCAGTCCGACCGCCGTTCCCGTGAGCGGCAGCGCGGGGGCCCGGGCCGATTTCACCATCGGGTTCCCGGGCGAGCGGGAGCCCAACAATACGGCGGGCTCGGCCAACCCGCTTCCGGTGCCGGGGGCCCTGGCCGGGAACCTGGCCCCGGGCGACGCCGACGTGGTCCGGGTGCGAATTCCGTCGGCCGGCACCTACACGTTCGAGACCGCGGGGTTCAGCGGGGCCTTCTGCGGATTCGGGCCCAACGTCAACACGGCGATCGCGGTCCTGGACGCGGGCGGGGCCACGCTGGCGAGCTCGGACGATCAGGCCGGCAACGACTTCTGCGGCCGGCTCACCCTCCCGCTCCAGGCCGGGCCGTACTTCGTGGTCGTCACGGTGGGCCAGACTCCGAGTCAGATCCTGCCGGATCCGATCGGCGACCAGGGGCATTACTACCTCGAGGTGAGGCCGGGCCCATAGAGGGGCAACCGGCCGCCCGCCGGCTTGACCGACTGCGTTGAGCCCGTTACCGTTCCGCCCCTATGCCGACGATCAACCAGCTGGTCCGCCGCGGGCGAAGGACGCCGGAGTCGCGGGAGAAGTCCCCCGCGCTGGCCGGGAACCCGTTCCGGCGAGGGGTTTGCACCCGGGTGTACACCACCACCCCGAAGAAACCCAATTCGGCGCTCCGCAAGGTGGCCAAGGTCCGCCTCACCAACGGGCACGAGGTCATCGCCTACATCCCGGGCGAGGGTCACAACCTGCAGGAGCACTCGATCGTACTGGTGCGCGGCGGGCGGGTAAAGGATCTGCCGGGCGTGCGCTACCACATCGTGCGGGGAGCACTGGACGCCGCCGGCGTCAACGACCGGAAGCGGAGCCGCTCCAAGTACGGCGCCAAGGCCCCCAAGGAGGCCAGCGCCCCGGGAGGTAAGAAGTGAGCCGTCGCAGCAAGGCCGTGCGGCGCACCGTCCCCGCCGATCCGCGATACGACAGCCAGACCGTCTCCAAGTTCATCAATTGCCTGATGCTCGAGGGGAAGAAAAGCCTCGCGGAGCGCATTTTCTATTCGGCGATGGATCTGATCGAGGAGCGGACCGGGCAGCCGGGGGTGACGGTCTTCAAGCAGGCGGTGAACAACGCCAAGCCGTCGCTCGAGGTGAAGAGCCGGCGGGTGGGCGGCGCCTCGCTCCAGGTGCCGGTCGAGGTGCGGCCGGAGCGCCGGACCGCGCTGGCGATGCGATGGATCATTCAGTTCGCGCGGGAGCGCTCGGAAAAGACGATGCAGGAGCGCCTGGCCGCCGAGCTCATTCTCGCGAGCAAGGGCGAGGGGAACGCGATCAAGAAGAAGGAAGACACCCACCGGATGGCGGAGGCCAACCGGGCCTTCGCGCACTATCGCTGGTAGCGGCCGTCCAGAGCGGTCTTGCACGGGGAGGGGGGCCGAGGCGAACGCCTCGGCCCCTTTTGCGTGGGGCGGGGGCGGGAAGTCGAGGTCGGGGTCACCGAGCCCGGAGGGTTCCACTCGGCCGTTGACATTGGCCCACAACCAGTTAGCTTTTTCGGGCTTTCCCGGGGTCGGGGTTATCGCCGGCCCCTCTGGAAGAGACATCCAGGCCGTGTGACGGCCGGGCCCACGACCGTGGGTCCTCGCCCGCCACCTCCGGCCTCGAGACAACGCTCGGGGCCCGCGACAGGGCCCCTCGTCGGAGGGCTCGAGGCCCCGACGGACGCGGAGCGATACCGCCGGCCGGATTCGCCGGGCCTGGTCGCCCCGCTTTTTCGCTGGAAACCAGGACAGGCGCGCGCCGGGATGGCGCGCGGTATCGGTGATAGACGTGAAGATCATGGCCCGCGAAACTCCGCTCGAACGGTACCGGAACATCGGCATCATGGCGCACATCGATGCCGGGAAGACGACCACGACCGAGCGCATCCTCTACTACACCGGCAAGAGCTACAAGATGGGCGAGGTGCACGAGGGCGCGGCGACCATGGACTGGATGGAGCAGGAGCAGGAGCGCGGCATCACGATCACCTCCGCGGCCACGACCTGTTTCTGGAACCGGAACGGCACCCAGTACCGGATCAACATCATCGACACCCCGGGGCACGTGGACTTCACCGCCGAGGTGGAGCGGTCGCTTCGGGTGCTGGACGGGGCGGTCACCCTGCTCGACTCGGTGGCCGGGGTGGAGCCGCAGACCGAGACGGTCTGGCGCCAGGCCGATCGCTACAACGTGCCGCGCCTCATCTTCTGCAACAAGATGGACCGGATCGGCGCGGACTTTTTCCGCTGTCTGGACATGATCCGCGAGCGGCTCACCAAGAAGGCCCATCCCATTCAGCTCCCGGTCGGTTCCGCCGAAACGTTCACGGGCCATATCGATCTGATCCGCCGGGTCGAGGTGGTTTTCGACGAGGCGACCCTGGGCAAGACCTTCACCGAGATGCCGGTGGCGGATGCCTACCGGGACCTGGTCGAGGAGTACCGGCACAAGCTGGTCGAGGCGGCGGTGGAACACGAGGAGGAGCTGCTCGAGAAGTACCTGTCGGGGGCGGAGCTCACCGAGGAGGAGATCCGCCGGGCGATCCGGAACGCCACGATCCGGCACGGCCTGGTCCCGGTGCTCTGCGGGGCGAGCTTCAAGAACAAGGGGGTGCAGGCGCTGCTGGACGCTGTGATCGACTACCTCCCCTCGCCGATCGACATCCCGCCGATCCAGGGTCACGAGCCCACCCACGACAGCACGCACATTGTCCGGCAGGTGTCGGACGAGGAGCCGTTTGCGGCCCTGGCGTTCAAGATCATGACCGACCCGTACGTGGGGCGGCTCACGTACTTCCGGGTGTACTCGGGGAAGCTCGAGTCGGGCAGCTACGTCTACAACGCCACCAAGGATCGCAAAGAGCGGATCGGGCGGCTGCTCCAGATGCACGCCAACAAGCGGGAGGAGATCGGCGAGGTGCTGGCGGGCGACATCGCCGCGGCGATCGGGCTCAAGGAGACCCGGACCGGCGACACGCTCTGCGACGAGCAGCACCCGATCATCCTCGAGGCGATGAAGTTCCCGAACCCGGTGATCGACGTCGCCATCGAGCCCAAGACCAAGGCGGACCAGGACAAGCTGAGCGCGGCGCTGCAGAAGCTCTCCGAGGAAGACCCGACTTTCCGGGTGCGGACCGATCCGGAGACCGGCCAGACGATCATCGCGGGGATGGGCGAACTCCATCTCGAGATCATCGTGGACCGGATGAAGCGGGAGTTCAAGGTCGAGGCCAACGTGGGGCAGCCCCAGGTGGCCTACCGGGAGACGATCACCAAGCGGGTCGAGTACGTGGAGGGGAAGTTCATCCGGCAGACCGGCGGCCGGGGCCAGTACGGCCACGTGGTGATCCACCTCGAGCCCGCCAAGCCGGGCGAGGGCTTCGTCTTCGAAGACAAGATCGTGGGTGGGGTGATCCCCAGGGAGTTCATCCGCCCGGTCGGGGAGGGCATCCGCGAGGCGCTCGAGAACGGCATCCAGGCCGGCTATCCGGTGGTGGACGTGCGGGTGGAGCTGGTGGACGGCAGCTACCACGACGTGGACTCGAGCGAGATGGCCTTCAAGATCGCCGGCTCCATGGCCTTCAAGGCGGCCGCGGAGAAGGCCGGCCCGATTCTGCTCGAGCCGATCATGGAGGTGGAGGTGGTCACCCCGGCTGACTTCCTGGGCGCGGTGGTGGGCGATCTGTCCAGCCGGCGTGGCAAGGTGGGCGGGATGACCCAGCGGGGCGACGCGCAGGTGGTGGCGGCCCACGTCCCGCTCAAGGAGATGTTCGGCTACTCCACGACCCTGCGGAGCCTGACCCAGGGCCGGGCGGTGTACTCCATGGAGTTCGATCACTACGAGGAAGTGCCGAAGTCCATCGCGGACACGATCATCGCCAAGAAGAAGCGTTGAAGCGTCCCGCGACCCGGTGATTGACCAGCGCTGACAGCTTCAGAACCCCGAGGATCCTATGGCCAAGGCCAAATTCGAGCGGACCAAGCCCCACGTGAACGTCGGGACCATCGGACACGTTGACCACGGGAAGACGACCCTGACCGCGGCGCTGACCAAGGTGACGGCGGACAAGGGGCTGAGCCAGTACGTGACGTACGACCAGGTGGCCAAGGCCTCCGAGTCGCAGGGCCGCCGCGACCCGACCAAGATTCTCACGATCGCGACCAGTCACGTGGAGTACAGCACGGAGAAGCGCCACTACGCCCACGTGGACTGCCCGGGCCACGCCGACTACGTGAAGAACATGATCACCGGGGCGGCCCAGATGGACGGGGCGATCCTGGTGGTGAGCGCGGTGGACGGCCCCATGCCGCAGACCCGCGAGCACATCCTGCTGGCTCGCCAGGTGAACGTGCCCTACATCGTGGTCTTCCTCAACAAGTGCGACCTGGTGGACGACCCCGAGCTGCTGGACCTGGTGGAGCTCGAGGTGCGGGAGCTGCTGAGCAAGTACGAGTACCCCGGCGACGACGTCCCGGTGATCCGCGGCTCGGCCACCGGGGCGATCAAGGGCGAGGAGCAGTGGGTGAAGAAGATCTGGGAGCTGCTCGACGCGCTCGACACCTTCATCCCCGAGCCCAAGCGGGAGATTGACAAGCCGTTCCTCATGCCGGTCGAGGACGTCTTCTCCATCACGGGCCGCGGCACGGTGGCCACGGGCCGGATCGAGCGGGGCAAGATCAAGGTAGGCGAGGAGGTCCAGCTGGTGGGCTTCGGCGCCGAGAAGAAGACGGTCGTCACCGGTGTGGAGATGTTCCGGAAGCTGCTCGACGAGGGTGTCGCGGGCGACAACGTGGGGCTGCTGCTGCGCGGCATCGAGAAGAACGAGATCGAGCGCGGCATGGTGCTGGCCAAGCCGGGGAGCATCACGCCGCACACCAAGTTCAACGCCGAGGTCTACGTCCTCACCAAGGAAGAGGGGGGGCGGCACACCCCGTTCTTCAAGGGCTACCGGCCCCAGTTCTACTTCCGGACCACCGACGTGACGGGTTCGGTGGAGCTGCCCGAGGGGGTCGAGATGGTGATGCCCGGCGACAACATCCAGATGACGATCGAGCTCATCACGCCCATCGCCATGGAGGAAGGACTCCGGTTCGCGATCCGCGAGGGGGGGCGGACGGTGGGCGCGGGCGTGGTGACCAAGATCTTGAAGTAAGGGCGGACGCCCCGCCCGTCCGACACGAGAGGTTGACATGGCGCAGAAAATCCGCATCCGGCTCAAGGCCTTCGACCACGGCGTCCTGGACCAGGCCGCGGCGGACATCGTGCGCATCGCGGAGAAGACCGGGGCACAGGTGGCGGGACCGATTCCGCTCCCGGCCAAGGCCGAGCGGTTCACGGTGCTCCGCAGCCCGCACATCGACAAGAAGAGCCGGGAGCAGTTCGAGCTCCGGACCCACAAGCGGCTGATCGACATCCACGATTCGCGGCCGCAGACGATGGACGCGCTGACCAAGCTCGACCTGCCCGCCGGCGTGGACGTGGAGATCAAGGTCGAATAGCCATGGCGAACGGACTGATCGGTCGCAAGCTCGGCATGACCCGCGTCTTCGGCGAGGACGGCTCGTCAATCCCGGTGACGGTGATCGAGGCCGGGCCCTGCCGCGTGGTGCAGGTGAAAGAGGGCGCGGTCCAGCTGGGCTTTGGTCGGACCAAGGCCTCCCGGGCCACACGGGCGGCCCTGGGGCATGCCCGGCGGGCCGGGCTCGAGGCGGCGCCGTGGATCCTCAAGGAGTTCGGCACCACGGCGGACCAGCACTACCAGCCCGGCGACACGGTGACGGTGGGCATCTTCGCGCCGGGGGAGCTGGTGAAGGTGACCGGCACGACCAAGGGGCGGGGTTTTCAGGGGATGGTGCACCGCTACGGCGCGGGCGGGGGCCCGGCGACCCACGGCAACACCCGGCACCGCAAGCCCGGCTCGATCTCGCCGGGCACCGACCCGTCGCGCGTGATCAAGGGGAAGCGGTTGCCGGGCCACATGGGCGCCTGCCGCCACACGGAACTCGGGCTCCGGGTGGTCAAGGTGGACGCCGAGCGGAACCTGCTCTTCGTGCGGGGGGCGGTGCCCGGGGCGCGGAACGGGATTCTGCTGGTCAACAAGCAGCACGGCAGGAGCCGCCATGATTGAGGCCCCGCTCTTTTCGCCGTCCGGCGCCAGGCAGAGCGCCGGCTACCCGCTGCCCGCGCCGTACTTCGACGGCACGGTGCATCCGGCGGCCATGCACGAGGCGGTGAAGGTCCACCTGGCCAACCAGCGGCAGGGCACCCACGCCACCAAAACCCGGGGGCTGGTGTCGGGAGGCAACCGGAAGCCCTGGCGCCAGAAGGGGACCGGCCGGGCCCGGCAGGGTTCGATCCGGTCGCCGCTCTGGCCGGGCGGCGGGACGGTCTTCGGGCCGCTGCCGCGGGACTACAGTCTGAAGCTGCCGCGCAAGGTGAAGCAGCTGGCCCGTCGCTCGGCGCTCAACGCGCGGGCCTCGGAGGGGAACCTGTACGTGATCGAACGCTTCGAGCAGCAGAGTCCCCGGACCCGGGAGCTCGCTGCCCTGCTCGAGGCGATGGGCGTGGCCGGCCGCAAGGTCCTCATCCTCACCCACGGGGTGAGCGAGGCCGTCTATCTCTCGGGCCGGAACCTTCCCCGGGTGCGCGTGATGCCGTACACCGAGGCGTCCACCTACGACATCCTCTGGTCGGACGTGGTGGTGGTCGAGAAGCCGGCGCTCAGCGGCGAGCTACCCGTCCCGTTCGTCAGACCGATGGTCCCGGCCCCGCGGCCGGCGCCCGGCGAGCGGCCGGTGCGGCCGGGCCGGCCCAAGCCCCAGGCCGCCAAGGAGGCGAAGCCCAAGGCCAAGGCGAAGGCCCGGAAGGCCGCCGCCCAGCCGCGCGCCAAGGCGGCGAAGAAGCCCGTGGCCCGGAAGGGCAAGCCGGACGGCAAGAAGAAGGGGGGCAGGTAAGATGCCGGCGCTCCATGAGATCATCCAGCGGCCGGTCGTGACCGAGAAGAGCTCGGCTGCCTATCAACTGCGCAAGGAATACGCGTTCCGGGTGCATCCCGGCGCCACCAAACCGCAGATCAAGGCGGCGATCGAGCAGCTCTTCCGCGTGAAGGTGCGGAGCATCCGCACCATGCAGATGCGGCGGAACGAAGTGGTGCGGGGGCGGAAGCGGGGCGCCACCGCGGCGTGGAAGAAGGCGGTCGTGATCCTCCGCGAGGGCGACACCATTCCGGTGTTCGAGGGCTAACATGGGGATCCGTCAATTCAAGCCGATCACCGCGGGGTCCCGCTTCCGGATGGTCTCGGACTTCAGCGAGCTGACGCGGACCGAACCGGAGAAGAGCCTGCTGGAGCCCCTGCGGAAGTCCGGGGGACGCAACAACCGGGGGCACGTCACCCTCCGCTCCCGCGGGGGTGGCCACAAGCGGCAGTACCGCCGGATCGACTTCAAGCGGAACAAGTTCGGGGTCCCGGGCCGGGTCGCATCCATCGAGTACGATCCGAACCGGAGCGCCCGGATCGCCCTGGTGGTGTACGCCGACGGCGAGAAGCGTTACATCCTGCACCCCAAGGGGCTCAAGGTGGGGGATACCGTGCTCGCCGGCCCCGGGGTGGACCCTCGGGTCGGGAACGCGGTGCCGCTCGGCGAGGTCCCGCTCGGCGAGCTGGTCCATAACGTGGAGCTCAAGATCGGCAAGGGCGGCCAGCTGGCCCGGAGCGCGGGCGCGAGCGCGCAGGTGGTGGCCAAGGAGGGGGAATACGTGACCCTCCGGCTCCGCTCCACCGAGATGCGGCGGGTGCATGCCCGCTGCCTGGCGACGATCGGCGAGGTGGGGAACGCGGAGCACGAGCTGCTCTCGATCGGCAAGGCCGGGAAGACCCGCTGGCTGGGCCGGCGGCCCAAGGTCCGCGGGGTCGCGAAGAACCCGGTGGACCACCCGCTGGGTGGGGGTGAGGGGAAGAGTTCGGGAGGGCGGCCGCCGGTGTCGCCCTGGGGCAAGCCGGAAGGGAAGAAGACCCGGCGGCCCAAGAAGCCGTCGTCCCGCTACATCGTGCGGGGCCGGCGGCGGGGGAAGGCGACCGGGGGCGGCGCGCAGTAGGGGGGACGGGCGGTCCGCCGGACCGCCGGACGTCGAACGGTGAGGCGACATGTCGCGGAGTATCAAGAAGGGCCCGTTCGTGCAGGACGCGCTGCTCCGGAAGGTGCAGCAGCTCAACCAGCGCAACGAGAAGCGGGTGGTGAAGACCTGGAGCCGGGCGAGCACGATCCTCCCCGAGTTCGTGGGGCACACCTTCGCGGTGCACAACGGCAACAAGTTCGTGCCGGTGTACGTGACCGAGAACATGGTGGGCCACAAGCTCGGCGAGTTCGCCCCGACCCGGCTCTTCCGCGGCCACAGCGGCAAGCTGGTGGCCGACAAGAAGGCGAAGGCGGAGTGACCGGGCGACGCGGGCTCGCCCCGAGCGGCGTGGGGGATCTCCCGAGGACCGAGGCGTGACGACGATGGAAGCGCGTGCGATTCAGCGATGGGTGCGCCAGTCGCCCCGCAAGATGCGGCTGGTCATGGACCTCATCCGTGGCAAGAACGTGAACGAGGCCTACGCCATCCTCAAGTTCCAGAAGAAGCACGCCGCGCGGCAGATCGAGAAGACGCTCCGCTCGGCGGTGGCGAATGCGGAACAGGCCGCGCTGCGGCACCACGAGGCCCTGGACGTGGACACGCTGGTGGTAACCCGGGCGGTGGTGAACATGGGGACCCCGCTCAAGCGCTTCGCCGCCGCGGCCCAGGGCCGTGGCGTCCCGATCCGCAAGCGGACCTCGCACGTGGAGATCCACGTCGCGACCAAGGAGGCCAAGTAATGGGCCAGAAGACCCATCCCCTCGGATTCCGCCTGGGGATCGTCAAGCAGCACACCTCGCGGTGGTACGCGACCAGGGACCTGCCCGCCCTCCTCAAGGAGGACGAGCTCATCCGGAAGTACCTGAAGGCGCGGCTCGGGCATGCGGCGATCGCCCAGGTGGACATCGAGCGGAAGCCGGGCAAGGTGACGGTGACGGTCCACACCGGCCGGCCGGGGGTGGTGATCGGCAAGCGGGGGGCCGAGGTGGACAAGCTGCGCGACGAGCTGGCGCAGCTCACCGGGAAGGACGCCGCGATCAACGTGGAGGAGATCAAGCGGCCCGAGATCGCCGCCCAGCTCGTGGCCGACAACATCGCGCACCAGATCGAGCAGCGGATCAGCTTCCGCCGGGCCATGAAACGGGCGGTGCAGAGCGCAATGCGGATGGGGGCGCAAGGGATCAAGGTGCGCTGCTCGGGCCGCCTGGGCGGGTCGGAGATCGCGCGCACCGAGGGGTATCGGGAGGGGCGGGTGCCCCTGCACACCCTCCGGGCCGACGTGGACTATGCGACGAGCACGGCCAAGACCACCTACGGGACGATCGGGGTCAAGGTGTGGATCTTCAAGGGCGAGGTGATCGAGGACCTCTCCGGCCGCACCTACAGCACGGGGAGTTGAGCGGATGCTGGCGCCGAAGCGAGTCAAGTTCCGCAAGATGTTCAAGGGTCGCACCCGGGGACTCGCCACCCGCGGGAACACGGTGGCGTTCGGGGAGTACGCCCTGATGACGCTGGAGCCGGGCTGGGTGAGCAACCGCCAGATCGAGGCCGCCCGGGTCGCCCTCACCCGCGAGATGAAGCGGGGGGGGAAGGTGTGGATCCGGATCTTCCCGGACAAGCCGATCACCAAGAAGCCGGCCGAGACCCGGATGGGCAAGGGCAAGGGCAACCCGGAAGGCTGGGTGGCGGTGGTGAAGCCGGGCCGGGTGCTGTTCGAGGTGGAAGGGGTCAGCGAAGAGCTGGCGCGGAAGGCCCTGGGGCTCGCCGCGGCCAAGCTGCCGGTCAAGACCCGGTTCATCCACCGGCAGGAGGACTGAGCGATGAAGGCGCGCCAGCTGCACGAGATGTCCACCGACGAGCTCAAGGCCAAGCTGGCCGAGCTGGCGGAGGAGCGGTTCCGGCTGCGCTTCCGCTCGGCGACGGAGGCCATCGAGAACCCGATGCGCTTCCGGCACCTGCGGAAGGACATCGCGCGGATCCAGACCATCCTGCGGGAGCGGGAGCTCAAGGCGTAAGGGGCAACGATGGCAGACCAGACGACGACCACGCGCCGCCAGCGCAAGGTGCGGACCGGCGTGGTGACCAGCGACAAGATGGCCAAGACGGTCACCGTCGAGCTCACCCGGCGGCTGGCGCACCCGGCCTACGGGAAGCAGCTCACCCGGCGCAAGCGGGTGAAGGCGCGGGATGACCGGTTCGGGGCCCGGGTGGGGGACACGGTCCGGATCATGGAGACGCGGCCCCTGGCCAAGACGGTCCGGTGGCGGGTGGTGGAGATCGTGGAGCGGGCCAAATGATTCAACAGGAATCCATCGTCAAGATCGCCGACAACTCGGGGGCCCGGAAGGCGCTGGTGATCCGCGTCCTGGGCGGCAGCAAGCGCCGCTACGCCGGCGTGGGCGACCGGATCGTGGTCACCATCAAGGACGCGATTCCCACGGGCCAGGTCAAGAAGGGGGACGTGGCCAAAGCCGTGGTGGTGCGCACCACGAAGGAGACCCGCCGCAAGGACGGCTCCTACATCCGGTTCGACGAGAACGCGGCGGTCCTCATCAACGACGCGGGCGAGCCCCGGGCCACCCGTATCTTCGGACCGGTGGCGCGCGAGCTGCGCGAGAAGCGCTACATGAAGATCGTCTCGCTCGCGCCGGAGGTGCTCTGAGATGAAGCCGCTGGTGTATCGGAAGGCGAAGCGGGTGCGGCAGCGGCCGGTCGTCCGGCTGAAGCTGCCCATCACCCAGGGCGACACCGTGCAGGTGATCGCGGGCGACGACAAGGGGAAGCGGGGGAAGGTGCTCAAGGTGCACCCCCGTACCGGCCGGGTGACCGTGGAAGGGGTGAACATCGTGAAGCGGCACCGCCGCCCGACGCCGCAGACGCCGGGCGGGATCATCGAGTTTCCAGCGCCGATCCACCACTCGAACGTGATGCTGGTGGACCCGAAGAGCGGCGAACCCACCCGGATCCGGCGGCGGAAGGACGCCGACGGAACCCTGGAGCGGATCGCCGTGAAGTCGGGCCAGCCCATCCCGAGGAATCGCTGACCATGGCCGAGACCAGGGACAAGGCGCCCAAGGCGGAAAAGGGTCCCGCCGGCAAGGGCGAAGCCAAGGGCGGCGCCAAGGCACGGGCGGGCGGCAAGGTTGCCGCCGGGTTCGCGACCGACCCGGCCCCCAAGGCCGTGGACGGGGTGCCCCGGCTCAAGCGGCACTACGAACAGGTGGTGCGTCCCGCCCTGCAGAAGCAGTTCGGGCTCCGCAACCCGCACCAGGTGCCCCGGCTGGTCAAGATCGTGCTCAACGTGGGGGTGGGCGAGGGAGCCCGGAACCCGAAGCTGATCGAGGCGGTGGCGGAGGAGCTGGCGATGATCAGCGGGCAGAAGGCCACGATCCGCCGCTCCAAGAAGTCCATCGCCAACTTCAACCTGCGGGCCGGGATGCCGGTGGGGGTCACGGTGACGCTCCGGAACGCGCGGATGTACGAGTTCCTCGACCGGTTCATCAACATCGCGGTGCCTCGGATCCGCGACTTCCGCGGGCTGTCGCCCCGGAGCTTCGATGGCCGGGGCAATTACACGATCGGCGTGAAGGAGCAGATGATCTTCCCCGAGGTGGATTTCGACAAGGTCGAGAAGATCCACGGGATGGACATCACGATCGTGACCACGGCCGGCCGCGACGACCTGGCGATGGCGCTGCTCCGGGAATTCGGGTGGCCGTTCCGCGGGGAGACCCCGGCGGCCGTGGCGTGACCGAGGGGGATGGCGAGGGTGAGCGCGGTGGCGGACGATCGCCGGCCGGGGTCCTGCCCGCCGTTCACGGGTGGCCGTTCAGCGTGCGAGCGATCGTCGTCGTGAGGAGTCGAAAGGAGTTCTGATGGCCAAGACATGCTGGATCGAGCGGGCGAAGCGGCGCCCTAAATTCAAGGTCCGGACGGTGCGCCGGTGCCAGCGGTGCGGCCGCGCCCGGGCGGTGTACCGCAAGTTCGGGCTGTGCCGCCTGTGCTTCCGTGAGAAAGCGCTCCGGGGCGAGATCCCCGGCGTCCGCAAGGCCAGCTGGTAGGGAGAGCGACGCATGACCATGACAGATCCCGTGGCCGATATGCTGACCCGGATCCGCAATGCGTGTGCGGCCGGGCACAAGCGGGTGGATATCCCGGTCTCGAAGCTGAAGAGCGAGCTCGCCCGGTTGCTCCGCGACAACCACTACATCGCGGACTACAAGATCCTGGACGACGGGGGGCGCGGCGTGCTCCGGCTCTATCTCAAGTACCACAACGACCAGCCGGTGATCCGGGAACTCCGGCGGGTGTCGACCCCGGGGCTGCGGCGCTATGTGAAGAGCCGGGAGATCCCGCGGGTGAAGAACGGGCTCGGGATGGCGATCGTCTCCACCCCGAAAGGACTCATGAGCGACCGCGATGCGCGGTCGGCCAACCTGGGCGGCGAGCTGGTCGCCGTCGTCTGGTAGCGCGTCATGTCACGTATCGGCAAGCGGCCGGTCCCGGTGCCGGCGGGGGTGACGGTGACGCTCGAGGGCCAGCGGCTCACCGTGAAGGGCCCCCGGGGGGAGCTCAGCCGCACCTTCCATCCGGCCATGAAGCTCGACGTGGCCGATGGGCAAGTGCTCGTGAGCCGGCCGGACGACTCCCGGGAACACCGGGCCCTCCACGGACTCACCCGGGCCCTGGTCGCCAATATGGTGGAAGGGGTGAGCAAGGGCTATCAGCGCACGCTCGAAATCCAGGGCGTGGGCTACAAGGCCGAGCTCCGGCCGTTCGGGCTTCAGCTCTCGCTCGGCTTCTCGCATCCGGTGCAGTTCAAGGCGCCGCCGGGGATCACGTTCTCGGTGGACAACAACGTGGTGGTGAAGATCGAGGGCCCGGACAAGGAGCTGGTGGGGCAAGTCGCGGCGGAACTTCGCGCGCTCCGGCCGCCGGAGCCGTACAAGGGCAAGGGCATCCGCTACCTGGGCGAGGTGGTGCGCCGCAAGGCGGGCAAGACAGGAGCGAAGTGAGCATGCGGGCAATCAAGTCGCCGGCGACCCGGCGGGAGTTCCGGTATCGGCGGCACCTGCGGGTGCGCAAGAAGGTGGCCGGGACGGCGGAACGCCCCCGGCTGGTGGTGTTCCGCTCGCTCAAGCACATCTACGCCCAGCTGGTGGACGACGACCGGGGGATCTGTTTGATGGGCGTGGGCGACATGAGCGAGGGCGTGCAGCCGGACGGCCCCGGGAAGATCGGCAAGGCCAAGGGAGTGGGCCGGCGGCTGGCCGAGCTGGCCAAGGCCAGGGGAGTCAGCCGGGTCGTGTTCGACCGAGCGGGCTACAAGTACCACGGGCGCGTCAAGGCGGTGGCCGATGGCGCGCGCGCGGGCGGACTGGAGTTCTGACGATGGCGGAACAGCATCAGGAGAACGCGGTGCCGGCCTCGGCCGGCCCGGGCGCGGAGGCTCCCGCGGCGGGCGGTCGGACGCGGGGCCGGGGCCGGGGCGGGAAGGGCCGCGGCGAGAAGCGGGAGCGCGACCGGGGCGAGCGCGAGCACAGCGAGTTCATCGAGAACGTGGTCGCCATCAATCGGGTGGCCAAGGTCGTCAAGGGTGGCCGCCGGTTCTCGTTCAACGCGCTGGTCGCGGTCGGCGACGGCAAGGGCCGGATCGGCATCGCCGCCGGCAAGGCCAACGAAGTCTCGGAGGCGGTGCGCAAGGCGGTGGAGGCGGCCAAGCGGCGGATGGTGGAGGTGCCGCGGGTGGGCGCCACCATTCCGCACGAGGTCGTCGGGCATCACGGGGCGGGGAAGGTGATCCTCAAGCCCGCGGCCAGCGGGACCGGGGTGATCGCCGGCGGGCCGGTGCGGGCGGTGCTCGAGTGCGCGGGGATCACCGACATCCTGACCAAGAGCCTGGGGTCCAACAATCCGCATAACATGGTGCGCGCCACCCTGGACGGGCTCACGCAGCTCGTGACCCCGCGGCAGGTGGCGCGGGAGCGCGGCCTCGAGGCGGACCAGCTCGCCTACCGCGCGCCGCAGGAGGTCTGACCCATGGGGCGGAAACCGGCGGTGGGCCGGCAAGGCCCGGGCTACTACGCGGCGACCATCCCGTCCGAACAGGATGCGCCGGTTCTCAAGGTGACCCAGATCCGCTCGGGGATCGGCCACGCCGAGACCATGCGGCGGACACTCCGGGCGATCGGGCTCAAGCATCACCAGGACGCGGTCACGGTACGGAACACGGCCGCGATGCGGGGGATGCTGTTCAAGGTGCGCCACCTCGTGAAGGTGGAGCCGGCGGAGGCGTGATGGCGGACGAGAAGAAAGGCGCGAGCCTGTCGAACCTGCGGCCGGCGCGCGGCTCGCACCACTACCGCAAGCGCGTGGGCCGGGGACCCGGTTCAGGGCTGGGGAAGACCGCGGGACGAGGCCACAAGGGCCACAAGGCCCGGCAGGGCGGCCAGACCAACCCCGGCTTCGAGGGGGGCCAGATGCCGCTCTACCGGCGGCTCCCCAAGCGAGGGTTCACCAACCCGTTCAAGGTGGTGGCGCAGCCGGTCAACCTGCGGGATCTGGCGAGGCTGTCCGGCACCGACGTGAACCCGGACACGCTCTACGCGGCGGGGCTCATCTCGCGGCGCGAGAGCGCGGTCAAGCTCCTGGGCACCGGGACCGCCGATCGCGCCTACCGGGTGCGCGGGGTGGCGCTGTCGGCCTCCGCCCGGAGCAAGATCGAGCAGGCCGGCGGGACGATCGAGGGCGCATGACGGCTCCCCGTCCCACCTTCGGCTTGCCGGAGGATCTCGCCCGAAAGCTGGGGTTCACCCTGCTGGCGCTGGTGATCTACCGGGTCGGCGCGCACATCTTCGCCCCCGGCGTCAATGCGCAGGCGATCTCGGACTTCATCCGCACCTCGGCGGCGGCCGGTTTCTTCAACCTGTACGACACGCTGGGCGGCGGGCTCTCGCGGGCGACGGTCTTCGCGCTCGGGATCATGCCGTATATCTCCGCCTCGATCATCTTCCAGCTCGCCGGCGGCATCGTGCCGTCGGTGGGCAAGATGCAGAAGGAGGAGGAAGGCCGGAAAAAGCTCACCCAGTGGACCCGCTACCTCACCATCGTCATCGCGGTCTCGCAGGCCTGGACCTTCGCGCTCTTCACAGAGAGCATCCCCGGTGCGGTCCCGGCGCCCACGCTCTGGACCCGCCTCACGATGGTGACGGCGCTCACCACCGGCGCGGTCTTCGTCATGTGGCTGGGGGAACAGATCACCGAGCGCGGCATCGGGAACGGCATGAGCCTCATGATCACGTTCTCGATTCTGGACCGGCTCTGGCCCGGCCTGTTCCACATGCTCCAGCTCTGGCAGCAGGGGACCTACACCTTCGGCAAGATCCTCTTCTTCCTGGCGGTGCTGGTGGCGGTGATCGCGGCGGTGACGGCCATGCACCTCGCGGCCCGCCGGATCCCGGTCCAGATCCCGCGAAAGGTGATCGGCCGGGGCCGAATGACCCAGGGGCAGAAGACGTTCATCCCGATCCGCCTCATCACGGCAGGCGTGATGCCGATCGTGTTCGCGCAGACGATCATGATCGTGCCGCTCACGCTGGCGAGTTTCACCCAGGTAGGCTGGGTGCGCGCCCTGTCGGACTTTTTCGCCGTGGGCGAACTGCCGTACAACGTGACGTTTTTCGTGCTGATCCTGCTGTTCAGCTACTTCTACACCTCGATCATCTTCAACTCGGTGGATCTGGCGGAAAACCTGAAGAAGCAGGGCGGCTTTATCCCCGGGGTGAAACCGGGCGCCGCCACCGCCGACTACATCGACTCGGTGCTGGGCAAGGTGACGCTCCCCGGCGCGGTCTTCCTCGGGCTCGTGGCCATCGTGCCCGTCCTCCTCAACACCAAGCTCGGCATCCAGCAGGCGGTGGGCGGGACCTCGGTGCTGATCGTGGTGGGCGTGCTGCTCGACACGATCGCCCAAGTCCAGCAGCATCTCACCCTCCGGAAGTACGACAGCTTCATGAAGTCGGGGCGGATCAAGTTCCGGGGGCGGCAACAGCGGTTCATGTGACGGCGGCGCGCGGCGTGCGACGGGCTGCGGGCGAGCGGGCTCGCCGCGCGGCGCGTGCCGTCCGTATCGGATCAAGGGTTCAGCCATGGATATCCTGCTCCTCGGTCCCCCGGGCGCCGGCAAGGGCACCCAGGGCGGCATTCTTTCGGCGCGGCTCGGGCTGCCCAAGTTCGCCACGGGCGATCTGCTGCGCGATGCGGTCAAGCGCGGCACGGCGCTGGGGCGCCAGGCCCAGGCCGTGATGGAAGCGGGCCGGCTGGTGAGCGACGAGATCATCCTCGGGGTGGTCCGCGAGGAGCTGGCCAAGCCGGAAGCCGCTCAGGGTGTCATCTTTGACGGAGTGGTCCGCACGATTCCGCAGGCCGAAGGGATGGAGCGACTCCTCGCCGAACGGGGCCGGCGGCTGGACTACGTGCTGTTCTTCGACGTACCGGACACCGAGATCCTGGCGCGCCTCGATCGGCGGCGCAGCATCGAGGGCCGAGCCGACGACGAGCCCCAGACCGTGGCTGCCCGGCTCCGGGCCTACCGGGAACAGACCGCGCCGGTGCTCGACTGGTACCGGCGCCGAGGGCTCGTGCACGTCATTCCGGCGGTGGGTACCGTGGACGAGATCGCCAACCGGGTAAAGGAGGTGCTCGGCCGGTGACCGGCACGGCGACCCGCATGATCACCATCAAGTCGCCTCGCGAGATCGAGATCATGGCCCGGGCCGGCCACATCGTGGCGGGTACCCTGGCGCTGCTCCGCCAGGCGGTGCGGCCCGGGATGACGACTGAGGACCTGGACCGGATGGCCGAGGAGTACATCCGGAGCCACAGCGGCGCCCGGCCCTCGTTCAAGGGGCTCTACGGTTTCCCCAAGACCCTCTGCATCTCGATCAACGAGGAGATCGTCCACGGGATCCCGAGCCCCAAGCGGGTGCTCCGGGAGGGGAATATCGTGAGCATTGACGTGGGGGTGCAGCTCGAGGGGCTGCACGCCGACGCGGCGACCACGGTCCCGGTGGGCGAGATCTCCCCCGAAGCGGCGCGGCTGCTCGAGGTGACCCAGGAGTGCCTCCGGGCGGGGATCGCGCAGGCCCGGCCGGGCAACCACGTGGGTGACATCGGCCACGCCGTCCAGACGGTGGCGGAAGCGGCGGGGTTCGGCGTGGTCCGGGAACTGGTGGGGCACGGGATCGGCGCCCAGTTCCACGAGGAGCCCCAGGTACCGAACCACGGGCGGCCGCGGCGGGGGCCCAGGCTGGTGGAGGGGATGACCATCGCGATCGAGCCGATGATCACGGCGGGCGGCTATGCCACCCGGACGCTGCCGGACAAGTGGACGGTGGTGACGGCCGATGGGAGTCTCGCCGCCCACTTCGAGCACACCGTGGCGATCACGAAGGACGGGCCGCGGATTCTGACGGTGTGATCCCCCGCTCGAGGGCCGCCCGGGCCCGGGCGGCCTCGCGGGCGACGTGCGCGGCGAGCCGCTCCGCCTCCTGCTTGAGGAGCACGAGTTCGGGATCCAGTCCAAAGGGGATGACGTCGAGCCGCACGTTGTCGCGGCAGCCGGCGGCCACCGCCGCGACGAGCAGGGCCGCCATGTTGGCGTCGCCGGCCGCGGGGCGAAAGCCCTGTTCGGCGAGTTCCCGGGCGTGGGTGGCCACCGCCAGCGCCGCCCGGATGATGTCCACCTGGACCGCCGCCGCCCGTCCCCAGCGGTCCGCCGCCTCGCGGGTCCGCACGCTTCGCTCGGCGTCGGTCGCGGCCGGGAGCTTTCGGGCTGCCAGCGCGGCTTGCACCGCTCGCGCGTCCTCCGCGGCCAGCTCGAACAGCCGATCCTGAAGCCGCCCGGCGTGGGCGCGCACCTCCTCCCATCGGCGGGCGAGCGCTGGCTCGGTGGCACGCCGGCGGCTCAGCTCGGCGCCCATCGCCACCAAAGCGGCGGCGAACGCCGCCGCCCCCGCGGCCACCGAGCCGCCGGCCGGCGCCGGCACGGGCTCGGCCACGGCCGCCGCGAACGCGCGGAGCGAAAGGGAGGCGAAGTCGGTTCCTGCGTCATCCGTCACGGGCCACCTCGCCGAGCAGAGACATCAACCAGGCATGGATGGCGGGGTTCCCCGCCAGGACCTCGCTGTGCTCGATCCCGAGGTCACGCCCCCGGAAGTCGGTGACCCGGCCGCCGGCCTCGCGCACGAGCAAGGTGCCCGCCGCGATGTCCCAGGGTGCCAGCCGGAGCTCCCAGAAGCCGTCGTAGCGGCCCGCCGCCACATCGGCCAGGTCTATCGCCGCGGAACCGGGCCGCCTTACACCGGTCGCGCCCTGGATCACCCGCCCCAACTGCCGCAGGTACGCGTCCAGCAGGTGCACATCGCGGAACGGAAAGCCGGTTCCGATGAGCGCATGCGCCGGGGTGGAGATGCTCGAGACCCGAAGCCGCTCGCCATTCTCCCAGGCGCCGCCGTCCCGAACAGCGTGGCTGAGACGATTGAGCGGCACGTGCAGCACCAAGCCCAGCTCGAGCCGGCCATCCAGGGCCGCGGCGATCGAGATCGCATAGGCAGGGAAACCGTGCAGGAAATTGGTGGTGCCGTCGAGCGGATCCACGATCCACACCAGCCCTCGGGTATCGGTGTCCGGCGTGAGCTCCTCGCCCATCACCCGCGAGTCGGGCTCGCCCGCGAGCAGGGTCTCGGCGATGATGGCCTCGGAGGTGCGATCCACCTCCGTCACCCAGTCCCGCTGGCCCTTGGCCGTCCAGGCCGCGGGGTCTCGGGGGTGCCGGACACCGCGGAGGTACTCGGCGGAGCGCCCGGCGGCCCGGGTAGCGAGACTCAGTAAGTCCTTGACGGATGGCATCTTGCCTGGTGTGACACGGTTCGGTACCTTGCGCGAATGCCGCGCATTTTCTCGGGGATTCAGCCGTCCGGCGAGCTGCACCTGGGCAACTGGCTCGGAGCAGTCCAGAACTGGGTCCGGCTCCAGGCCTCCTACGAGTGCCTGTACTGTGTCGTGGACCTGCATGCCGTCACCCAGAAGTACGACGCGAGCACTCTGGCCCAGCGAACCTGGGACATGGCCGTGAGCCTCCTGGCGGCCGGGGTGGATCCGGATCGGGTGACGTTGTTCATCCAGTCGCACGTGCCCGAGCACACCGAGCTCATGTGGATGCTGAACACGGTGACCCCGCTCGGCGAGCTGGAGCGGATGACCCAGTTCAAAGATAAGGCCCAGCGCTACGAGAGTGTGCCGGCGGGGCTCCTCAACTACCCGGTGCTGATGGCCGCGGACATCCTCCTCTACCGAGCGGACCTCGTGCCGGTCGGCGAGGACCAGGTCCAGCACCTCGAGCTGGCACGCGAGATTGCCCGCAAGTGGAACGGCGAGTTCGGCGGGGGTGAGGACTTCTTTCCCGAGCCCCAGCCGCTACTCACGGAAGCGCGGCGGATTCTCGGGCTCGACGGCGAAGCCAAGATGTCCAAGAGCCTGGGGAACACCATCGGGCTCCTGGAGTCGCCCGATGCGGTTTGGGCCAAGCTCAGGCCCGCCAAGACCGATCCGGCGCGGGTACGCCGGCAGGATCCGGGGAACCCGGACGTCTGCAACATCTACAGTCTCCACCGCTACTTCACGCCGCCGGCCATGCTCGAGACCGTGGCTCGAAACTGCCGGGGCGCGCTCTGGGGCTGCCTGGATTGCAAGCGGGTCCTGGCCGATCATCTGAACGCGGCGCTCGCCCCGATCCAGGCGCGGGCCGCCGAGCTGGGCGCGCATCCGGAACGCGTGAGGGAGATTCTGGGCGACGGGGCGGCACGGGCGCGGCGCCTCGCGCGGGAAACCATGCGGGCCGTGCGCGAGCGGATGGGATTCATGACCCCCGAGTGGCGGGCTGGCGGGCCGGGGGACGGGACCGGTGAACGGCCGGACCGAGGGGCCGCAGCCGCGGGACCGGACCGGGCGGGCACCGCCGTGCCCCCGGTGCCGCACTCGGGCGAGTAGACCGACGGGGTTCACGAGGCGCCGGCCGGTGGATCCTTGAGAGGCAAGTGCGAGAGTTGTTCCTGGCCGGTGCGGGCCGGGGTCGGTCCGCGCGGTGGTGGGCTGGGTGGCTCGGCGGGAGTTAGCCGGAGAGGAAATCGCCAGAGATCGTTCCGCGTTGATCCGCGTCACTCCGCGGCTGGTCTGTCCGGCCGCGTGGGCACGGCGCTGCGGAGAACCGCGGAGCGGGGGCTGGGGTGCGACTCGGGGTTGGTCCCGGTGGCGGCGGCCAGGGCTGCGCCCGGAGCCCGGCTCGAGGGGAAGTCACGCGAGATTCCTCCGCGTGGATCCGCGTCACTCCGCGGCTGGTCTGTCCGGCCGCGTGGGCGCGGCGCTGCGGAGGGCGAAGGAAGCGTGTCAAGGCCGGTAGAAATGGACAGACTAGCGGGGCACTGAAGCCGATATGGAAAAGATCATCAAGGCGGCGGTCGAGCGGGGAGCCTCGGACCTCCACATCAAGGCCGGCGATGTGTTCCGGGCCCGGATTGACGGGAAGTTGGTGCCGCTGACCAAGCAGCGCCTCACCCCGGAGCAGACGCGTGCCATCGCGGCCAAGCTGCTTCCCAATGCGGAGGATCGCACCAGGCTCGACCAGATCAAGGATTTCGATTGCAGCTGGGGGATGCCGGGGGTGGGGCGGTTCCGGGTGAACGTCCTGCGCCAGCGCTCCTCGTTCATGATCGTGATGCGGGTGATCCCGTTCACGGTGCCGACGATCGAGGACCTGGGGCTCCCGCCGATCGTGGCGACCCTGGCGGAAGCCGAGCAGGGTCTGGTCGTCGTGGCCGGTGTCACCGGCAGCGGCAAGAGCTCGACCGTGGCGGCGATGCTCAATCACATCAACCAGAACCTCCACCGGCACATCGTGACGATCGAGAACCCGATCGAGTTCCTGCACCGCGACGTCAAGTGTTCCGTCACCCAACGCGAAGTGGGCGTGGACACGGCGAGCTATTCGGTGGGCCTCCAGGCCGCCCTCCGGCAGGATCCCGACGTGATCGTGGCGGGGGAGCTCACGGATACCGAAACGCTCGATGCCGGGATCAAAGCGGCGGAGATGGGCCGGCTGGTCATCACGACCCTCCCCACGTCCGATGCCGCCACCACCGTGGCCCGGCTCCATGCGATGTTCCCGGCGCCGGAACGCGACATCGGGCGGATCCGGCTCTCCGAGGCGCTCCGGGGCGTGATCGCGCAGCGGCTCCTGCCGCGGCGAGACGGGCAGGGCCGGGTGGCGGCAGTGGAAATCCTGCTCGGCACGCCGGCAACCCGGGCCGTGCTCCGGGAGCCGGACCGCCCCGACGTGCTGCGGGCCGAAATCGCCCGCGGCGGCGAGACCGGGATGCGGACGTTCGAACAGCACGTGGCTCAGCTCCTCGAGCAGGAGCTGATCTCGCCCGACACCGCCGCCGCCTTCGGGGTGGGTTCGGCGGCCGGCCTGCCGTCCGCCTGACACCAGTCGAGCTGTTCGGCCGGCTCGCCAGCGCCTCGCGGGAGGCGGGCACCGAGGGGGCCGCCCAGGCCCGGCACGCTGTCCGGCAGTACCTCGAACGGCTGGGCTATCGGACCGAGGAAGAGCGATTCGCGTTCCCGCCTTCGGCGCTGGAGGGGTTCCCGCTGTTCGGGGCGGGAGCCGGTGGCATCGCGCTGCTGCTCTTCCCGCTGCTCATCCTGCCGGGGATCCCCGCCGGGGCCGGGGCGGCGCTCTACCTGGTGTTGTTCGGTGCGCTGGCCGCCACCGCCGCGCTGATCGGCTCCGGCACAGCCCTCCCCGGGGCCGAGCGACGGGAGGACGCCAACGTGGTCGCCACCCGGGGCGGCCGGGACCAGGTCCGGCGCTGGATCGTGGCTCACCTCGACAGCAAGGCCCAGGGGCATTCGATGGCGGGCCGGCTCGTCACGCTCTGGGCGCTCCTCGCGTCCATCGGGTCGCTCGGGCTCCTCTGCCTCGTTCGGTGGCTCACGGGGAGTCCCATCCCCTGGCCTGCTGCCGGGGCCGGTGCGGTGGCGACGGTCCTCGCCGGCGCCTTCACCGGCCGCGGGCGGCTCAGCGGCACATCACCCGGGGCCCGTGACAACGGGACCGGAGTGCTCGCCCTGCTTGAGGCAGCCCGGCGCTCGGTGGATCCGCGGACGGGGTTCCTGGTGACTGGGGCGGAAGAGTTCGGGTTGGTCGGAAGCCGGATCTTCGCTCGCCTGGCCGGCCGGCTTGAGGGGTGCGAAGTGATCAATCTGGACACGCTGGCCGACCGGGGCCGGCTGTTCATCGTCACGCACGACCGCCGGAGCCAGTCCCTCGCCGCTCGGCTGCGGACCACGCTCCAACCGCTCGGCGTGCCAATCCAGATACGGCGCCTTCCTCCCGGCATCCTGGTGGACAGCCTCCCGCCGGCACGGCGTGGCGCGGCCGCCGTGACCCTGGCACGGCTCGACTGGCCGGTTCTGCGGCTCATCCACACAGGCCGCGACACCCTCGAGGGCCTCGATCCGGGCTTCGCCCTTGGGGTGGGGGAGGCACTGGCGGGCCTCCCGGCCCGCGATTGACAACGGTTCGGGCTGGTCTAGTTTTCTCCTGAGGATACTCCAGAGCCCCCAGTTCCGGGGCTCTTTTTGTTGCCTCCCGATCGCGGAGCCCAGATGTTCGACCGCAAGACCCACTGTGTGGTGGTTGTCGGCGCGCAATGGGGCGACGAAGGCAAGGGGAAGCTGGTGGACGTGCTGTCCGAGCGCGCGGATCTGGTGGTCCGCTACCAGGGTGGTGCCAACGCGGGCCACACGGTCTGCATCGGCGAGGAGCAGTTCATCCTCCAGCAGATCCCCTCCGGCATCCTGCACCAGCGCTGCACTTGCATCGTGGGGAACGGCGTCGTGCTGGACCCGGAGACGTTCTTCACGGAGCTGGACCAGCTCAGCGCCCGCGGCGTGAAGCCGGAAGGCCGGCTCTTCGTGTCGGACCGGGCCCACCTGGTCCTGCCCTATCACAAGCTCCTCGACGCGGCGCACGAGCAGAGCCAGAAGATCGGCACCACGGGCCGCGGCATCGGCCCGGCGTACGAGGACAAGATCGGCCGGCGCGGCATCCGGGCGGGCGACCTGCGGCACCTGGAGCAGGTCCACGCGCTGCTCGCCGAGCGGGTGGCGCGCGCGAACCAGCTCCTTGCCCTCATGGGGAGTTCGGCCCGGGCCTCCGAGGAGGAGCACCGGGCGCTGGTCGAGCGGCTGGCGCCGCGGCTGCTCCCCCTCATCGCCGATACCGGCCACCTGGTCCATCGCGCAGTCCTGGAGGGGAAGAACGTGCTGCTGGAAGGGGCGCAGGGGGCCCTCCTGGACGTGGACCACGGGACCTATCCCTATGTGACCTCGTCCAGCACCACGGCGGGTGGGGCGGCGACCGGGGCCGGGATCGGCCCCACCGCGATTGACGGGGTGCTCGGCGTGGTCAAGGCCTACACCACGCGAGTGGGGAGCGGGCCGCTCCCCTCGCAGGCGGCACCGGCGATCGAGGAGGCACTCCGGCGGTTGGGTGACGAGTACGGGGCGGTGACGGGGCGCCCGCGGCGCTGCGGCTGGTTCGATGCCACGGTGGTGCGCTACGCGGTGCGGGTCAACGGCCTGACCGGGCTCGCCGTCACCAAGCTCGACGTGCTCGACACCTTCGCCGAGATCCCGGTGTGCACCGACTACCTGGTGGACGGCAAGGGGTGCCAGGAGATGCCCGCGGAGGTGGCGACGCTGGAGCGGGTGCGGCCCCGGTACGAGGTCCTGCCGGGCTGGCGCCGGCCCACGTCAGGCGCCCGCAGGCTCGCCGACCTTCCCCCCGAGGCTCGCGCCTATCTGGACCGGCTCCAGGACTTGAGCGGGGCGCCGATCCGCTATGTCAGCGTGGGCACGCGGCGGGACCAGATCATCGAGGTCTGAAGCCCATGACCGAGTCCTCGATCCCCCTCCTCGTCATCGGCGCCGGTCCCATCGGGCTCACCGTGGGTATCGCAGCGCGGGAGGCTGACGTGCCCTGCGTCATTCTCGATCGGCGGTCGGTGGTTTCGGCGATCGAGCGGTATCCGCTCAACATGACGTTCTTCTCCACCCCGGAGCGGATCGAGATCGGCGGGGTGCCGTTCATCGCGAGCCACGAAAAGCCCACCCGGCGCGACGGGCTGCTGTACTACCGGCGGGTGGCGGAGCGCTTCGGGCTGGACATCCGGATCCCGGAAGAGGTGACGGAGGTGAGCCGGAGAGCGGAGGGCGGGTTCGCCGTCCAGGTGCGCCGCCGTCATGACGCGACCACGTACGTCGCGGAGAACGTCGTTTTCGCGACCGGGTACTACGACAACCCGAACCTGCTCGGCGTGCCGGGGGAGGAACTCCCCCATGTCCACCACTACTTCACCGAGGGACACCGCTACTGGCGCCAGCGGGTGATCGTGATCGGAGCGGGCAACTCGAGCGTGGACGCCGCCCTCGAGTGCTGGCGGGCGGGGGCGCGGGTGACCCTGGTACACCTCTTCGAGGGGTTCGATCCCAGCGTCAAGGCCTGGGTGTTGCCTGACATCACGAACCGGGTAAAGGAGGGAAGCATCCCGGCGCGCTGGCACTCGCGCGTGGTCCGGATCACGCCGGAGGCGGTCGAGGTGCGGAACGACCGGACCGGACTCACCGAATGGATCGAGGCGGACGCGGTGCTGGCCATGACGGGCTACCACCCCGATACGACGCTCCTCGAGCGCCTGGGAGTACCGGTGGACCCGGACACCGGGGTCCCCCGGCACGACGAGGCCACCATGATGACCCCGATCCCGGGATGTTATGTCGCCGGAGTGCTCGCGGCGGGGAAGGACGCCAACCGGCTTTTCATCGAGAATACCCGCCACCACGGGGACCTGATCGTGCGGGACGTGGTCCGCCGCGGGGGGGGCGGCCGGACCGTCCTTCCGTCCTAGCGGCCACCCGCCCGAGGGCCCCCGCCCTCCGCCTACTGCGACTGGAGCCGCACGAAGTACTGATCCATGGTCATCGTGTTGAGCCACACCGGATCCAGCTCGTAGTACCGGTTCTTGGCGTAGCGCCCGGTGGTGGGGAAGTAGGGCGGGGGCGCGGTCGCACCGCACTGGTCGTAGGTATGGGCCTCCTGCCAGCCGCTCCGCCCGTTGTACGTGGCCACCCGGACGAAGCCCTGGATGATGCCGCCGGTGACCCGGACGAAGCCGCCGGACGCCGAGGGGGACGCCTCGCCGGGGATGAGCGGCTCCACCCAGGGCGGGTTCCAGTTCTCCCCGCCCCAGTCCTTGAGCGCGAACAGGAAGGCGTGGTAGTTCTCGCTGGAGGGTGAATCGTCCCACAGGCCGGTCCAGATGTTGTTCACCCGGAAGGGGCGCTGGATGCTGTTGTCGGCGATCAGGATGGAATCGGCGGTGAGGAGACCCAGCATGTCCCCCTGGTCGGTGCAGACGGTGCCCGGCGGGGTGACGTAGGTGAGGTCGTCGACCAGCATGATGGTGCCGGTGGCCACCACGCTCACCCGTCCCCGGAGCCGCCCGCTCACCGCCACGCTGCCGTTGACGTAGATCACGCCCTTGAAGTTGGGGTTCCGGCCGAGCGGGATGAGGTAGCTCGCGTCGCCAGGCCGCCTGGCGACCACGGCCGGATCCGGCGGGGTGCGCTTCTTGATCCACCATCCCCGCGTGAGGCGATAGGGGACCGCGGGGCCCGGCGGTGGGGGGATGTCGGTCCAGGTGGAGTCGGGCGTGAGGGTGTCCACCACCGGGTTGCCGGTCCCGGGTTGCCCGAGTGGGCCGCCGGCGAGCGCCGGGTCGCCACCCAGGTAGCAGCGGTGGCCGGCGGACATGAGGTCGGTGTTGACGCTCGCGGCGGCCGTGGCGGTGGACTGCCCCGCGGTGTCGTCGTAGAAGAGGAAGAGCGAGCGGGCGGTGCGGAAGCGGCCTCCCCGCACGATCCCGCAGTTGTCGGAAAAGAGGTTGGGATCGCTGGTAGGATTGTAGGCTCCCCAGCCGCCCGGGCCGGTCCCTACGCTGACGGGCCGCTGGCCGGCCCGCCGCGCGGTGACGTAGTTCCTTGCGGTGGTATCGAGGGACACGGTGCCGGTGATGCGTGCCTGAAAGACCCGCATGAACCCTTCATCCCATTCGATCTGGCCGTTGCCGTTGACGTCGATCGGCACGAACTCGATTCGCAGGCTCGGCGTGCGGGTATTGGCGGCGCCCATCGTGGGGGTGAGATCGTAGTCGCCGTTCGGGGCGTCCGACTGCTGGGCGAAGGCCCGGAGGGTCGAGAACTGGGCGGGCGTCGGCCACGGAATGGGGCTCGCGCCGATGGTGAGCCCCTGCTGGAAGTTGCCGGACGCTGCGTTGCTGACGCTGTTCACCACGGTCACCGGACCGGTGAAGAGCACGCGACTCGCCCCCGAGCAGCCGCTCTGCAGCTTGAGGTTGGTGTTGGAATGGAAAGGCCCCTGCACCTGCTCCCAGCAGCCGTACATAATGTTGGTGGTCCACTGGTCCACCGCGACCGCGAACTTGGACCAGGAATCCTGGGTGAGGAGCAGCCGGCGTGCCGCCACGGCGCCCCGGGGGTCGTTGATCACCGAGACCACTGACGCGAGGTTGAGGCCATACTGCCCGGCGCTGCCGAGCCCGCCGGTGCGGCCCCCGGTGCGGCCGGCATAGACCGAACGGGTGAAGCCCGGGATGACCCGGCCTTGGGCGTCCAGCACGGGCTGGTTGAGGACGAGCGCGGTGTCGCCGCTGGGGGGGAGCTGGCCCGGGTTCCGGTTCAGCAGGTCGCGTCCGATCTCGAGCCCGCCGTCGGCTGCGGCCTGAAGCGCGGCCTCCCGGGCGTGGTAGCGGCTCACCAGCTGGACGTTGCCGGACATCATGACCGCCCCGATGGCCAGGGCCGCGACCAGGAAGGCCAGGAGCAGCGTCAAGATCAGGGCGACGCCCCGCTGGTCCCTGCGTGCAACCTGGATCATCCGCATCCGATCCTCCACCGTCGGGCGCCGGCGGGTCAGGGCGCCGTGGCCAGGGTCATGGCGATGCTCGAGACCGCCGGCGTGCAGTCCTGCGCCGAGACGCCGAATTGATAGGCCGAGCCGGAGGCATTGCCGGAAATCGGGAACGTATAGAGCGACAAGGTGTCGGCACGCACGTTCGCCAACAGGTCCCAGGAGGGGAGCGGCAACGTATCCAGCCGGCGGAAGACGAGGTACTGGCGAATGTCGTCCTCTCCGCCTCCCTGATCCGGCGACCGGGCCCAGGTCAGCGTCACCAGGCCGCTGTTGGGCGTGGTGTCGGGGATCGCGGTCACCAGGGCCGGCGGGAGCGGCGTCCGGCCGCAGACGATGGGTTGGGGGAGGCCGTTGTTATGCGCGTGGACCATCGTGGACACCTGGAGCCGCTGCTCGTCCGGCCCCGTCTTCCCGTTGGTGACCTCGAAGTTGAGCTGAACCGTCATCACGCTATCCGGCAACTGGGCCGCGAAGGCCTGCGCCGGCGTCATGCCGGCCACCACGTCCCGCCGGATGAGCGGCAGGTTGGCGGGCGGGACCAGCGCTAGCGTGCCACCCGAGAGCCTGAAGTATTCCAGGAAGGGTCGGCCCGCGGAGTCAGCCAGGAGGTTCGTGGCGACGGCCGTGGGCTCGCGATTGTTGAACCGGAGGTACAGGACGTAGTCGTCGGTCCGGGCCGTGGAGCTGTCGGGCCGGAAGTACAGGATGATCGTCTCGGCGGGCGAGGGCGCACCGTTCGCCAGCGTGTAATTCCGCGGCGGATAGATGTAGGTGCTGTTCGGGATCGGGCCGGCGGCGGCCGCGTCCCAGGCCACCGTGGCGAGGCTGTCGGCGTCTGGATTGAAGTACACCGCCCAGCGCATCGAGGCGGTGTCCACTTCCTGATAATCGGCGTTGAAGGCGAGGACGTCGTTACCCCCATAGACCAGCATGGGTTGGGAGCCCGCCACCCCGGCCCCCATGGTCCGGGTCATCCGCTCGAAGACGCTCACCACGTAGCGGGCGTTCTGGTAGAGGTCCGCCCGCTCGCTCCCGAGGGCGAAGGTCTGGGACTGGGAGCGGAGGAGCGACACCGCGCTTCCCATGACCAGCGACAGCACGATGAGCGCGATCAGCACTTCCAGGAGCGTGAAACCCTTCCCCGCCGTGGGCCGAGACGTGCCTGACATCATGGCCGAGCCCTCATGGTGGTGAGGCTGATCGTATCTTGCGGGATGGACGGATCGGTCACCCGCACGGTGATCGTGGTGATGTCGCGGGGCGGCGTGCCGCTCTGGTCGCGGCTCACGAAGGTCTGGCGGCGCATGGCCGGGAATCCCGGAAAGCCGGTCACGTCGGCGCCGGGCGCGGTCCCGCCGTAGAGCGCGGTGAGCATCGTGTACCGGGGGTCCGTCTCGACCGTGGCCAGGCGCGCGCGCGCCACCTCGGTCGCCATGGTGCGGGTGGTCGAGGTGCGGACGCCGTGCACGAAGGTGCCGATGAACCGGCCCAGGCCCGCCAGCACGATCGTGAGCACGGCCAGCGCAATCATCACCTCCACCAGGGAAAAGCCGCGGCGGGTGCGGGGCGAGGCGCTCATCGGGCCGAGACCCAGGTACCGCTGCCGTAGCTCCACCAGAGGGGCCGCCCGGTCGCCTGGGTGACGGTGACGGCCCGGGTCCCGGTGGGTTTGCCGGCAGCGAGGTGCTTCACGGTCGTGAGGTAGAATCCGCCGCTCTCGTTGGCACTCCCGTCGCGGTGGAAGACGATGGCCGGAAGCCCGTTATGGGTGCGCGTGAAGCTCACCGTCCCGGCGCCCATCGGCAGCGGGGGTGCCCCGCTGGTGCCGAAGACCACGCCCTCGTCCAGCGCCACGGTGGTCACGCGTTCGCCCGGCTGGACCAGGCCATCGTTGTTCCGGTCCTCGTGCACCACGAGGGCTCGGCCGGCGCTGTCCACCGCGACCCAGACATCGCTCTGGAGGGTCACGGCCTCCCGCTGAGCCCGGGACAGAGCGAGGGCAAGCGCCCGGGCGGCGGCGTTGGCCTTGGCGCCCGCGAAGTCAATCCGTGGCAGCCCGATCGCGGCCACGATCCCGAGGAGCACGATCACCGTGAGAACCTCGAGCAAGGTGAGCCCGGCCCGGGCCTGTCGGGCCGGGGTGACGGGGCCGAGAGCACGCGTCTCCCCAGGCATCGGTCGCTCCTATCAGGCGGTGGGTGTCCCGCCTCGCTTGCGGTGCAAGAAGCACACGCGAACGGCCAGCGGCGTAAGTTCCCGCTTTGCACGCGCTTGCGATTTTCGCCGCGGGCCGGCGGCCACAGCCGCCCGAGGCGGCCGGGCAACGCCTCCAGGTTACCCCGCAAGCGGGTTCCCAGCAAGCAGCCCGAGCAGGGGCTCCCTGTTCAGGTACGCGCGCGGCACCGACCGGATCTCAGGCGGCAGGGGTGGGAGGCGTGGCCCGGTGACGGGGGACCCGTGACGGGGCCGGTGGAAATCCGGACGGAAGGGCCGAGAAAGCACCGGCGGGTAACGGGGGCGACCCGTTACCCGTCGCTGCGGATTCTCCGCCGCCGGTCCGTCCCCTGAAGGGTAGGATCCGCTCCTCAGTTCTGGTTGGCAGCGAACCAGGCCGCCACGTCGAACCGGGTCGGGTCCAGCTCGTAGAACCGGTTCTTCACGAAGAATCCCGTCGTGGGGTAGTACGGCGGCGGATCGGTGGCACCGCAGGCGTCGTACTGGTAGCGCTTGATGTACCCCTCGCCGGTGACGAGTCCCACGGCGCCGCGCCGCTCCTGAATGATGCCCCCGTAGGTGCTGAGGCAGCCGCGGCCCGCCGTGAACGAACCGCCGATGTTGCAGGTCTCCGCATTGTCGGAGCCCAGGTTGTTCTCCTCGGCGCCGAAAGTCTTGAGGGTGAGGAAGAACCCGTGAATGGTCTCCGACGGGGTGTCGTCGTAGGTGCGGAACGTCCCCGAGGGCGAGGTCGAGAGCGAGCCGTTGTTGTCCGGAGTCTGGGGCGCGTTGATCGTGTTGTTCGACACGATGATGGACTGGCCCGAGAAATAGCCCGCGATGTCGCCCGTGGTGCAGTCCCGGGTCGCCGGATTCTGGTAATACGTGAGGTCGTTGCCGAAAATGATGTTGCCGCTCGCGGCGACCGTGACCCGGCCGTGAATCACCCCGTCCAGGATCACCTTGCCCGCGACATAGATCACACCCTTGAAGTTCGCGTTCCAGGTGCGGCTGAGCGGGAAGAGGTAGTCCCGGTCGGGCCGGAGGGTGATGACGGGTCCCAGCGCCGCGAGCGCCGTCCGGACCCCAGCCGGCGCCATCACCCAGCTTCCGCCGTCGCGGTGCCCGGACGAGGGCCAGTTGGCCCCGGTTCCGGGAGCCGTGAGAATCGAGTCACCGCCCAGGTAGCACCGGAGGGCGAGCCGGCCCACGCCCGGGGTGACGGAGGCGAGCCGCCGATTGAGCTTGTCGGAGTTGCTGGTCCCGGTGTACCCGTGATTGTGGTTGGGGTCGGCCTGGGCCACATCGTGATAGAAGGCGGCCAGGAATCCGCCCACCGTGCTGTCGCCGCAGTTCTTGGAGAGTTCGAGATAGCTCCCGGTGCTGCTGGTCGTCGTGGGCAGGCTGGCCGAGACGTAATCCTCATCGGCGCCCTGATAGACGCGGAAGAAGCCCTGCACGCCGCCGTTCAGGGGGCCCAGGTCGATCGTCAGGAACTGGATCCGGGTCCGGGCCTCGCCGGCATCGCCGGCCGTGGAACCCGCGAAGCGGGTGCCGCCCACCTGGGCCAGGCTGTCCAGCATGTTGAGGTCGGCCACGGTGGGCATGGGGATCCGCGGCGCGCTCAGGATCGGGGGCTTGTTGAACTGCCCGCGCGACTGGTTCTGGATCGAGCTGGCGGCCGAGGTGACCTGGTCGAAGAAGGTGGCCACCGGGGTGGTGCCGCTGGTGCTCATCTTGAGCTGATCGTTGGAGTGGACCGGGCCCCGGATCTGGTCGCCGCCGCCGAAGACGATGGTGCTGCCGGCCGTGTCGAGTTCGAAGTTGGTGAAGTAGGCGAACTTCGAAAAGCTTTCCTGGTTGATCTCGAGCCGCCGGACCACCTTGTTGCCGAAGCTGTCCTGCGCCACCGTGATGATGCTGCCCACCACGCCATACTGGCCGGTGCTCACGCCGGTGGGCCCGATGTAGGTGGATCGGGTGACCTTGGGGATCACGCTGTTGCTCGCGTCCTTGACCGGCGCGTTGGATTCCAGCGTCACGTACCCCGAGGACGGGTACAGGCTCCGCTGGCCGTTGATCCGACTGCGGGCCTCCTCCAGGCCGGCGAGCGCCGCCGCGTCTACCACGGCCGCCCGCTCGCCGTTCTTCGCGACCAGCTTGGCGTTGAGCGTCATCATCACGGCAGCGAGGGCGATGGCGCTCACCGCAAAGGCCACGAGCAGCGTCGTGAGCAGCGCGATGCCGCGTCGGTCGGTGCGAGGTCGGCGGGTCATGCGAATCCTCCGGTACCGCGTCAAGGCGTGAGGGGCGCCGTCACCACCGCCATGCTGGACAGGGACGGGGTGCAGTCCTGGGCGGCGAGCCCGTACTGGTAGCCGGGCAACCCGGGCACCGCGGTCTCGTCCGCGTAGCTCGGGGTGGGGGAGCCAGCCGGCACGGTGGCGATCGGATCGGGCCAGGTGAGCATGCCCACCGGGCGCCGCCAGATCACGTACGATCGCACGTCCCGCTCCCCGGTGGTCTCGTCCACCGCCTGGTTCCAGGTGAGGAGCATGGTGGTGTCGGGCGGAGAGGCGGAATTGTCCACCACCCAGGTGGCGGCGAGCGCCGTCCCGAGGATGGGGACGTCGCCGCAGCTCGTGGCTTTCTTGGTGCCGATGTTGGGCACCGGGACCATGAAGCTGATCGCGCGGGAGCGGTAGTCGGCCCCGGTGAGGCCGTTGGTCACCGTGAAGGCCACCTCGACAATCGCCAGGCTGTCGGCCCGTGCCGCAGCCCCGGTATCCCCTGGAGCGCCGTGGATGGCCTGCGTGTGCCTGATCGGCATCCAGCTCGTGGGCACCGTGTCCACCGACGCGGTGCTGGTCCCGGTGGGCGGGATGCGCTTGTAGTAGTACCGGAAGAAGTTCCGGCCGGGGGTCTGCTCCACGTTGCGGATCACCACTTCGGGCGCCTGGTCGTTCACCTGCCGGAGCAGGAGATAGTCGTTGGGCGCCGGCGTGGAGGCGTCGAGCTGGAAGAACCAACTGATGGTCTCCGCCGGGCTGTTGATACTCGTGCTGCCCTGCGCGTAGTAATTGGAATCCGGGTAGAGATAGGCCGGGCTGGTGCCCGGCAGCGCGAAGCGCTGGGCGGCGGTGAGGGCGTTCACCTGTCCCGCGGGGAGGCCCGGGTTGTAGTACACCGCGAACAGGCTGTCCACGTTCGAGGCGTAATCGGCGTTGAAGATGAACGTCGAGGTCCCCGCGTACACCACGGCCGGCTGCTTGAAGGGGACATTGGCGCCGGCCACCCGAATCTCCTGCTCGAGGAGGCCACCGGCGAAGCTCAGGTTCTGGAGCATGCCCATGTCCGTGGAGTGCCGGTCCAGGGCCTTCGATTGCCGGGAGAGGAAGCTCAGGGTGGCCCCCAGGATCACCGAGAACACGGTGAGCGCGATGAGCATCTCCACCAGCGTGATACCGCGGCGGTCCCGCATGACGCCTCCCCTCAAGGCCTGGCGATGGTGACGGTGCGCCGAACGGGCTGGGGGAGACCCCCGCCCGAGACCACCACCGTCACCCGCTTGTAGTCGTTCAAGGAATCCGCCACGCCCGACAGCGAGGCGTCACCCACGACGGACGTGGTGCGGGTGAAGCCGTAGCTCCCCAGCCCCGTCACCGTCCCCCGGCACTTGCCGGTGCCCGTCGAGTCCAGCGCGGCATAGTTGGGTTCGGCGCGGCACCGGGCGATCCAGGCATCCGCCAGGGCGTTGGCCTCGTTCTGGCGGCGGTTCGCCGCCACGGTGCGGCTGAACTCCAGTCCCGCGATCGGAACCGTGAGCATGACGATCGAGAGGATCACCACCGCGATCGCCACTTCCACCAGGGTAAACCCCGCCGTGTCGTTCCGCATCAGAACCCCCGGATCCAGGTCGTCCCGTTCCAGCGGAGCCACTCCGCCCGGCCGGTCGCCCGGATCATCTCCATGGCCCAGGTCTCGCCCTGGTGACCCGGCGCGCCGGCCATGGCCTTCCGGGTGCTCAGGTACAGGCCGCCGAACTCGCGGGCGCTGCCGTTCCGGTAAAGCACGATGGCGGGCAACCCGCTTCCGACCTCCACCGTGGTGAAGTTGACCGGGTTGGCGCCGAAGGTCCGCGCCGGCACCGCCGCCGGTTTCCCGAAGACGATCTCCTCGCCCAGCGGGATCGCCCGCATCCGCTCGTTGTTGTTCCAGGTGAGGTCGTTGGTCGAGTCGTACACCACGCGGAGCGACCGGGCGGCGGCGTCCACGATCACCACGATGTTGTGCTGCCGGGCGATCGCCTCGCGCTGGAGGGCGAGCATGGTGGTACCCAGGGCCTGAATGGCGGCCTTGGATCGAATCCGGGAGACATTGATCCGGGGCAGGGCGATGGTCGCCACGATCGCCATCATGACCATGACGACGAGGAGCTCCATCAGCGTGAAGCCTGCGCGACCGATCTGCTTCGCTGGGACCTTCATGGTTGCCTTAGCCGTCCTCTTCGGGGCATGGAGGCCCGCCCGAACGCCGCTGGAGCCTCTGCTTCAATTTCCTAGACGCAGCAAGACACGAGCCTACGAGGTGCGATGAGGCAAACTCTTGTGGGGCAAGATGTTACTTCATGTGATCGCGTGCAGTTCCGCTGTGTGACTTCTTGCAATCCGCGGAACGCCCCCTGGGAGGGTAGTCCCCACCAAGACCAAACAAGCTACACAATGCGTTACAATCTGTTACGCTCGTAGACCAGGTTCCTCGGTACGAAGCGCCACTGCCGGTCCCGGGTGAGGAGCACACCCCCGTTCACCGCGGGGTCCACCCGCTCGGCCTCGAGCGTCGCACGCACCCGCAGCCCGGCGATCTGGTCGAAGTTGTTCGTGGGGTCCGGGTCGGTGCCGTCAGCCTGGGGCAGCTCGTCGCCATCGGTGAAGATCAGGGTCACCCGGAACCGCTGGACCCCGGTCGCGAACGCCTCGCCCTGGAACGCGCCGGCCGAGGTCAGCCGCTCGGCCCGCATGAGCGTGGTGCCCTGGCGCCAGTAGGCGACGAGGGCCAGCCGCTGGACGAACGGGCCGTTCGCGGGGATCGCCACGCCGCCGATCCCGGCGGGGCGATTGATCAGGGTCGCGGCGGGCGTGAACAGGAGGCGGTACCCGCCGGCGACCGGGGTGACACTGGTCAGGAGGAGCAGCCGCCGCTCGGTCCCGATCTGGAAGCGCACCAGATCGCCTGCGGCGAGCTGGGGGGCCGGGCCGCCGGTCGTGATCTCGACGCAGGTGGCGCCGCAAACTCCGTTCGGAAAGGCGACCGAACTCAAGGTGGGATAGGCCGGCGCCGCGGCCGGGTCGTAGGGCACCCGCAGCATGGTGATCGTGTCGCCCCAGACCCCGAGCGATCCCCACGCCGGGCCGGAGGCGAGATCCACGCCGGTCTCCTGGACGTCGCGCTGGAGGGCGACCCCGATGAACCGGGCGTTCCGTTCGACCCCGTCCCGGATCGTGAGGCCGCGCGCGTTGCGCCAGGTGGTGAGGGCGAGGCTCATGGCTCCGCCCAGCACCACGAGGCCGATGGTGAGCGCAAGGAGGAGTTCGACCAGGGTGAATCCGGCGGTCCGGAGCCGGGACGGGGCGGTCATGGTGCGAAGATGAGCGTCGTGAGCGTGACGGGCTGGGCCCCCCGCGGATACGCGACCTGCACCTCGACCCGGAGGAGGTTGGGGTTGTCCGGTGTGACCGTCGTGGTGCGCACGAAGGGGCCGCCGGGGAGCGGCTGCCCCTCGGCGTCCACGGCCAGGGGTGGCTCGCTCACCAGCGTCGCGGGATTCCGCCCCCGGAGATCCTCCATGTAGGAGGCGGCGATCGCCGTCGCAACGTCGCGGTTCTCGGTGTTCTGCTGGCTGGCCAGGAGCCCCGACTGGGTGCGCGCCAGCGCGATCAGCCCGATCGAGACCATCACGACGGCGAGCAGCACCGAGATCAGGGTGAAGCCCCCTTCAGCCTTGGGTCCCCTCATTGCCAGACTCCTCCAAGCAGAACCCAGGCCCGGATGCCGGCGGCGCCGGTGACCGTGACGGCGGCGACGGCATTGGGGTCGCTCGCCGAGCTCAGGTAAATGGCCCCGCTGGTGCCGAGGGGCGCGGGGATCCCCCGGGTGTTGAAGTCGAGGCGGGCTCCGGGGAGGGTGATCGCTCCCGGACCGGCGAATCCGGGGACGTCCGGCGCGCCGGTCCGCCCGAACTGGATCCCGCTTTCGAGCGTGCGGGTCCGGAAGCTCCGGAGCGAGTCGGTCTCCCCCGCCGTCTGCCCGATCAGGCCGTCCCGGTCGTCGTCGAGATAGGCCGTGTAGCTCCGGAGCCCGGGGGTGAACACCACGCGGCCCGCGCTCCGGGTTGCGAGGACCCGCGACCGCACGGTCTCGAGGTCGCGCACCAGTTGCTGAGCGGCCCGCCGGACCCGGGTGGACTCGGTGTCCCGGAGGCGAGGCAGGGCGTAAGCGGTCAGGGTTCCCACCAGCACGAGGATGACCAGCGCCTCGATGAGCGAGAACCCTGCCTGACGGCGGCCGCGGTGAGCGCGCATGGCTCAGTACACCGGCCGGTAGGCGATCTGGACGATGCTGCCGACCACCGGTGTCCCCGGGGGGAGCTGGTTGGGGTTGCGGAACCGGAGGTCGAACTGCCAGTCGCGCGTGGGCGGGTTGTAGTAGGTCCGCCAGTTCCAGCGGCGCCGGGCGGCGTACCGGCTCTGGAAAAGGGAGACCAGGGAACCGCGGTACACCATGGTCCGGCCGCTGCCCCAGGTCTCCAGGAACCGGGGGAAGTTCTCGAGCCCGCCGCCGTAATTCGAGGTGGCGGGCACCAGGGGCGGCGGGACGGCCGGGGTGCACCCCGGCACCTGCCAGTCGCACGGGGTGGCGGAATGCCCGGCGGCGATCGCGGCATAGACCGAGTCCCGGCTCGCGGCGTTGGTGTTCGCGAAGGACTGGATGGTCCCGTCGGGGTTCCATGCTGGGGTCCAGGCGTGGGCCCCGTCGGTCCAGGCCGAGGAGAGGAACGTGACCGCGTCGCCGAGAAGCGAGGCGGGCTGCCAGAGCCGGCTGTTGAAGTTGCCGTGGATGTAGAGCGGCCGGTCCGTCGCCAGGCTGAGCGGGGCGCCGAGCTGGGCCCCGTTCACCAGACGAACGGCCGGGAAATCCCGGGCGGAATTGAGGTTGGGCGACCCGCCGCTAGGCGGCGCGGCATTAAGGAAGGTGATGTAGATGATGTCGGTGCGCCGGTTCACCGGATCGCCGGCGATCCAGGTGTACAGTGCGCCGAGGTTGATCTCCAGCAGGTCCACGCCGATGTGCTCCCGGCCCTCGTGGAAAGCATCGCTCACGAACCGGAAGATGAGCGGGCAATCCGTGACGGGGTCGGGCAGAGTGCGCCCACCGGTCCGGAAGGTGCCGGTGGGGCTGACCAGGCCGACGTTAGCGAAGGCGCCCAGGCAGCCGAGGGCCAGGTTGTTCAGATCCACCGTGATGTGCCAGTCGGCCTTCCAGGCGAACTTCACCGCCTGTTCTTCGGGTGTGTCGGCCGGATCGCGCGGGTTGATGAGCTCGATCGCGGGCATCCCCGGGGGGAGGGGGAGGCGGAGTGGGGTGACCCCGTGGGCGCTGGTCATCACGCGGCCGTCGAAGCTGGCCTGGCTCGCGTTCACGAAGTTCGCCGGCACCGGCTGGCTCCGGCTGTCGAACGTGAGGTTGACCGGGACACCCGAGGCGTTGTTGATGTACACGCCGGGGCGCCGGTCGTTGTACGCCTTGCGCTGCCAGTAGAGGCTTCCCGGCGTCGTGATCATGTCCTGGAAGTACTGGTTGTCCGAGGACAAGTAGATGTTGCTGTTGCTGTGGACCCAGCCGGCGAAGTCCATCCGGGGCCCGTTGTGGATCTCGAGGTCTTCCTCGTAAAAGACGCCGAACTGGAAGAGCGGAATGGACTGGGCATTCACCGACACCACGGCGTCGGCCCGGTTGCGGGCCTGGTCGGTGGCGGTGACGCCGATATCGATCCGCTGGTTGAGGGCGATGAGCCCGGTGTAGGGGCCGTTGGCGATGGTGCCGGGCACGGCGGGACCCACCGCGGTTCCGGTGACGCTGACGGTGGTCCCCGGGATCACGGGCGGGGTGAGTGCGGCCAGCTCGGCGGGTGAGATCGCGCCGTCCTGAATGGCCACATTGAGCTGGGCCATGACGTGGTCGGCCCCGCCTTCGGCGGCGTGGGTGACCCGGGCCATCTGGGTGTCGAGCCCCGAGGCGCGCTGGACCATCAGGTGGGCCAGGAGACTCGCCCCGATCAGCCCGGCCATGAGGACCAGGAGCAGGATGGTGGCTTCGAGAGCGAAGCCCTGCTCACCGGTTGTGCGCCGACTCATGAGTCGCTCCTCTCGATGGGGAACCGTGCCGCGCCCATCCGTCCGGATCCAAGCTCCGCTCCCGGTGCGCCAGCAGTCAATCGGCGAGAGAGTTGACTGTCGAGATCCTGGACGGGCGAGGAACAGGATGGGCCAGCCCGGCTGGGAGGGGGTGGCCGTTCTTGCCCCACCCCGGGGCGGCCTCTAGGTTTCGCGCCTTCGGCGGTTCCTCGGACCCTTCGCGAAGCCCTCATGGCCGACCCCACCCTGATGGACAAGCTCGTGTCGCTCTGCAAGCGGCGCGGCTTCGTGTTTCAATCCTCGGAGATCTACGGCGGGCTTGGCTCGGTATGGGATTACGGCCCGCTCGGCGTCGAGCTCAAGAAGAACGTCAAGGACCGCTGGTGGCGGGCGATGGTGCACGCCCGGGACGACATCGAGGGGCTGGACGCGGCCATTCTCATGCACCCCAGGGTGTGGGAGGCCTCGGGGCACGTGGCCGGGTTCACCGATCCGCTGGTGGATTGCCGCACCTGCAAGGCGCGGTTCCGGGCCGACAAGCTGGCGGACGCCGTGTGTCCCGAGAAGCCGAGCAAGCGGCCGGGCGAGCACACGGCGTGCGACCTGACCGAGCCGCGGCTGTTCAACCTGATGTTCAAGACGTTCATGGGTCCGGTGGAGGAGCAGGCCGCCGTGGTGTATCTGCGGCCCGAGACGGCCCAGGGGATCTACGTCAATTATCAGAACGTCCTCAACGCTTCGCGGCAGAAAATTCCCTTCGGGATCGCGCAGATCGGCAAGGCGTTCCGGAACGAGATCACCCCGGGGAACTTCATCTTCCGGACCCGCGAGTTCGAGCAGATGGAGATGCAGTTCTTCGTCAAGCCGGGCACCGACGAGGAATGGTTCGAGCGCTGGCGGGAGTGGCGCATGCAGTGGCACCGCGACATCGGGCTCACCCCCTCGCGGCTGCGGTGGCACCGGCACGGGCCCGATGAGCTGGCCCACTACGCCAAGACCGCGTACGACATCGAGTACGAGTTTCCCTTCGGCTGGAACGAGATCGAGGGGATCCACAACCGGACCGACTACGACCTGAGCCGGCATCAGGAGTACTCGGGCAAGAAGCTGGAGTACTTCGACCCGGCGGCGAACGAGCGCTACATCCCCTACGTCGTGGAGACCTCCGCCGGCGCCGACCGGGTGGCGCTCACGCTGCTGGTGGATGCCTACCGGGAAGAAACGGTGGCCGGGGAGACCCGGGTGGTCCTCGGCTTCCATCCGGGCATCGCCCCGATCAAGGCCGCGGTGCTGCCTCTGGTCAACAAGGACGGCATGCCGGAATTCGCCGAGAAGGTCTATCACGATCTCAAGCGGCGGTTCCCAAGCTTCTACGACGACCGCGGGGCGATCGGGCGCCGGTACCGTCGGATGGACGAGGCCGGCACCCCGTTCTGCTGCACCGTGGACGGCGAGACCCTCCGGACCAACCAGCTCACGGTCCGGGACCGGGACACCATGAGCCAGGTTCGGGTGGACGCGGGGAAGCTGGCGGACTACCTCGTGGAGCGGATCGGTTAGGCGGCGCCCGCCCCCCCCATCCCGCCCTCGTCCCCGGCGGGCCCGCGATCCGGGGCCCCGTTCGCCGTTGACGTTCACCGTATTGCCGACGGAGTCCGCCGTGCGTCCCGATCATTCGAAGGATCCTGCTCGCCTCGGCGTCAGGGGCAAGCGCTTCCGGCCAGAGAGCCTCATGATGAGCTACGGGTACGACCCCGCGCTCTCCGAGGGTGCGCTCAAGTGCCCGATCTTCCAGACCTCCACGTTCGTGTTCGAGACGGCGGAGGCGGGGAAGGCGTTCTTCGAGGTGGCCTACGGGTTGCGCGAGGCGCGGCCGGACGAGTCGCTGGGGTTGATCTACAGCCGGCTCAACAATCCCGACCTGGAAGTGCTCGAGGACCGCCTCACGCTGTGGGACCAGGCGGAAGCGGCGGCGGTGTTCGACAGCGGGATGGCGGCCATCTCGACCTCGCTCCTGGCCGCGGCCCGGCCCGGCGATGTGCTCCTCCATAGCGAACCGCTCTACGGCGGCTCGGATCACCTGTTGCGGCATGTGCTGCCGGAGTTCGGGATCACGCCGATCGGGTTCCCGGCGGGGGTGCCGTTCGCCGGCCTCGAGCCCGCGCTCGAGCAGGCGATCGCGGGCCGCCGGGTCGGGGCCGTCCTGATCGAGACGCCCGCCAATCCGACCAACGCGCTGGTGGACATCGCGGCGGTGGCACGCTTCGCGGATCGCCTGGGCGCCGGCGGGCGGCGGCCGGTGGTGGTGGTGGACAACACGTTCCTGGGGCCGCTCTGGCAGCGGCCTCTCCAGCACGGCGCGGACCTGGTGGCGTACTCCGCGACCAAGTTCCTGGGCGGGCACAGCGACGTGATCGCCGGGGCGGTGCTGGGATCGCGGCAGGCCCTGGCGCCGGTCCGTTCGCTCCGCACCTTCCTGGGCAACATGGCGAGCCCCTGGACCGGCTGGCTGCTCCTCCGGAGCCTGGAAACGCTGAAGATGCGGATGACGGCCCAGATGAAGAACGCCCGCTACGTGGCCGACTTTCTCCGGGACCACCCGAAGGTGGAGCGGGTGCATTACCTCGGGCACCTGGAGCCCGACCATCCGCTGTTCGAGGTCTATCGCCGGCAGTGTGCCGCGCCCGGATCGCTCATCGCCTTCGAGCTCTACGGCGGGGAACCGGCGGCGTTCCGGTTCCTCAACGCCTTGAGCCTGGTCAAGCTGGCGGTCAGCTTGGGCGGGACGGAGTCGCTCGCCGAACACCCGGCCACCATGACCCATGCCGACGTGGCCGCGGAGGTGAAGGCGCGGATCGGGATCACGCCGGGGATGGTGCGGCTCTCCGTGGGGGTCGAGCATTACGAGGACCTCCTCGCCGACCTGAGCCAGGCGCTGGAGGTGGTGTGAGGCGGCGATGCGGTTCAGCGACTTCGAGGCCCTGGTCGCCCGGCTGAGCCGCGAGGTCCCGGCGGAGTTCCTGGAGGGCGTGACCGCGATCGAGGTGTCCCGGAAGACCCTTCCGCATCCGACCCGACCCGAGATCTACACCCTGGGGGAGTGCATCCCGGTGGCGGGCGGGGGCGAGGGCGAGGGACTCCAGAGCCGGGTGGTGCTCTACCACGGGTCGTTCGCGGCCCTCGCCCGGTTGCACCAGGACTTCGACTGGCGGACGGAAACCTGGGAGACCCTCACCCACGAATTGCGGCATCACCTGGAATGGCGGGCGCGGGCGCCGGACCTGGACGCGTTCGACGAGGCCGCGGAACAGAACTTCGCCCGGCACGCCGGAGAGCCGTTCGATCCCGGGTTTTTCCTGCACGGAGATCGAGTCGCGGACGGAGTGTACCGGCTCGACGACGATTATTTCCTCGACCGCGTCGTCCGGACCATGCCGCGGATCGTGCGCTTTGCCTGGCACGGCCGCGAGTACGAGGCGGAGGTACCCGAGGGGGCGCTACCGCCCCTCTTCCTCACGATCGAGGGGGTGGAAGAGCCGCCGCCAGGCGACCTGGTGGTGGTCCTGCGGCGCCGCCCGAAACTCAGCGATCTCTGGCGGCCGCGGCATCCCGCCCAGGCCACCGCCCAGGCCACCGCCCAGGCCCGCCCGGCGAGCGCCCGGGCCTCGGGCTAGCCCCGCGCCGCGCCGTTCGCGCCGGTTGCGGCACGCTGCTAGTTTACAGCGCCGCCGGGGACCGGCGGGCGTGGCGGAGCCCGGGATGCCGGAAGCCGTCCCGCCGGAAGAGGCTCGCCCCGGCGCTCGGACCGGGGTTCCAGAGTAAGGAGTCGGTGGATGAATCATCCTTGGACCATCGGGTTCCCCGTGGCCCTCCTGCTCGGCGCCATGGCGGCGCCGCTCGCCGCGCAGGATCCAGGCTACCGGGTGGGCGTGGTGAGCGAGTCGGGCGACATCGTGACCTGGCTCCAGCCGGGCCCGGGAACGCTGACGCAGGAGAAGGTCATCCCCCTCGGCATCATGCCGGCGGATATTGACGGCCCCCACAACCTCGCGGTCTCGCCCGACCAGCGGTTCTATTACGTCTCGATCGCGCACGGGACGCCGTACGGGAGCTTGTGGAAGCTCGACGCGGCGACCGACACGCTGGTGGGCCGGGCGCCCCTCGAGATGTTCCCCACCACCATCGGGATCACGGCGGACGGCGAGCTGGCCTTCGTCGCCAACTCCGACTTCCACGGCGACCACCCGCGCACGAACGTGATCTCGGTGGTGCACACCCCCACGATGACCACGATCACCCACCTGCCGGCCTGCGACATGCCGCACGGGGTGAAGCCGAACCACGCGGGAACACTGGTCTACATCTCGTGCATGCACAGCGACGAACTCCTGGAGATTGACGTTGCGACGCTCCGCGTCGCCCGCCGGGCCCGGACCGGTGGAGCCGCGCTCCATCCGGCCGGCCTGGACCACGGCGTGCATGCTCCGGGCTCGTCCGCGCCCGCGGCCGCACCGGCCGAGGCGGAGTGCCAGCCGACCTTTGTTTCGGTGGCGCCGGACGATCGCACGCTGTACGTGGCGTGCAACCACAGCAATACGCTCCAGGTGTGGGACGCCGCGACGCTCGCCCGGACCCGGGAGATCCCGGTGGGGAAGGGGGCCTACAACGTGGAGCCGTCGGCGGACGGCGCCTGGGTGATCGTCACCAACAAGAAGGACCAGAGTTTCAGCCTGGTGGATGCGCGGTCGCTCACCGAGGTCGCCCGGGTTCCCACCACGAAGAAAATCGTCCATGGTGTCGCCTACTCGCCGGACGGGCGGTACGCCTTCATCAGCCAGGAGTCCATCGGGGCGGACCCGGGCGCCGTGGACATGTTCGATCTCGTAGCGCGGAGGACCGTGGCCACGGTGCCGGTGCCGGCCCAGCCGACCGGAGTGGCCATCCTCCGGACCCGATAAACGCAACGTCTCACGGCCCTATGGTTCACGAGACCGTCACTGCGCTCGCCGGCCCGGAGGTGCTCGGCCGGGCCAAGCGCTTCTTCGCCGACCGGGTGCCCGCGACGGCGGCCTTCCCGGAAAAGGAAGGGCCCGGGTTCCTGGTGCTGCGTGGTCAGGGGGGGGAGGAGATCGTTTTCTCGGTCGCCCCGACCGCAGGCGGCACCCGCGTGCGGGCCTCGACCCTCCTCTTCGATCAGGCGGTGGATCGGTTCCTGACGACGCTTCCCCCCCCCGCCGCCGCTGACGCGGCATGAGCGCCCCGATGCCGGTCCGCGTCATGGTCCAGGACGCGTGGGATCAGGTGACCCTGGAGCTCGCGCCCGACACACCGGTGGCGGAGGCGAAACGACAGGCCCTGGAACTCACCCGGGTGGACGGCGACCCGCGCGCCTACGTCGTCAAGTACGCCGGCGGGGAAGTGCTGGACGAGTCCCGCTCGCTCGCGGAGGTTGGGGTGCGGCGGAACGCGGCGCTCATCGTCCTGCCGCGCCGCCGCCGGCCGGTGCGGTAGGGCCTGCCGTGGCCGGGGCGATCCGAGGCCGGGCGCTCACGATTCTCGCCGTCGGCTGCCTTGTGCTCGACGGCGTCTTGCTGCTCCTCGCCGGAATCTGGACGGATCGCGCGGGCTTGCTGCTGGCCGGGGCCGCTTGCCTCGGGGCCGGCGGAGTGGTGGTGCTGCTCTGGCGGCGGTACGTCCGGGCGGTCGCGGACGTGGACCGGGCCAGGCTCGAACTCCGATCGGAGATCCGGGCGCTGCGCGATCTCATCGGCGGCGGAGGGTCCTCCTCCTAGCCATGCCGGTTCCGGTCTTTACCCACCCCGATTGCCTGCGCCACGATCCCGGCCCCGGCCACCCGGAGACGCCGGAACGGCTCGTGGCGATCCTGGAGCGGGTGCGAGGGGATGCCCGGTTCCTGGTCTCGGAGGCGACGCCCGCCCACTGGGAAGCGCTGCTTCCGGTCCATCCGCGGGAATACCTCCAGTGGCTGGAGGAGACGAGCCACCAGGGCGGCGGGGTGGTCTTCGTGGACACGGTGATGAACGACGCCAGCTGGGATGCCGTGCTCGGCGCGACCGGCGCGGTGCTGGCGGCCGTGGCGTGGGCGCTGCCGGGTCGGCACGCTTTCGCGGCGATCCGGCCCCCGGGGCACCACGCGCTGGCGCAACGGGCGATGGGGTTCTGCCTGGTGAACAATGTGGTGGTCGGCGCGCGGGCGGCCCAGCGACAGGGGCGCCGGCGGGTGCTGATCGTGGACTGGGACGTACACCACGGCAACGGGACCCAGGCGCTGGTCCAACACGACGAGACGATCCGGTTCGTCTCCCTGCACCAGCATCCTTGGTATCCCGGGACCGGTATGGCCGAGGAACGCGGGGTGGGGAACATCTTCAACGTTCCCCGTCCCGCGGGCGCCCCGCCCGAGCTCTATGTCGAGGACCTGTGGGCGGCGATCGCCGCGGCGACCACCCGCTGGGAGCCGGAGATGGTGTTCATCTCGGCTGGCTTCGATTCGATGCGGGGCGATCCGCTGGGCGGTTTCACGCTGGAGCCTGACCACTACGCGACCCTGACCTACCGGCTCCGGGAAGAGCTCGATGACGCCCCGATCGTGGGGCTCCTGGAAGGCGGCTACGCCCCCCCTCGGATCGCCGAGGGGGTGGCGGCACACGTGGGGGCGCTGGGGTAGCGGCCGGGAGGCGGGAGCGTGCGCCCCGGCGGCTTCGAGCAGGCAGGGCCCCGCCGACTCTCCTGCGGTTTCGCGGCCCGCCGTTATACTTCCCGCCACTCCGCACCGGAACCGGCCCGATGGCGCATCCGCTTCGCATGGAAGCCGAGGTCCTGGACCTCCGCACCCGGCACCCGTTCATCATCGCCCGTGGGGGGCGGAGCGAGTATCGCACCGTGTGGGTGCGGCTCATAGACGAGCACGGCCTGGAGGGTTGGGGGGAGGCGGCTCCGACCCGGTTCTACGGCGAGACCACCGAGACCGTGCTCGCGGCGCTCCAGGCGTACGCCGAGCATCTGCCGAGCGACCCGTTTCTGCTGGAGGACGCGGAGCGGGACTGGGAACGAACGCTGCGGCTCAACCCGTCGGCGCGCGCGGCGCTGTCGGCGGCGCTGCACGATCTGGTGGGGAAGCGGCTCGACCAGCCGGTCTACCGGCTCTGGGGGCTCGATCCGGCCAAGGCGCCGCGCTCCACGTTCACCATCGGGATCGATACGGCGGAGGCGCTCCGCCAGAAGATCGCCGAGGCGGCGCCGTACCCCATTCTCAAGGTCAAGCTGGGCACCGGCCGCGACGTCGAGATCCTGCGGACCATCCGTGAGGTGACGGACAAGGAGCTGCGGGTGGACGCGAACGGCGGCTGGACCGTGAAGCAGGCGCTCCGCATGCTCCCCGTGCTGGAGGAGTACGGGGTGACGGTGCTGGAGCAGCCGCTGGCGGCCGAGGACCTGGACGGCCTGGCGATCGTCAGGCGGGCGGCGCGGATTCCGGTGATCGCCGACGAGAGCTGCTGCACGGCGGCGGATATCCCGGAGCTCGCGGGCCGAGTGGACGGGATCAACATCAAGCTCGCCAAGTGTGGCGGGCTCCGGGAAGCGCTCCGGATGATCGCGATCGCGCGGGCCCATCACCTGATGGTCATGGTGGGCTGCATGATCGAGAGCTCGATCGGGATCACGGCCGCGGCCCAGGTCACGCCCCTGGTGGACCTCGTGGATCTAGACGGAGGGGCGCTCCTCGCCAACGATCCGTTTCGAGGGGCCGACATCGAGGGCGGTCAGGTGCACCTGCCTTCGGGCCCCGGGCTGGGCTTGACGCGGCGATGACCGCGGGTTTCGGGCAGGTGGCGCTGCCGCTCCCGCTCGAGCACCCCTACACCTACCGCATCCCCGAGCCGCTGGCCGATCGGGTCGTTCCCGGGGCCCGCGTCGTGGTGCCGGTCGGGCGGCGTGAGCTGATCGGGATCGTGACCGGGCTCGCCGACCAGGCCCCCCCGCGCGAGCTTCGCGACATCCTCGCCGCGCCGGACGTGGAACCGGCGCTCACGGCTCCGCTGCTCGAGCTGGCCCACTGGATCGCGGGCTACTACGCGGCGCCCCTGGGTCTCACGCTCAAGGCGATGCTGCCGGGCGCGATGTGGGGCGCCTCGCGAGTGGTGGTGGAGCGGGGAGGCGGGTCGCAAACGATGGGCGGGCTGGCGGGTCAGATTCTGGCCCTCCTCGACCGGCGGGGCGGCGCCGCGACGGCCGCCGCGCTCGCCCGCGGGCTCAAGCGGCCGGTGTGGGACGCGCTGGGGCGGCTGGAGCGGGCGGGGGTGGTGTCCCTCCGCATCGAGCCGCCGGAGACCCGCGCGGAGCAGGCGCGCGAGCGGCTGGTGCGGCTGGCGGCCGAGGGCCCGGGGCTGGCGGAACGGGAGCGGCTCTTCCGCCGGGCGCCAGCCCAACGGGCCGCGTACGAGGCGCTGGAGGAGTTCGGCGGCCTCGTACCCTTCCGGCACCTCACCACTCGGCTCGGGATCCAGCCGGCTGCCGTCCGGGCCCTCGTCCGGCGCGGCCTGGCCCGGCTGGAGGAGCGGGTCGTGACGCGGGACCCCTTCCCCGAACTCCCCCTCACGGCGGCGCCGCCGGTCCCGACCGCGGCCCAGCAGGCGGCGGTGGACGCCATCGGGTCCCTCCCGCCGGGGGACGGGGCGCTGCTCTTCGGCGTCACCGGGAGCGGCAAGACCCTGGTGTATCTCGAGGTCGTCCGCCGCGCGCTCGCCGACGGGAAGGGCGCCATCATCCTGGTGCCCGAAATCGCCCTCACCCCCCAGACCGTGAGTCGGGTCCGGGGGGTCTTCGGCGACCAGGTGGCGGTCCTCCACAGCGCCCTCTCGGAGGGGGAGCGCGCCGACCAGTGGCGGGTGCTTCGTTCCGGCGAGCGGCGCGTGGTCGTGGGCGCGCGCTCGGCGGTCTTCGCGCCGGTCGCCAGGCTGGGCGTGCTGGTGGTGGACGAGGAACACGAGGCCAGCTACAAGAACGGCGAGGCGCCCCGCTATCACGCCCGCGAGGTCGCGCTGGTCCGGGCCCGGCTCGAAGGGGCCCGGCTGGTGCTGGGCAGTGCCACCCCCTCGCTCGAGACCTTCGCCCGGCTGGACGGCCGGCTCCGGCTGCTCCGGCTACCCGAGCGTGCCGAGCTCCGGCCGCTCCCCCCGGTGGAGGTGGTGGATCTTCGCACCAGCCCGCGGGTGCGCGAGGCGGGTCCGGTGCCGTGGTCGGAGCGGCTCGATGCCGCCACGACGGCGGCGCTCGCGCGCGGGGAACAGGTCCTGCTCCTCCTCAACCGGCGAGGTTACGCGGCCGTCCTCCAGTGCCCGGCCTGCGGAGCGGTCCGGAGCTGCCCCCGCTGCTCCATCGCCCTCACTGTCCACCAGGCCCCCCCCCCCGCCGGCCTTCGCTGCCACTACTGCGGGCACGACGAGCCGGTCGCGACGGACTGCGCCCAGTGTGGCCATCCGGTGCAACGCATGCGGGGAGTGGGAACCCAGCAGGTCGAGCGCTTCCTCGCCCAGCGGTTCGCCGAAGCCCGGATCGCCCGCATGGATCTCGACACGACCAGCACCCGCTGGTCGCACCAGGCCATCCTGGAGCGGGTCGGGCGGGGGCAGGTGGACATGCTGGTCGGCACTCAGATGATCGCCAAGGGGCTGGATTTCCCGAATGTCACGCTGGTGGGCGTGGTGGACGCGGATACCGGGCTTTCCCTGCCAGACTTCCGCGCGGCCGAACGGACCTTTCAACTCCTGGCGCAGGTGGCCGGCCGGGCGGGCCGCGGGCCGCGGGGCGGGTGCGTGATCATCCAGACCCGGAACCCGGAACACTACGCCCTCCGCCATGCAGCGACCCACGATACCGAGGGGTTCCTGGCGCGGGAGCTCGCGGTCCGGCGCGAGCCGCCCTACCCACCTCACGTGGGCCTGGCCAATTTGCTGGTGAGCGGGGAGGACGAGCGGCGGGTCGTGGAGCACGCGGCACGAGTGGCGCGCTGGCTGACCCGACTGGTCGAGGCGAAGCGCCTCGGGCTCGACGTCCTGGGACCCGCGCCGTGTCCGATCACCCGGATCAAGGACCGCTGGCGCTGGCACGTGCTGCTCCGCGGCGCGCCGGATCTGGTGGGGCGGGTGGTACGCTACGCCGCCGGCCGGCTCCCGGGGAGCGCCGGCGTGCGTGTGGTGGTGGACCGCGACCCGGTATCGCTGATGTAGCGAAAGGGTGAGCCGGCCGCCGCCTAGCGGGCCGCCCAGCCGATTTCCGCCCCCACATAGTAGTTCCGGCCCGGCGCCGGCTCGTACACCCGGCCGAAGGTCCCGTTCACCGTCACGGCGCTCACGTACTCCCGGTCCCAGAGGTTGTTGACGCCCAGGAAGGGCTGGACCCAGGCCCCGCCGGCCCGGCCTTCCCAGCTCAGCCGCAGGTTCGTGACGCCGGATCCCAGGCCCTTGATGGTGCCGGCCGGGGCGCTGCCCCATCCGGCCACCTCCTGCGTGTTCTGGTCGTCCGCGTACATCGAGCCGGCCATGGTGTGGTCCACGTCCAGCACGACGCCGCGAACCGGACCCGCGCGCAGGCCGAGCCGGAGGAAGAAGCGCGGGACGCCGGGCACCCGGTTGCCGTCGAGGGTGTCCACCGCCGCGCCGTTTCTGATCCGATACGTCTCGAAGGTGTAGTCGGCGTAGGTGTAGGAGCCGAAGAGCCGCAGGCCCGCCACGGGGGATCCGCTCAGCCCGATCTCGAGCCCGTCGTTGTGCAGCTTGCCGGCGTTGGTGAAGTAGGCGCGGCCCGAGACTTCGCGGTACTGCACGATGGCGTCGCGCACCCGGCCGAGAAACCCGCTGATCGAGTAGTCGAGGCGGCCGACGCGACCCCGGAGGCCGGCCTCGTAGTTCACGGCGCGCTGGGGATCGAGGCTGGTGTTGAATCCGCCGGTGGAGTTAGGCTGGTTGGCGAGTTCCGTCGTGGTGGGAGTCTCGAAGGCGGTCGAGATGTTCACGTACGGGATGAAACGCTGGTCCCCGGTCCAGCTCAGGCCCAGGTTCCCGCTCGCGGCCTTCATGGTGCGCTCGCCGCTGTGGTCCACGCCGTCGCTCAGGTGGTAGTCGAACACCTCGAAGCGGACGGCGTCGTACCGCCCGCCGGCCGAAAGGAGCAGCGTGCCGGCCGGCTCCCAGTGGATCTGCGCGAACGGCCCCACCTCCAGGACCCGCTCCCGCTGGTGCAGGATCAGGGTGTCCTTGACGCCGCTCACCGTGCGGGCGTTGCGGCGGAAGTCCCGCATGCGCTGGACGTCGAGGCCCGCCGTGAGGCGCACCGCGCGAGGGGAATCGGTGAACCGCTGGACTGCGGTGAGCCGGGCGCCGTAGGCCTGGCGGTCAATGCTCACGAAGGTGCCCTCGTTGAACGGGGCGCCGGAACGGGGCGGCGTGGCGAGGGGGTTCTCCAGATCGCGGAGGAACCCGAAGACCGTGGCGTTCCATTCGCCGAGCCGGGTGTAGTGGCGGAGCGTGAAGGCGAGCTGGCCCTGCCGGACGTCCTTGTCAGCGCCCCGGACCACGTTGGCCCGGGCAGCCGTATCGGGATTGAGGCGCACCTCGGTCGCGGTGAGCGCGCCGGGGTTCTCCGCCTTGGGGGCGTCGGTGTAGGCGAACCGGAGGGCGGCCAGGGTGCTGGGCGAGACGGCATAGTCCAGCCCCAGGTTGAGCGTCGTGAACCGGGCCTCGCTGTGCTGGCGGAAGCCGTCCACCGTGGTGTGGGCGAGCGAGAGCGTGCCGCTCATGAGGCCCCGCCGGCCGGTGGTCCGCCCCTGAATCTTGAAGAGCCCGAACGAGCCACCCTCGGCGCGCACCGACTGCGAGAAGGGTCCGGGCGCGGCCGGCTGGGACATGAGCGACAGCACGCCGCCGGACGCGTTGCCGTAGAGCGACGAGCTTGCGCCCCGCAGGACCTCGATCCGCTCCAGATTGCCGAACTCCACGTTGGTGAGCTGGCTCTGGCCGTCGGGCAGCGTCTGCGGAATGCCGTCGAGCAGGATCTTGATACCCCGGGACCCGAAGTTGGCCCGGCTGCCGTACCCGCGGATCGAGAGCCGCTGGTCGAGGGAGAAGTTGTACCGGTTGGCGACGTAGACCCCGGGCACGTTGTTCAACGCCTCATCGAGTCCGAGCGTCGCCTGACCGAGGCGCAGATCCCGCGATCCCACGACGCTCACCGCCGCGGGAACCTGGGCCAGCGGTTCGGCGGCACGGGTCACGGTGACCACGATCTCGGGCAACTCGACCGCCGAGTCGGGCCGGACCGTGTCGCGGGGCGCAGGGATCTGGGCCGCGAGCGAGGCAGCGAGGGCCGGGAGGGCGAACAGGGCCAGCAGCGATGACACAAACGGACGAGCGACCATGATGGGAGAGCCTCGAGAGACGATGTCGGCCCCCCTCCCGCTCCGGACAGAAACGGGAATCGGGGGGCGGTGATTGCAAGGTGGGGGCGCACTGCGCGTTTTCGCCCGAAGTCGGGTGATGTCACCCACCATCGGGGGTCGAAATCGGCGGGGCTCCCACCGATCACGCACCCCTTGTGCCACCGTGCCGTGTCGGTCGCTTGAATCCGTTCCCGGGGGCGCCTAGATTGCGCCCGGTCCTATGGCCACGCAAGTCTATCACGCGCCTGATTTTACGAAACCTCCGCTCGCCGGTGCCCCCGACGCGCGGTTCGAGCCGCTCCCCGCTGACGGGGTGCTTCCCGAAGGGTTTTTCTCCACGTCCAACCTGCCGACCTACGTGCGGGTGAAGGGCCGGTGGGTCCTGCCTTCGCGGCCCCGGATGGACTGCGTGATCGTCGAGCGCGGGGAGGGGGGGGCGCTCGAGGTGATCGAGCCCCGGCGGCTCAAGCGGGGCGAGCGCGTGGCGATGGGCGAGGCGGAGGACGGCTCCGAAGGCATCTACGTCCACACCGAGGGGTTCCTGGGTGGCTCGCACAGCCTGAACGAGTTCCGCTTCATGTCCACCGAGGTGAGCCGAGAGCGCCCGGTGAACTACGAGGAGCTGGCGGGGCGGCTCCGGGAAGAGCGGGCCCGGGGCGGGTTCCTCATCTGGGTGGCGGGGCCGGCCCTGGTGCACGCCCGGGCCCGGCAGGACTTCGAATGGTTCATTCACCACGGTTTCGTGCAGGCGTTTCTCACCGGCAACGCGGTCGCCGTGCACGACATCGAGGCCGCGATCTACGGCACGACGCTCGGGATGACCAGCACGGGGCACCCTACCGACGGCGGTCACGGGCTCCACATGCGCGCCATCAACAAGGTGCGGGCGCTGGGTTCGATCGAGCGGGCGGTCGAATGCGGGGTGATCCGTTCCGGGATCATGCACGCCCTGGTCACCCATCGGATCCCGTTCGTGCTGGCCGGGTCCATCCGGGACGACGGCCCCCTCCCCGGCGTCTACAGCGACACGCTGGAGGCCCAGGATGCCATGCGGGAGTACACGGTCCGGGCCACCGGGGCGATCTTCGTGGCGTCCGCGCTCCACTCGATCGCGGTGGGGAACATGCTCCCCGCCTATCACACGCATTACGGCGGCGTGCCCACGCCGCTCATGACCATTTGTGTGGACCAGACCGAGTTCGTCGTCAACAAGCTCAAGGACCGGGGCACCCACCAGGCGTACGGGGTCGTGACCAACGCGCAGGACTTCATGCACGTGCTCCGCTTCTACGTGGAGAAGGGGGCGCCGTGATCCTCAACCAGCCCGGCTCGGGATGGGGCCGCCTGGCGCGCGCCGTGGCGGAAGCGCTCCCGGTCGAGGAGATCGATGCGATCTGGCAGTTCCGCACCCTCCGGCGCGAGGGCCGGGAGCTCGGCACCGCCATCATTTCGCGGGTGGACGGCGTCCGGCGGGAACGCCGGCGGGTCTATACCGCCCGCTTCGTCCACGTCCTCAAGGGCAAGGAGCGGGGGAAGTTCGAGTCCGCGCTGGAGGAGGTGGGGAGCGGCCCCGTCGAGACGTTGGGCGAACTCGTCGCCGGGGTCCGCCGGCGGCTGGAGGACGAGGATCCCCGGCCGGTGGACCCCGCCACCTGGTTCCTGCCTGCCGATGGCGCACCTCGCCAAGGGTGAGGGCGCTGCCCTGCTCGAGCGCTTCCGGCGCTACCTCCGGGAGCACCGGCAGCCGGTCACGCGCCAGCGCGACCGGATCGCCGAGCTGGTGCTGACCTCGGACCAGCATCTCTCGGTGGAGGAGATCGAGCGGCTGCTCAAGGCGCGGGGCGAGGCCGTGGCCCTGGCCACGATCTATCGCACCCTGGACGCCCTGGTCCGGAGCGGTCTGGTGCGAGCCCAGGACTTTGGCGAGGGCTTTCGCCGCTACGAGCCGATGCCGGCCCAGGCCCACCACGAGCACCTGATCTGCACCCGCTGCGGCCGGGTCGAGGAGTTCGCCAACGACCGGCTGGAGCGGATGCTGCCCCTCATCGCCGACGAGTACGGCTTCCGTCCCGAGCGGCACCGGGTCGAAGTCTACGGTGTGTGCCGCGACTGCCAGCGGCGCCCCTGGGGATGAGCGACACGCCGTCGCTCGGCCTGGTGGTGGCGTTCGCCGCCGGCGTGCTGAGCTTCCTCTCCCCCTGCGTGCTGCCCCTGGTCCCGAGCTACATCGGGTTTCTCACCGGGATGACCCTCGAGGAGATGACGGCGCGGCGCCGCCTCCCACTGGTGCACGCCGCGCTGTTCATCGTGGGGTTCACGCTCATCTTCGTGCTGTTCGGAGCCGGTGCCACGGCGCTGGGGCGGGCGCTCAAGTATCACGAGGTCTGGCTCCAGCGGATCGGCGGCGCCCTCATCATCGGGTTCGGGCTCGTGTGCCTGGGCGCCATCCGCGTGGGTGCCCTGCAGCAGGAACGCCGGCTCCACCTCGAGACCAAGCCACTCGGCTACCTGGGCTCGGTCCTGGTGGGCATGGCGTTCGCGGCCGGCTGGACCCCCTGCATCGGTCCTATCCTCGGGGGGATCCTCGGGCTCGCGTCCGCCCAGGACACCCTGGGCCGCGGGGTGGTGCTGCTCGTCGCCTACTCGGCCGGCCTCGCGGTGCCGTTCCTGGCCGCCGCCTGGGCCGTGGAGTCGTTCCTGGCGTGGTTCCAGAAGTTCCGGCGCTTCCTCCCCTGGGTGATGCGGGTGAGCGGCGTGCTCCTCATCGCCGTGGGGTTGCTCCTCGTCACCGGGCATTTCACCCGCCTGGCCGGCTGGCTGCAGGGCGTGACCCCCGCGGCCCTGCGAGAGCGGCTCTGACGCGTTCCGGGGCCGGGCCAGGAACGTCCGAGGTCACCGTGCCGCTGGACTCGGCGCTCGGCGCCCCCCACCATTCCGGCAGATTCGAACCCCACCGTCCGCCGATCCCTGGATTCCCATGACCTGGCAGGCCTGGTATACCCTCGCGGTCACCCTGGTCGCCCTGTGGTTGCTGGCACGGGAGACGTATGCGCCCGCCAACATCATGCTGGGGGCGGTGATCGCACTCCTCCTGGGCCGGGTCATCACGCCGGCGGAGGCGTTCGCGGGGTTCGGCAATTCGGCGCCCATCACCGTGGCCGCGCTCTATATCCTGGCCCGGGGAGTGGAGCGGACCGGGCTCATGCTGCCCCTGCTCCACGCGGTCCTGGGGCGGGGCCAGGGGCGAGGTTCGCTGGCCCGCCTGACGGCCTCGTCAGCCGCGGCGTCCGCCTTTCTGAACAACACCCCGCTGGTGGCGATGCTGATCTCGCCGGTCACGGACTGGGCGGAGCGCACGGGGCAGTCACCCTCGCGCTTCCTGATGCCGCTCTCGTACGCCGTGATTCTGGGCGGCGTCGTCACGCTGATCGGGACCTCGACCAACCTGGTCGTCTCCGGCCTCCTCGACGCCAAGACCGGCCGGCCGATGGGCCTCTTCGAGATCACCCCGTTCGGCCTCCCGGTCGCGCTCGTGGGTGTCACGGTCCTCATTCTCACCGCCCAGCGGCTCCTCCCCGAACGCCGGCCGGCCCGCCGCGATCTGGGCGAGAACCTGCGCGAGTTTACCGTCAGCATGGAGGTGGTGGCGGGCGGTCCGCTCGACGGCCGGACGGTTGAAGAAGCGGGGCTCCGCAATCTGCAAGGCGTCTTCCTGGCAGAACTGGAGCGGCAGGGGGAACAGGTCGCACCGGTTGCCTCGACGACCGTTCTCCGCGGGGGCGACCGCCTCCTCTTCGTGGGGCGGGTGGACACCATCGTTGATCTCCAGGCCATCCGGGGTCTGGTGTCGTCCGAAGAGCGGCACCTCGCAGCCTTCGGCTCGGCCGGGCACACGTTCTTCGAGGCGGTGAT
>DATLYZ010000049.1:0-26753 GCA_035574255.1 Gemmatimonadales bacterium | reverse complement strand
GGTACTCGCCGATGCTGAGCCACGAGGCCACGACCCGCACAATGAGCGCGATCATGACGACCTGGAAGGCCAGGTTGACGAGGAGAGCCGCCAGACTCCCCGGTCGCTCGGCCGCCCAGACGAGCCGCGCGACGAAGTCGAGGAGCCAAGCCACCACGCTGAGGAGGATCAGGCCCCCCACCACCACCACCAGGAAGAGCCAGTAGGGCGCGTGCCCCGGATTGCCGCCGGCCCGGAGCAGCCTGCGCTCCATCCAGCGCACGAACGGGGCGCTCGCCTCGCGCACCAGGCGAGGAAAGGCCCCGAAGGCGTTGAGCCAGCCGGCCCGCACCGCCCAGTGGGTGGCGGCGACGAGGCCTGCGGCGACGAAGCAGGTGAAGACCAGCCACCGCGCGGCGGGGTAGATCAGGTCCACTACCGAGCCTCTCTTTTCTTCGGGGGTGGCGCCGGTTTCACCGTGAAGGTTCGAGCCCCGCCCGCGGCGAGATCGCAGGTCACTTCCCAGGCACCGTTCACCAGCGCCTCCTCGAGTACCAGATTGGTGCCCCAGCAGCTCCGGAGCTCGCGGTCGCCGGATTTCCGGAATGCCACGGTCACCAGCGGATCGGTCCCGCTGCGGCCCAGCCGCCGGACGAAGAGGGGGGTCAGGCTGTCAATCCCCGCCTCGCGGAGCGAAGCCGGCAGGCGGTTGCCATGCGACGTCCTGAACGACATCACCCGGTCCACGACGTCGAAGAGTTCGCGGCCGAGGAGGTCGGCTTCCACCTGGAGCCGGGACCCGCCGGGACCCGCCTCGTCGCGGTCCTGCCGGTGCCCGCACGAGGCCAGGAGCACGGGCAAACAAAGGGCGATCAGCCGCGGCCGGCGCCAGGACACGAGGAACACGCTCCGCGCAACAGGGGATCGGTGAGGCGAGAAGATAATAGCCGGAAAACGTCAGCCGGAGGGCCGGAACCAGCCGCTGGAGCCGGAAGGCGGACCCGGCGCGAGCCGGGTCTCCCCGGCGCTCGCAGGACTACAACGTATCGCCGAAGCGCTTCTCCATCAGGTACCAGGTGTCGCCGCCGAAGTAATCCTCCCGGCGCATGATCCGCTCCCAGCCCATCGCGATCAGTTCGCCTTCCGCGGAGAGATCGGCGGTCCAGAACTCCGCCAGGTGACAGCCCGCCTCGCGGGCCCGCTCCTCGAAGGCGGCGACCAGCCGGTGCGCGTGGCCGCGGTGCCGCTCCTCCGGGGTCACGACGATATCCACGATCTGGGCGACGCCGCCCCGGAGCGTGTACCGGAGCCCGCCGATCCAGTCGCCGATTTCATTGGCGAGCACGAGGTAATGATCCTCGATGTGCACCGACTCGCCGCTCGATTCCTCCTCCCGCATGGTGAGGTCGGCGAACCACTCGGTGAACTCCTCGTCGCCTTCCATTTCCCGGATGGTCACTTCGCTCATGGTGTCCTCGCTCCCGGCCGGAGAGACGGCCAGCCTGCTCCCACCTACGTACAAGGGCAACCTTGGTGCCAGGGTTCCCGGTCGGGGAGTCCCGGGCACTTCCTTTTCTAACCCGTTGATCCGCAAGCTATTCGGCGGCCGGGATCGGAGCGCCATCCCGCGGGCCATGTCTCAAAATGTCGCGGAGTAGGACGGGAGGGACAGTCGCCCGCACCGGGGCGGCTACCCAAGAAGGACGGCCGTCGGGGGCCGGTGTCGCGTGGCCGGTCTCGGGGCCGAACGGCAGGGGGGACCTGGGTGGCGCGATCCCGCCCCCCGCGTTACCTCGACCCGGGCGCCAGTGCCGCCGGATGCCGACTCAACGCGACTCGCACTGCACCGATGCCGGCGGCGTGTTGTCGCACGCGATGGATTCGTTCATCCCGCTGGCGATCGGTCCGCAGGCGGTGTTCTGGGCCGACCGGCGCGCCTCCTCCTCCGTCTGATGGGAAGCGGTGGCGCAGTTCCGGTGGCCATTGAACTCCACGCACACGGTACAGGTGGCCTTCTGCGCGGAGAGCGTGTTGTAGAGCAGGAGCGCCGCGAAGGCCACGATGGCGACGAGGGTGATCAAGGTGCCACGTCTCATGGGAACTCCGGAGGGCGGACCACTCCAAGGTATCGCATCGGCCGGCCGGACGAGAGAGCCGAGGCTGGTGACGCAGCCGTCGAGCGGCGCCGGTTGACGCCGCGGCGCGCCGCCTCGATACTCCTCCGCGTTCCCGGCGCCATCTCGATTCCGTCGGGGCCTCCAGCGAGCCCAGACCCAGGTTTCCCGTGTCGCTCCCCTTCGTGACGTCCCCCCTCGCCGCCCTCGCCCGCTGGAACCAGGGGCCGGCCGGCGACCCGGCCCTCCAGGACTACGAAAGCTACTGGCGCAGCCGGGGCCAGGCCGTCTCCGACGCGGTGGACCGCCAGGGCACACCCCACCTCCGGATGTTCGACGCGCTGGGCCGCCGGAAAGACGAGATCCTCTTGCCGCCCGAGTACTGGGCGCTGCTCCAGCGAGGCTACCAGGCGGGGGTGGTGTGGAGGGTCTTCGCCGAGCGGACCGTGCTGCCGTTCTGCCGCCTGGGCCACGTGACCTCGTTCTTCGATCCCGGACTCTTCTGCCCGTTCACCGTGTCGCTCGCCACCGCCGTCGTGCTCGACAAGTACGGCGCCCCCGAGGTGAAGGCCCGCTACCTCCCCCCGCTGCTCGACCGCGAGCGCGCCTGGCAGGGTGCCACCTGGATGACCGAGGCCGGAGGGGGCTCGGACCTGGGAGCCACGGTGGAGACGGTCGCGAGAGCCGAGGCCGACGGCTCCTGGCGGCTCACCGGTGACAAGTACTTCGCGAGCAACGTCGGCGCGGAGCTGGCGGTGGTGGCCGCGCGTCCCGACGGGGCGCCGTCCGGTCCGCGGGGGCTGGCCCTGTTTCTGGTGCCGCGCGACCGGCCCGACGGCGCCCTCAATTACACGATCCGCCGCCTCAAGGACAAGATCGCCACCCGCTCGGTTCCCACCGGTGAAGTCGAGCTTCGCTCGAGCCTGGCCTACCTGCTCGGCCCGGCGAACCAGGGCATCTACCTCGTGCTCGAAGTTCTGAACGTCTCCCGGGTCGCCAACAGCATCGCGAGCGTGGCGCTGGCCCAGCGCGCCATCGCCGACGCGCAGGCGTTCGCGTCGTCCCGCCGGGCGTTCGGAAGGCCGATCGCGGAGCACCCCCTGCTCGCCCGGCAGTTCGCCGACCGGGTCCGCGATCTCGAGATCGCCGCCGCGCTCGCCTGGGACGCCGCCTGCCGCCTCGATCGGGTCTGGCAGGAGCGGCCCCCCTATTCGTCCGAGTACGACCTCTTCCGGCTGGTGGCGCATCTGGCGAAGTACTGGACGGCCGACAACGCGGTCGCCACGGCGCGCTGGGCGATGGAAGTGCTGGCGGGGGCGGGAACGCTGGCGGAGAACCGGGTGGAGCGCTGGCTGCGCGAGGCGATGATTCTGGCGATCTGGGAAGGGACACCCCACCGGCACATCCTCGACGGGCTCGAGGTGATGGCGCGCAAGGGGGCCCACCGGCACCTGCTGGATCGGCTGGCCGGGTCGGCGCCCGAGCCGGCACTCGCCGCCTGGCGGAGCCGGATCGAGTCCCACCTCCGGTTACCCGAGGCGAAGCGGGAGGGCGAGGCCGAAGCGCTGTTCCGCGAGCTCGCCCGGTTCACGGGGGAGTCCCTGGCTCGTCACTGAAAACTGCGGCTCGGCCCGGGCCCTCGGAGGCGGCTCCCCTCGGGCACCTCTCTTGCCCGCTTCTCCGCCCCGAGTTCGCTCGGCCTCACCGGCCGATCGAGGGGACTCGGCGGCGGAGCGGCTCCGTCATTTTAGCGCCCCCCAGACGCCGGGTACCGCCCCCACCAGCCAGACCAGTCCCGCCGCCGCCCAGGCCCGCCCCCGGGAGACCTGGCCGGTCACGGCGATCCCGGTGGCGATGATGGCCGTCACCCAGAGCGTGAACAGGTCCACCCGGCCCGCCAGCGCCATGACCAGTTGACTCGTGCGGTCGGGATCGAGAAACCGGCTCACCCCGAGTTTCACGCCCATCTGGCCCTTGAGAGCGTCCTCCGGGAGGAGAAGGGCCTGGAGCGCATTCACGACCGTCTCCGGAATCCGCGCGTACATGGCGAAGGTCGCCACCATCACCGCGTGGCCGAAGCCGGCCTTGGAGTCCACCAGCTTGCCCGCGAGCCAGACCGCCGCGCCGATGGCGATGGGCAGTACCAGGGCGAAGGCTCCCACTCCCAGCAGGAAGAATCGCTTCCCGAAGGCGATGCTCCGCTCCATCATCTCGGGGGTGAGGCGGGGATCGTCCTTCATCGCCTGGGCGAAGTTTCGCCGCAGGTCGGCTTCGAGGAGCGGCTCGAAGGCCCCCTGGAACGCGAGTGCCAGCCCGATGGAAACGACGAGGAGCACGAGCAGGGCCCCGCCGAAGGCGGGATCGTCGCGGCGGCGGGCGAAGACCGCGCCCGGGGCGTAGAAGATCTCGAGACAATCTTCCCAGAGCGAAGGGGCCTTGTCTGCCATGGTTGGCCGGCACGGATCGGGTGGCGAGAAGCTAGCCGGACCAGGCCGGCTGTCAAACTTTGGTGCTTGGCGCGGCGCATCGAGATTGGTAGATTGGGGCCGAAGGCGGGCGGTCCGTCCCTGACCCTCCTGTCCGCGCCGCCTCGACGCTGTGACTCTCCCGATTTCGTTCTGCGCCGGTCCTGGCCGGGGGCCGGGCGCCGCCATGGGGGATACGCCGGTCGGGTTCGTGGATGGGACGCGGGACGGGGCATGCGAATCCTGATCGTCGAAGACGCCGCGCTCGTCCGGAAGATGTACGCGCTGGCCTTTCCCTCGCACCAGCACGAGCTGGTGCCGGCGGAGAACGGCCGCGCTGCGCTGGACCTCCTGCGCCAGACCACCGGCGGCTTCGACCTCATTCTGCTCGACCTCCGGATGCCCGACATGGACGGGGTCGCCTTCATCTCGGAGCTGCGGCAGCGAGCGCCCCGATTCCGCCACGTCCCGATCATCGTCACGACCGCCGAACCGGAGGATTCTCCGCTGCTCGCCGAGGCGCGGGCGCTCGGGATCCAGGCTGTGGTGCGGAAACCCTGGAAGCCCCAGGAGCTGCGGGAAACGGCGGCGCGGGTGACGGGGGTGGACGCCGTATGAGCGAGGAGCTGCTCTTCCTGGTGGTGGACGACTCCCGGCTTCATCACCAGATGTACGACATCATCTTTTCCAAGCCGCCGTTCCAGGGTGCCCGGGTCCTCCATGCGGCGAATGGCCGGGAAGGCTATGCGCTGTTCGCGACGCACCCCGAGCTCACCATGGTCTTCCTCGACCTCAACATGCCGGAGATGAACGGCCTCGAGTTCCTGGCCCGGCGGCGGGCGGAGCAGCTCCACCCGCATGTCCCGGTGGTGCTGGTCACCACCGAGAGTACGCCCGCTGACGAGGCGCGCGGCCGGGACGCCGGGGCCTGGGAGTATCTCCGGAAGCCTTTCACTCCCGAGGACATCCAGCGCCTGGTCGCCCGCGCCAGGCCCGCTCCGCGCGCCTGACCGTGCCACCCGCCCCGTCGCCGACCCCGGACGAGCACCCGTTCGCCGAGCTGATTCGGGACTACGTGGCGGAGTGCCTCCCGCTCGCCGAGCGCGTCACCGACACGCTGATCGCGCTGGAGCGGCGCTGGGCCGCCGGGGACCCTGCCGAGGAGGAGTTCGCCCCGCTCAAGGGATGGCTCCACACGATCAAGGGCAACTCGGCGATGATGGGGCTGGTGCCCCTCCAGGAGCTGGCGCACGCGCTGGAGGATGTCTGGGGCCTCCTGGCGGCCCGGCCAGAACTCCGCCCCCGAGCGGCTGACCTCCTGCTCCGGGGGAGCGGACTCTTGGCCGATCTCATTCGGTCGGCAGAGACGGCGCCCCCGGACGCGGGCCTCGCGGCGGCCTTCCGCGAGGAGGCGCGCGCGTTCCTGGGCGCGGCCCCCGGCGCCGCCCCAGGACCGGAGCGCCGCCAGGGGGAGCGCCGCCAGGGCGAGCGGCGCCAGTCGGTGGCCCTGCCGGAGAGCGATACCGTGCGGGTGACGTCCCGGCGGCTCGATCAGCTCCTCGAGATCTTCGGCGAGGCGATCGTCGCCCAGGCGTCGCTCGAGGAGGCCGCCCGGGCGCTGGGCGTGCGGGCGGGCGCCCGGGACGATCTCGCCGCGCTGGACCGGGCGCTCACGGCGCTGCAACGGACTCTCCGGCGCTTCGAGCGGGCCGTGATGGAGGTTCGCCTCATGCCGGTCGCCACGGTGTTCGGGCGCTTCGGGCGCTTGGTGCGCGACCTCGCCCGGGCCGAGGGCAAGCAGGTTCGCCTGGAGACCACGGGCGGGGAGACGCAGCTCGACAAGACCATCATTGACCGGATCGGCGAGCCCCTCGTGCACCTGGTGACCAACGCGGTGATCCACGGGATCGAGCCGCCCGCCGAGCGGGTCCGGCGCGGGAAGCCGGACGAGGCGGTGATCACCCTGGCGGCAATCTCGCGTTCCGACCGGGTCCTGATCGAGGTCCGGGACGACGGCCGCGGCCTCGACCTCGAGCGGATCCGCGTCAAGGCCAGCGCCCTCGGGGTGACCCCGGCGTCCGACGACCCCGAAGACCTCTACGCGCTCGCCTTTCTCCCCGGGCTCTCGACCACCGACGAGGTCTCCGAACTCGCGGGGCGCGGGGTGGGTCTCGATGTGGTGGCCGGCTCGGTCCGCGCGCTGGGGGGGGGAGTGCGGGTGACCAGCACCCCGGGCGCGGGCACGACGTTCACCCTCACCCTCCCGCTCACGGTGGCCGTGGTCCGTTCGCTTCTGGTGGGTGTCGGGGAGGAGCGGTACGCGGTCCCCCTCCGCGACGTGATGGCGACCTTTCGCGTGGAGCCGGAGCGGCTCCACGCGATCGACGGCCGCCAGATGACCCTCTGGCAGGGGATGCCCATCCCCGTCGCGGATGCGACCGCGCTGCTCGGCGTCCCCGCCTGGGCACCTCCGGCCCGGCGGTATTGCGTCGTGCTGAGCGCGAGCGGGCGGCCCCGAGGACTTCTGGTGGATCGCCTGCTCGGTCATCGCGATCTGGTGGCCAAACCGCTCGACCCGGCGCTGGGCCGGCCACCGGCGATCGCCGGCGCCGCGATCCTGGGTGACGGGCGGGTCACCTGCCTTCTCGATGCCGCCCAGCTCGGCGTGGTCGGCGAGGCGGAATCGGGTAGGGCGCCGACCGCTCCGGGCAGGCGGTGAACCCCGAACGGCAGAGGAGACGTCTGATGACACGGGGCCCTGACAGGCACGACCGGCCCGCGGTGGAAAGCGGCGCCGGCCGTTCGCCGTTCCTGGTCTAGGGGACAAGGAACCACCCATGCCGAGGAAGCCCAGCACGCCTCCCGCCTCCGGGCCGGAGCCCGAGGCCCTGCTCCGCTTCGCCGATCAGGTGGCGACGGCCGCCGCGCCGGCCCCGGTGCCGGAGCCCGAACTTCATCTGGTGGCCTTCGAGCTCGACCGGGAGGAGTTCGGGGTACCGATCGGCCAGGTGCGCGAGGTCGTGCGGGTCGGTCAGGTGAGCCGGGTGCCCCAGGCGCCGCCCCATATTCGGGGCGTGGTGAACCTCAGGGGCCGCATCCTTCCGGTCGTGGAGTTGAGAACCCGGCTGGGGCTCGCCCCCGCCGAACTCACCCCGCGGGCCCGACTGCTCATCGTCGAGGTCTACGGGCGCACCCTGGGGCTCCTGGTGGATGCCGTCTCCCGGGTGGTGCGGATTCCGCGCTCCGCCGTTGTCCCCCCCCCGGAGGAAGTCGTGAGCGGCCGGAGCGACTACATCACCGGGGTGGCGCGGCTGGATCCGCGCCTGCTCATTCTCCTGGATCTGGACAAGGCCCTGCTCCTCACCGTGGACTCGCCATGACCGACCTCCTGCCTCAGACGGTCCGGGACTGGACCATCCGCCGGAAGATCGTGACCGGTTTCGCCGGGGTGTTGCTGGTCACCGCGCTGCTGGGAGCGTTCGCGGTGCGCCAGCTCGACCGGATGCATCAGGCGGTGGCGCTGGTGAACCGGGGAGAGCTCCCGACCAACGCGGCCGACCAGATCGTGCACGAGGCCCGGCTCGGGATTCTGCTGCTCGTGGCCGTGGCGATTGCGCTCGGCCTGCTCCTGGCCCTGCTCCTGGCCCGGCTCATCGCCGACCCGCTGACCCAGCTCGGGATCAAGGCCGAAGAGGTCTCCAAGGGCGATCTGACGATCGAGATCGTGAGCCGGAGCCGCGACGAGATCGGCTGGCTGGAGCACATCATGCGCACCATGGTGAAGAACCTCCGCCAGATCGTGAGCCAGATCAGCGCGTCGTCCAAGACCGTGGCGGCCTCGTCGGAGGAGATCTCCGCGGCGGCCACCCAGATGGCCAAGGGCGCCGAGGCGCAGTCGAGCTCGACGGAGGAAACCTCCTCGACCATGGTCGAGATGGCGGCGCAGATGCAGGCGCTCGCCCGGAACGCCGAGGGGCTCGCGGCCAACGTGGACGAGACCTCGTCGGCCATCCAGCAGATGAGCGCGGTGCTGGGACAGACCGCCCAGACCGGGGAGGGCCTGCTCAAGGCGGTAGAGGAGACGACCGGCACCGTGGGCCAGATGATCGGGTCCATCGAGGCCATCGCGAGCCGGGTGCACCAGGTGGAGCAGGTCTCCCGGCATTCGGCGTCCGACGTCAAGGCCGGAGGCGAGCAGCTCCACCAGTCCATCGCGTCCATCGGGGCGCGATCGGAGGAGATCGGCAAGATCATCAAGGTGATCGACGAGATCGCCGACCAGACCAACCTGCTCGCGCTCAACGCGACGATCGAGGCGGCCCGGGCCGGGGAGGCGGGCCGGGGCTTCGCGGTCGTGGCCGAGGAGGTGCGGCGGCTCGCGGAGCGGTCGGTGCAGGCCACCCAGGAGATCGCCGGCGTGATCGAGACGGTCCAGAAGGAGACCCGGGGGGCGGTCGCGCTCACGGAGAAAGTGCTGTCAGGCATCGTGGGCTCGATCGACCGCACGTCCTCTCTGGTGGGCGAGGTGGCCCGCGCCACCGAGGATCAGGCGGCCGGGGTCCGGCAGGTCCAGCAGCTCGCCGCCAACATGGCGACGCTCACCCGGCAGATCGCTCACGCGGTCCGGGAGAACGCGGCCGGGGCCCGCGAGGTGACCAAGGCCGCGGAGAACATGAACCGGCTCACCCACCAGATGTCGGAGGCCGTGGGCGAGCAGAAGCGGGGCGGCGAGATGATCGTGAAAGCGGTGGAGGCCATCGCGCTGGTGTCGCGGCAGAACCTGGCGGCGGTGGAACAGCTGGACGGGGCTGCCAAGAACCTGGCCCGGGAGGCGGAGGCCCTCCGAGAGCGGGTCGCCGCGTTCAAGATCTGATGGGCGACGGCGCCGCGGCCTACGCCGCGCGGTTGCAGGAGCTCCGCGCGGCGGCCGAGGCCAGCGCCCTCGAGGCGGCGATCGTCGAGGGGCTGGGCGCGGGGGCCCCGCCCGTCCGGGAGGTGGCCATCGCGTGGGCGGCACGCTGCCTGGAGCCGGAGCTGCTGGCCCGATTCGTGGCCGACGAGGCCGACGCCGTCCGCCGGAACGCCGCGCTGGCGGCGCTGGAGCGGCAAGGCCCCTACGCGGTCGCGCATCTGGAGCAGGTGCTCGACGCGCCGGACGCCGACCTGGTGATGTTCGCGCTGCAGGTGCTGGGGCGGATCGGCGACGCCGGCACCGCGCGCCGGATCCTCCCGCTGGTGACCCACCCGTCGCCGAACCTCGCCCAGGCGGCGATCGAAGCGCTGGGCCGGCTCCGGTCAGTGGAGGCCGTGCCCCTTCTCCTCGAGCAGCTCCAGGCCGATCTCTGGCTTCAGCTCGCCGCGATCCAGGCTCTGGGCGAGATCGGCGCCGTCGAGGCCGCCCTCCCGCTGGCGGCCCTGGTACCCGATTCGCCCCTCGCGGTCCCCGTCCTCGAGGCGCTCGGCAAGCTCCGCGATGCCCGGATCGCACCGGTCCTCGCCGCGCTCCTCCGCGACCCGGCCCACCCCGAGCTGCGGGAGCCGGCCTTGCTCGCCCTGGGTCAGGTGCTGGAGGCGGCGGACGTCCCGCTCGACCACCTGGCCGTCCTCGCATCGGATCTGGAGCGGGACGCCGGCCTCCGGCGGTGGCTCGAGTCGTGCCTGACCCCGCAGGCCCGCGACGCCGCCGCGCTCCCGGGCCAGGGGACGCGGGATGACCGGGGCACGCCGCGGGACGGCGGAGCTCTGGTGCGGGCCGCGGCACTCGTCGTGCTGGCGTCGGGAGCCCGCTCCCTGCTCCCGGCGGTGATGGCGTGGGGAGCCGAGCCGGAAGCACTCGGGTGGCTGGACGGAGCGGTGCGGCGGTTCGGGCCCCGCGTTCAGAGCGGCCTCGAAGCGTTGCTGGCCCACCCCGAGCCACGGGTGCGGGCGGGGGTGATCGCGGTGCTCCCCTTCACCCCGGCGCAGGTGCCTGATCTGGTCCGCCTGGCGAGCGCCGAGGCCGCCGTGGTGCGCCGGGCCGCCTGCCGGGCACTGGGCCGGCTCGGCGATCCCCGCGCCGTACCGGCGCTGATCGAGCGGCTCCGGTCCGGCGAGGCCGGCGAGCGCGCCGCGGCGGTCGAGGCGCTGGGTGCCATGCCGGGCGAGGGGCTCGAACCGCTGGGCGACTGTCTGGCGGACACGGAGCCGGCTCCGGTGCGCGCTGCGGCGCTCGACGCGGTGGGCCGGACGGGAAGCCGGCAGTTCGATCTCCGGGCGGTGGCCCTCACCCGCGACCCGGATCCCGCCGTCCGGGTGGCGGCGCTCCGGGTGCTCGCCACCCAGCCCGGGGCCCGAGGGCTGGTGTTCCTCCTCCGGGCCCTGGCCGACCGCAGCGAGGCGGTCCAGCTCGAGGCCCTCGACCTCCTGGTCAGGCACGGCGGGGGCAGCGCCGTGCGGATGCTGCTCCCGTTTCTCTATACCGGCGATTCGCTCCGCTATCACGTGATCCGCGCGCTGGGGCGGCTCGGCGCCGCCGAGGCGGGGCCACCGCTCGAAGCCTTGTACGAGACGGCCCCGCTCCACGAGCGGATCGAGATCCTGGGGGCGCTGGCCCGCATCGCGCCGCCGTCCGCGCGGGGCTTCCTGGCGGCACGGCTGGCCGAGCCGGAAGCGGAGATCCGGCGAGCCGCCGCGCGCGGGCTCGCCGCGCTGGCCGACCCGGAGGACCTCCCCCTCTTCGAGCGCCTGGGACGGGAGGACGACTGGGCCCTGCGCCACGAGGCTGCGCGGGCACTGGCCCGGCTGGACGAGCCCAGGGCCCGGGCGCTGCTGCTGGAACTGGCCCGGGACCTCGAGCCGGTGGTGGCGGCCGCCGCCCGCGAGGCGCTCGCACGGCAGGCCGGTGGCGCCTCGTGATCCGGCTCGAGGACGCCGAGGCGAAGCTGCTGGGCGATCTGATCGAGACCCGGTTCGGGCTCTCCTTCCAGGGTGTGCGGCGCGACATTCTGCAGGGACGGCTCCAGGCCCGGCTCCAGACCCTGCGCCTCTCGTCGTTCCTCGATTATTACCACTACTTGAGCGCCCACCCGAACCGGGAGGCGGAGTTCGGCGAGCTTGCCCTCCGCCTCACGAACAACGAGACCTACTTTTTTCGGGAGCCGCATCACTTCGACCTGGTCGCCCGGGAGGTGGTGCCGGCGCTGGGTGCCGCGCTCGCGTCGCGGCCGCTCCGCGCGCTCTCCGCCGGGTGCTCGTCAGGCGAGGAACCGTACTCGCTCGCGATCCGCCTGTTCGAGGCGGGGGTGGAACTGCAGGGCGTCCGGTGGGACATCCAGGGCTGCGACGTGAATCCGGCCCGGATCGCCCAGGCCCGAGCGGCCGTCTACGACGCCGGCGCCCTCCGGGCGTGCGACCCGGCCGCCCGGCAGCGCTACTTCACCGAGGAAGGGGGGCGGTTCCGCCTCAAGGAGCGCTACCGCCGCGGGGTCACGTTCTTCGAGGCGAACCTGGTGGCCGGGGTGTCCGGCCTCCGCCAGGCGATGTACGACGTCATCCTGTGTCGGAACCTGCTCATCTACATGAGTGACGCCGCGTTTCGCCGGCTCATCGAGCGCTTCGCCGAGTGGCTTGCCCCGGGCGGGTACCTCATGCTGGGTCACTCCGAGTCGCTGATCGACCGGGCCCCCGCCTTCGAGCCGGTCAATCTCGGCGGCTCGATCGTGTACCGCCGAGCCGGGGCTGCCGCATGACCCGGCTCCTGGTGGTGGACGACTCGTCCTTCGTCCGCAAGGCCCTCCGCCGAGCCCTGGCAACCCACCCCGAGATCGAGATCGCCGGGGAAGCGGCGAGCGGCGCCGAAGCGCTCGATCTGGCGCGCCGCCTGGACCCCGACGTCGTGACGCTCGATGTCGCCATGCCGGGACTGGACGGACTCGAGACCCTGCGCCGCCTGCTGGAGCGGCGCCCGGACCTGCCGGTCATCATGCTGTCGGCGCACACCCGGCAGGGCGCCGCCGCAGCGCTGGAGGCGCTCGCCCTCGGCGCCGTGGACTTCATTGACAAGACCAGCCTCAACCTGATGGACCTCGACCGCCTGGGCCGGGAACTGGCCGAGCGGATCGAGGCGCTGGGTCGAGGCGGCGGGGACCAACGGGTCCGCCGGAGCCGGCCGCGAAGCCCGGGCCGGCCGGCGCCCGCGGACCTCGGGCGCGCCGAACTCTGCGTGATCGGCGCGTCCACCGGGGGGCCGGCGGCCCTGCAACACCTGCTCGAGCGGCTGCCGGCCTCGTTCCCGCTTCCGATCGCCCTGGTCCAGCACATGCCCGTGGGCTTCACCCGGCCCTTCGCCGAGCGGCTCGACGGGCTTTGCCGGCTGGAGGTTCGCGAGGCCCGGGAGGGGGACGCCCTCCGGCCGGGCCGGGTGCTCGTGGCCCCCGCGGGCCGGCATCTCCGGATCAGCCCGCGCCTGACGGCCGTCCTGTCGGACGAGCCTCGCGAGGCGCGCCATGTCCCGAGCGTGGATGTCCTCATGCTGTCGGCGGCCCGGGCCCGGCCGGGCCGGGTCCTGGGGATCCTCCTCACCGGCATGGGCGACGATGGCGCCGAGGGACTCCGGGCCATCCGGGCCCAGGGGGGGATCACGCTCGCGGAGAGCGAGGAGAGCTGCGCCGTCTACGGGATGCCCCGCGCTGCGGTGGAACGGGGGGCGGTGGAGCATGTGCTGGCGCTGGAGGAGATCGCCGAGGTGCTCAGAGCAGTGTCCCCCGCAACACCAGGAGCCCAACGCTGAAGTAAATCACCAGCCCCGTCACGTCCACCAGCGTGGCCACGAAAGGGGCCGACGCGCTGGCGGGATCGAACCCGAGCCGGCGCAGGACGAAGGGGAGCATCGAGCCCACCAGCGATCCGAAGAGCACCACGCCGACCAGGGAGAGCGCCACGGTGAGCGCGATGAGCCAGTGATGCGGCCCGTAGTCGTGGAGGCCCAGCACCTGCCAGAGCGCGATGCGGGTCAGTCCCACCACCCCCAAGATGACCCCGAGCGCGAGGCCGGCCGGGAGTTCGCGCAGCAGCACCCGCCACCAGTCGCGGAGCGTGACCTCGCGCACGGCGAGCGCCCGAATAATGAGCGACGTCGCCTGGGACCCCGAGTTGCCGCCGGAACTGATGATGAGGGGGATGAACAGCGCCAGGACGACGGCCTGGCTGATCTCGTGCTCGAAGTAGCCCATGGCGCTCGCGGTCAGCATCTCGCCGAGGAAGAGGGCGCAGAGCCAGCCGGCGCGCTTCTTCACCATGGCGGCGAGGCCGGTTTCCATGTAGGGATCTTCGATCGCCTGCATGCCGCCGAACTTCTGGACGTCCTCGGTCTGCTCGCTGATCAGGGCGTCGATCACGTCGTCCACCGTCACGATGCCGAGCACATGGCCGCCGTCGTCCAGGACCGGGATGGCGAGGAGGTTGTACTTGGAGATGAGGCGGGCCACCTCCTCGCGGTCGGTGAGCGGTCGGGTGGTGATCATCCGGCGCGTCTCGCCGATCTCCAGCACCGGGGTGTCGGACTCCGCCATGATCACCTCGCGGAGCGAGACGACGTGCACCAGGCGCTGCTTCTCGTCCAGCACGTAGATCGCGTACACCGTCTCCTTGGCGCTCCCCACCTCGGCGATGTGCTTGCGCACCTGGAGCGCCGTCCAGGTGGAGGGCACCGCGAGGAACTCCGTCGTCATGAGCCCGCCCGCGCTGTGGGGCGGATAGCTCATGAGCAGGCGGAGCTGGTTCCGGGTCGGGGCATCCAGGACGTGCAGCAGCCGGGCCCGGTCGGCCTCCTTGAGGGTGCGAAAGAGCCGGACCTGCTGGTCCGCCGACATGGCCTGGATGAGCGGGATGACGACGTCGTCGGGCAGGCGCTCCACCAGCTCGTCGCGCCGCTCCAGCATCGGCTCGTCGAACACCTGCACCGCGAGATGGAACGGGAGCGCCGCGGCGACACGGGCCGCGGCCTCGACCGGCAACTCGTTCAGCGCTTCGGCGATGTCGGCGGGGAGCAGATCTTCGCAGGCGGCGACGAAATCCTCCGGGTCGCCGGCCAGGAGATAGAGAAGCTCGGCGGGAGGCGCCTCGGGACGGGTCGGCATGGACGGGCCTCGGTCGGTTGCCGGCTGGATGCCGTGATGGTCAGAGGGCGGTCAACGGGGCACCGGGGGCCGGGCACGGCGGGCGAGGCGGCTCGCCGCTCGCCGCGCCGCACGGTCCCATGCCCCGTTACCGCGGGCCGCTCACCTCCCGCCTGATCCAGCCCGCGTAGGACTCGCTGGCGAGGCTGATCGGCACGGCGATGATCTCGGGCACCTCGTACGGATGGAGCGCCCGGACCCGGTCGGCCAGCGCCGCGAAACGGTCCGCCGTGGTCTTGAGATGGCAGTACCATTCCGTGGCGTGATCCACCTGGCCCTGCCAGCGAAAGGTGCTCCGGATCGGCCCCTCGACCTGGGCGCAGGCGGCCAGCCGCTCGGTGATCGCGGTTTCGGCGATGGCGGCGGCGACGGCTTCGGAAGGTGTCGTGACCGTGACGACGATGCAGCCGCTCACGACGGAATCGTGGTCTCGTCGCCCGTCTTCCCGTCGCGGATCGGGACGATCGCGGTCCGCCAGCCGCTCTTGAACGTGACCACCAGGCGGTGGCCGAGCGGGTCGGCGGTGATGTCCACGACATCCGCCCCGAACTTCGTGCGGGCGTAATGCATCGCCACCTCGGCCTGCTTCTCGGGACCGGAGTTGTAGGGCCGGGCGAACTCCCGGCCGATGGCGACGGCAATCGCCTGCTCGCGCCCGTAGCGGGCGAACTGATCGGCCGGAATGAGGCCCGCCTGGTCGCTCAGCCGAGGTTCGGAGCGATAGTCCCGGCAGGCGGCGGGCGCAACCAGGAAGACCGCGAGGGCAAGAGGAGTGAATGCAGCGCGCATGGCTCACGAGGCAGCAGGGCCGCCCGAAGCTAGTAGATTTCAGGCTCCATGCGCAACCCGATCGGCGCGCTCGTCGCGGCGGCCCTCCTCGTCCCGGGGGGCCCGCTGCCGGCCCAGGCCGCACGCCCTGCCGCACTCCCCCGGTCGGCGATTCCCTGGTGGGCGGGGGCGATCGGCGCGGGGGTCGTGGCCGCCACGAGCCTCGTGGACGAGCCGGCTCGGGATGCCATCCAGGAAGGCCGGAGCGGCGCCACCGATGACCTGGCCCGGGTCGTCCGGCACTTCGGGCAGCCCGAGGTGTACGCCCCCGCGGCACTCGGGCCCATCGCGGTCGGCCTGATCGCCGGCCGGCCGGCCGTCCGCCGGGCGGGCGAGCGGATCGCCGCCTCGCTCCTCGTGGCCGGCGCGGTCACCAGCACCCTCAAGCTGGCGACCGGCCGGAGCCGGCCTAACGTGGCTCGCGATGCGTGGGACCTCCATCCGTTCACCGGCGGGCGGTCCTTTCCCTCCGGCCATACCGCCGTGGCCTTCGCCCTCGCCGCCTCGGTGAGCGACGAGATCCGGAGCCCGCCGGCCACGGTGGGCCTGTACGGCGCCGCGGCGCTCACCGCCTGGTCGCGACTCAACGACAACAAGCACTGGCTGAGCGACGTCGTGGCCGCCACGGCCATCGGTATCGCGAGCGCCAAGCTCGTGAATGGACGGTGGAAAGTCTTCGGCATCTCCGGCCCGCGGTTCCTGGTGGGCCCGGGAGGGGCCCGGATGACTTGGCGGTTCTGAGCCGGGGGGGAACGGGACGGGCAACTCGAGGCAACCCTCCTCGGCCAGGACCCCCGGCGCCCGAGGCGCGGGCCTTTCCTCACATCCCCAGGCGGATCTGCCGACTACTCTTCTGGGGGACCGGCCCCAGGGCGTGCCCCCAGGAAGGCGGGATACCCGGAACCGCCCGGGAGCGGACTGTCGTGACATCTTCGACCCACCCACCCGAGAGGAGCTCCAGCTCCATGCCGCGGGCCGGATCCGGCCCCGTGAGGGCGCCCGACGCCAGGGCCACCGGGCCCGCAGCTCGGCCCAAGGCCCTGGTCGTGGACGACGACCCCGCCATGGTGCGCCTCCTCAGCGCCATCCTGGATCGGGCGGGGTTTCAAGCGCTCGCGGCCCCCGATGGGGTGCAAGGCTTCGCGCTCGCGGTGCGGGAGAAGCCTTGCCTCGTGCTCCTCGACCTCCACCTCCCCGCCGGTGGTGGAATCAGCTTGCTCGAGCGCTACCGGATGCTCCGGGGAACGCGTGGGATCCCGGTCCTCATGATCACGGCGGACCATACCGAAGGACTCGCCGAGACGGCGCTGGCCAAGGGCGCCCAGGGGTTCGTGCTCAAGCCGGTCGATCCCGAGCAGCTCGAGGGGATGCTGAAGCCCTTTCTCCCGGAAGGCTGACGAGCGATGATTTGACCACCTCGACTCCTGCTCCGGCGGCCATGCCACCCTCCTTCGCTGCACGCCTCACCCCGCGCCACAAGGTCTGGCTCGATCTCGGAAGCTCCTTCCTGATGGGGCCCAACTATCTCCGATTCCTCCAGGCGGTCCACGAGACCGGCACCATCCGCGAGGCCGGCAAGGCCGTGGGCTGGAGCTACCGCACCTGTCTCAACCGCGTCCGCCGGATGGAGAAGGCCCTGGGCCGGCCGGTGCTCCTCACCACCCGGGGCGGCTCCCGCCACGGCGGGGCCCGGCTCGCCCCGGAGGTCCGGTGGCTTCTCGCGGTGTTCGCGCGGTACCGCGAGGAGATGCACCGCCTGAGTCACCGGGCGTTCGCTCGCGCACTTCGGTCGCGGTGAAGGCCCAGGACGGCACGCCGGATCCGGGCTGGTGAACACCGGCGAGCGGAGGCGATATGCACCATCTTGCCTATCGGCGCGCGAGCCGGTAGATTTGGGCGGCTTCCGGATCGGCCGGAAGCGACTCGCCGCCTTCGCATGGAGCCGCCATGAGCCGGTCCCGGGCTGTTGCGCTCGCCTTCGGCTGGACGCTGGTCTTCGGTTCCCGCCTTTTCGGGCAACACGCGGGCGGTACCCCGGCCCCCGGGGTCAGGCTGTCCGGCTATCTCCAGGCCCGCCAGACCTGGCAGCGACATGCGGGATACACGGCCACCCTCAATCGAGCCCGCCTGACCGCCTCCGGCGCCGTCGGTTCCGGGTTCACCTGGCGCATCCAGGGCGAGTTCCGGACCGGCAACGCCGGGACCGGCCGGCCCAGTGTGTCGCTGCAAGACGCCTTCATCCGCTGGGAGCGTGCCGGGCTGGGGATCCAGGCCGGCCAGTTCAAGACGCCCTTCAGTCGGGAGTTCCTCACCTCGTTGCCGGATGTCGAGTCGGCCGACCGGTCCACGGTTGCGGACTCCCTGGCACCGCGGCGGGACATCGGGCTCATGGCCGACCACGCGTTCGGCCGGAGCGGCACGCTCGCGATGGGTATCTTCAACGGCGAGGGGCAAAACGTCACCGCCAATCGCGACTCCACGGTGCTCGGCGTGGTCCGCGCCACCGTGCGCCCGATCCCGTCGATCGGCCTCGGGGCCCACGCCGCCCGTTACTTCGGGGACAGCACCCGCTATGGGGCCGACCTCAGTTACGAGGGCCGACGCCTGACGGTCCGGGCGGAGTATGCCGCGCAGGCCCGGGATAGCCTGGGCGGGGAGCACGACAGGGGGTGGTTCCTGCTCGGCGCCGTGAAGCCGGCCCGGGCGTCCCAACTCTTCGCCAAGTACGAGTGGTTCGAGCGGCCCGCCGTGAGCGCCCAGCAGAAGAACCGCGCCTGGACGGCGGGGCTCCACCTCTGGGCGGCCGGCACGGCGGTGCGCCTCACCGTCGAATATGTCTCCCGCAAGGTGGGGGATCCGGGGCGGCGGGTCGGGGTGGTGCTCACCCAACTCCAGGCGAGGTTCTGACATGTGGTGGTCCAGGTCAGCGAACCGGGTTCCAGACTGGCGTCGGGTGTCGTGGTGGCTGGGGCTCCTCCTCGCCGGGACCGGCTGGCCCGCGGCGCCGGGGCCGCTCCGGGCCCAGGCCGCGCGGGACGTCATCCTGGCCACCACGACTTCCACCCAGGACACCGGCTTGCTCGATGCGCTGGTGCCCGGCTTCGAGCGGCAGTGCGGGTGCCGCGTCAAGGTGATCGCCGTGGGAACGGGGCAGGCGCTGGCCCTGGGCGCGCGGGGAGAGGCCGACGTGGTCCTGGTCCACGCGCCCGAACTGGAAAAGCGCTACCTCGCCGAAGGGGCCTTCCGGAACCGCCGTCTCGTCATGTCCAATGACTTTGTCCTCGTGGGGCCGCCTGACGATCCGATCGCGCTGCGGCAGGCGGGGACCCTGGGCGACGCGATGCGGCGCCTGGGCGAGGGCCGGGCCATCTTCGTCTCGCGGGGCGACAGCTCCGGAACTCACCTCCTCGAGCTCAGGCTGTGGCGGGAAGCCGGGGTGACGCCGGCGGGAACGTGGTACCTCCAGGCCGGGCAGGGCATGGGGGCCACGCTCCGCATCGCCTCGGAGAAGGGCGGCTACACGCTCACCGATCGGGGGACCTTTCTCGCCTTGCGGGCGGGCCTCCGCCTGGCGGTCCTCTTCCAGGATGCACCGGCGTTGCTCAACGTCTATCACGTCATGGAGGTGAACCCCGACCGCCACCCGCGGGTCCACGCGGAGGGCGGGCGAGCCTTCGCCGAATACCTGGTCTCCCCCGAGGTGCAGGAGCGTATCGCGTCGTTCGGGACCGAGCGGTTCGGCCAACCCCTCTTCAGACCCCGCGCCGGCGAGCCCGAGCCGGAGTGAGGAGCGGCCGGTGGACCTGATCGCCGAGGGGCTGCGCCACGCCTTCGCGCTGATCGTCCGGGGCGACCCGCAGGTCATGGAGATCATGTGGCTCTCGCTCCGGGTTTCCGGGCTCGCCACCCTCCTCGCCTTGCTGGCCGGCGTCCCCCTCGGCCTCGGGCTCGGGCTGGTCCGCTTCCCGGGCCGCCGGCTGCTCATGGCCGCGGTCAACACGGGCATGGGGCTCCCGCCGGTGGCCGTGGGACTGCTGGTGAGCATCGCGCTCTGGCGGAGCGGGCCGCTCGGCTTCCTGGAGCTGATCTACACGCCCGCGGCGATCGTGCTGGCGCAGTTCATCATCGCGCTGCCCGTGGTGGCCGGCCTCACGGCCGCCGCCCTCCAGCAGCTCGACCCCCGGTTGCGCCTGCAGCTGCTCGGCCTCGGAGCGTCCCGATGGCAGGTGGTGCGGTTGCTGCTGCGGGAGGCCAGGCGTTCCGTGCTCGCCGCCGTGATGGCGGGGTTCGGAGCCGTGATCTCCGAAGTCGGCGCCTCGATGATGGTTGGCGGCAATATCCTGCACTACACCCGGACCCTCACCACGGCCACGGTCCTCGAGACCGGGAAGGGAAACTTCGACCTCGCGATCGCGCTCAGTGTGCTCCTCCTCGCCCTCACCTTCACCATCACCATGGCGCTCACGGTGCTCCAGCAACGGGGGGGGGACGCATGAGCCGGGTGATCGAGGCGGAGGGGCTGGAGGTCCGCTACGGGGAGCGGACCGTGGTGGCGCTCGAACACTTCGCGGTGGAGCTGGGGCACACCCTGGCGCTGCTCGGGCCCAACGGCGCCGGGAAGTCCACCCTGCTCAGGGTGCTGGCGCTGCTGGAACGCCCCACGAAGGGCCTCCTCACGCTGCTGGGCGAGCGCGTGGGTCGCGATGAGGGCCGCCGGCTCCGGCTCCGGCGACGGATGGCCACGGTGTTTCAGGCCCCGCTCTTGCTGGACCGTTCGCTGTACGACAACGTGGCCCTGGGGCTCAGACTCCGCGGGCTGGGCGACCGAGTGGTGCGGCCGCGGGTCGAGCGCTGGCTGGAGCGGCTGGGGCTCGGCCCACTGGCGCGCCGGCCGGCCCGGACGCTCTCGGGCGGCGAGGCGCAGCGGGCGAGTCTGGCCCGCGCCCTGGTGCTCGACCCCGAGATACTCTTTCTCGACGAGCCCTTCGCCGCGCTCGACCGGGACGGCCGCGAAGCGCTCGCCCTGGAGCTGGAGCCCATCTTGCGCGAGGCCGGCATCACCACGATCTGCGTGACCCACGACCGCCAGGAGGCGATGCTCCTGGCCGAGGAGGCGGTGGTCATGCTGGGAGGCCGGGTGAGGCAACGGGACCGCACCGCCCAGGTCTTCGCCCGCCCCGCCGATGCCGCGGTGGCCCGGTTCCTCGGCGTGGAAAACCTGATCCCGGCTCGGGTCGTCCACTGCGACGGGCGGCCGCGGGTGGAGCTGGGAGGACAGGCGATCCCGCTCCGCCTCCCGGCCAACCCGCCCGCCCACCTGTGGCTTTGCCTCCGAGCCGAGGATGTGCATCTGGCCCCGCCGGAGGGTGCGGCGGAGCCCGGGAGCGTCCGGATTCCGGCTCGCGTGGAGCGGGTCGTGCCCGCCGGGGTGCCCTATCGGGTGGAGCTGGACGCAGGCTTTCCGCTGGTCGCTCTCGCCGCCCGCCGCAACGTGGAACGCCTCGCGCTGGCTCGCGGCGCCGAGGTCCTCGCGAGCTTCGATCCCGGCGCGATCCATCCGGTACCCGCTCCGGAACCCGGCAGCCCACTCGGCCGTTAGCTTCGGCACCAGCCGGTGGCGCCAGGGTCCCGGCGGTGAGTCTCTTTCGCCAGGGAGGATCCCGATGCGAGGGGTGTGGTTCCTGACCGGACTGGCCGGGGCTGCGGCCCTGGCGCTGGCGACCGGGGCCGCGGAGGCCCAGTCCGAGAACGTGCTGATCAACACCGACCGGCAGGGCCTGGCCATCCAGGGCTACGACCCGGTGGCCTTCTTCACCGAAGGGAAGCCGGTAAAGGGGACGCCTGAGTTCCAGCTCCACCATGGCGGCGGCATCTACCATTTCGCGAGCGAGGCTCATCGCGAAGCGTTTCGGCAGGATCCGGCGAAGTACGAGCCGCAGTTCGGCGGTTTCTGCGCGTGGGCGGTGTCCCGGGGTTATACCGCGAGTGTCGAGGTGGCAACCGGGCAGGTCGTGGACGGTCGCCTCATCTTCAACTACAGCCGCGCGGTGCAGCGGCGCTTCAACGAGGATCCACGCGGGAACCTGGCGAAGGCCGACCGGAACTGGCCGGGTCTGGTAGAGAAGGAGGGCAAGGCCCCGTCCTGAGTGGTTTTCGGGCCGGAGGCCTCGGGCGGCGGGCGCCGCGGCTGGGTTCCGGCGCCGCCACGCCGCCCGGCGCCCTGCCGATCCCGCGCGCATCGGGTCCCCGTCGCTTCCCTTGCCCCGCCAGACTTTCCCGACTAACGTCCCGCCCCCACTGCACGGAGCACCGAAGCCATGGGCGGCTTCGCCCTCGCACCCCGTCCCCTCAACGAACCGGTCTTGGCGTACGCGCCCTGCTCGCCGGAGCGGGCCGCGCTCAAGGCGGAGCTGGAGCGGCAGGCCGGCGAGACGATCGAAATCCCGATCATCGCAGGCGGCCGGGAAATCCGGACCGGGAAGATCGTGGAGGTGGTGAGTCCTCACGAGCATCGGCGGGTGCTGGCTCGGGCCCACCAGGCCGATCGCGGCGTGGTCGAGGTGGCGGTCCGGGCGGCGCGGGAGGCATGGGGGGCGTGGTCGGCGATGCGATTCGAGGACCGGGCCGCGGTGTTCCTTCGGGCCGCCGAACTGCTCGCGGGCCCCTGGCGGGCCCGGCTCAACGCGGCCACGATGCTGGGCCAGAGCAAGACGGTCTTTCAGGCGGAGATTGACAGTGCCTGCGAGCTCATAGACTTCCTCCGGTTCAATGTGCATTTCGCCGAACGGGTCTATCGGGAGCAGCCCGAGTCGGCGCCGCTCACCTGGAACCGGATGGACCATCGCCCGCTCGAAGGGTTCGTCTACGCCGTCACGCCGTTCAACTTCACGGCGATCGGCGGCAATCTCCCGACCGCGCCGGCCCTGATGGGGAACGTGGTGATCTGGAAGCCGGCGGCGTCGGCGCTTCTCAGCAACTACGCCTTCATGCGGCTGCTCGAGGCGGCCGGCCTGCCGCCGGGGGTGATCAACTTCGTCCCGGGGGATCCCCGCGAGGTGAGCGACCTGGTGCTCGGCCAGCCGGACCTGGCCGGCATCCATTTCACGGGCTCCACTGCGGTGTTCCAGTCGCTCTGGCGGGCGGTGGCCGAGCAGTTGCCGAACTACCGCGGGTATCCGCGGCTCGTGGGGGAGACCGGGGGCAAGGACTTCGTCCTGGCCCACCCGAGCGCCGACCTCGACGCGCTCGCCGTGGCGCTGGTGCGCGGGGCGTACGAGTACCAGGGGCAGAAATGCAGTGCCGCCTCCCGGGCCTACGTGCCGGCGAGTCTCTGGCCGGGACTCAAGGAGCGGCTCCTCGCCATGATCGCCGACCTCAAGCAGGGCGACGTGCGCGATTTCCGGAACTTCATGAGCGCGGTCATTGACCGGCGGGCCTTCGAGAAGATCAAGGGGTACATCGAGCGGGCCCGGACGGATCCCGGTGTCACGGTGCTGGCAGGGGGGGGCTGCCACGACGAGGTGGGATACTTCGTCGAGCCGACGCTGCTCGAGGTGCAGGACCCCAAGTACCGCACCATGTGCGAGGAGATCTTCGGGCCGGTGCTCTCGCTGTACGTCTACCCGGACGGGCAGTGGGCGGAGACCCTGCGGCTGGTGGACGAGACCAGTCCCTACGCGCTCACGGGGGCCGTCTTCGCACAGGATCGGCGGGCGCTCGCGGAGGCGGAGCGGGCCCTGCGGCATGCGGCGGGCAACTTCTACCTCAACGACAAGCCGACCGGCGCGGTGGTGGGGCAGCAGCCGTTCGGCGGCGCGCGGGCGAGCGGGACCAACGACAAGGCGGGCTCGATCCTCAATCTGCTCCGCTGGGTCTCGCCCCGGAGCATCAAGGAAAACCTGAATCCTCCCCGGGACTACCGCTACCCCTTCATGGCGGCGGAGTAGGCGCGATCTCAGCGCTCGCCGGTGCCCGGTCCGCCCGGCTCCGATCCCTTGTAGACCACTCCTCCCCGCATGACGAACCGTACCCGCTCCAGCTCACCGATGTCGGCGAGTGGATCGCCGCTCACGGCGATGAGATCGGCGTAGCGCCCGGGCAGGACAGCGCCCAGACTGTCCTCCCGGCCCAGAAGCCGGGCGGCGACACTGGTGGCGGACTGGATCGCCTGCATCGGGGTCATCCCGTAGCGAACCAGGTAGGTCATCTCCCGGGCCTGGTTTTCGGTCCAGGCATAGCCGCCGGCATCGGTACCGTAGGAGACGAGCGGCCGGATACCGCGCCTCAGGGCCTCCGCGAAATTCCGGCGCTGGATCTCGACCATCGCGGGCCAGAGGCCGCCCCTGCCCTGGGCCACGTAGACGAGGACGGAGATCGTGGGGCACCAGTACACGCCCTGGCGGATCGCGCGGGCCACGAGATCGGGCGTCATGCCATCTCCGTGCTCGATGGTGTTGACCCCGGCCCGGAGTGCGGCGTCAATCCCGTCCCAGCCGATTGCGTGAGCCGCCACCTTCCGGCCCAGCCGGTGGGCCTCGTCCACGATGGCCTGCATCTCGGCGTCGGTATAGTTCACCCAGCTCCTGAGCCTCCCGTCGGTGCCGAGGTAATAGCGCCGGTCAGCGTAGAACTTGATCCAGTCGGCACCGTACTTCGCCTGCTCGCGAACCGCGCGGCGGAGGTTGTCGGGCCCGTCGGCGACCTGCACCCCTTCCGGCACTTCAAGTTCCCAGGCGTAGCCGGAGAGGGGGTACATCCCGGTCGGGGCGAGGGCCCGCGTCGAGATGAAGAGCCTGGGGCCGGGGATGATGCCGCGGTTGATCGCCGCTTTCAGGTCGGCATCGGCGTACATCGCGCCCTCGGTCCCGAGGTCGCGGAGGGTGGTGAACCCGTTCAGGAGCGCCGTCCTCGCGGCGAGGGTCGCGCGGATCGTCCGGTAGGGGATGGATTCCTTGAGGAGCTGTTCGTCGTAGTCCGCGGCGGTGATGTCGCCTTGGAGCAGGAGATGGACGTGGTTGTCGATCAGGCCGGGGAGGACCGTCATGGCGGAGAGGTCGATCCGGGCCGCGGGGGGGGCCGCGCGCGAGACCTCGTCCCAGGGGCCTACCCGCCGGATCACCTCGCCTTCGATCAGAATCCCGACGTCACGTCCGACCTGGTCCGAGAGACCGTCAATGAGGCGGCCGGCGTGAATGAGCGTGGCCGGCGGGGGGGCCGGGGCCTGGCCCGGCGCCGGCCTGGGAGTGGTGAGGAGCAGGAGCAGCGCTCCGGCGAAGGGCACGATCGGGGCGGCCAGCGGGCCGCAGGCGGTGGAGAGGCGCATGGGGCCGAAAGGTGCCGCCGGCAGCCGAGAAGGGCAACGCCGCCTCGGCGTCGGGTGGGAGCGGCGGTCTGGGGAGCGCTGGCGGCGGGCCTCACGGGGGGCGGACTCGCCGCGCAGGCCGCGGCGCCGCGGTACCATCCGCTCCTCCTCGATTGTGCGGTCTATCGCCAGCACATCGCGTCCGAGATCGAGCTGGAGAGCGGCCCGAACCGCTCGCGCGAGCGGGCGGGGCGGGAGGGGATCCTGATCGTTCGCGCGGCGGCGCAGGACTCGCTGATCCGGCTCGAGGCGTGGTTCGATTCCCTCGCGGTCTGGCGCGAAGGGAACGGGGGGCGGACCGCCCCGGAGACGGACGGCGTGATCGGCGGCAGGTTCCGCGGGACGCTGACGGCGCGCGGGGAGTATCGCCCGGAGGAATCCCCGTTCGTGCCTGACGAGGTCGCCGCGGTGTCGGACGTCGCTGGGGCGCTGGCGGATTTCTTCCCGCCGCTCCCGGAGCGGCCTCTCGCCGAGGGCGAGACAACCCAGGCGGAGCCCGGCTGGCGGATCACCCGGCTGGGTGACGGGATCTCCGAGGGGCGCCGGACGGCACGGTACCGGCTGGAGCGCCGGCTGGAGACCGCGGCCACCGGGGTGCTCGCCGACTCCGTCCCGGTCGAGGCTCGGCGAACGGAAACAGAAGAGGGCGTCCTTCAGTGGGACCCGGAGCGGGGCCTCGTGCGGTGGGAGCGGGCCGTTCGAGCCGCGGCGGCGGTGCCGGCGGGCCCCGGGGTGCCGCGGGCGTTCCGGACCGCGATCTGGCAGCGAGTGGTGGTGGAGCGCGTGCCCGGTCTGGGGCGCGACTGTACCGCGGAGCCCTGAGTCTACGCCGCGTTTTTCCGGCTACCAGTGGTCCAGTACAGGTTCCGAGTTTGGGTGGCGTCGCCTTGCGAAGGGCTGCCCGATGCCGTGCCGCAGTGGTCCGGGCCTGCTCCAGGCTCACCTGACCGAAGGAATCCTGGGCGCTTTCTACGAGGTCCACAGCGAGCTGGGCGCCGGGTTCCTGGAATCGGTCTACGAGAACGCGATGGTACTCGCGTTGCGAGGCCGCGGATTGCCCGTGGCACGCCAGGTTCCGATCTCGGTCTGGTTCCGCGGAGTTCGGGTGGGAGACTTCCGGGCGGACATGGTCGTCGGAAGTCTGGTACTGGTCGAGTTGAAGGCGTGCCGTTGCCTCGAGCCGGCGCACGAGGCCCAGGTCCTGAATCACCTCCGGGCCACGGACCTCGAGGTGGCCCTCCTCCTCAATTTCGCTCCCCGGGCCCAGTTCAAGCGGCTGGTGTACGAGAACGCCCGCAAGGCAGGCAGGTCCCCGATACTTCGCTCGCCGCCGGCGCCGCCGAGCGCCGCGGAGGGAGAGAGCTGAATGCGCCGCCTTCGCCACCTGGGAACGGAGAACCGCCAGGGCCTCGCGGAGGGGGCGTCAGGTGCCGGCCACGGCACCGGAGAATTGTCCAGGGTCATCCGCGCAGTTCTGCGGCCTTTGCCTGGCCCGCTGCCAGCAGGGGCCGCGGAGGCCGCGGACGGCCGCGGAGGGGACTGGTGGTGGGCCGGGGTTGGCGGGTGTGGCCAGCGAGGGTGCTGGACGAACGAGACCGAAACGAATCGCCGCGTCGATCCGCGGAGTTCTGCGGTCTTTGGCTGGCCCGCTGCCGGCAGGGGCCGCGGAGGCCGCGGAGGGCCGCGGAGGGGGCTGGTGGTGGGCCGGGGTTGGCAGGTGTGGCCAGGGGGGGGTGCTGGACGAACGAGACCGAAACGAATCGCCGCCTCGATCCGCGCAGTTCGGCTGCGGCCACCCAGCAAGGCCGGGCCGCGGCCAGGGTCCGCGTCCCCCCCCCCCCCCCCCCCCCCC
>DATLYZ010000048.1:0-85552 GCA_035574255.1 Gemmatimonadales bacterium | reverse complement strand
GAGGGCACCGGCGGCCCGGCGGGCCCGGAGACCGCACCGGCCGGTGGCCAGAGCGGCGGCCGGGCGGTCGAATGGCGGCCTCCCCCGCGCGACTGTCCATCACCAACCCGAGCGCCAAGGGGGGCCTCCAGGCCGCCAGTCGGCTCGCCCCCCCCCGGTCTCGCGCGGCTGCGAAGCCCGGCCCGGGCGCTTACATGGCCGTGGCCCCGGTGGGCCAATGACGCCGTCGTGAATCCCGGGTGACGCGGAACGGAGCCGGGAGGGAGGGGCCGAGTGTCGTCACCCCTGAGCACACCTACCGGGGAACGCCGACGAATAGCGCTCCCGTGAGACTGCCGTCGCTCGCCGTCAACGGGGCGTAATACCCCCGATAGCGCTTGCCGAAGACAGTAACGTCACCGCTGTAGGAGTGCCCGACACGCAAGGCTTCATACGCCGGGCTGCCGTGCTCGAGCTTCGTGTTCACGGCGGGCTTGCCAGCCTCGGTCACCAGCGTAGTGCGGAGGCGAACAAACTCCTGGCCCTCGTACGAGAAGATCGTGGCGGCCAGCCTGTCCGCGTTTGCCTCGGCGGCCGCGGGTGCGGCGGGATGACGCCAGGCCATGGTCGCGGCAGCGAGCAGCACCACGATGGCTACCAGGGTCGGTTGGCCCAGCCCGGGCCGGTAGGAGAGATGGGCTCTCATCGGTTCGCTCCTTTCAATGCAGGGAAATCGGACTCACCACTTAGAACCGGACTTACGGCCTGGGACCCGGGGTTGCTGCCGGGCACGCTGAATACAGATTTGGTGGGGAGCCCTCACTCGAGCCTCACCATCCGCTCACCGCCTGCCGGCCGGTTTCGCCTGGAAACGCTTGGCCCGTGCCGAGTGCTCTCGCCTGAGGGCGACCCGCTTCACGTCCCTCGCGGGCGAGCGGTGCTGCTCGCGATCCTTGCAGTCTCGGCTGAACGGGGCATGGCGCGAGAGCGCCTGGCGGAGCTCCTGTGGCCTGATGCGCAGCCCGAGTCGGGGCGCCACGATCTCGACCAGACCCTCCACGTCCTTCGCCGATGCCTGGGCCGCGATCTGATTGTTGGCCCGGATCCGTTGAGGCTGTCTCCCGATGCCGTGTCGGTGGACCTCTGGGAGTTCGAATCGCTCGCTGGAACCGACCCGGTCGCGGCCGGCGCCTTGGTCCGAGGGGAGTTTCTGGACGGCTTCCGGACCCAGGGCGTGCCCGGTTTCCAGCGGTGGCTGGAGGCCACCAGGGACGAGATCGGCGTCCGGGTGCGCGCTGTGTTGACGCGCAGCGCGCTTGCGCTGGAGGCAGAGGGGCGGCTCACCGAAGCAGAGTCGGCCTGGCGCCAGGTGGCCGCACGCGACGAATTCTCACCGGCGGCACAGGCCGGGATCGCACGCTGCCTGTCTCGGCGTGGCGAGCGGGTGGCGGCCGAACGCCGCCTGGATCTGTGGCAGGCGATGTTGAGCCGGGAGATGGACCCGTCCAGTGCCGAGCGTCTCCTCGGCCCGGTCCGCGCGGCCCTGGCCACGCCCCCGGATCCGGAGTCGTCGAGGCCGGAGACGTTCCACCCGGCCGAACCGCGAGTCGAGGGCGACGCGGCACGGCGGGAACCGAGCCGGCCCTGGCCGTGGGCTGTGGTGATGCTGACGGTGGTCGCGGGGGCCGCCGTCTATAGCGCGCTACGGTCGCCCGTCCGCTCTCCCCCGCGAGACGAGAACCACGTGGCCGGCGCGACCGTGATGATCGAGCCGTTCACAGCTGGCTCGGGAGTGGACCCGGGACTGGCCCGCGCGTTCACCGAGCTGGTGCTCGGTACGGTTCGGGCCGCCGGTTATTCGGCCGAACCGGCGGCCCTTGCTTCAGCCGCCGGTAGCTCGGCGACCGTGCTCCACGGGAGTGTGACCGCGGAAGCCGGGAGGGAAACCATCGAGGGCTCCCTCGTGAGGCCGGCGCAGGCCCCGGTGATCATTCTGCTGGAAGGCCGCGCCAACGCCGAGACGGCTGATGAGCTGGTGGCTCGCCTCCTCACCGCCGGTGACGCCGACCTGGAGGCAGAGATGGGGCGGGGGACGCGACCATCCGCCATGATCGCGTTCCTGAACGGACGCCAGGCCCTGGTGCGGGACGACCCCGAATCCACGCTGCGAGCCTGGCGGCGTGCCTTGGAGCTCGACTCCACGTTCGCGACCGCCGCCCTGATGCTCTTTCGGCTGAGCCAGCGAACCGACGGGCTCGATGAACCCAGGGCGGTGCGCTTGGCCTGGGCTGACAGGGCATCGCTGCGGCCGCTGCGGCGCCGGCTCCTCGAGATTCTCTGGGCGCACTACCTCACGCCTGTGCCGCGGGCATTCGTCGCCTCCCTGCAGAACCTGGCCGGCGCGAACCTCTCAGACCCGGTCGTCTGGGAGGAGCTGGGGAGCGCCTACGAGAGCATGGGGGCGGTCGCTGGTGTGGCCAATCCGCTGGCCGAGGCCCGGCAGGCGTACGCTCGGGCGTTCTCGCTCGACTCCACGCTCTGGCTCGCCTCCGGGCGGCTCGAGGAGCTCGCGGCAATTGCCGGTGACACCCTCACCTTGCAGAGGGTCTGGGCCCAGGCGGATCCCGGGACCCACCGGGCGGGCCTGGCCCGGGAGATGACCTGGGCATTCACGAGGCGAGACCGGCCCCGCTTGGACCGCCTGCGAGCCCGACTCCCCGAACTGCGGCCCCTCGAGCTGTGGGGGGTGAGGCGGCGGGCGCTCGTAGCCGGCTTTGACCTCGAGTCGGCCGACTCGGCGCAGCTCGCGCTGCTCCATTCGGCGCGTGACGAGCGGCAGCGGGTGGATGCGGCCTGGGGGACCTACGAACTCGCCTTGAACGAGGGGCGCCCTGCGATCGCCGCGCGTATGGCGTCCGACCTGATGCGGGAATGGTCGGAGGAGACGCGCCTTGCGCTGCGTGGTCTCGGCGCACTCTACTGGCAGGACGCGTCGGACAGCGCCCGGGTCGCGCTGGCATGGCTGCGCGACTTTGGGCGGAAGTCCACCGACGTGCCCGCGGCGCCGGACGGTCGGTTGCTCGACGCCCTGTGTGCCGCGGAGCAGGCGCGGCTGGACGCGGGGGACCACACGATCGCCCCCCGCACCCTGCGCCGGCTCACGTCCAGCCGACGAGCGGCGTGGCCACCCTGGCTCAGGCTGGCGGCGGCTCAATGTGCGGCTTTCCTCGCTGTTCGGCTGCAACCCGATTCCGGCCCCGGGCGCCGGATCGCGCTGGAGCGCCTGGATTCGCTCGCTACTCGGGGGGTGGGATGCTGGTGCCTGGCGATACACGACGTCACCGCGAGAGAATGGGCTCGCCTGGGTGACCCGGCGCGGGCGCTCCGCGCCCTCCGGCGCCGGAGCCCACTCAGCGTCCGGCTGCTCGCCCCGGCCAAGCGCGACGAAGGGGGTTGGGCATTGGCGGTAGGCGATACGGGCGGCGCTCTCCGGGCCTGGCGCCACTACCTCGCGCTTCGGTTCGACCCGGAGCCCGGACTCAGGCCGGAGCGGGACTCCGTGCTTCAGCGGTATTCCATCGTGCGAGCGAGCGTGCCGGTCAGGCCTTCCGTGGATCGAGGGCAGTGAGCCCGGACGGGTTCGGTTCTGACCCAGCCGAGGCGGGCAGACGCCCCGCTACCCGAGGAACAGGGATTGGGGACCAAGCGTGTTGGGAGGCTTCTCTCGTGAAGGCGCCGTGAAGCCCAAGGCACGCCACCTGACAAAGCAACAGCCCCACAACGGACCCTGTTGCAGGGCTGATCCTTTGACCAGTCGGGACGGCGGGATTTGAACCCGCGACCCCCTGAACCCCATTCAGGTGCGCTACCGGGCTGCGCCACGTCCCGTAAACCCAACGCGTCGAGCGCTCCAGTGAGCCGCTCGGCCGTGCAGCAAGCGCGGAATAGTAGCCCGGGTCCCGGGTGGCGGGTAGGGGAGCGGTGAGGTTGCCGACCCGCGGGAACTGCCCCGCCGCGGAATGGGTGCATGGCCAGGAAAACGGGACGAGCACCTGCGGGGTCCTTCGTCTCAGTTCGCGTCGGGCCGCCGGCCGCGCGGCAGGCCATCTGGTCTATCCACTGTCTCGCCAGTGCCTCCGTCCTTGACAAAACCGTCAGTTTGTGTAAACGATTACACGACACTTCCCACACGAAAGTCGGATCGCTGCGTTCCAAAGCGGAACGCTGCACACCAGCCCTGGCTTCTCGCCACCGCCGGCGAAAGGTCCGACCGGGTTTTTCCGATGGCCACGATCAAGGATGTCGCCCGTCAGGCGGGTGTTTCGGTCGCCACGGTTTCGCGGGTCCTGAACGGCAACGGCCATGTCCGGGAGGCCACCCGGATGCGGGTTCGCGAGATCGCCCGCGAACTCGACTACAGCCCGCACGGTGCGGCCCGGAGTCTGATCACGAGCCGGACCCACACGATCGGCGTCCTGCTCCCGGACCTCTACGGCGAGTTCTACTCCGAAGTGATCCGCGGCATTGACCAGCGGGCCCAGCGCGAGGGGTACCACGTGCTGCTCGCGGGCGAGCGACCCGAACTCGGGCCCGCGCTCCGGGCCATGCGGGGCCGGGTGGACGGGCTCATCATCATGTGGCCTGAGCTCGACGCGCAGTTGTTGGGCGGGCCTCTGCTGGCCCGGGTGCCGGTGATCCTCCTCAATTGCCCGCCCACCGATCTCGCGCACGACACGATCGGGATCGCGAACTACGACGGGGCGTACGCGATGGTGCGCCATCTGGCCTCGCTCGGCCACCGGCGCATCGCGCTGATCCGGGGAGCCGCGCACAACTTCGATGCCGCCGAGCGCCTGCGGGGCTATCGGGCGGCGGTCCGGGACCTCGGCCTCGAGAGCGACCCCGATCTGGAGGTCCCCGGCGACTTCAGCGAGGCGGCGGGTTACGAGGCCGCCAGGGCTCTGCTCGAGCGGGCGGTCCGGCCCACGGCAGTCTTCGCGGCCAACGACTGCATGGCGATCGGGGCGCTTTCCGCCTTTCGAGCGGCGGGCCTTCGGGTCCCGGACGATGTCGCGATCGCCGGTTTCGACGACATTCCGATGGCGCGGTACATGGACCCCGCGCTCACCTCGGTGCACGTGGACATCAGCGCGCTCGGCGAGCGCGCCGCGGCCCGGTTGCTGGAGGCGCTCCAGGCGCCGCCGGGCCGCGAACTTCGCCGCGAGACGCTTCCCACCACGCTCGTCGTGCGGCGCTCCTGCGGTGCGCGGGCGGGGTGAGCGCGGTCCCGGCACCGTCCGCCGGGCCGCGCCCCCCCCGTCCCCGTGCCCACCACCCCCGGAGGAAGAGGCATGTTCACCCAGATTTTGGTTCGACGGCTGAGCGGGCTGCTTGCGGCCCTGGGCCTGCTCGGCCTTGCGGCCGCCGGCGCCGCCGCGCAGACCACGACGGGGACGATCCGCGGAACCGTAACCAACCCCGAGGGTGCCGCCATCGCCGGCGCCGAGGTGGAGGCGCGGAACCCGGAAACCGGAATCCGGCGCGCCACCACGACCCGGGCCGACGGCACCTACACCTTGCCGGGTCTGGTGCCGGCGTTGTACGACGTGACCGTGCGCTTCATCGGCCACGCGCCGCAGGCGCGCAAGGTACGGGTCCTGATCGGCGCCACGCAGACCGAAGACTTCGCGCTCGAGGTCTCGGCCGTGGAGCTCCAGGAGCTAGTCGTGGCTGGGGCACGCCCCCCCGTGGAGATGCGGACCTCCGAGGTCGCCACCAACGTCACCGCGGAGCAGATCAACAACCTGCCCACCTCGAGCCGGAACTTCCTCGATCTCGCGGTGCTCGCGCCGGGAACCACGTTCACCAACGACCGGCTCGACGGTACTGCTCGCACGTTCGCCGCGGGCGCCCAGCTTCCGGACCAGACCAACCTCTTCATTGACGGCGCCAGCTACAAGAACGACCTGATTCACGGCGGCGCCGTGGGGCAGGATCGAAGCCGCGGCAACCCGTTCCCGCGGAACGCGGTCCAGGAGTTCCGGATCCTCACCCAGAACTACAAGGCGGAGTACCAGAAGGCGTCGAGCGCCATTCTCACCGCGACCACCAAGTCAGGCGGCAATCGGTGGAGCGGGCAGGCGTTCCTGAGCTACCAGGACCAGGGCCTGGTCGCGCTGGACACCTTCGCGCGGGCCCGGAAGAAGACCGATCCCAATTTCCGGGAGCCCGACTACCAGCGCTACCTCGTCGGCTTGTCGGCCGGCGGGCCGATCATCAAGGACAAGCTCCACATCTTCGCCTCGTACGAGGGCAACTACCAGGATCGGGACCGGCGGGTGTTCATCGACACCTCGATCGCGAACCGCTTTCCCGCGCTCGACACGATCGACTTCGCATCGCGGAACGGGCTGTTCCTCTCGCCGTTCCGCTCCACCCTGTTCTTCGGCAAACTGAGCTACGCGGCGGGCCCCAGCTCCTCGCTGGAACTGAGCTACAACAATCGCCACGAGACCGATACCCGGGATTTCGGGGAGCTGGCGGATCTCAAGCGGCCCTTCGAGTCGGGGGTGCGTTTCCGGAACGACGTCAATACAGCCATCCTCAAGTTCAACCATTTCCGGGGCGACTGGCTCAACGAGGCGACCTTCAGCTTCCAGCGGGCCCGGGACAATCCGAGCCCGGTTCCCGGCCCGGAACCGGCGAACCGGTTCTTCGGCGGGTCGCTCTGCTGCGCCCAGTTAGGGCCGGACATCACGATCCAGGACTTCACGCAGAAGCGCTTCGCGATCCGGAACGACCTCACCTATTCCGGGCTCCGCTGGGGGGGCGAGCACGTGATCAAGGGCGGGGTCAGCGTGGACTTCCTCCACTATCGGATCCTGAAGCAAAACGGCGTCATCCCCCGGTTCGTCTACGAGGAGTTCGGCCCCCCCACCGCGGGCGTGGACAGCTTCAAGATCCCCGACCGGGTGGAGTTCCGGATCGGGAACCCCAACTTCCTGGCCGACAACCAGCAGATCGGGGCCTACCTGCAGGACGACTGGACGCCGCACCCGCGCCTCACGCTCAACCTGGGCCTCCGGTGGGATTACGAGACCCGGATGATGAACTTCGATTACGTGACGCCGCAGCCGATCGTGGACTCGCTCACGAAGTATGCGAGCCGCCTCTTCATCCCGATCGATCCGGACCGCTACTTTACCGACGGCACCCAGCGACCCCGCTGGACCGGCGGCTTCCAGCCCCGGGTGGGGTTCTCCCTGGCACTGGACAAGGAGGGCCGGACCACGCTCTTCGGCGGCTTCGGGATCTTCCACGACCGGACCCTCTTCGATATCGCCATCGAGGAAGAGTTCGCCCAGCGCAACCCCAACGTCGTCATTCGCTTCCGGCAGCCGGGGGACACGACGTCCGGCCGGGTGGACTGGGACCCCAGGTACTTCGGGAACCGCGCGGCGCTCGATTCGCTCCGGATCGCCAATCCGCAAGCCGGAGCGCCCGAGGTGAAGCTCTTGCCCAACGACTTGCGGCCGCCCAAGTCGCGCCAGTTCAGCGTGGGCCTTCGGCGGCTGATCAAGGACGTGGCCATCGAGGCCGCCTACACCGGCGTTCGCAGCTCCAACGTGTTCACGTTCTACTTCGCGAACATGAACTTCACCTGCCCGGAGCGCTCGTTCGCCGTACCGAACTGCTTCGTGGTGAACAGCATCCCGGGGTTCGGCACCATTCTCAAGGGCACCAACGCCGGGAAGACCTGGTACGACGCGCTCCAGGTGAAGGTGGACCGGCCGTATCGCCGAGCCGGATCCGGCCGCTGGGGTTGGGGGGCGGGGCTGGCCTATACCTACGCGGAGCGGGAGACCCAGGGCTTCAATGACGACTTCAGCTTCCCCAACCCGGTGGACTATCCCCGCCAGGTGCGGAACGACGAGCGACACCGGGTGGTGGTGAACTGGGTGACGGACTTCGCCTTCCTCTACGGGATCCAATTCAGCGGGCTCTTCACGGTGGGGAGCGGCGTCAAGCTCGATGTCGGCGACCGCTTCGACAACGAGCAGGACCCGGTCAACAGCCCGCGGTTCCGGCCCGGTGGCTTCGACACCCCCACGTTCAAGAATCTCGACCTCCGGCTCCGGAAGGACTTTCCCTCGTTCCGTGGAACCACGGTGGGAGCCACCCTGGACGTGTTCAACGTCTTCAACTGGCAGAACCTCGGTTGCTACAACACCTTCAACCCCAACGATCCGAACTTCGGCAAGGCAGGCTGCGTGATCAGCGACCCCCGGCGCTTCCAGCTCGGGTTCGAGTACAACTTCTGACCCCAGAGTCCCCGGGGCGCCGTCCGGCGCCCCGGGGCCCTCCCCCGCCGCCACCTCATGCCGCGCTCCCGGCTCCGGTTCCTACTTCCCCTCGCGATGACGCTCCTCGCCTGTGGCCCCGAGGGCCGGACTCCTACGGAGAACCCCGCCAACTCGCCGCGAGCCCGCGCCTTCCTCGACACGCTGGAACAGCGCACCTTCGCCTTCTTCTGGGAGCGGAGCGACCCCGCCACCGGGCTCACGCCCGACCGCTGGCCCACCCCCAGCTTTTCGAGCATCGCCGCGGTGGGCTTCGCCCTCACCGCCTATCCCATCGGCGCCGAACGGGGCTGGGTCACCCGGGCCGAGGCGGCGAACCGGGTCCTCACCACACTCCAGTGGTTCTGGCGGGCGCCCCAGGGCCCGGCCCCGACCGGGACCAGCGGGTATGGGGGATTCTTCTACCACTTCCTGGACATGGGAACGGGGCTCCGCTACCCCGGCGTCGAGCTCTCCACCATAGACACCGCGCTCCTCCTCGCCGGGGCGCTCTTCTGCCGGGAGTACTTCGGGGGCAGTGACCCTACCGAGGCGGGTATCCGGGCCTATGCCGACTCGCTCTACGCCCGGGTAGACTGGCAGTGGGCCGCGCAGCGCAACCCGCCGCTCGTCGCCATGGGTTGGCGACCGGAAGACGGCTGGTCGCCGCTCGACTGGCAGGGGTACAACGAGGCCATGCTCGTCTACATCCTCGGGCTGGGCTCGCCGACCTCTCCGCTCGATGCGGCGGCCTGGAACCAGTGGACCGCGACCTACCGCTGGGGCAGCTTCTACGGGGAGGATCACATCGGCTTTCCCCCTCTCTTCGGCCACCAGTACTCGCACGTCTGGATCGACTTCCGCGGCATCCAGGACGCCTACACCCGCGGGCAGGGCCTGGACTACTTCGAGAACTCCCGGCGCGCCACGCGCGCCCAGCGGGCCTACGCTATCCAGAACCCGGGCCGGTGGAAGGGGTACGGGGCGACACTCTGGGGTCTCACCGCCTCGGACGGCCCCGCCGACGTGACGCTCCCCGTGAACGGCAGCCCGCGCCGCTTCTTCACCTACGCCGCGCGCGGCGCGTCGTTCGCCGAGCCGCCGCGCGACGACGGCACCATCGCCCCCACCGCCGCGGCCGCCTCGCTCCCCTTCGCGCCGGAGCTCGTGGTCCCTGCCCTCCTCCACATGCGGGAGCGCTACGGCGAATGGCTCTTCGGGCCCTACGGGTTCCTCGACGCGTTCAACCCCACCTTCGAGTTCCAGGTGCCGCTCACCCACGGCCGGGTCGTCCCCGGTCAGGGCTGGTTCGATACCGACTATCTCGGCATTGACCAGGGTCCGATCGTGGCCATGATCGCGAACTACAAGGACGACCTGATCTGGAAGTACATGCGGCAGAGCCCCTACGTGGTCCGGGGACTCAGGCGGGCCGGGTTCACCGGGGGATGGCTGGGGCCGTGAGCGGCAGGACGGCTGGCCCGGATGACGGCCGGACCGGTGAGCGGCCCGGCGCTCCGGCGGCAGGCTCGACCGCCTGGGGTCGAGGGCCCCGCAGCCCCGGAGCCCGGCGTACCCCAGGCCGAGCGCGGGGCGCCTCCGTGCGGGCCGTCTGGTCCGGCTGGTTCGCCTTGTGGCTGCTCGGCTGCGCCCCCGCCGACCCGGGCGTCGTCCGGTTCTGGGCCTTCGGCCGCGAGGGCGAGGTGGTGCAGGAGCTGGTGCGCGACTTCGAGCGCGAGAACCCGGGCGTCCGGGTCAAGGTCCAGCAGATCCCCTGGACCGCCGCCCACGAGAAGCTCCTCACCGCGCATGTGGGCCGCGCCAGTCCCGACCTCGCCCAGCTCGGCAATACCTGGATTCCCGAGATGGTGACGTTAGGCGCCCTGGAGCCGCTGCCCCCGCTGCCCGACTCGAGTTACTTCCCCGGCATCCTCGCAACCAACCTGGTGGACGGCCGGCTCTACGGTGTGCCCTGGTACGTGGACACCCGGGTGCTGTTCTACCGGAAGGACCTCCTGGCCCGGGCGGGCTACCATGCCATGCCGGAGACCTGGGCCGAGTGGCGCGAGGCGATGGCCGCGATCCGCCGCCTGGGCGGCGAGCGGCACTACGCCATCTTCCTGCCGCTCAACGAGTGGCCGCCGGCGGTGATCCTGGGCCTCCAGCAGGGTTCCCCCCTCGTCACCCGGGAAGGCTTCGGCGCGTTTCGCGACTCCAGCTTCGCGCGCGCGTTCGACTTCCTGCTCTCCCTCTACCGCGACGGGCTGGCGCCCCCGGTGAGCAATACCGAGATCGCGAACCTCTACCAGGAGTTCGCCCGGGGCACCTTTGCCATGTACATCACCGGTCCCTGGAACCTGGGCGAGTTCCGGCGCCGGCTTCCGCCCGACCTCCAGGATGCCTGGGGCACCGCCCCGCTCCCCGGCCCCACCGGCCCGGCCTCGGGCCTCTCGCTCGCCGGCGGCTCGAGCCTGGTGCTCTACCGCAGCTCACGGCACAAGGAGGCGGCGCTCCGGCTGATCGCGTTCCTGTCCCGGCCGGACCAGCAGCTCCGGTTCTATCGCCTCACCGGCGACCTTCCGGCGCGGCGGGAGGCCTGGGACAGCGCGCCGCTCACCACGGATCGCGAGGTGCACGCCTTTCGGGTGCAGCTCACCCGGGCGGTACCCACGCCGATGATCCCCGAGTGGGAGCAGGTGACGGCCAAGCTCATGGACCAGACCGAAGCCGCGGTACGGGGGGGGAAGACCGCCGCGGCGGCCCTGGCCGCGCTGGACGCGCAGGTGAATCGGCTGCTCGAGCGGCGGCGCTACCTGCTGGCCCGCCGCCCTGGGAGCTGACCCGATGGCGAGCGGAGAGCGGCGGTCGGCGGCCGGCTGGCTCTTCGCCGCGCCGGCCCTCACCCTGATCGTGGTGTTCTTCGCGCTCCCCGTGCTCGGGGCCTTCCTCCTCTCCTTCACCGACTTCGACCTCTACTCGATCGCCGACCCGGCCAGCACTCGCTTCATCGGCCTCCGGAACTATCGCGACCTCGCCGCGAACCCCGTGTTCTGGACCGCGCTCCGGAACACCCTCTATTACGTGGTGGCCGGCGGCCCGCTCTCGGTGCTGGTCTCGCTGGCTGCGGCGCTCCTGCTGCACAGCCGCCTGGTCCGCTTCCGGCCCTTCTTCCGGAGCGCCTACTTCGCGCCCTGGGTCACGACCCTCGTCGCCGTGGCCCTGGTCTGGCGCTATATCTACCACCCTCAGTACGGGCTCCTGAACGCGGCACTCGGCGCCCTGGGCGTCGGCCGGATCGACTGGCTCGGCGACCCACACTGGGCCATGCCGGCCATCATCCTGCTCTCGATCTGGAAGAACTTCGGCTACAACATGCTGATCTTCCTGGCCGGCTTGCAGAACATCCCCGACTCGCTCTACGAGGCCGCCGAACTCGACGGCGCCGGCGTCTGGCACCGCTTCCGGCACATCACGGTACCGATGCTCGGGCCCACCTTTCTCTTCGTCGGCGTGGTCACGATGATCGCGGCGTTCCAGATCTTCAGCGAGCCCTACGTGATGACCCAGGGCGGGCCCCTCAAGAGCACGCTCACCCTGATGCTCTTCATGTACGAGGAGGGCTTCCGCTGGTGGCGGCTCGGGCTCGCGGCGGCCATCGCCGTGCTCCTGGGCCTGCTCACCCTGCTCGGCACCGCCGCCCAGCTCCGGCTGCGCCGGGAGGCGGCCGCATGAGCAGGCCAATCAGGTCCCTCGGCCTACATGCGCTGCTCGGGGCGGGTGCGGTGCTGGCCGCCGCACCCCTCCTCTGGATGGTCGCTGCCTCGCTCATGCAGCCTGGGGAGGCCACGACCTCGCCGCCGCCCCTGCTCCCCGACCATCCCACGCTGGCGCATTACCGCACCCTGTTCACCGGGCTCGACCTGGGACGCTACCTGATGAACAGCCTCCTGATCTCGGTGGGCGGAACGCTGCTCGGCGTGCTCCTCACCGCCATGGCGGGATACGCCTTCGCCAAGCTCCGGTTCCGGGGCCGCGACCCGGTGTTCACCATCCTGCTCGCCGGCCTGGTCGTGCCGGGCCAGGTGGCCATGCTCCCCATGTTCCTGCTGCTCCGCGAGCTGGGCCTGGTCAACACCCTGTTCGGCGCCATGATCCCCGTGCTGGCGCCGATCTACGGGATCTTCCTCGTGCGCCAGTACGCACTCACCATCCCCGACGATCTGCTCGACGCCGCCCGGATCGACGGCGCGGGCGAGTTCCGGGTCTTCCGGTCGGTGGTGCTGCCCACCATCGCGCCGGTCCTCGCCACCCTCAGCGTGTTCACCTTTCTGGCCGCGTGGAACGACTTCATGTGGCCGCTCATCGTCCTGTCGGACGAGGCGCGCTACACCCTCCCCGTCGCCATGGCCAACCTGGCGGGCGAGCACGTGCAGGACGTGGAACTCATCATGGCCGGCGCCGTGGTGACCGTGCTGCCGGTCTTCCTCGCCTTCCTGTTCCTGCAGCGCTACTACATCCAGGGCATCATGGCGGGAAGCGTCAAAGGATGATCCCCACGCTCCTCGCCGCCGGACTGGCGGTGTTCCAGGTGGACTCGGCGCTTCCCGCCCCGAGGGTCGTGGACGATTTCGAGGACCCGAGTCGGTGGACGGCGCACCCGGCCGACGGGGTCGCGATGTCCCTCGCGGGCGACCGTGGGATCGCCGGCCAGGCGCTCCGGATGGACTTCGCGTTCGAGAGCGGGGGCGGCTACGCCATCGCCCGGCGCACGCTGTCGCTGGACCTCCCCGCCAACTACGTGTTCTCGTTCTGGCTCCGGGGCGAGGCGCCGCCCAACACACTCGAATTCAAGCTGGTGGACGCATCAGGCGAGAACGTCTGGTGGTACACCGAGCGCGACCGCGCCTTCGACGGCGCCTGGCACAAGGTGAGCGTCCGCAAGCGGCAGGTGAGTTTCGCCTGGGGGCCGGCGGGCGGCGGCGAGGTGCGCCGGGTGGCGGCGATCGAGCTCGTGATCACCGCGGGTCGCGGCGGCGGCCAGGGGAGCGTCTGGTTCGACGACCTCCGCCTGACGCCGCTCCCGGAGCTCGGCCCGTACGACGCGACGCCGGTCGCCATGGGCCGCGCGCGAGCGGGCCATCCCGCTGCCCTCGCGCTCGATCACGACACGGCGACGGCCTGGCGCGCCGCCCCCGGCCGCACCGCGGTGCTCACCTTCGACTTTCTCCGCCCGCGGGAGTTCGGGGGGATCACCTTGCTCTGGGAGCCGGGACGCGGCGCCCGGGACTACGACGTCCTGCTCTCGGATGACGGGCGGGCCTGGCGGCTCGCCGACTCGGTGCGGGGCGCCGACGGCGGGCGTGACGACGTGCCGCTGCCCGACGCCGAGGCGCGCGGGTTGCGCCTAGTGTTGCGCCGCCCGCTCGCGAACGCGGGCTACGGGCTCCGGGAACTCGTCGTCCAGCCGCTCGCCTACGGCACCTCGCGAAACGCGATGTTCGAAACCATCGCCGCCGCCTCCCCCCCGGGAACCTTCCCCCGGTATTTCTCCGGCCGCCGCGCCTACTGGACCGTGGTCGGGGTGGACGAGGCCCGCGAGGAGGCCCTGTTCAACGAGGACGGCGCGCTCGAGGCCGGCCCCGGCGAGTTCTCGGTGGAGCCGTTCCTGCAGGAGGGCACCCGGCTGTTCACCTGGCACGACGGCACCCGCTCCCCCGCCCTCCTGGACGGCGTGCTCCCCATCCCGTCCGTGGAGTGGCGCCTGCCGGATCTCACCTGCACCATCACCGCCTTCGCGACCGGTCCGGCCTCCTCCTCCTCCGCCGTGGTGCGCTACCGGCTGCGGAACCAGGGCTCCGTCGCGCGGCAGCTCGCGCTCCTCCTCGCCATCCGCCCGTTCCAGGTGAACCCACCCTGGCAGTTCCTCAACATCCCGGGGGGGGTGGCCCGGATTGATTCGCTCCGCTGGGATGGACGGGAACTCCACGTGAACGGGCGGCGGACCGTCTACCCCCTGGTCCGCCCCTCGCGGGTGGGCCTCACCACGTTCGCGGGCGGCGAAGCGGTTCAGCATCTCCGGGCCGGGCGGGTGCCCGGTCGCGGTGCGGCACGAGGCGTGACTCGGTCCGATCGAGGGGGGGGCAGCGCCGTCCAGGACGCCTTCGGCGCGGCTTCCGGGGTGCTGGCCTTCCCCCTGGCCCTGGCACCCGGCGACTCCGCCGAGGTGGCCGTCGAGATCCCGCTCGTGGCAGCGGCCCCCCCCCGGCTGGCCGCGGGCGGTCCGGCCGTAGCACGCGCGGCCATGGCCGAGGCGGCAGACCGGTGGCGCCGGATCCTCGATCGCAGCCGGGTGGACCTCCCGCCGTCCGGCGAGCACCTCGCCCGAAGCCTGCGGACCACCCTCGGGTGGATCCTGATCAACCGCGACGGCCCGGCCATCCAGCCCGGCTCCCGCGCCTACGAGCGGTCCTGGATCCGGGACGGCGCCCTCACCTCCGCCGCGCTGCTCCGGTTCGGCTACCCGGAGGTGGTCCGCAGCTTCATCGAGTGGTTCGCCCGCTACCAGTACCCGAACGGCAAGGTGCCCTGCTGCGTGGACCACCGCGGGGCCGATCCCGTCTCGGAGCACGACAGCCACGGCGAGTTCATCTACCTTGTGATGGAGTACTGGCGCCACACGGGAGATCGCGCCTTGCTCGAGGCGATGTGGCCCCGGGTGGTGAAGGCCGTGACCTATCTCGATTCGCTCCGCCAAACGCGCCGCACCGAGGAGTACCGGACCGGCGCGAACCGGATCTTTTTCGGCCTCCTCCCGCCCTCGATCAGCCACGAGGGCTACTCGGCCAAGCCCATGCACTCGTACTGGGACGACTTCTTCGCGCTCCGCGGGTTCACGGACGCGGCGGCCATGGCGGAGGTGCTGGGCCACCGGGAGGAGAGGGCGCGGTACGCCGCGATCCGCGACCAATTCCGGCGCGACCTCCTGGCCTCGATCGCCGCCGTCCAGGCGGCGCGAGGCATTGACTACCTGCCGGGCGCCGCGGATCTGGGCGACTTCGATCCCACCTCGACCACCATCGCCCTCAGTCCGGTCGGCGCGGAAGCCGACCTGCCCTCACCGGCCCTCCGGGCCACCTTCGAGCGCTACTGGGACAGCGCCATGAGCCGGGCGGATTCCGGCTTCCCCTGGGACGCCTACACGCCCTACGAGCTCCGGGCCGTGGGCGCCCTGGTCCGGCTGGGCTGGAAGGCGCGCGCGCTGCGCCTTCTCGACCTCTTGCTGCGCGATCAGGAACCCCCGCAGTGGCATCAGTGGCCGGAGGTGGTGTACCGCGATCGGCGGGCCCCCCGGTTCATCGGCGACGTGCCTCACACCTGGGTCGGCTCGGACTTCCTGCGATCGGCGGCCGACCTCTTCGCGTACGAGCGGGAGGCGGACAGCGCCCTGGTTCTCGGCGCCGGTCTGGACGAACGGTGGCTCGCCGATTCGGGGCTTGCGGTGCGCGACCTGAGCACCTGGTGGGGCCGCCTGAGCTACACCGCCCGCGCCGAGGGGGACCGGGTCACCTTCCGGCTGGCCCCCGGGCTCCGGGTGCCGCCCGGGGGCATTCGGGTAGTGCCTCCCCGCGACCGGCCGGCCCGGCGGGCCCTGGTGGACGGCGTCGTGGTTCCGGCGGAATCCGGGGACACCGTGCGCGTGGATCGGGTCCCGGCCGTGGTGAGCTTCGAGTACTGAGCGGAGCGGGCCGCCCGTGACTCCCCGAGCCCAGCTACTCTCCAACGGCCGCTACCGCGTGGTGCTGAGCCAGTCGGGGGCTGGCGCCTCGCTGCTCGAGGACCTGGCCCTGAACCGCTGGGCTCCCGACCCCACCCGCGACGCGGACGGCGTGTTCCTGTACCTGCGGGACCTCGACCGGGGCCTGGTGTGGTCGGCCGGCCTCCAGCCCGTTCCAACGCCGCCGGATGCCTATCGAGCGGTGGCGGCGCCGGGACGCGCCACGATCGTCCGGCGGGACGGCGCGATCGAGACCCGGCTCGATCTCTGCGTGGATCCCGACGCCGACGCCGAGATCCGCCTGCTCACCTTGACGAACCACGGCCGGCGCGCGCGCCGCCTGGCGGTCACGAGCTACGTCGAGGTGGCACTCAACCACCCGGCGGCCGACGCCGGCCACCCGGCTTTCTCCAAGCTGTTCGTGCAGACCGAGCGCCTGGCCGGCGGCCGGGCGCTCCTGGCCCGGCGGCGGCCGCGCAGCCCCGCCGAGGCCCCGCGGTACCTCGGCCATACCGTGGTTGTCACGGCCGGCAACGGCTCGGCCAGACCGGAGCTGGAATCCGACCGGGCCCGGTTCCTCGGGCGGGGGCGGACGCTGGCGGCCCCTGCGGCGATCGATCCGGGCCGCAAGTTGTCAGGCACCGCCGGCAACGTCCTCGACCCCGTTCTCGCCTGCCGCCGCACCGTCGTGCTGGCCCCGGGCGGAAGCGCCCGGCTCACGGCGATCCTTGCCGCAGGACGGGAGCGGGACCGGGTGCGGCGACTGCTCGGCTCCGCCTACGCGGCCACGGCCCAGGACCGGTTCGCCGCCGCCGAAGCGCGCGACCGGGCCCTGCTGGCCCGAGCCGGCCTGGTCCCGCCGTGGTCGGACCGGCTCCCCGCCCTCGCCGGCGCGCTGATCTACGGCAGCCGCCCGGAGGAATTGGGCGCACCGCTCCCCTCCCCCAGTGCCCTGGTGCCGTCCGATCTCCGGCGACTCGGCCTCTCGGGCAAGGGGCCGCTCTGGCTCGCCCGGGTCGCCGCGCCGCACGACGTGGAAGCCACCCTGCTGCTGGCGCGGGCCGTGACGTACTGGCGGAGCCAGCGCTTCCCGGTGGACCTCCTAGTCCTCCAAGAGGAGTCGCTCGGCCACGACCTCGCCGCCCTGGCGACTTCGGACGAGCTGGGCACCACGGTGATCCTGAGAAGCGAAGCCGTGGACCCCGAGCTTCGAGCCCTCGCCGCCCGCGCCGCGTGGGCCGTGCTCGAGCCCAGGCCCGAACCTTCCCGCACCGCCTCGGCGGCGCTGGAGCCCTCGGCCGCCCTGGCCGACGGACCGGCGGCCCACCGCCCCGATGGAGCGAGTGCGCCGCCAGCAGCACCCGGCCGCGCCGCTGGCGGCCGCGATCAGCTTCGCTGCTTCAACGGGATCGGGGGCTTCTCCGCCGACGGCACGGAATACGTCGTGCGCCTCTCCTGGTCCGCCGGGGCGCTCCGCCGCCCCCCGCTCCCCTGGTGCAACGTCGTCGCCAACGAGCGGATCGGGTTCCTCGCCTCCGAGAGCGGCGCCGGTTACACCTGGAGCGTGAACAGCCGGGAGAACCGCCTGACGCCGTGGTTCAACGACCCCGTCTGCGACCCCCATGGCGAGGCGCTGTATCTGCGAGATGACGAGACCGGCGCCTCCTGGTCTCCCACCCCCGGCCCGGCCCCGGGGCCCGGCGACTACGAGGTCCGGCACGGGTTCGGCTACACCACCTGGCGCCACGCCGGGCCGGAGCTGGACGAGGAGACGACCGCCTTCGTGCCGCGCCACGATGAAGTGAAGCTGGTTCGCCTCCGCCTCACCAACCACGCCGCGCGCCCCCGCCGCCTCTCCGTGTTCGGCTACCTGGAGTGGGTGCTGGGTGTCCTGCGCAGCGAAAGCGCACGGTTCGTCACGACCGCGTTCGACCCGGCGAGCGGCGCCGTGCTGGCCATGAACCCTCACCACGGCGAGTTCGCCCGCCGGGTGGCGTTTGCGGCGCTCCTGGTTCCGGGCCGCGAGGAGGCGCCCGAGTACACGGCTGACCGGGCCGCGTTTCTGGGTCCCCTGGGCGACTTGGCCCGGCCGGCGGCCCTGGTCCAGGGGCGGACCCTCGACGGCCGCGCCGGAGCCGGGCTCGATCCCTGCGCCGCCTTCCGCGCCCGCCTCACGCTGCCGCCCGGCGAGCGCGTCACCTGCTGCTTCGCAATCGGCCAGGTCCCCAGCGCGGAGGCGGCTCGGGCACTCCTGGGTCGCTACCGCACCGAAGAGGCGATCGAGGCCGCCCGGGCCGGGGTGGTCGCCTTCTGGCGCGAGCTGCTGGGGCGGCTCCAAGTGCATACTCCGGTGCCCGACCTCGATCTCATGGTGAACGGGTGGCTGGCCTATCAGACTCTGAGCTGCCGCCTGTGGGGACGGTCGGCGTTCTACCAGTCGGGCGGCGCGTACGGTTTCCGCGATCAGCTCCAGGACGCCGCCGCGCTCGTCCTGTTGGACCCCGCCGTCACCCGCCGGCAGATTGTGCTCCACGCCGAACACCAGTTCCGCGACGGCGACGTGCTCCACTGGTGGCACCCGCCGCTCGGCAAGGGCATCCGCACCCGGTTCTCCGACGACCTGCTCTGGTTGCCGCATATCACAGCGGAGTATGTCAGGTGCACCGGCGACGAGACCGTCCTCGCCGAACGGGCCAGGTTTCTCACAGGGCCGGCGCTCGCGCCCGGCGAGGACGAACGGTTCCTGGTGCCGGAGGATGCCGGCGAATCGGCGGAGGTCTACGAGCACTGCTGCCGCGCGCTGGATCGGTCCCTCACCCGGGGACCGCACGGCCTTCCGCTCATGGGCACCGGCGACTGGAACGACGGGATGAACCGGGTGGGCCGGCAAGGCCGGGGCGAGAGCGTATGGCTCGGCTTCTTTCTCTACCACGTGCTGGAACGGTTCCTTCCCTTCTGCGAACGCCGGGGCGATGCGACCCGGGTGGCCCGCTATCGCGCCTACCGGCAGGCGCTGGGCCGGGCCCTGAACGACGCCGGCTGGGACGGCCGCTGGTATCGGCGGGCCTTCTACGACAGCGGCGCCGTGCTGGGCTCGCGCCGGAACCGGGAGTGCCGGATTGACGCCATCGCCCAGGCCTGGGCGGTCCTCTCGGGCGCGGCGCCGCCCGCGCGGGCGGCGCTGGCGCTCGATGCGCTGGAGCGCCACCTGGTGGACGAGCAGGCCGGCATCATCCGGCTCCTGGCGCCGCCCTTCGATCGGACGCCGGACGACCCGGGCTACATCAAGGGCTACCTGCCCGGCGTGCGCGAGAACGGCGGGCAGTACACCCACGGCGCCCTCTGGGCGGTGCGAGCCCTGGCCGAAGCGGGCCGGGCCGGCCGGGCCGCGCCGCTCCTCGCGATGCTGAGCCCGGTGCGGCACGCGCGGACGGCGGCCACCGTGGCGGTTTACCAGGTGGAACCCTACGTGGTCGCGGCCGATGTCTACGGCGTCGCCCCGCACCTCGGGCGCGGCGGATGGACCTGGTACACCGGCTCGGCGGGCTGGATGTTCCGCGTGGCGGTGGAGTCGGTGCTCGGCCTCACGATGTCAGGCGGCAGGACGCTGGCGCTCAGGCCGTGCCTCCCGCCCTGGTGGCCCGGTTTCACCCTCCGCTACCGCCTGCCCGGCGAGCCCACGTCCTACACGATCGAGGTGAGCCGGCCCCGCGGCGGGAGGCCACCAACCACCGAGGCGGACCTGGACGGCGCACCGCTCGAGGTCCGAGATGGGGCGGTGTGGATTCCGCTGGTTCGCGATGGCGCCGAGCACCGTGTGCGGGTGATGTTAGGGAAGGATGTGGGTCCGGTGTACCGGGGCCGGCGGTCCTAGTCGCCATCCCCCAGCCGCTCCCCGTGCGTCCGGATGACCTCCGCGTAGAATCCCGCGCTCGACTTGGGGGTGCGGCGCTGGGTCGCGAAGTCCACGTGGACCAGGCCGAAGCGCTTGGCATAGCCCGCGCTCCACTCGTAGTTGTCCAGGAGCGACCAGGCGAAGTAGCCGCGCAGGTTCACGCCCCGGCGGATCGCCTCGTGGGCAGCGCGGAGATGGTCCCGGTAATAGGCCAGTCGCAGGGGATCCGGAACCGCCGATCCGTCCGCGGGCGGCGCGGGGGGATCCTCGAAGGCGGCTCCGTTCTCGGTGACGTAGAGCGGGAGCCGGCCGTACCGGGAGGTCACCCAGGTGAGCACCCGGGTGAGGCCGGGCGGGTACACCTCCCAGTCCAGCGTGGTGTGCAGCCGCCCTTCCTGGCGCACCCGGCTCGCCCGGACCGGCCAGGCTGCGGGGTCGGCCCGAACCACGGAGCGGGTGTAGTAATTGATCCCGAGGAAGTCGAGCGGCTGGCGGATCAGATCGAAATCCGCCGGCGGCCACTCCGGCCAGGCTTCCCCGAAGATCTCAGCCAGCTCGCCGGGATAGCTGCCCAGGAAGACCGGATCGAGGTACTGCCGGTTCATGTACGCATCGGCCCGGGCCGTGGCGGCCAGGTCTTCGGGCCGGTTGGAGGCGGGCTCCTTCGGCTCCAGATTCACCACCAGGCCGGCCGCCCGGCCCCCCTCGGCCCGGATGGCCTGGAGACCCGCGCCATGCGCCCGGAGGAGGTTGTGCGTCACGATCGGGGGCTCGAAGAGGCTCCGGTGCCCCGGCGCCAGCACCCCGTGCAGGTAGCCGCCGTCGGCCACCACCCAGGGCTCGTTGAGCGTGATCCAGAGGTGGACCCGGTCGCGCAGGGCCCGAGTCAGGACGGCGGCGTACTCGGCGAACCAGTGCCCGATATCCGGATTGAGCCAGCCGCCCCGGTCATCGAGCGCCGCGGGGAGGTCCCAGTGGTAGAGGGTCACCACCGGGCGAATGCCGTGCGCGACGAGGAGATCGGTCAAGCGATCGTAGAAGCCGAGCCCTCTGGGGTTGACCGGCCCGCGGCCGGCGGGCAGCACCCGCCCCCACGCGACGCTGAAGCGGTAGGCGGTGAGCCCCAGCTCCCCCATGAGCCGGACGTCCTCCTCCGCCCGGCGGTAATGATCGCAGGCGACGTCGCCGGTCTCGCCGTTCGCGGTCATCCCGGGTGTGTGGCTGAACCGGTGCCAGATATTCGGCCCGGCGCCATCGGCCAGGGGGGAGCCCTCGATCTGATAGGCGGAGGTCGCGGCACCCCAGAGGAACTCCGGGGGGAATCGGAACGATCCGGACATGGGGGGCGAGAGGTGAGCCAATGGCGACAGTAACGCTGGAAGGGGTGCGCAAAATATACGAGGAGAAGGACCGCACGCACGTGGCGGTGCACCGGCTCGACCTGGCCGTGGCCGACGGCGAATTCGTGGTGCTGGTCGGCCCTTCGGGCTGCGGCAAGAGCACCACGCTCCGGATGATCGCCGGGCTCGAGTCCATCACCGAGGGCGTCCTCCGGATCGGCGACCGGGTGGTCAACGACGTCCCCCCCCGCGACCGCGACATCGCGATGGTCTTCCAGAATTACGCCCTCTACCCTCACATGACGGTTTACGAGAACCTCGCGTTCGCGCTCCGGCTCCGGAAACTGGCGGCCCCGGAGATCGACCGCCGGGTCCGGCAGGCCGCGGACCTGCTCAACCTGGGCGCCATGCTCGAGCGGCGGCCCCGGCAGCTCTCGGGCGGCGAGCGGCAGCGGGTCGCGGTCGGGCGGGCCATCGTGCGGCAGCCGGAGGTGTTCCTCTTCGACGAGCCGCTATCCAACCTCGACGCCAGGCTCCGGGTCCAGATGCGCCGCGAGCTCGCCGGGCTGCACCGGCGGCTCGGCGTGACGACGATCTACGTCACTCACGACCAGGTCGAGGCGATGACGCTGGGGGACCGGGTGGTGGTGATGAAGGACGGGATGGTCCAGCAGGTAGGCACCCCGCTCGAGATCTATCGCACCCCCGCCAATACCTTCGTCGCCACGTTCATCGGCAGCCCCGCCATGACCTTGATCCCCGGGCGCCTGGATGCCGAGGGGCGGTTCACGGCGGAGACCGGGGCCCTCTCGTTCTCCCGGGGCCTCCCGCTTCCCCCTGCCCTCCCCCGCGGGCGGCCGGTCCTGCTCGGCGTGCGCCCCGAGGCGATCCGCCTGGCCCCGCCCGGGACGCCGGAGGCCGAGGCCACGGTGATGGAGGTGGAGCTGTTAGGGAGCGAAACCGTGGTCGCGCTGGAAGCCGGCGGCGTGACGCTCACGGCGCGGGCCGACAGCGCGGCGCCAGCGCGGCGAGGGGACCGGGTCGGGATCGCCCTGGCCGGCGAGGGGTTGCACTGGTTCGACGCGGAAACCGGAACGCGCTACGCCGCCGGCTGACGGCACCGGGCATGGGCCCAACGTTCGGTCCCAGGCAGGTGATGGCTTCGCGGGGAACTGGGGCAAGCCGCGCCAACACCCCGTCACCGGCCCCGATTCTGAGGAAGTCGAACAGCTAGTGCGCGGCCGGCCCGCGGGGCGATCACTCGTCGGAACCCTTCCACCGCGAAGTGATCTGGCGAATCATCCCCGGGGCCAGCCTCGCGCCCGGGCCATGGGCAGGAGCCGTACCACGCGGACCCCCATCGGCTAAGGCCCGGAAGGACAATCAACTAAGACTTGCACCCTGATTCACGAGTCCGCCCGCGGCACCGCAGTGTTCCAGCGAATCCGCAACAGGGCTCGCGACCAGCCTCATTCCTCCGCCGCTTCGGCCCGGATCGCGACGGCACTGATCCGAAACGTCACCTTGTCGGCCACCTTCACCGTGCCGAGCGGGCCCCCACTGTAGGGCTCGATGCCGAAATCGGTCTGCTTCACGCTGAAACCGGCATCCGCGCGCAGCGTGTCCCCCGCGAACTTCACCCGGAAGTCCACCGGCACCTCCCGCGTGGTGCCGTGCATGGTGAGGGCACCCACCACGCGATAGCCGCCGTCGATCGGTTTCACCTCGCGGGAGGCGAACGTGATCTCGGGGAAGCGGTCCACGTGCAGTACCTCCTCGCGCATCGCCTCGGTGACCTGGCGGATCTCCGCCGTGTCGGGCGGAGTGAGCACCTCCAGGCTGTCGGCCGGCACCACGACCAGGAGCCGGGAACGTGCAGGATCGGCGGGCACGAAGGTCAGCTCCCCGCTGAAGGCCCGGGCCCGGATGATGTGGTCGTGCCCGGCGAAGCCGAAAAGTCCGGCCCGGCCGGTCTTCACCTCGAGCCGGCTCTCGGGGAGGAGCCGGTACCGGACGGATTCGGGCGGTGCCTGGCCCGGCGCCGGTGTCGCGAGCCCGGCCACGAGCGCCGCGAGCGGCGCCAAGGCGGAGCGCGGGATCACTGGACCACCACCCTCCCGGTCATCGCGCTGCCGTGGACCGCGCAGTCGTACCGGTAGGTGCCGGGCGTGTTGAACTGAACCATGTAGGTAATTCCGTTGCCGGCCTGGATGACACTGCTCGTGAAGCTCGGCGTGCCCTGCGACCGCACGCTGTGCGAGACCGAGCCGGTTCCGGTCCAGGTCCAGGTGACCGTGCCCCCGGCCGGAATCGTGTCCACCGCCGGGTTGCAGCTCCCGTTGCGGGAACTCCGGAACAGGATGTTCCCGACCTCGACGGCCCCGGCGGCGCCGCCGCCAGCCCCCCTGCACCCGCCCCCCGAGGAGTCACCCCCGGTGGAGTCGGAACATGCCGCACCGGCGGCGATGGCCGCCGCCGCGAAGAGACCCACGATCGCGCGCATGGCACCCTCCTCTCGAGTTTCGGGACCGGGTTCGACCGGCCAGCGCGCCGCTCCCGCGGCGTCCGGCGCTCCGGTTCCCCTCCCCCCCCCCGGCTGCCCCGGCTCCCCACTTCGCTCGGAGTCGGGTCGCCGCAAGTCACGCGGAATACGAGTCCACGGTCGCTCCGGATTGGCGCCGCGGTGCCCGCTCCTCGGGCGGGGCACCCCGTTGCCTGCCCCGGCGTTCAGCGGGCACCCACCAGCGCTCGAGCCGGTAGTGCTCGATGGGGCGCTCCGGCACCGCGCTCCCCTCGCCCGCAAGGTCGTAGCCGCCGGTACGCCATCGGGACCGGAGCATCGAGACGTGGCAGCGCCCATCGCTCACGGCGAGCCTGGAGGTCCGCCCTCGGAATCGCGTTCGGCAAGGGGCGAGACCGCCGGCATGCGGGTGAATTCCCCTCTCCGCCGGCCTTCGGGCGGGGGAGTATTCCCGAACACCCAGTATCACACCGCCCAATGGAGACGTTCGACCCGGTCGAAATGTGCCGCTTCCCTGTGCGCCCCGTCACACCCCTCAAGGCCTGGCACTCTATATGCCGATACTAGCGTTAAGAAGGAAGGTAGAGGAGGCTCAGATGCCATCAGCTTGGGACCCCTTCGGGGGACGGGAAGAGAGCTGGAGCGACCGCGAGGCCTGGCGGGGCGACATTCACCGCGAGGATGACGAGGCCTGGCGCGGCGGCAGCGAGAGCCACCCCTGGGAATCCTCGGACGATGACGAGTTCTTTCCGGCCGACGTCCTCGAGGAAGATCACCCGAGCGGCTGGCCGGAGGATCTGGCCGGCCCCGAGTACTGGCTCTTCAAGCGGTTCGGGCCGGGCTCCGGAGAAGCCGCGGGCGGGACCGAATAGGCGGTTCGATCCCCCCGTCATTCCTGCGCAAGCAGGAATCCAGCCCCCCCGTCATTCCTGCGCAAGCAGGAATCCAGCCCCCCCCGTCATTCCTGCGCAAGCAGGAATCCAGTTGACGGTGCGAGCCCCACGCGGCCCCGTGCGGCGGCCTGGTCCGGCCCGCGCGCCACGCGCTGCCGGGCGGTGTGACGATTGATCACGCCGAGTGGGGCCGCGGGCTCTGGGACTGAGGGGGAAGGCGGGCGTGGCCGGGCGCGCGCCGTCCGGCGTCAAGAGCCCGGAGATGGAAGTCTGCGACGTGGTGGGGTGGGGAGGGACGGCGGATCTGGTGGCGCCAACCGGCTCGCGGAGAGCCACTGGTCGGACTTGAACCGACGACCGCTCGATTACGAATCGAGTGCTCTACCGCTGAGCTACAGTGGCCGAGTGTGATGCCCTGGCGCGGATTCGAACCGCGACGCCTTTCGGCACTACCCCCTCAAGATAGCGTGTCTACCAATTCCACCACCAGGGCGCGGCGGGGGAAGTTAAGGTGTGCCGGGGTCGAAAGCAACCGAGGCTCGAGGTGGGCGCCCCCGTCATTCCTGCGGAAGCAGGACTCCAGGCTTGCCGGGCCTGGAGGCGCGGGCGTGCCGCGATGGGCTCCGGCCTCTGGCACCGCCGGGCGGCGGGGCTCCCAGCGCACGGCCGCCGTCCCGGCGGGGAACCTGCTACGGCGTGATGTCGAACGCCGAGCTGGTGTCGGAGGCGAGGCTCCCGGAACTCGCCACGAGTGTGAAGCCGTTGCCGATGAGGTCTATCCGGAGATCGTCGAAGACGGCGACACCTCCGCTCGCGTTCCGCGGGTTGGTTCCGAGGAGCTGGGAGAGACCGCCATTCGGGTCGTTGCCGATGGCGAGGGTCACCTGGTCGGTGGCGGTCGCCACCAGATTGCCGAAGGCATCGCGAATGCTCACTTCGACGGCAGGAGTGATCGGCGCCAGGACTTGGGTATTGCTCGGCTGAACGGTGAACTGGAGGGAGGCCGGGGCGCCGAAGGGGTCCACGGTGTGAGACACCGTGCTGCTCGATGCGGTGAAGTTCGCATCACCACTGTAGCTCACCGTGAGCGTCTTGCTCCCCGGGCTCGTCGAGGCGAAGGCACACGAACCGGCGCCCACCGGTACCGGCCCGCAGCCCGCGCCGGTGCCGTCGCTCACGGTGACGGAGCCGGTCGGGGTGCCGGCGCCGGGCGGTGCCACGCTCACGGTCCAGCTCACCGTGTAGCTCTGGCCCACAACCGACGGATCGGGGGAATGGGCGGTGATCGAGACCACCGTACCGGCCGGGTTCACCGTGTGGCTCACCCCGGCGGAACTTGCGGCCGTGTAGTTGGCATCCCCGCTGTAGTTCGCCGTCAGGGTCCGGGCCACCGCACTGGCAAAAGCGATGGCACAGGAGCCGGCCCCGTTGGCGAGGCTCGCGATGGCACAGCTCTCGCCCGTCGTGGCGGTCACCGTGACGCTCCCGGTAGGCGTGGCGCCTGCACCGGTCACCGTGACGTTCACCGTGATACCCTCCCCGGTGACTGACGGGTCGGGCGCGTGACTCGTGATGGCGACAACAGGCGCCGCCGGGTTCACCGTGTGGGCCACTCCGGCCGAGGTGCTCGCGGTAAAGTTCCCGCTGCTCGGCGTGTAGGTCGCGGTGAGGGTCTTGGTCCCCGCGGTGCTGGGTGTCAGGGTGCAGCTCCCGGTCCCGTTCACCAGCGTGGGGATGGTGCAGTTGACGCTGCCGTCGCTCACCGTGACGGACCCCGCGGGTACTGCGAACTGCGCGCTCACGCCGACGCTCACCGTGATCCCCTGGCCCACCACGGACGGGTCGGGCGCGTGGCTGGTGATCGTGGTGGTCGTGGCCGCCGGGTTCACAGTGACGATCACCCCCGTGGCCGAGCTTGCGAGATAGTTCGCGTCCTGGGGGTAAACCGCGGTCAGGGTGTCCGGCCCCGCCGCCGTGGGCGTGAGGCTGCACGACCCGGTCGTGGCCGGCGCCGAGCAGCTCGCCCCCGCGCTGTCGGTGACCGTCACCGTGCCACTCGGGGTCCCGCCGCCCGGCGGATTCGCCGTCACCGAGAACGACACCGCGACCGGCTGGCCGAACTCCACCGCGGAGGGGGCGCCGGTGATCGTCGTCGTGGTCGCCGCCCGGTTGATCAGATGCCCTTCGGTGTCGGAACTGCCGTTGAAATTGGCGTCCCCACTGTAGGTGGCGGTGAAGGTCCGGGTGCCGGTCCCCCGAGCCAGGAGCGCTACCTGGCAGGTCTGCGCGCCCACCGGGGCACTACAGCTCTCCGTCCCTCCCGACACCGTCACGGTCACCGTACCGCCCGGGACTCCGCTCGCCGGAGCGCTCACGACCGTCTGCCAATCCACAGCGACCAGCTCTCCCGTCACACTGGGATCGGGGAGATCGCTGGTAATGGTTGTCAAGGTCGTGCCCTTGTTCACAGTGTGCGGCGTGGCCACCGAGATGCTGGGGCCGAAGTTGGCGTCCCCGCCGTAGCTCGCGACCAGTGACTTGATCCCGGCGGTGGTCGAGGTGAGTACACAGGAGCCGGCCCCGCCTGCGAGCGCACCCTGGCACGAGTCGGTTCCATCGCTCACCGTCACCGTGCCGGTCGGTGTCCCGCTCGCCGGCGCCACCGGCTGCACCGCGAAGGTCACCGTGTAGGGCTGCCCCACCACGGTGGTGGTCGAGGACTGGCCGGTGATCGCGGCCGTGGTCGAGGCGGCGGTCACGTCGAACGCGGCGCTCGTGGCGCTGATAAGGGCCGGCACCGCCACCGGCGCGAAGGCCGTCAGGGTATAGCCCGTTCCGGCCTGACCGATTCGCACGTCGTTGAACGTCGCGATCCCGTTCACCGCCCGGGCACCCACCGTGCCGCTCAGCCCACCCGAGGTCGGCGTGAGCGTCAACCGGATGGAGTCGGACGAGGTCGGGACGGTGTTGCCCGCGGCGTCCTGCACCGCCACCTGGATCGCCGGCGCGATCGGCGCCCCCACGAGGGCATTGCTGGGCTGCACCACGAAGGCCAGCTTGTTGCCGTTCCCCACCTGGATATCGAACGCGACGCTGGTGACCTGCGGCAGTCCCCCGCCACTGGCCGTCAAGGTGTAGCCGCTCGCCGCCACGTTGATCGAGAGATCGTTGAAGGTGGCGATCCCGCCGGAGGCGTTCCGGGTGAGGGTGCCGCTCAACGTCCCGCCGCCGGGATTGGCGCCGAGCCCCACCGTGATCGCGGTCGCCGCGCCGGTCACGGTGTTGCCGAAGGCATCCCGCACCGCCACCTGGACCGCCGGGGCGATGACCGACCCCGCCACGCTGTTGCTCGGCTGGGTGACGAAGACGAGCTGCGAGGCGGCCGCGGGGCTCACGTTGAACGGGGCGCTCGTCCCTGCCGTCGCGCCGGTCGCGGCGGCGGTCAGCGTATAGCCGGTCCCGGCCTTGTCAATCGTGAGGTTCGAAAAAGTGGCCACCCCGGCGACGGCGCTCACCGGACCGCCGCCTGACAACGTCCCGCCGCCCGGGTTGTTGCCCAGGGCCAGCGACACCTGCCCCGTGAACGACGTCACCGTGTTGCCGAGCCCGTCCTGCGCGGTCACCACCACAGCCGGCGTGATCGCGGCCCCCGCGGTGACGTTGCTGGGCTGGGTGGTGAAGACCAGATTGACACCGCTCCCCGGCGTCACATCGAAGGCCGCGCTGGTCGCCCCGGTCAGGCTGGGGCTCGAGGCGACCAGGGTGTAGCCGGTGCCCGTGCGGTTGAGGGAGAGGCCGCCGAACGTGGCGACACCGTTCACCGCGTTGACCGGTCCGCCGCCGGAAAGGACCGCACCCCCGGGATTGTTCCCCAGGACCAGGGTGACCGGCGCGGTCGAGCTGGTCACCCGGTTTCCTTGCGCATCCAGCACTTCCACCTGCACCGCGGGGGTGATCGGCGCGCCGGCCGCGGTGGTGGTGGGCTGCACCAGGAAGCGGAGTTGCGCCGGGGCCCCTGAACCCACGTTGAAGGCGGTGCTCGTGGCGGATCCCAGCCCGGCCGCGCTCGCGCCGAGCGTGTAGCCGTTCCCCGCCTTGTCCACAGTCAGACTCGAGAAGGTCGCCACCCCCGCGACGGCGTTCACTGGTCCGCCGCCGGAGAGCGTGGCCCCGCCCGGGTTGTTCACCAACGTCAGCGTGACCGCGCCGCTGAAGCGGGGATCGGTGTTCCCGAGCGCGTCCTGGGCCTCGACCACCACCGCCGGGGTCATCACCTGTCCAGCGGCCACCGCGCTCGGCTGCGTGGTGAAGACCAGTCGGGTCGCGGGGCCCGCGGCAATATCGAAGAGGTTGCTCGTGGCCTGGGTCAGGGCGCCCGAACTCGCCCGGAGGGTGTACCCCGTCCCGGCACGATCAATGGAGAGGCTCGGGAAGCTGGCCACCCCCCCCACGGCGCTCACCGGGCCGCCGCCTGACAGCGTTCCGCCGCCCGGATTCGAGGCAAGCGACAGCGTGACCTGGGCCGTCGAGTTCACCAGGTTCCCGTTCTGGTCCTCGATGCGCACCGTGACCGTGGGGCTGATCGCGGCCCCGGCCACCGCGTTCGAAGGCTGCTGCTGGAACGCCAGCCGCGCCGCCGCCCCCGGATTCCCGGTCGCGCTGAACGTCATCGGACTCCCGCTCAACGGCCCGCCCTGCCCCGACGCCGAGGCCTGCACCGTGTTCGGACCCGCGGCGGACCCCAGGGTCCAGGCGGCGAGCGTCGCCACCCCCTGCGCGCTGGTGGCGAGGCTCACGCTGGCTCCGGTGCTGGCGCCGTCGGACACGGTGCCCCCCCCTGCCGTCACCGTGAACGTCACCGTGACGCCCTGGACCCCGTTCCCGTTCTGGTCCACGACCTTGACGCTGGGCGGCTGGCTCACCGCCTGGCCCGCCGTGCCGACCAGACTGGTCGGACTGTTGCCCTGAATCGCCACCGGCTGGTTCGCCGTCCCGTTCGCCGTGAACTGCACCTGGAGGCCGGCGGAAGCCGCCGTGAGCGTGTTGGTCCCCGCGGTGGCGCCCAGCGTCCAGGTCGTCGAGGCGAACCCGTTCTGGTCGGTGACACTCAGGACCGGGTTCGCCGAGCCGCCGCCCGTGTTCACCACCCAGTTCACGTTCCGGCCCGGCACGCCGTTGATGTTGGCGTCCTGCGCCTGCACGGTCACCGTGACCGGCAGGCCGGCCGGCGCGGTGATGGGATCGGGTGTCACCTTCACCAGGCGCACCGCGCCGCCCGCCACCGCCGTATGAGCGAACACGACCGGCGAGCCCGGCACGCCGGCCGCCGTGGCCGTGGCACTCTGCGGCCCCGCCGCGGGCCCCAGGGTCCGGAGCACCCCGGTGCGGCCGTCGGCCCCGGTCACCGTCGAGGCCGCGCTCACGCTGCCCCCGCCGATCGCGGCCCAGGTCACCGGCCGGCCGGCGATGGGGTTGCCGAACCGGTCGGTGACCCGGACCACCAGCGAATCGGGAAGCACCTGGCCCACGGTGGCCGTCTGGTTCTGGCCCTTCACCGCGACCACGGTATCCGGGGTGTCAGGCAGGGCGGTGGCGTCGAAGGTGGCCTTGAGGGTGCCGGCGGCCACCTTGCCGAGCACCCGGGCCTCCACCCGCTGGAGCCCCGCCAGCGATCCCAGCACCCAGCGAGCCCGGGCCCGGCCGTCGGCGTCGGTGAACGCGGTGTCGGGAATCACGTCGGCGCCCGCCCCGCCGGCCAGGATCACGAACGCGACCCGGGTGCTCTGCACCGGCCGGTCGCGCGAATCGGTGACCCGGACGATCAGCGAGTCGGGGAGCGGCTGGCCCACGGTCCCGGTCTGGGCGCCACCCCCCAGCACCGCCAGGGCCGCCGGGAGTCCCTCCTCGGGCGTGACCACGCCATCGCTCCCGCTGCACCGGAGGACCGCGAGGACACCCAGGAGACACCCGAACCGGCGGAGGGCTGACCGCGTCACGACTCCACGGGGGAAAAGACCACGACCGGGACCGGCAGATGCCGTGCCGCTCGAAGGGCGTTGAACGTAGCGAGGAACCGCCCGAGTCGCCAGCAGTTACGGGCTCGGCCGAGTACGCCGCTGTGGCGGCGGAACCACACCCTGAGGAGCGCAGGTGGGGGCGAGCCTCAGGCCCCGCCCTCGCGCTCAGTGAAAGGTCACCGCGATCGCGAGATTGACCAGCCGCTCGTCGTGACTCTCGTACCGCTGCCAGACCAGGTCGAGGCTCGGGGTCACCGACACCTGGCGGCCCACCCGGACATCGTAGCCCAGCCCCAGGTCGAACGCCACCCCGTTCCGCCCCGTCACCGTGGGCCGGGTGGGCGGTCCGAAGAGATCCAGCTCGTCGCGCGCGAAGCCGACCCCGCCCTTGAGCCAGACCGCCCCTCGCGAACTCGGATACACCTGCGCGATCGCCAGCAGACTGCCCAGGGTCCGGTCGTAATCCTCGAGGTAGGTGCGCCCGTAGTAGCGCGCGCTCCAGACCTGCGCCTCAGCGCCTAACAGCAGAGACGGGCTCACCGTGCCACCCAGCTTGAGGTAGCCCACCGCCCCGCCCTTGTCGTCGCTCCAGCCCAACCCGTCGTCGGCCCGGAACGACTCGGCCCCGGCCCCGAGCCCGATCGCGAGCCAGAAACCTTCGCGCGGGTTGGGGCCGGAACTCCGGACCTCGCGCAGTCCGCGGGGCGGGCGCTCCCGCTGGGCCTGGGCCTGCCCGGCAGCGGCGGCGAGGAGGGCGAGAAGCAAGGCGGCGGTCCGAGTGGCTCGCATGATCGTCTCCGGCCTCGGTCACGAGTGACGCATGGATCGGGCGACCCGGGCCGGCGGGGACGGCCCGACCCGCACGCACCCCGCTATCTTGAGCCCGGTGCCCGCGGGGCCCGAACAGGCAACCCGCGGGCCGGAAGCGAGGCCCTGGTTTCCGCCTTGTGGCGCCGCGAGTTAGCCCGGCGCCACCGATCCGGAACCCGGGCGGCTGTCCTCCGCCTCAGACACCGGTGTCTCCCCCCCATGTCCCCACGCGCCCGTTCCTGGACGTTCCTCGCCCTCGCCGCGCTGGCGGCACTGGTCTGTGCCAGGCTCGGATTCTGGCAGCTCTCCCGACTCGAAGCGCGCCGGGCGGCCAACCGCACGGTGCTCGCGGCCCGCGAACTCCCGCCGGTCTCCCTCGACGACCCGGCCAGCCGAGCCGCCTTCGAGGCAGCCCCCGCCGCGGACCGCCGGGTGGAGGTGACGGGCCGCTACGACCACGCCGCCGATCTCGTCCTCCGCGACCAGAGCGAGGGCGGCGTCCCGGGGGTGAAGGTGGTCACCCCGCTCCTCCCCCTCGGGCACGACACCGGGATCCTGGTGATCCGGGGCTACGTCCCCTCGCCCGACGCGATGACGGTCGAGCTCGACAGCCTGCGGGAACCTGGGGTGCACACCGTGCGGGGCTACGCGGTCCTGATCCCGAGTGCCCCCGACCGCGGCGCCCCCGCGGAACGGCAGGGCCGGCTCACCCTCCGCCGGCTCGACCGCGCGGCGATCGAGGAGCGGCTTCCCTACCCGATCCGGCGTTACGCGATCGCCCAGGCGCCTGACACGGGGCTTCCGGCCTGGCCGCGGCGACTCCCGCCACCCCCGCTCACCGACGGCCCGCATCTCAGCTACGCGGTGCAGTGGTTCAGCTTCGCCGTGATGGCGCTCGTCGTCGGGTGGGCCGTGGGGCGCAAGGAGCGGAAGGGAGGGAGGCGAGGGCCCGACTGAGTGGCGGGCTCCTCACCGGGCATCCCCCGCCCGGAGGCGCGCCGAGACCGCCTCGGCCGCCCGGAAGACGCGGAGGAAGTTCTCCCCCGCCAGCTTCTTGAGGTCGGCCTCGCTCCAGCCCCGCCGCAAGAGCTCGGCGAAGAGGGCGGGGAAGGTCGAGACGTCCTCCAGCCCGTCGGGCCCGCGTTCGATGCCGTCGAAGTCGCTTCCGATCCCGACGTGGTCCACCCCGGCCACCCGCCGGATATGCTCGATGTGGTCCGCCACCTGGGCCAGCGTCGCGTGCGGCAGGGGGTGGGCCTCGCGATAGGCGCGGATCAGCCGCCGCCGCTCCTCCTCGTCCGGGAGCTTCCTCACCTCCGCAAGCGCGCTGTCGGCCGCCGCCTCGGCCCGCCGGACTTCGTCGGACACGAAGGCCGGCACGAACGTCACCATCACGATCCCTCCGTTCCGCGCGAGCCGGACCAGGATCGAGTCGGGGACGTTGCGGGGATGGTCCACCAGGGCCCGGGCCGCGGAGTGCGAAAAGATGACCGGCGCCTCGCTCACGTCGAGGGCGTCGCTCATCGTGGCGGGCGAGGTGTGCGACAGATCCACCAGCATGCCGAGCTGGTTCATCTCCCGCACCACCGCGCGGCCGAAATCGGTGAGGCCGCCGTGCCGGGCGGTGTCGAGCGCGGCGTCGGCCCAGTCCAGCGTCACGTTGTGGGTGAGCGTCAGGTAGCGCGCCCCCAGCGCGTAATACGACCGGAGCGCGCCGAGCGAGTTCTCGAGCGCGTGCCCGCCCTCCATGCCGAGAAGCGAGGCGATCTTCTTCCGGCGCCTGGCACGCTCGATGTCCGCGGCACTGAAGGCGGGCATCAGGCGGTCGGGGTAGCGGGCGATCATCCGCCGCGCGATGTCGAACTGCTCGAGCTGCACCCGGGCGTAGCCCGAGTCGCGGATCTCGCCCGGGATGTAGATGGACCAGAACTGCGCCCCCACCCGGCCCGCCGCCAGGCGCGCCAGGTCGGTGTGGCCCGGGGTCCGGGTGCGCAGGTCGTAGGCGGCCACGTCCATCGGGTGATCCCGGTTGGTCCGGATCTCCCAGGGGAGGTCGTTGTGGCCGTCGATCAGAATGGTCTGTTCCAGCAGGCGCCGGGCCCGCGCGAGCAGGGAGTCGGACTGGGCCGCCACGGGAGGGGTGAGCATCACGGCGAGAAGGCAGGTGAAGGGTAGGCTGTAGGCCAGGCGGGAAGCGATGCGCGCCCGTCCCGCCCGCTGTCGGTCACGACCGTGTCTCACGATACCCCCGTTGCTGGTTGACGTGGACCACCCTCGCGCCCCCCGGTTCCCGCTGGCCCTTCACCGTTCACCGGGACCGCCCTGCCCAGCCGCACCAGCTCCGGCCGCCTCACGAACTCCGGGCAGATGGTCTGATCGAACTGGTAGGGCCCCCCCGTCTCCGCGTCGGTCCAGGGAAAGTGGCGGCAGACCGCGGGATAGCAGGGATCGTCGTGGATCCGGCAGCCCTGCCCGTCGTAGAAGACGCACCGCCCTCCCCGGACCCGGGTCCGCCACTCGCCGTAGCGGGTCCGGTAGGCCACGCCCTCCCCGTACCTCGCCCGAAGCGCCGCGGCTTCCTGGTCGCTCAAGGTGGTGCCGTAGGCGCAGCAGGCGGCGCGATGCGGGCAGGGGTAGCAGGGGAGTTCCGGGTAGCGGCCCACGGCCGGGAACGCGTCGCCGCTATTGGGGACGTAGCGAGAACCGTTCATGAACTCGGTGGCGGTGACCGGTGACGGGAACGAGCGACCCGTTCGCTCTCACCGACGCTTCACTCCAACGACCTCGTCGAGAACCACCCCGTCCACCGGCTCCCGCGGCCGCACGCCGAGCAGTCGAGCCAGCGTCGGGGCGATATCCACGGTGCGGACGGGCCGGCTCACCCGTCCGGCGCGGAGCCCGCTCCCGAGAAAGACGATGGGCACCAGGACGTCGTCCGGGTTCGGCGTTCCGTGGCCGGTGGAGCGCTCCGCGCCCGCCCAAATGTAACCGGGCCGCGCCACGGCCCCGACCAGCCAGGGAAACCCCTCCGGCAGGCTCCGGCGCCAGCGAGCGGCCATCGAGTCCTCCGGCGGAGCGCCCTGGAGCGCCGCCGGGGTGTACACGCCCGCGACGCCCTCGACCCTCGCCAGCTCGGCGGCGAGGGCGGCGGCCAGGCTGTCGGTGTTCACGCCGCCGGCCCGGAGCCGGCTCAGGTCGCCGTAGACGAGCCCCGAGCTGGCGGTGAGGGGCGCCACCGTCCCGGCCCGCCGGGCGAGTCGCCGGTTGGCGCCGGTCACAATGGCGTTCATCGCCGTCCCCAGCCGGCCGCCGGCCCGGCCCTCGCGCCGATTCCGCTCGGGGAACGGAGTGACCCCGTGGTCTCCGGTGAGGACGACCAGGGTGCGGCCCGGCGGGACGAGCACGGCGAGCGAGTCCAGGAACCACCCGAGCCACCGGTCCAGCCGGAGGAGCTGGTCGTGGATCTCCCGCGAGTCGGGCCCGAAGCGGTGACCGATGGCATCGGTCGCCGAGAGCCCCACGGCGAGGAGGTCGGTCCCTGCCTCCCTGCCGAGCGCGAGTGCGCGGACGCCCTCGAGGGCGAAATCGAGGGTGAGCGAGTCGAGCCAGGGAAAGTTCCCGAGTTCCCGCGCCGCCCGGTCGGGCTGCCGGGGCAGCGGGTGCGGGAACGCGGCCGCTTCCCCCTCTCCTTCGTAAACTTCGGCGTCCGGCTCGGCGTAGGCCCCGGGGGGAAGCAGCAGGTCCCAGCGGCGACCGGCCAGCGCCCCGCCCCAGCCCCGGCGGTTATACGCCGCCACCCAGGACGGCAGCGCGTCGCGGTAGTACCGGCTGGTGGCGAAACGGCCGTTGGCGTACCAGAACACGGGGCCCCGCGAGCGACCGATCAGGAGAATGGCGCTCCGGTCCTTCCCCGCCACCGAGAGCAAGCGGACCCCGGGCCGGGCGGCGCGAAGCCAGTCCACCAGTGTGGTTCCGATGAACCGGCGTGGCGAAGCGCCGGGGCCGGGACCCGGGACGAGGGGTGCGCCAGCATCCGAGACCCCGATCTCGTTGGTCACGATCCCGGTGCGGGCCGGGAACCGCCCGGAGAGTATCGTCGCGTGGCCCGGTGCGGTCTGGGTCACGGCGTGGTCCTGCATACCGTGCGTGAAGACCAGGCCGTGGTCCCGCAGGCGCCGGAACCCGCCGATCCACTGCGCGGCCCAGCGGTCGAGGTAGTCGGCGCGCATCTGGTCCACGGCGACGACCACGACCAGCCGGGGCGGGGCCAGGGATCCGGCCGGGAAGTCCGGATGGCCGGTGATCGGGATCACACCGAGCAGGACAAGGAGCACGAGGCCGGCGGTCATCGAGGTCCCCAGGGCTACAGGTGGTTCCTTCAGGCGTCTTGCGCTTTGCCGCGAGCAGCATCCCGGCCCGTGCCTCCAGGACGTGCGCTGCCAGCGGGTTATGGGGCGGCGGCCAGTGGCACCGTTCTCGCGTCACCCCGCGGTGCTGGGACAGAGTTGGGCCGAACCACGAACCGCCCGATAAGAGCACACCCGGGGCGACCCGGGGCCGCAAAACTAGAGGTCTCGAGCGCGGCGATCCAGCGCGCGAGATAGCTCGGTGCCGAAGGTGGCGAGTGCGGAGCGTGATGCGTAGGCGACCAGTGCCTTGCGACGTCACGCTTTTGTGTTCTCGGGCATGGGAGACGCTCTCATGCCGTTGGCTGTCCGCCGGCGCCGTCCGGCTTCGCTGCTCGGGTTCCTCGGGCTCCTGGCCGCCTGCGAGACCCTGGGGCCGCCCTCCCCGCTTCCGTCAGGCGCCGTCCTCATGAGCCCGCCACCGTACTACCGGGAATGGTGGGCGCGCACCGCAGCCTGCTCCGGCCTGGCCGGGGATTTCACCGCCGTCGAGTGGTACGTGGTGCCGGGCGCCCCGGTGTTCGAGACCGAAGACGGCCCCAAGGTGGGACTCTGGACTCACTCGAGCGCCGGCCAGCGCATCGTCGTGGCGGGCGAGTACGCGGGCCACGAGCTGGTGGTGCGCCACGAGATGCTGCATGCCCTGCTCGACCGGGGTGGCCATCCGCCGGAGTACTTCCGGGAGCGGTGCCGGCTCACCTGGGAGACCTGGGCGGGGGCGCCGTCAGTCGCCGGCGATGAGGGACCGGTAACGAGCGACGATTGACAGGCGACGATTCCAGGTAGCCTCCGGCGGACGGCGCGCGATCCCAGCCATGCGTTTCCCGTTCCCCAGGTACCGGTCGTTCCCCGCTCCCCCCCGCGCCTGCTCCCCTCCACCCGTCACCCCGGGCCCGTCGCCGGGCCGGCTCTACGGATCGGCGACCCGCACCGGCTGGAGTCGGTCGGTATTCGTGCCGTCGCCTAACTGACCGAGCAGGTTGTCGCCCCAGCAGTAGAGGGCCCCGCTCGCCGTGAGCCCGCAGGTGTGGAGCGATCCGGCCGCAATCCGGGTGAAACCGGTGACACCCGAGGGCAGCGCCACCAGCGTGGGCGCCTGGCGGTTCAGGGTGGTGCCGTCGCCCAGCTGGCCGTTGTTGTTGAGTCCCCAGCAGTACACCTGGCCGGCGGAGGTGCGGGCGCAGGTGTGGGCCTCGCCGGCGGCGAGCTGGACCACGGACGAGAGGCCCGGCACCGGCACCGGGACCAGGCTCGCGAATGGCAGGGTATCGTTCGGCGAGGGCGGCGGCGCGGTGGTGGCGCTGTCGCGGCCCAGCCGGCCGTTTTCGTTGTCGCCCCAGCAGTAGACCGTTCCGGCCGTGGTGAGGCCGCAGGCGTGCGTCACCCCGGCTGCGATCTGGGTGAAGGTGAGCCCGCCCGCCACGACGGTGGGGGCGAGGCGCTGGGTCCGGCTGCCGTCGCCGAGCTGGCCCGCGGTATTGAGGCCCCAGCACCGCCCGGTGTTGTTGAATTGTGCCCCACAGGTGAAGAACACGCCGGGGTACACCTGCGCGAACGGCAGGCTGCCGATCGCGAGCGGAGTGGTCCGCGCCGCGGTGGAGGTGCTGCCGTTCCCGAGCTGCCCGTAGAGGTTGCTCCCCCAGCAGTAGAGCTGCTGGTTCCCGGCCACGGCGCAGGTGTGGGGGTCGCCCACGGCGAGCGAAAGCCCGATCGAGGCGAAGCTCACGCCTCCCTGGACCGCCGCGGGCACGTTCTGCGTGCTCGTGTTGCCCACTCCGAGCTGGCCCTTGGTGTTGGCCCCCCAGCACCAGGCGGCCCCGCTCGCGGTGAGGCCGCAGCTATACCCGCGCCCCGCCGCCACGGTCTGGAAGGTGGCGCTCCCGCTGGTGCGCCGCGGCCGGGTACGTTGCGTGGTGGTCCCGTCACCCAGCTCCGAGGTCGTGTTGTCGCCCCAGCAGTAGGCGAGGCCGTCCACCGTGATGGCGCAACTGTGCTCCGCCCCCGCGGCAACCTGGGCCGCCACGAAGCTCGGCTGCACATCGAAGGTCACCGGCGGGAACCCGCTCACCGTGGCCGTCACGGTGTTCGTGGTCACGGTGGGCCCGAGCGTCCAGCCGCCGAGGGTCGCGACCCCCTGGGCATCGGTGACCTGGGCCGCGCCGCTGATGCTCCCCCCCCCGGCCGTGAGGGCGAAGCTCACGTTCACCCCCGCCACCGGGTTGTTGCTCATGTCGCGGACCACCACCGACGGGAGCGAGGGGGCCGCGATCCCCACCCGGCCGCTCTGGCTCACCGGCGAGTTGGCGGCGACACTGGCCGGCGGCCCCGCGGTGACCGTGATCGCCGCCGAGTTGACCCCGCCGTAGCCCGACGCGGTGAAGGTGATCGTGTAGGTCCCGATCGCCCCGGTGAGGCTGAGCCCGCTGAAGCTCGCGACGCCGCTGCCGTCGGTGGTCACCGTGGTGGTCCCACCCAGCGCGATCCCCGCCGGCGTTCCCGTGAGCTGGGCCGTCACCGCGACGTTCGGCGTGGGGTCGGGGTTTCCGCCCGCATCCACCAGCCGCACCACGGGCTGGGTCGCGAGCTGGTTCCCGTTCACCACGGAACTGCTCGGCTCCGTCACCATGGCCAGGTTCGCGCCCGGGCCGGGGGCGAGCGAGAACGGGGCCGAGGTCACGCTGAGCGACCCGGCCGTGAACCGGAGCGCCTTGGTCCCCGCGATCCCGGCGATGGAGAGATCGGTCCACGACGCCAGCCCGGTCGTGGGATCGGTGTTCACCGTGAGCGTGCCGTTCAGCGTGCCCGCACCGAAAGCCATCGCGGCGGTGATGGAGCCCGCCGGCGAGACGACCACGTTCCCGAAGCTGTCGAGCCGGCGCACTACCGGCTGATCGGGGAACACGACCCCGGCCTGCGCGCCCCCGCTCGCCGGCTGGGCCACGATGTCGAGCTGCTGCGGCGGCCCGGCGGTGGCGGTGGCGGTGAACGTCACCGGACTCCCGGCCAGGCCGGTCGCGGTCGCGGTGAGGGTGTAGGGGCCCGCCGCGGTCCCGAGCGTCCAGCCCCCCACGGCTGCGAGGCCGGTGGCCGCCGTACTCTGGCTGGCTCCGGTCACCGAGGCGCCGCCGCTCGTGGCGAAGGTGACCGGCACGCCTGACACCGGATTGCCGCTCTGGTCGGTCACCAGCACCGTGGGCGGTTGCGCCACCGCGGTGCCCACCGTGGCGGTCTGGCCGTTGCCACTGCTCGCGGCGATGGTCGTGGCGGGGCCCGCCGTCAGGGTAAAGGAAGCCGAGGCCCCCGGGGTGAGGGCCGTGCCCCCGATCGAGCCGTCGAAGCGGAGACTCCGGGGTCCCACGAGCCCGGTGATTGCGAGATCCGCGAAGTCCGCAGCACCGGTGGCATCGGTGTTCACCGTGACGGTCCCGCCCAGCGTGCCGCCCCCGCTCGCGATGGCGGCGGTGACCGCGATCCCGGCCTGAGCCACGTCGTTGCCGTACTGGTCGCGGAGCTGCACCCGGGGTTGCGGGGCAACCGGCTGGCCGTTCACCGCGCTCGTGGTACCGGGCTGGCGGGTCACCACGAGCCGCGTCGCCGCGGCCGCGACACCCGAGGCGGTGAAGGTCACCGGACCGAGGCCGGCCACCGTGGCGGTGAGCCGGTTGTTCCACGTCCCGGCTACACTCCCGAGAATCCAGCTTCCCACCGTGGCCACCCCCGAGGCGTTGGTCACCGCCGCGGTCCCGGTCGCGGAGCCGCCCCCGGCCGCGACGGCGAAGGTGACCACGATGCCGGGCACCGGATTCCCGCTCTGATCCGTGACCAGCACGCTCGGCGCCGGTGTCAGAGCCGCACCCACCGTGCCGCTCAGCGAATCCGCCGAGGCCTTGGCGATTGCCGTGGCAGGGCCCGGCGTGAGCGTGAGCGGCCCCGATTTGAGCGGTGCCACACCGGCCGCGCTGAAGCTCAGGATGCGCTGGCCCACCTGGCCGGTGATCGAGAGATTGGTGAAGGCGGCCGCACCTGCGGCGTCGGTCGGCACCGACGTGGTGCCGCCCAGGGTGCCCCCGCCCGAGTCAATGGCGGCGGTGATCGTCACCCCGGCCTGCGGGCTCGGGTTGCCGTACTGGTCGCGCAGCTCCACGACGGGCTGCGTGGCCAGGGGGGATCCGTTGGCCGAGGTGCTGGAGGGCGCCGTCTTGAACCCCAGCGCGGCCGGTACCCCCGGGGTGCCGGTCGCGGTGAAGGTGACCGGTGTCAGTCCCGTGACCGTCGCACGGAGCTGATTGCTCCCCGCCACGGTCCCGAGCGTCCAGCTCCCCACGGCCGCGACGCCGCTCGCGCCGGTGGTCGCCGTGGCCCCGGTGATCGAGCCACCCCCCGCCACGACGGCGAAGCTCACCCGTACGTTGGGGAGCGGATCCCCCTTCCGGTCCCGCACCAGCACGGCCGGCGGAGTCGCCACCGCGGTGCCCACCGTCGCACTCTGGCCGTCCCCCGCACTCGCCTCTACCGAGGCCGGTCTCGGCCCGGAGGGGCCGCTCGAATCGCCGCCGCAGGCGGCGATGGCGACAAAGCAAAAGAACAGGAGAAGGCTATGACGGCGGATCGGCATCATCGGCTAGACAGTTAAGTGGTGATACGGTTCAGGCTTGGATGTTCCAACCGGTGCGGCGAATCAAGCGGGAGAGTTACAAGTTTCGTGCCCGCTCCGACCCTTCCGCCGGCAGAGCCGTGGACCATCCGCCGCTCCGGCGAACGTGGCGGTCCAGCCACACCCCGGCGAAGGCCGGGCCGCTGGCGGGCTCGAGGCCGGCGAGGACCCCGCGCACCGTACCCGGCCCCGCGAGGCGCACAGGGGCGTGCGAGCGCAGCACACGTTCCGGGGCGCTCAGGCGCGGAGCCTTGCCTGGAGCCAGGACGCGTTCGGGATGTGGGCGCCGGCCGCGGTGTTGTCGAAGATGACCCAGACCGGCCTCGCGGCGCGCTGCCCATCGAGCCGTTCGGCGAGCCGGCTCAGGAACGCCTCCGGGTAGGCCGAACGGTAGAGCTCGGGTGACCCGTGCAGCCGGTAGTAAGCGATCCCGCGCCACCCGCCCGGCTCCGCGGCTTCCGGCACCGGCCTGGCCGGATCCACCGCGACCCGGCCGATCTCGAACTCTGCGAGCAGCTCCTCGCCCTCCGCGGTGAACCAGGACGGGTGCCGTGGCTCTGCGACCACGGCGTGCCGGAACCGAGCCCGGAGTGCTGCGCAGAAGGCGCGGACCACCCGAGGTTCGAGGGCGAGCGAGGGTGGAAGCTGGACCAGGAGCGGGCCCAGCCGGTCGCCGAGCCGGAGCGGGCCGCGCAGGAACTCCTGGAGCGCTGGGGTCGGCTGGAGCCGGTGGTCGTGGGTGATGGTCCGGTGGACCTTGACCGCGAACCGGAAATCGGCCGGGACGGTGGCGGCCCAGCGCGCGTAGCTGGATTCCTGGTGGAACCGGGAGAACGAGGAATTGATCTCTACCGCGTTGAAGACCGCGGCGTAGCGCGCCAGATGGCTGCCGGCCGCCGGGAAGAGCCCGCTATGGGCCTTGGGGATGGACCAGCCGGCGCAGCCGATCCGGAACGCGGGTCGAGCCATGGATCAGGGGTTGCGAAGTCAGGCCCCGGATTCCGCGGCCGGGCGACGGGCATTGGATGCGCGGATCGGGGATACCCGGAGCCTCGGTCCGGCCGTCCGATCCCGGAGGGGCCGCATCGCCGGGTTCTTGAACTCGCTAGGCGGGCCCTGGCAGCCGCCCCTGGTCCTTCTGCTGGGCGAGGAGCCGTTCGGCGAAGTCGAGCCGTTCCTGGACCTCGTCCAGCTCCTGCCGGAGCGCGGCGACCTGGGATGCAAGCTCGTCCAGAACGGGCGTCGCGCCGGCACCCGCCCGGTACCGGGCCTCTTCGACCCGGAGCCGCCACAGCTTCTGGAGACCGTTCATCACGATCACCGCGATGGGGATCGCGAGCGCGAAGACCGGGATGAGGACCGCGATCGCACCGGCATCCATGGCGGGACCTCGCGGGGCCAGGTGAGCACACGCCGAGCCCGGGAACCCGGGTCGCGGAGGACGCCCGCAATGTGCGGGACCGTTGACCGGACGGGCAAGGGGCCGGAGGTCCATGTCGTTTCGGGAGCAGCCGGGTCCGGGCCCGACCACTGCGCCGGGGATGGAGTGCCCGAGCCCCGCACACGGCGGGATTGACCGGGCATCGAATGACTCGGCGCTCGAGCGGCGTACCGGTGATATTCCGTCCGGCCGGTTTTCCGGATGGGCCGCCTGTCAGGATGTCAGCACCTGGTGGCCGCTCTCCGTACGGCAGGCCATCGCACCCGGACCGTTGCGGACCCGGTCGGAGCGGTGCAGGATCTTCTGCGCAGTGAGTCGCAGAGTGGGCAGGAGGCGGAGGCAGTTGCGACGCCGGCTCGGGGCCCGATAGCGGGCCTCCCGCGCCGCTCCCCCGCCCTCCAGGGGGTCGGCCGGCCCCGCCAGCGGGGAGCGCCCCCCTGGCGCCCGCCCGGTGCGGGCCATACCGTGGTCGGGAGCGGCCCGTTCCCGCGCCAGCTTTCGGTCCCAAGCCGTCCCGTCCGCCGGTTGTCCCCTACCCCGCCTCAGTCGGCTGTGACGTCGTACCCTCAGGAGGAAGCTCAGATGGACCGTCGCGAGCTCGATCCGAACAGTCTTGCCCGAGATGAAGATTGGGAGGGCAACAACGCCGCGTTCACCTGCCCGAAGTGTGGGAAGGTTTTCCTTGTGAGCGCGCAGCTTCACAAGGGCGGCCGCGAGTGCCCGGGCTGCAGGGGATCGCGGGGGTACGTGGTTGGCGGAAAGCAGAAAGGCGGGAAGGCTTATGTGGAGTGGTCATGAGGCGTGTCGAACCGGCGATGCACCGCCTGGCGCTGGCGGGCCACCGGGAATGGCCGGCTCGGTGATCGAGCCGCGGCACGACCCGCCACCAGACCTGGCAGCCGCCGCGTGGGCGCGGTCCGTTCGCTGACATTCGCAACCGGTCACCTGCCCGAGAGACAGCCTCCATGCCAGCGATGAAAGCTTACGCGAGCTTCGATGACTATCTCCGCGCCCAGAGCCCGGGGAACCAAATGATCATCCGGGCCCTGCGGCGCTTCGTGAAGGCGGCCGCGCCGCGACTCAGGGAGAGCGTCAAGTGGGGCAACGGCTGCTGGCTCGCGGGCACCGAGCCCGTGGCCTATGTCCACGCCGGCGACACCGCGGTGCAGTTCGGCTTTTTCATGGGGGCATCGTTGAGAGACCCGCGGGGCCTGCTCCAGGGTTCCGGGCGTTACGTGCGCCACCTCACCCTGCGCAAGGCGGGAGACTTCGATCGCCCCGCGTTGCGGGCGCTCCTGAGGCAGGCGGTTTCGCACCGCCGCCCCACGCCGCGGACCCCGGCGCGCCGGTCCTGACCCCTGGCGCCGCCCGGGGGCCGCCCCTGATGGTGAGCGTTAGGCGCGCCAACTACGGCGCGATTCGACAAACGACGCTCGTGGCCTGATGCTCTCCGCTCCCGAGACCTTGGGCGAAGCCGCAGCGCGCCGGGAGGAAGCGACCCGCCCCCCTTGCGCTGGAGGAACCGATGCCGGCCAAGCATCCGGATGAGGCGCACTTCCGCGACGCCGTCCAGGGGCTCCTGCACGGCGACTTTTCTCGGCTGGAGCCCCTGTTCGCCCCCGGCCCGGGGGCCGGCGCGGCACCGGCCCGGATCGTCGCATGGCACGAGCAGGGCCGCTTCCAGGCTGAACCCGAAGCCCTCGCCGAAGCCTTGACGTGTGCCTGTTTCCTCGGCCGAACCGAGGTGGCCGAGCGGTTCCTCGAGCACGGCGTCGCGCCGCCGGGGGGCGCCGGGACGGGACTGAACGCGTTGCATTGGGCGGCCAATCGCGGACAGGTCGAGGCGGTGCGGCTGCTCCTCCGGTGGAAGGCACCGCTCGAGTCCCGGAACCGGTACGGGGGCAATGCGCTCGATACGGCCATCTGGTCGGCGATCCACGAGCCCCGATCTGGCCAGCGCGAGGTCATCGCGCTGTTGCTCGAGGCCGGCGCTCGTCTCGACGGCGAGGCGTACCCCACCGGGGACCAGGAGATCGACGCCATGCTGCGGCAGTCCGGGGCGGCCTGAGTCGTGCGTCTCTGGACCCTGCACCCGCAGTATCTCGATGCCCGGGGCCTGGTGGCCGTGTGGCGGGAAGCGTTGCTCGCCCGCGCCGTCCTTCGCGGGAAGACCGCGGGCTACCGCCACCATCCCCAACTGCTGCGCTTTCGGGCCGCGCCGAAGCCGGTCCAGGCGCTCAACGCCTATCTCGCGGCCATCCACCTCGAGGCCTCGAAGCGAGGCTATCGCTTCGACCGGAGGAAACTGGGAAGCTACCCCGCCGCGCTCTCGCTTCCGGCCACCCGGGGCCAGCTCGCCTACGAGTGGGCCCACCTCCGCCGGAAGCTCCGCCGCCGTAACCCGGCCTGGCTCCGCACCCTCGAGCGGGTGAGCGTTCCCCGCGCCCACCCGCTGTTTCGGATCACCCGAGGGCCCGTGGCTTCCTGGGAGCGCCTGCCGGACTAGCGGACGGCGGGGGGGGGCGACACGCACGGGGTCACCGGCCACGACCCCCTCGGCGGAGCGGGATAGCTCGAGCGGGGCAGCCGTACCTCGTCCTGGAGCGCCGCGGGTAGTCCCCACCCGGCCCGCCGCGGGGACCCGCCGGTGCTCCGCCCCGTTTTCCCGTTTGCGGCCACCGTCGAGGCTCGCGGGTCGGCTCCCCGACGCCCAGGTTCCTGGCCACGGCGACCGCGGCCGCGATTCGCGACTTCGAGGACCACCGGCGCCACGTGTTTTGGGCAGCGAGTGACCGGGCGCCAGGGAACGCGCAGCGAACGCAGTCCGGCGGCGAAAACCCGAGCCCCGGGATTGTCTCGAAGGAAACCAGATCAGGAGCACTGATGGACTCGCCTACCTTCGTGCCGCTCGCCGAGTATCAGGAGTACCCGGTCGAGGAGATGCAGCGCCGCGCCGCCGAGTTCTACGCCGAGCTCCGGCGCCGCCGCACGGTGCGCGCATTCTCCGATCGGCCTGTCCCGCAGGCCGTCATCGCCGACTGTCTGCGGGCCGCCGGCACGGCCCCGAGCGGCGCCAACCGCCAGCCGTGGCACTTCGTGGTGGTCACCGACCCCGCTCTCAAGCGCGCCATCCGGAACGCCGCCGAGCGTGCCGAGCACGAGTTCTATCATCGCGTCGCGCCGCCGGAGTGGCTGGAAGCGCTGGCGCCGCTCGGGACCGACGAGCACAAGCCGTTCCTGGAGACGGCCCCCTATCTGATCGTGGTCTTCGCCCAGAGCTACGGGGTGCTGCCCGACGGCCGCAAACTCAAGCATTACTACGTGCAGGAGTCGGTGGGGATCGCCACGGGGCTCCTGATCGCGGCCCTCCATCACGCCGGCCTCGTGTCGCTCACCCACACCCCGAGCCCGATGGGATTTCTGAACGAGCTGCTGGGCCGCCCGCCTCACGAGCGACCCTTCCTGCTGCTGGTGGTGGGGTATCCCGCCGAAGGGGCGCGGGTGCCCCGCCTCGCCCGGAAGTCGCTCGAGGAGATCGCGACGTTCCGGTGAGGTGCCGCGTCGCTCACATCGAGAGCGACCCGTCCCGGAAGCCGGTCCGGTCTATCCAGACGTTGACCAGCACGGGCCGCCCTTCGCGTGCCGCGGCGCGGGCCCGCGCCAGCGCGGGGCCGAGTTCGGCGGCCGTTCGTACCAGCAGCCCTTCCGCCTCGAAGCCTCGCACGACCTCGTGATAGGCAGCCCGGCCCAGCACGGTGGCGACGTCGTCGTGGAGGAGCTTCACCTGTTCTCGCGCGATCTGGGTCCAGCCCCCGTCGTTGCCCACCACGGCGATGACCGGGATCCCGTGCCGGGCGAAGCTGTCGAATTCCGCCAGGCTGAAGCCCGCGGCGCCGTCGCCGAAGAGAATCCAGACCTCGGCCTCCGGGCGGCAGAGGCGCGCGCCGAGGCCGAAGCCTGCCCCGACGCCGAGGGTCCCGAAGACGCCCGGGTCGAGCCAGGAGAGTGGAGCGCGGGGCCGGACCACGTAGGAGGCGGTCGCCACGAAGTCGCCGCCGTCCGCCACGAGCACGGCCTCCTCTCCCGCCGCCCGCTCGATTTCCTGGCAGAGCCGGAGCGGGTGGACGAACTGGGCCGGTGCCGCGGCCTCCCGCTCGATCTCGGCCTCGCGCTCGAGATCCCGCGCCCGGAGGCGGGCGGCCCAGGCGTCCCGGCCGGGGGCCTCGGGGGGGGCAGCCTCGGCCAGGCGGCAGAGGAACAGGCCCGCGTCGCCCTCGATCGTGAGGGTGGGCCGGCGGTTGAGCCGGGCCTCGCGGCGGCTCCGGTTGGCCGCGATGAGGGTCGCGCCGCGGCGGATGGGGCGGCCGTAGTCCAGCCGGAAATCGCAAGGGACCCCGGCCAGGATCACGCAATCAGCCTCCCGGAGCGCCGCGCGGCGCTGGTGCCGCCGCTGGAGCGGATGGTCCGGGCCGAGAAGGCCCCGGGCCATGCCTGACAGATACCCGGGGACGCCGAGTCCCCGGATCGCCTCGGCGATCCGGGGCGCCTGCTCCGGGAGGGCCAGGGCCTGGCTCCCGACCAAAAGCACCGGCCGTTCCGCCCGGGCCAGGAGCGCGGCGGCGCGCGCCACCCTGCCGCGATCCGGCTCCGGGGGAGCGGGCGGGGCCGGGGCCGGCCGCGGCGCGGCCCCGGCACCCGCGAAGAGCCGGGCCGCATGGGCCCGGAGATAGCGGGCGAGGAGGCGCTCGCCGAGTGTGCGGCCGGCCCCGCTCGCCGCACCGTACCACTCGCGGACCGTCGTTTCCGGGTAGAGGAGGTCCACCGGGCACTCGACGAACACGGGACCCGGCACGCCGGCCCGCGCGACGCTCATGGCCCGCTCGAGCAGCGGCGCGAGGTCGCGCACCCGGCGCACCGCGAAGGTCCGCTTCACGTGGGGCGCCACGGCGGCGATCTGGTCTATGTCCTGGAGGGCGCCGCGGCGGCGGAGCGCCGTGGGCGGGGCGCCGCCCAGGAGGATCAGCGGCGACTGGGCAAGCCGGGCATTCCGGACCGCGGTCAGCGCGTTGGTCACGCCCGGGCCCGCGGTCACGGCGGCGACACCCGGCACGCCAGTGAGACGGGCCACTGCGTCCGCGGCGAAGACCGCCGTGGCCTCGTCGCGAACGTCCACGACGCGGATCCCGAGCCTCCGCGCACCGGTCAGGATGGGCGAGATGTGCCCGCCGCACAGCGTGAAGAGGAACCGCACCCCGTGGGCCTGGAGCACCTCGGCCACCCGGTCACCGCCGTGAAGGGGGCCCGTCACGGCACCCGCCCTCGGCGCCAGGCTCGGGCGTGGCCGCGGTGCCCGGCCCACATGCCCGGGGCGGCGAGCGCCGCCGCCAGCCGGTCAATCGCGCGGGCCAGCTCCCGGTACCCGGCACTCGTGCCGGGGAACTCGGAGGGCGGCCGGTCGGGGGGCCGGCGGGCGGCGGCCCTCACGGTCTGGTAGAGGGTGATCCGCGGGAAGTCGAGAGGGGCCGGGACGTGGCCGTAGAGCCTGAGCCAGGGGCAGGGAGGCTGGGATTCGCGCATGCAGTGGCCGGCGGAACTCGAGGGGCCAAGTTAGCGTGCCCCGCCCCGTGCCGCCACGCAACCCAATCCGTCCCGCCGGCTCCGCCTGCGCCGGCGCACTCCAGGCGCACAGCAGCATCGAAAACGGCCACCCGTGGGGGGTGGCCGCTCTCGCGTAACTTGGTGTTCTGCTTGGAGATGCGCCGCCAGGGAATCGAACCCCGAACCTACTGATTAAGAGTCAGTTGCTCTGCCAGTTGAGCTAGCGGCGCCAAACTGTACCGAGTCGGCCGACATGCCTTGCGCCGGGCGTCCGGCATCAATGCACGCGGCACGATTCCGAAATAGCCCCAACGGGAGTCGAACCCGTCTTTCGACCTTGAAAGGGTCGCGTCCTAGCCGATAGACGATGGGGCCGACTGCCCGTTCCCCGCCACCTACGCCCCCCATACCGCTAACGGGATTCGAACCCGTGTTCCAGCCTTGAGAGGGCTGTGTCCTAGGCCTCTAGACGATAGCGGCACGCCATAGCCGCGCCGCCGGATCCGTCACGGCGCGCAGCGCGAATCGGCGAACAGGCCCGGAGGGAATCGAACCCCCAACCCCCGGTTTTGGAGACCGGTGCTCTACCAGTTGAGCTACGGACCTACGCGGGATCGCCGGCGAGTAACGAGTGCCGGTCGTCCGGCCCCGGCCCGTCACCGCCGATCCTGCTCGAGCCTCGTTCCCACCGATCCCACGCCCGTTCCGAGGGTGGCTGACGGGAATCGAACCCGCAACCTCCGGAGCCACAGTCCGGCGCTCTAACCGATTGAGCTACAACCACCACGGGACTCCCGCGGCCTGCCCGAGCCGCAAAAAGTACCGACCGGCCACCCCCCGGGTCAACCCCGCGAGGCGGCACCATCATCCCCAGAACCGCTCCCGAAGCGCTGCGGTACCGGGGTGGTCCGGCACCGCCCGGCCGTTGAACTCCTCGACCGCGACGACACCGCGTGCCGCGTTGGTGAGAAACAGCGCCCGCCCCACCAGCCCGGTGGGGCCCACGCGCCGTTCCGTGACCGGTACCAGTTCCTCCACCCGGGCCCGGGAGACGCCGGGAAGGATGCCCAGATCGCGGGCGGGGGCGCAGAGTGTGTCGCCTTCCCACCAGAAGAGGCACCAGATGGTCCCCTCGGCGACGAACCCGTCCCGGGTGACGAGCAGGGCGTCGTCCGCACCGCAGGCACGAGCGTCGGCCGCGGCGCGGTCGAACTGGTTTCGGTCGGTGGTCTTGTGAGGGTAGGGCTCGTGGGGAACCGACGAGGTGACGACCCGGAGCGGGCGGTCGTCACCCGGCACGCGCTCGGAAACCTCCACTCCTCGCGCACTCACCAGGAGCCGGTGGACCCGGTCGGCACCCCCTTCCGGCACCTCGAGCTCCGCCGGGAACGGCACGCCCAGGGCCCGGCAACTGGCGACCAGGCGGCGGAGATGCAGGTACCAGAGCGGCGCGACGCCCCGGCGCACCCGAACGGTCTCGATGAGGGCTGGGGTGGAGGTCATGCGGGGATTCTCTCCTGGTCTCCGAGCCTGTGCTCCCGCCGGGAGCGGAGGCCGGCCGCGATGCGCGGCCTCGGCGTCACCGACCGGCTCCAACTCAAGACTCGACCGGGCAAGCCCGTCAGGGCAAGACCGCCCGCTCCGGAGGCGCCGCCCGAGCCTGTTTCCCGTCCTGCCAGACTTTGAGCCCGGTCGCCCCGATGATCACGATCCCACCCGCCAGGGCGAATGGTCCCGGGTACTCGCCATGCACCAGCCAGGCCAGCAGGGGGTTCAGGGCCGGCTCGAGAAACAGGAGGAGGGAGACCTCGAGGGCCGGCAGGTGCGGGATCGCGCGGGCGAGCAGGGTGTAGGCGAGGCCGATCTGGAGCGTGCCGAGATAGAGAATCACCGCCCAGTCCCGCGCGGGGTGCGGGGTGAGGGGAAGCGCGAACGGCAGCGCAATGAGAAAAGCGAAGAGGTTGCCGAGGGCGACCGCGGCCGCCGGGTGGCCGGTTCCCTTGCCGAGCCAGCGAAGCCCCACGAGCATGAGGGCGTAGCTGAGCCCGCTCAGCGTGGCGAGGAGGTTCCCCCGCACCGGATCCGGCGCGGTGGCGAACGCCGGCTGCCGGCCCACGAAGAAGAGCGCCATCCCGCCGGCCACCGCGGCCATGAAGCCGAGATCGCGGCGGCGGATGGGCTCGTGCAACCACAGGGGGCCGAGCAGCAGGATGTACAGGGGCGCCGTGGCCTGAAGGAAGATCGTGTTGGCGGCGGTGGTGAGCTTGTTGGCCAGGACGAAGAGAATGAGGGTCGCTGCATAACAGAACGCCACCCCGACTGTGGTGCGGAGCGCCCGGCCTCGGGGCAGGCGGCGCGCCGCCGGCACCAGGAGCCAGAGCACGGCCGCCGCAACCCCCGAGCGCAGGCTCGCCACCTGCCAGCTCCCGAAGGCCGTGGCCTTGATGGCCGCGCCGCCGGTCGAGAACAGGAACGCCGTGGCCAGGATGGCGAGTCGCGCGCGGGCGGCGGGAGTCATGGCCCATCCGATCAGGGGTGGCGTACGCGGTGCCAGGCGGTCCGGCACCGGGATGGCCGGTCCTCCCGGCCAGGTGTACGTTAAGGGCCCGCGACCGAGGCCGCCTCGAGTCCGGCGCCGGTGTGACGCGAAGCGAATCGGCCTCGACGGACCGCCGGTCCGTTCGGCTGCTTCCCCTTCAGCTCATGGGCCGCCCCCGCTCCGATTTCAGCGACCTGCCGCGCCGCCCGATGCCGCCCTTCCCCTCCTGGCGGCGCGCGCTCGGTCCGGGCGTGGTGTGGATGGCGCTGGCCCAGGGGAGCGGGGAACTCATCTGGTGGCCCTATCTCGTGGCCAAGTACGGGCTCACCTTTCTCTGGCTCCTCACGCCCGCCTGCCTCCTCCAGTACCCGCTCAACCGCGAGATCGGCCGCTACACCCTGCTCACCGGCGAGAGCATCTTCCGCGGGTTCTTCCGCCTCCATCCGGGGCTCGGCGCGCTGCTGTGGGTGCTGATGACCGTCTCGTTTCTCTGGTTCGGGGCCTTCGCCTCGGCGGGCGGGACGGCGATGGCCGCGCTGACCCACCTCCCCCGAGGCTGGAGCCCGCGCGGGCAGACCCTGTTCTGGGGCTATGTCTCGATTGCGATCTTCGTGACCGCCATCGCGTTCTCGGGAGTGGTGTATCGCCTGGTGGAGCGCTTCATGAAGGCGGTCGCGCTGGTCACCGTGGCCGGGCTCCTCTGGGCCTGTCTCCAGCCCGACGTGGCGGCGGCGACGCCGGCGTTTCTTCGCGGACTCGCCGGACCGCCGGGACCGGCGCCCCGCCCGTTCGATCCGGCCGACGCCACCAAGCTCCTCACCGCCATCACCTTCGCCGGCCTCGGCGGATTCTGGATTCTCCTCTACTCCTACTGGCTGCGGGAGAAGGGGAGCGGGATGGCGGCCTACGGCGGGCGCATCACCGGCCCGATCACCGGCAAACCCGAGCCGGCCGGCGTGGAAGGCGACCTCGCCGACGACTCCGAAACCACCCGGCAGCAGTGGCCGCGGTGGCGCCGCTACCTGGCGGTGGATGCGCTGGTCGGGATCGGCGGGAACCTCGCCACCACGCTCCTCACTTGCCTTTTGGCCTGGGCTCTGCTCTTTCCGCGCGGTCTCCTGCCGGAGGAGTACCAGCTCGCCGTGGTCCAGAGCCGCTTCTTCGAGGTGAGCTGGGGCGCTCCGGGCCGGGTGCTGTTTCTCATCGTGGCCGCCGCGTTCCTCACCGACACCTGGCTCGCCACCGCGGACGGCGTGAGCCGGATGCAGGCCGACATCGTCCATTCGCTCTTTCCCCGCGCCCGCCGCCTCGGCCTGCGGCAATGGTACTACCTGGTGCTTGCCGTGCTCACCGCGGTCACCTGCCTCACGATGCTGCTCGACGCCCCGGGACCGCTGATCCTCCTCTCGGCGGTGATCGGATTCGCGGGGACCGTGATCTTTCCGCCGGCGCTGTTCTTCCTCAACCACCGCCGCCTGGCCGCGGTCCTCCCTCCCTGGGCCCGGCCGGGCCGGAGCGACGCCGTGCTGCTCGGCGTGAGCTTCCTCGCCTACCTCGCCCTCGCGATCGCGTATCTGGCGGTTCAATTGGCGAGCCGGTGAGGGCCCGTAGCTCACCGCCCCCCCTTCCTCGACGACCTCCCCTTCGATGACGCCCCCCCCCCCGCGTGGGTGGTGTACCCGAACGGATCCTCGTCGAGGAGCGCGACGTCATGCAGCCGTTTCGCGGCCGTCAACGGCGGGGCCGGATGAAGTAGACCCGGCCCCGGTCCGGTGCCCCGGTCACCGGATCGCGCTTTGGCACGCAGCCCCGTCGCCCGTCGCTCTCGATGCCGAAATCGTCGTCGTTCGATACGGCCAGCCTCCCGTCAGGCAGCCGCGCCAGGCCTTCGGCCTTGTTATGCGCGTATCCGATCGCGGGGTCGAGGAGATCCACCAGCAGCCGCTTGGCCACCGGGACGATCCCCGCCGCCCGGAGCTCTTCCCCGGTCAGCGCCTCCAGCGTCCTCCCGCTCACCAGCAGCCCGTCCGGACCGTCGGCCGGATCGCTCACGTCCGTGGCGCCCGAGAGGTCCACCTCGTAGATCCGCTTCTGCCGAGAGGGCGAGCGGGGATCGCGCGGAAATCGGGTGTCCTGCTCCAGCACCAGCAGCCGGTCGGGGCCCGCAGCCGCCACCTCGCTCGTGACGTAGGCGGGATCGTCCAGGAAGTAGAGATACTGGCGGCTCCGGCCGGTCGGCAGATGGAACAGGATCAGGCGCACCGCGACGGACCGCCGCCCCGCCGCCGCGGGATTGTCGAGCGGGGACTGAAGGATCGCCGCCAGCATGGAGTCTCCGGGCAGCGCCGCCAGCCCCTCGAGGCCCCGGTTGGGACGCCGGCGCGCCAGCACCCGGGGAAGGCGCCGCTCAGCCCCGAAGGGGTTGAGCCGTTCCAGCGTGCGCCCCGTGCGATCCACGTGTACCAGATGGGGGCCGTACTCGTCGGCGATCCAGAACGTGCCGTCCTCGAGCAGGGCCAGCCCTTCCGGGTCGAGCCCGGCGCTGTCCCAGCCGAGCGGCCGCCCGTCCGGCCCCAGCGGGCGCTCGCCGGTGCCGCCCAAGCCGGGCGGGTTGGGAAGCCCCGAGAGAGGATGCCCGGCGGCGTCCTGCAAGGGGATGGCCCTGGCCAGCTCCAGGCGCCCACCGGCGAGCCGAAACACCCCGATCTCGGGGGTGAAATCAGGGACCGGGAAGATCTTCTCCTCAGCGGCGGGCCCGTCGAGGTTGGGCCCGCGGTCGGTGAGCAGGTAGAAGACCGTCTCGTCCCGCCCCACGGCGAGCGCCGACCCGTACCCCCCGCGCGCAATCGCGGAACAGGCCGGCGAGGCGAGGGCACGCCGCGGGACCAGCTCGGCGATGCGGGGATGGCCGCCCGGAGCGGGGGCACAGGCGGCGGCTACCCCCGCCGCGAGCAGGGCGCCCGACGCACAGCGTGGGGCGTTCCGCATGATAGCCCTCCTCGTGGTGTCGGTGAGGCCGGACCCGCCCGGGCCAGCGCGCGGGCGCGGCGGCCGCTCGCTGGCGCGCCCCCGCCCCCCCCCGGCCGGCGACCGCGAGGGCTCGAGGAATCCGCTCCAAGATCGCCGGCTTCGGTCACGGCCGGATCACGGGCCGGTCACCACTCAGGCCGGGCCGGGTCGGAGCCGGCGCGACGGGCGATAGGGGAAGAAGTCCACCACCTCGCCCTCGGCCGCCAGTTCCTGCATCCGGCGCCAGAACTCCACCGTGAGCAGATCGCCGTGGGCCTGAAGGAACGCCTCGCCGAGCCGGCCCGGCAAGGTGATGAAGGTGCGGAACTCCTCGGGAAAGACGTCCCGCTCTCCCACGTGGAACCAGGGTTCCGCCGCCAGCTCCTCCAGCGGGTCGCGTGGGGCCGGCAGCTCGCGGAAGCGGCACTCGGTCAGGAGGCAGAGTTCGTCGTAGTCGTAGAAGATGACCCGGCCGTGGCGGGTCACCCCGAAATTCTTGAGCAGCATGTCGCCGGTGAAGATGTTGGCGGCTGCGAGGTCCTTGATCGCCTGCCCGTAGTCGAGCACGGCGTCCACCGCGCTGGCCTCGTCCACCTGGCGGAGGTAGACGTTGAGCGGGGTCACCAGCCGTTCCGTGTAGAGGTGCTTCACCACCACCCGGCCGCCGTCCACCCGGACGCTCCCCGCGGCGTCCCGCAGGAGTTCGTCGAGCACGGCGGGCGTGAACCGGTCCCGCCGGAACTCGAGATCCTCGAACTCCTGAGCGTCCGCCAGGCGCCCCACCCGGTCGCGGACGAACACCAGGTGGTACTTCTCCATCACCTCCCGCCGGGTGGTTTGTTTGGGCGCCTCGAACCGGTCCTTGATCACCTTGAAGGCCACCTGGAGCGAGGGCATCGCGAACACCGACATGACGAGCCCCTTGTCGCCCGGGGCCGGCTCGAAGCGCGCGTCGGTGGTCTCCATGTGACGGATGAGCGCCCGCATCAGTTCGGTCTTGCCGTGTTTGTGGTAGCCGAGCGAGGTGTAGAGCTCGTCCACGGGCTTCCGCGGCATGAGGGAGCGGAGAAACTCCACCATCGCGCGGGGATGCTCCAGCTCCACGTGGAAGTACGAGCGGGTGAAGGAGAAGACCACGCTGGCCTCGTCCGAGGTGGTGAGCACGGCGTCCACGTGGATCCCCGCCTCGTCATGCACGACCGGCAGCACCAGCGGCGTGGTCTCCTCCGCCGTCACCGTGCGGCCCACCAGATACGCACCCTTGTTGCGGTAGAAGGGGGCCTGCACCAGCTCGATGGCCTCGAGCGGCGCGGGCCGGGGCCGCCGCGCGAGGTCCGCGGCCAGCACCGCCGCGATCCGGGCCGCATCGCCTTCGAGGTCCCGGTAGTGCGCGGCGAAGGGGAGATCGCAGAGCAGGTCGAGCAGCACGGCCTCCAGGGCCCGGCCCGCCGCCGGATAGCTGCGCAGCACCTGGCGGGCGGACACCGGCGGCAGGCTCTGGAAGTCGCGGTCGTCGAAGTACACGCCCGCCGCGGGGCCCACGGCCCGGAGGGCCTGGCGGGTCACCGAGTTGAAAAAGGTCAGCGCAAGCTCGGCGTCCCGCCGGTCCCAGGCCAGCTTGCCGTAGGACTCCTTGAGCACCCGCCAGAAGGGCGGGTCGGCGGCCGGCTCGCCCAGCACCCGCCGCAGCTCCTGCACGCACCAGCCCACGAACTGCCGGTACAGCGTGAGCCGTTCGGCGGCATCCTGCTGGCCGCCCCGCCAGTCCGCCTGGATGAAGCGGGCTTCCGCGCGCCGCGTGATCAGGCCGAACTGCGCCTGATAGGCATCGAAGACGGCCAGCATCTCGGCGGCCGCGGCCATCGCGCGCTGCTGCCTGGCGATGGTGAGCCGGAGCGGAGCCGCGGGATCCGGAGCGGGCGAGCGCGAGAAGGGCATGGCTGGCACGAAGGGGTCAGCGGCCCGGGCCGGCCCACAGGCTCCCGAAGGCACCCCGCCGCCGGCGGCCGGGCCCGGGCCCGACGGCCGGCCGAGGGACCGGCGGATCGGGCGGGGTGTGTATTATTCTAGCGCTACGAGAGCTCCAGTTCCGTCCCGCATCCCGCACCGCAGGCCGATCCTCATGACCTCGACATTGCCCCGCTTCGAGCACCTCGTCCCGCCCGCCGAGGGCGAGGCGATCCGGCTCCGGAATGGTCGCCTGGAAGTTCCGCCCCAGCCGGTGATCCCCTTCATCGAGGGCGACGGGACGGGGCCCGACATCTGGCGGGCCGCCCGACTCGTCTTCGACGGCGCGGTCGCCAAGGCGTACGGCGGCGGGCGCCGGGTGGTGTGGCTCGAGGTGCTGGCCGGCGAGAAGGCCAAGAACCGGCTGGATAGCTGGCTGCCGGACGACACGCTCCGCGCCATCGAACACTACCTGGTGGCGATCAAGGGCCCGCTCACCACCCCGGTGGGCGGGGGGTTCCGCTCGCTCAACGTCGCCCTGCGGCAGAAGCTCGACCTCTACGCCTGCGTCCGCCCGGTCCGCTGGTTCACCGGCGTTCCCTCGCCGGTCCGGCACCCCGAGCTGGTGGACATGATCATCTTCCGGGAGAACACCGAGGACATCTACGCCGGGATCGAGTGGAAGGCGGAGACCGACCAGGCCCGCCGGATCATCCGGTTCCTCCAGGAGGAGATGGGCGTCACGACGATCCGCTTCCCCGCCACGAGCGGGATCGGCATCAAGCCGGTCTCCGCCGAGGGGAGCAAGCGGCTGGTTCGGGCGGCCATCGAGTACGCCCTGCGTCATGGCCGAAAGAACATCACCTTGGTGCACAAGGGCAATATCATGAAGTACACCGAGGGCGCCTTCCGCGACTGGGGCTACGAGGTGGCGCGGAACGAGTACGGGGCCACCGAGCTCGACGGCGGCCCCTGGATGAAGCTTCCCCAGGGCCTCGTGGTGAAGGACGTCATCGCGGACAACTTCCTCCAGCAGATCCTCATCCGGCCTTCCGAGTACGATGTCATCGCCACCCTGAACCTGAACGGCGACTACATCTCCGACGCCCTGGCGGCCCAAGTCGGCGGCATCGGGATCGCGCCGGGCGCCAACATCAACTACCTGACGGGGCACGCGGTGTTCGAGGCCACCCACGGCACTGCCCCCAAGTACGCCGGCAAGGACCAGGTGAACCCGGGCTCGGTGATCCTCTCGGGCGAGATGATGTTCCGCTACCTCGGCTGGACCGAGGCGGCGGACCTCATCGTCCGGGGCCTCGAACGCACCATCGCCCAGAAGCGCGTGACCTACGACTTCCACCGGCTGATGGACGGGGCCACCCTGCTCAAGTGCAGCGAGTTCGGACAGGCGGTGGTGGAGAACATGTGAGCCGCCGGCCCGGCGCGCTCCCGGTCGCCGCGCCGGTCCCGCCCTCGCTCGGCCTTCTCCGGCTCCATTTCGGGACCGCGCTCCTCTGGTGGGTGGGCGGCGCCGCGGGCGTGCTGCTCCTGAGCGAGCGCCTCGCGGCCGGTGCCGCGCTCGATCCGCGGGTGCTGGGACTCACCCACGTCTTCACGCTGGGCTGGATCACCACCACGATCACGGGCACGCTGTACCAGCTCTTCCCGGGACTGCTCGGGGTGAGTGCCCGGAGCTACCCCGTGGCGCGCTGGACCTGGGCGGCACTCACCACCGGCACCGCCGTGCTCGCCGGAAGCCTCGCCGGCTGGCGGCCGGCGGGGCTGGCGACCGGATGGGCTCTGCTCTTTCTGGCGGTCTTCCTCCAGGCGTGGAATCTGCTGCCGCAGCGCCGGAACGCGATCCGAAACCGGCGGGTCGGCTGGTACTTCAGTGTGGCACACATGGGCCTCGGGCTCGCCATGGCGGTGGCCCTGGTGCGGATCGGGGACGCCCTCGACTGGTGGAGCACCCCGCGGATCGCCCTCCTCGCAGCCCACTTCCACTTCGCGGCCCTCGGGTTCGTCACCATGACCGCGGTGGGGGCCGCCAGCCGGATGCTGCCGGTCTTCCTCGGCTCGCAGGGGCACCCGGAATGGCCCCTCGACTGGATCTGGCGCCTCGCAGCGGCAGGCCTCCTGGCCTTCGCCTTCGGGGTCATGGCCTCGCTTGCACCGTTTACCTGGATCGGGGCCGGACTCATGGCCGGCGCCGTCGCCCTCTTTCTGGGCTACGCCCTCGGGGCCTTCCGGCACCGGGCCAGGAAACCGTTGGATCATGCCGCCGCCCACCTCGCCGCCGCCTTTGGCTGGCTCGCCGTGGCGGCGGGACTCGGCCTCGGCCTGCTGGCGGTGGGACCGGAACGCCCGCGCCTCTGGGTCGCCTACGCCATGGCCACGCTGCTCGGGTGGGCCTCGCTCCTCATCGCTGGGGTGCTCTACCGCGTCCTCCCGGCGATCACCTGGAACCACCTCTATGGCCAGCTCGGCGGCAGGCCGGGGATGCCGCGTCCGGAGGACCTCTCCCGCCCTGCCTGGGGCTGGTGGTCGCTCGGGCTCCTCGACACCGCGCTCCTGGTCCTCCTCCTCGGCGCGGCCCTGGGCCAGCCCCTCGCCACGCGCCTGGGCGCCGCCGGGTATCTGGCCGGCACGCTCGTGGTCTTCTTGCACCACGCGCGTCTGTTGGTGCTGCGCGGCGGCCGCCCGTTAGATTAGGGTCATGGCCGGGTTGCTCGACAAGACCATCGCCCGATTCCAGGCCGCCGACCGCCAGACCCGACTGGAGCTTCTCCTCGACTACGCCGAGCGGTTGCCCGAGCTGCCGGAGCGGTATCGCGCCGCCCGCGATCAGGGGCTCAATCGGGTCCCCGAGTGCCAGTCGCCGGTGTTCCTGTTTCTCGAGCGGGAGGACGGGGGGGTGACGCTCCACGCCGACGCGCCGCGGGAAGCGCCCACGGTACGGGGCTTCGTGGCCCTCATCGCGCGGGCGGTGAAACGGGTGCCCCCCGCCGAGCTCGCGACGATCCCCGCGGATCTGCTGGACCGCCTGGGCCTCACGGAGGCACTGGGGATGACCCGGATGCACGGGCTCACGGCGATCGTGGGAAGGGTGCGGCGGATGGGGATGGAAGTGGGCGAAAGCCGCCCGGACTGACCGTTCACCGACAGGTTCCTCGCGCGATCCCGTTCCCCAGTCCGCAGAAGGCCCCCGTGCTCGCCCGCGTCCGCTCCCTCCTCGCCGCCGCCGAAAAGGTCCTGGTGCTGACCGGCGCCGGGATCAGCGCCGAGTCGGGGGTGCCCACGTTTCGCGGGCCGGACGGGTTCTGGCAGCACCACCGCCCGGAAGATCTGGCGACTCCCGAGGCGTTCGCGCGGAACCCGCGGCTGGTCTGGGAGTGGTATGCCTGGCGGCGAAACCAGCTTGCCGCCTGCCGCCCCCACGCGGGCCATCTCGCGCTGGCTCGGTGGATTCTCAACCGGCACGGGGTCACGCTGGTCACCCAGAACGTGGACAACCTCCACGAGGCGGCAGCGCGCGCCGTGGCCGGACCCGGCGTAGACCCGGCGCTCGCCTATCCGGTGCGCTTGCACGGTTCGATCGCCCACCTCCAGTGCACCAGGTGCGAGTGGCGCGAGGAGCGGCTCGACCCGATCGATACGACCTCGGAGGCTACCCTGCCGCGCTGCCCCGCCTGTAGCGCCCTGGCCCGCCCGGGGGTGGTCTGGTTCGGCGAGATGCTGCCGGCGGAGGCGCTGATCGAGGCCGGGGTCGCAGCCCGGCAGGCGGACGTCTGCCTGGTGGTGGGCACGGCCGGGGTGGTGTATCCCGCCGCGGGCCTCGCCTTCGAGGCCAAGCGCCACGGCGCCACGTTGGTCGTGGTGGATCCCGGGGAGACGGGATTCGATGAAGCGGCGGACGTGAAGTTGCGGGGGAAGGCGGGGGCGCTGTTGCCGGAGTTGCTGCTCAGGGTGAACGGCGAACGCTAAACGGGCCGGATGGGAGGGCCGGTCGGACGACCCTCTCTCGCCGTCGCCTCGACCCGCTTCCCGTTCCCGTGCGCCGTTGACGGTTCGCCGTCCACCCTGTCCTACCGATTCCCGTTCACCGTTCGATCGGCAATTTCACCGCGTTGCCCCACTCGGTCCACGACCCGTCGTAGTTCTTCACGTTGCTGAACCCGAGCAGGTAGGTCAGCGCGAACCAGGTGTGCGAGGACCGCTCGCCGATCCGGCAGTAGGCGATCGTGTCGGCCTCGGGCTTGAGCCCCTGCTCCTCCACGTAGATCGCCCGGAGTTCGCTCGCGGGCCGGAAGGTGTGGGTGTCCGGATTCACCGCGCGACCCCACGGGATGCTCTTGGCGCCCGGGATGTGGCCGCCGCGGAGCGCACCCTCGTTGGGATACTCCGGCATGTGGAGCCGCTCGCCCCGGTACTCCTCCGGGCTCCGGACGTCCACCAGCTGGCCCCGCCGCCTCACGTGCTCCAGCACCTCGTCACGGAACGCGCGGATGGTGCGGTCGTCCCGCTCGCCCACCGTGATGTTGCCCTCGCGGTAGCGCGGGACCTCGGTGGAAATCGGACGCCCCTCGTCCACCCAGCGGGCTCGGCCCCCGTCCATCAGCCTGAGATTCTCGAGCCCGAAGAGGCGGAACACCCAGAACGCGTAGCAGGCCCACCAGTTGTTCTTGTCGCCGTAGAAGACGATCGTGGTATCCTGGTTGATCCCGCGATCGCGGAGCAGTTTCTGGAACTGGTCCCGCCCCACGTAGTCCCGCACCAGGGGATCGTTCAGATCCTGCACCCAGTCCACCTTCACCGCGCCCGGGATGTGCCCGGTCTCGTAGAGCAGCAGGTCCTCGTCCGATTCCACGATCCGGACCTTGGGATCGTTGAGGTGGTCGGCCACCCAATCGGTCGAAACCAGCACCTCGGGCCTGGCATAGCCCCGAGCTTCGATCGGGGGGACGGCCACGGGTTTGACGCTCGACATCGCTTCACCTCCTGCCAGTAGACTCCATCATTGCTGATCTCTCTGGGACAAAACACCAGCCGGCCGCAGCGCCCGCCCCGGGAGCTACGGCCGGCCGGCATCCAGTCGCTTCAGCGCGCGATGCTCCGCCGACCACCCCCAGGGTCGGGCTCCAGACACGAGCAGCGACACGCCACGCCACGCATGCCCCCCATATACGACTCTTTCGCTCGGAATGTCAAGAGAGCGCTCCCCGGTCCAGGGCCTCGCGGACCATGCGCCCGAACGCCGGGACGATTCGGGAATCGAACTGGGTGCCCGAGGCTCGCTCGATCTCGAGGAGCGCGGGCTCGGGCTCGAAGGCCGGCCGATCCGGCCGGGGGGCTCGCAGCGCGTCGAAGGCGTCGCAGACGGCGATCATCCGGCTCAGGGCGTGGGCCTCGCGCGGATAGCTCATTCTGGGATAGCCGGTCCCGTCGGGGCGGAGGTGGTGCTCGTAGGCGGCGACCGCAGCCAGCTCCCATCCCTCGCCCAGGCGGAGGAGCAACCGGGCCCCTTCCACCGGATGGATCCGCACCCGGGCCCGATCGGCGGCGCCCAGGGTCTCGGGGACCAGGGATTCGGGGGGGACCCGGGCCATGCCGAGGTCGTGCACCAGGGCCGCGAGGCCGGCCTGCCGGGTCTCCTCGGGGCCGAGCTGGAGCGTTTCCGCCAGGGCGAGGGCGAGGATCGCGCTGTTCAGGGCGTGAGCCGGCTGGTAGTCGTCGCGTCCCGCGGGACGGATGAGGGGGAGGACGAGTTCCCCCTCCGCCCGCATGGCGACCTGGAGTGCGGCGATCACGGCGGAGGGATCGGCCGGGCCGAACGGTTCACCGCGGGCGGCGCGGGCGAACAGCCCGGCCACCACGGCGAGTTCCTCCTCGAACGGGTCGGGGGCGAGGGCACCGATGGGCGGGAACTCGGCGTCGAAGACGACCCCGTGGTCGCCCCGGCCCCAGGCCAGCCCGTCGGTCACCATGTCAGGCACTCGCTGCCCCGACCTCACCCCCTCCGCCGCGCTGTCGAGAAACCGGGTGAGGGACCCCGGCGGCACCGGTGCGGTGGCCATGAGCCGTTCGACACCCAGGGCCGCCAGGCGTGCCGCCCACTCCCACTCGGCGAGCTCGTGGAGCGGCAGATCGCCGTACTCGACGCCCCGGGGGCTGAAGCGGAACCGGGGCGCGGGATCGTCGCGAACCAGGGCGTCGAGCCGGTCCCAGGCCTCGCGTTCGGCCGCTCGGCGCGAGCGGTCTGGCGCCGGGCCGTCGAGCCGGGCCTCGAGCGCCCGCCCGAGCGCCAGCAGAAATCGGGCGGCCGGCGGCATCAGCCCCCCACCCCCCCCCGTGCCGCAGCGCCCGAGGTCCGCCGCGCCAGGGCATTCCGCGCGGCCTCGCGCACTTCGGGGTCCCGGCTCTCGCGCGCCGCTGCGAGGATCTGGGGCACCCCGCGCTCCTGGGCCCAGTAGGTGGCGAGGCCGCGGAGCGCGGCCAGCATGACCGGGCTCTTGGGGGCCAGCCGGCCCAGCCCCACCAGATTCCGGGCCACCACCAGCCGGCGCAGGAGGCGAAGCACCGCCAGTTCCCTCACCGGGGCGATCGCGGTTACCGCCATCGCACGGGTTTCCTCGCTCCAGCCGCGTTCTGCCAGGCGGGTCATCACCTGCTCGGCGAGAGCCGGCGGACAGTGGTCCGCGAGGGCCGCGAGCGCCAGCCGCACCGTGGCCTCCTGGCGGCTCGCGATCCCCTCGGCGAGCCCGCGCTCCCGGGTCAGCGGGTCGTGAATCAGCAGGGCCACCGCCTCGTGGCGCACCCGGCTGTCCTGATGCCGCAGGAACTGATCAAGTTCGAGGCCGTGGGGCGGGTTGGGGAGCCGCCCGATCAGGTGCAGCAGATTGCGCTGGACGTACCAGGGCATGCCCTGGAGCCGCTCCCGCGCGAGCGGCCCGATCGCATCACCGTAGCGGGACGCGAGATCGAGCAGGCGGAGCCGGACCCGCCGCTCCCGCGCGGTGGCGAGCGCCTCGAGCAACGCCGGAGCCGCCTCGATCCCGCAGGCGGGCACCAACCGATCCAGCGCGTCCAGGTCGGGCGGGTTCGCCTCCAGCAGCACCCGGACGGTGCGCGGGTGGTACAGCCGGGCCCGCAGGGCCCGAGCCACGGGATCCTCTCGAGGGACGGTATCGAGCAGGGAGAGCAGCGGACTCACCTGTCGCCGGGCGATCATCCGGTCCACGGCGACCAGCGTGCCGGCCTCGAGGATCCCGCTTTCCAGGCTGAGCTTGAGGAGCCGCTCGGGCTCGGCGGCGAGGGAAAGCGGGGGCTGCTCCCGGACCCCGGGCCGGTCGTCGAGGTCGGCCAGGGCCCGCCGGGTCTCCACCGCCACGGCGAGTCGCGCCTCGGTGCGGACCTGGGCGGCCGAGCTGGCGGCGAGGCGGGCGAGTTTCGCAAGCAGGCGCTGGGTGGCCGGCGCCAGGGGCCGCCCCCGGACGTCCGCCGCGGTGATGAGCAGCCGGATCACCAGCGAGGCCGGCAACCCGTCCGGAGCGGCGGCGAGAAACGCGCGCTGAATCTCCCAGTCACCCCGAGGGGAGAAGAGCCGCCGCAGCGTGGCGGCCGGCAAGGCCGCCACGAGCCGGGTCAGAGCCCCATCGGGCAAGGGAGCCCGGGCCGCCGCTTCCATGGCATCCAGCACGGCGCGGTCGTAGAGCGGATCGGAGGAGTGCAGCTCCAGCCCGGTGGCGAGCTCGATGGGATCGGCCGGATCGGCGAGAAAGGGATCTTCGAGTATCGCCTGACCGAGCGCGAGCCACGCCTCCTCCGGGGAGCGGTCGGGCCGCGGGGCGGCGTGCAGCGCCAGATGCGGTCCGCTCAACCGGACCACCGAGCCCCGTCCCGTATGCGTCACCAGCGCGCCCAGCACCTCGAGCAGCTCGGCCGGCGTGATGCCGCGCCGGAACTCCAGCGCGCGCACTCCGGAACGGCGAAGGCGAAGCGCCAGTTCCCGGAGCGGCTCGAACTCGGGATTGGTCCCCATCCCCTCGACCAGGAGCTGCACCTCGCCCACTTCCACCCGGAGCAGCTCCCGGCCGGCCAGCACAGCCTCGAGACTCTGCTCGGCCGCGTGGAAGAACGGCTCGAGCGACGGGTGTCCCCTGGGATGGGCCCGGAGCCGCTGGAGCAAGGCGGCGAGGGCGAGGAGGAATTCCGCCAGGTGGCGCTCGCCGGTCCGGCCGGCCTGGTGGGGGAGGGTGCGGTACACCATGAAGCGCCAATCTACTCCGGGGTCGCTCGGCCGACAGGGGCGCGAGGTGCGCCACCGGGGTTCCGGGGGTATAGTAATAGGCATGAGTCCCGGCCCCGATCCCCGCCCCCGCCCATCCGGCGGGCTCACGACCGCGAAGGGTTGGGCCACCAGCGCGCCCGGCCAGGCCGACCGGCTGCGGCGGGGCGCGTGGTATCCGGTGCTGGAGGAGACCGCCGACGGCCACGTGGTGGTCGAGGTGGACCAGCAGCCCCTGCGGCTCCGCCGGGAGGACGTCATGGTCCGACCCGATCGCCCGGATACCTGGAGTGTCGTGGTGCGAACCGGCGTCCTCCGGCCCACCCTGGCCGGCCAGAAGCTGGTCACCCGCTATGCCGTCTGCCCCGATTGCAGCAGTCGTCAGGAGTTCGAAGGCGAGCCCGAGACGCTGATCTGTAACCGCTGCCGGCGCGCGGCGAAGGTGGACTGGTCCCGGACCTACTGAGGTCCCGCGGACGTGGCGGGCCGAAGGCCGAGTTACTGGACGCCCTTCCCTGCACCGCGGTTTCGCCCGGGGCGGGGCGCCGTAGCGAGCCTGGCCCTGCACCTCGCAGTCCTCGCGCTGGTGCTCTGGCGCCCCCATGCGGCAGCCATCGAGCCCGCCCCCGCTCGCAGCAACCCGATCCAGATTCCGCTCTACCTCGAGCCGCCGCCTCCCCCGGTGGAGGTCGCCTACATCCCTCCGGCGCCCGCGCCGCCGGCCGCCGAGCTGCCGCCTGCCGTTCCCCTCACCGAAGGGCCGGACCGAACGCCCGGTAACCAGGCCCGGGTGACACCCGTGCCGGAGCCCGAGCCGAACGCCCAACCCGATGCCCTGCGGGCCCAGGGCCCGTCCGGTTCAGCGAGCGCGGGGGCCAACGAGGCGGCGAGGGCGGCCGAAGGGGATGCGGCGGACCGCGAGGCGAAGCCAGAGCAGCCGGCAACCGCGACCGCCCTGCCGGCCCTCGAAGCCGAGGCCCAGCGGCTCTTCGGGCGGCCCCGCCGCCCCCTCGGCGCCGGCGGGACCCGCGAGGTCCGGCCCTGGGAGACGACGGCGCCGGCCGATTCGCGCGGCTGCACGGTGCCTGACGATGCGCTCCGCGATTCCACCGTGCCGGCGGGGATGGCGGTGGTGGCCGGCAAGATCTATCGCGAAGACACCGGGGAGCCGCTCCCGGGCGCCAGGCTCCAGATCCTGGGCACTCCCTACGGTGCCTTTACCAACGACCGCGGCGAATACCGCCTGGTGTTCGACCGGACCCTGGTCAACCGCTGTCGGAGCCAGCTGGTCCGGGTGTCGGCGCGGGGGTACCAGGCGAGGGATGTGGTCCTGCTGCTCGGCGAGGTGCCGAGCTCGGATGTACCGCTCAGGCGGTTCTGAGTGACGAGGCCGGCCACGCGAGAGCCCCCCCTCGTCATGCCTGCGCAAGCAGGCATCCACGCCGGGGCGGGCTGGTGGGCAGGCTGCGGGTCAGGGCCGTGCTTGCACCCGGGGCTTGCCCCCCTGCGTTGGCACGGGCCGCCTGAGGGGTCGGCGCGGGGCGGGTCCCTCCGGCCGCTGCAGTTCGCCCGAGCAGCGCGGCCCCGGCGTCCCCGGCCCCGCTCACTGACGCGGCCTCCGGGACCCGCCCCGCGCCCAGGCCTGAGCCCCGAGGGCCGACGGGCGCAGGCCACCTTGTCCCCACCGCCCGGACTCCGGGCCTGCACCGGGTGGCTGGAGCCCCCCCCCGTCATGCCTGCGCAAGCAGGCATCCAGCCGATCTACCGGCCACGGGACCACGGCGGCTGTGGATTCCTGCTTGCGCACAAAGGACGCTTCGCCCCGGGGGGCCTCCACCCGCTCCGTGCCGGCGTGACTTCCCCCCCCCGCCAACTCACCCGTTATCCGCAACCCGCCCCCCTCCAATTTTCCGCCACCACTCCCTCGTGACCGGGAACCGGTCCGGCTTAGGCCGAAACCCTAGTTCGGCGCATGCACCCCCACCCCGCCGTAGTCCCGCCGGAACCCGATGGCCGGCCCGTTCAGACTGAAGCCGTAGTCGTTGGTGAGCTTCGCCACCCACTGGCGCACCGAGCCGGGGAACGGGCGGCGGCGGCCGTGCCGGCCGAAGGGATCGGTGTACCAGACCTCGGGCCCCTCGGCGTTCCGGATCTCGTTGTCGTTGATGTCCACGAAACGCAGCACCCCGTTGAACCGGCTCCGGGGATCGTCGTACGTGACGCCGGTCAGGGTGCCGTTGCCGGTGGACTGGTCGCACAGCTCACCCTGGGCTCGCCGGCCGTCCGGGTTCACCTCGTAGCAGACGTCAATCGGCCGCCCGACGAGCCCGGCCATGGCCGGGTCGTGGAACCGGCTCGGGTAGAAGACCTGGAAGTACGGGTTGAAGTGGGCGATCCGGTGCCCATCTTCCGCCACCACCGATTGGGAGATCTCCCAGCTTTCGTGCAGCGCCCGATCGAAGTCGGACTCGATTCCGGGTGGTGTCTTCATGTACTGCTCGACACAGGTCCGGTCCGGGATGAGCCGGATGCCGCCCCCGTTCGGCGAGTTGGCCGGTGTCGCCGGCCCCACGTCCACCCGCTGCCGGTCGCAGGTCCGGTTGAAGCCCCCGGGGTCGCCAATGGCGGTGAGGGCGGTCACGTGCATCTCGGTGCCGTCGCTGCAGCGGACGTGATACGCCACCTCGTGCAGGTTGTTGGTGAAGGCATCCTTCGAGTGGGTGCCCTGATGGAGCTTCACCAGCACGTCGCACCTGACGCTGAACAGCGCGCCCGTGACCCCGTCGCTCCGGACGAACTCCACGTCGTTTTCCCACTCGATCTTGTGCCCCACATGGTCCTCGCGCCGGGGGTTCTGGGGGTCCCAGGTTTCCAGCGCCTCGTTGGCCAGGCCGAAGGGGATCGGGCCCACGTCGCGGTAGAGCCGCGAGCCGCGGGGGTCACGCCCGTGCTCGTGGCCGAAGGTGCACCCCGTCGCGGGGTCCACCGGCGGGTGCCAGGTGGGGTAGCGCTTGCCGTCCGGACCCACGACGGAGTAGGCGTCGTGAATCGCCGGGGTGCAGGTGTCGTTCGGCCCTGGCGTCCAGATCCCGTAGGCCACGCTGGGCCCGGTCTCCGGGACGGGCCCGATGCCGGAGAAGCCTTCGTCGCCACAGGACACGGACAGCACCGCCCCGGGGAGGATCACCCAGGGAGCCGCCCTGCGCCGCCGCCTTGCCGAGCCTGACATGATCGCCTCCCGCGGTCAGTGCAAGGTCAGTCCCAGCCCGATCTGAATCAGGCTGGTGTTGGCCGACTGGTCCGAGACCGTGTCGTTCACCTCGAGGTCCGCGCCCGTCGTTCCCATCAGGTTGGCGAAGGGCACCAGCGAGACCCCGCGGGCCACCGGTACTTCGAGGCCGATCCCGGCCTGGGCCGCCAGGGCGTGGGTCGTGACCTCGCCGCCATCGTCGTCATCGGCCGCGTACCGCGCCCACCCCAGCCCGGCCTTGAGGTAGAACCCGCTCCGGCGGCTCGGGTAGAGGAACGCGACGGCCTGGATGGCGTAGATGAGCTGGTCCACCGCGCCGCTGCTGTACCAGGCCAGCGTCTCGGCGCCGAGGAGGAGTCCGCGGGTCACCGCAACGCCGGCGTGGAGGTAACCGGCCGTTCCGCCCTCCCGGTCCCCCACGCAGATCTTGCACGAAAGCCGCCCCGACCCCACCCCGATCCCGGCGCCGAGCCAGGCGCCGTGGGGCCGGGCGGGGGCCTGGGCCTGGAGGGCGCCTGACGCGCCCAGGAGGAACCCGAGCAGCAGGACGGCGGGGCCACGCATACGCACCTCCTCGCTGGCGACCGGCTCAGGCTGGCGCCGTCGGGTGCGGGGGTTTGCAGGGGGATTGCGCCAGGACGGCTGAAGATGTCACGAGGGGGGTGAGGCCCTCAGTGACGGAGGCTACAGGATGGGCTCAAATCGCTGGCGGGCAACGGGTCACCGGGCGGGCGCTCCGGCCGGTGCGAGGCGACCGGGGTGCGGCCACCTCGCCAGGACCGGCGGTATCCGGGTTCCGCCGGAATGCCCGCGACAACCCTACGGCAATACCCGGCCCTTCTCGTCCACCCGGCGCGGCGTGATCGGCAGGATGTCGTTGCCCAGGTGGATCCCCGTCACGCTCTGCCCGGCGATGAGGGGACTCGGCGCGCTCGGGATCACGAAGGGATCGGCGGCGCTCCCGTTCACCTGATACCCCAGGTCCGCCATGGACATGACCGTGGTGAGGCTCATGGGGTTCACGGTACCCGGGCCCAGGAACCCGGTCATGAGCTCGTTCGAGAAGACCGACTCGCGCCAGTGGGAATCGCGGGTGCCGGCCCCGCCGGTGTTCTCCACGGGGACCTTGTTCCCCATGTAGGCGGTCCCGCCGTTGCTGTTGTCGAAGGCGCTGAGGGCCTGGGTCCCCGTGAAGGTGGGATCGGACCCGCCGGCACCGGCGAGCAGGTTGAACGCCGGCTGGTTCCACAGCGTGCCGTACCCGAGCACGTGTCCCATCTCGTGGAGGATCACCGCGTTCAGGGTGCCGTTCGTCTCCAGCGCGGCCAGATCGGCGGTGTCGAACCGCATGTACCCCAGGATCGTGAGACTGTTCGAGGTCCGGATGAAGCACGGCCCCGCCGAACCCAGGATGCCGCCGGCGCCGTCAATCGCGACCAGGTCCACCAGGATCAGGACGTCGTCAATGGTCTGGTTGATGTTCTGGTTGCCGCAGCTCGTCGTGGTGTTCTGGTTGAACGGGACGTCGCTCAGGTCGCCCACGATCACGTTCTGCCAGCGGGTCTGCGCCTGCTGGAAGGCGGCGAGCTGGGTCGAGGTCGGGGTCGTGATGAACTGCAGGGTGATCTGGAAGAACGTGCCGGCCGTGGCGGTGAAGGACACCGACCCGACGCCGGTGGCCGTGGCGGTCAGCGTGTTGGTGCCCGGGCTGGAACCCAGGGTCCAGCTTCCCACCGTGGCGATCCCGCTCCCGTTGGTGGTCTGGGTGGCCCCGGTGATCGAGCCGCCGCCGGCGGTCACGGCGAAATCCACCTGGATGCCGCCCACCCCGTTGTTGTCGAGGTCACTCACCTTGACCGAGGGATTGATCGCCACCGCGGAGCTGGGCAGGGCCTGCTGATTGTTGCCCGCGTTGATGGTGATCTGCGCCGCCGGCCCGGCCGTGAGGGCGATGGTACTCGAGGTCACGGCGGGGACCCCCGAGGTGCTGAACCGGAGGGTGCGGTTCCCCACCAGCCCGGCGATCGAGAGCCCGCCGAACGTGGCCAGGCCGCTCGCGTCGGTGGAGACCTGGGTGGTCCCGCTCAGCGCACCGCCGCCCTGGAGCGTCACGGTGATGGTGACGCCGGCCCGGGCGAACGGCTGCCCCTGCGCGTCCACGAGCTGCACCGCGGGTGCCGGGGTGAGCGTGGTTCTGGTCTGGACCGTGGCGGGCGGCTGGGTCACGATCTGGAGGGCGGCGAAGTCGGGGGCGTCGGTCCCCGAGCTGCCCCCGCCGCAGGCGGCGAGCAGCACCGCTCCGGCCAGGGAACCTTGCAGAACCCGCGACCGCCGTGCATCCCGGCAACGGGGACGCGGCTCGACCGGGCCGCGAGGGCTGAGACCAAGCATAGGTCGCACCTGCAGTATGGAGGTACGGTGTGCGGGAATGGCTCATCAATCTAACGCGAATCCGCAAAGCGCGCGCCAAGCCCGCACGGCGGCCTCACTTCATGATCATGATGTGCGCCCACGGCTTGCCGGGGTACATGAGCCAGGGGAGCCCGCCCCCCGGCCGGGTGGGGAGCCCGGTGGACGCTTCCGTCGCGTAGGGGATGTAGACCACCTGAAGGCCGCGCGGGCTCCGCGGGATGCCGGTGGCCGGATCGATGCTGTCCGCTGGCGCGAAGAGATTGTAGAGGGCCCGGGGGCCGTCCGGCATGGGGAGCGTCCCGGCCTGGATTTCCGCCTGGCGGGCCGAGTCAATCTGCGCGCGGGTGAGACCCCGGGCTTCCAGCTCCCGTCCCCGCCGCATGAAGGGCTCGAGATCCCGGTGATAACAGGCGACATGCCAGGCGGCCGCCGCGGGATCGTCTGCCAGGCAGATCATCGGATTGTCGCCCTCGCGCAGCGTGACCAGGCGGTGGTAGTTCCGGTACCCCAACACGGTGGCGCCGGCCCGCAGGGGCTCGGGCGCGGCGAGCACCGCGCCGGCGATCTGCTGCTCGGGCGGGGGGACCTGGGCGGCGAGGGGGACGGCGAGGGCGAGCAACAGGCTCGGGGCGGCGAGACGCATGCGAACTCCCGGGAGGCGGGAACAGCCGGTCCGTGGACCGGCGGGCTTCACCCTGGAGAAAGGTCGCCCCGGCGAACCCCGGGGTCCAGCCCGATCCCGGGCGCCCTGCGACCCGGAAGGGCGGCGAGCAACGAAGGGCCGGATCGAGCCCGGGACCGGCATGGGCGAGCCGACCGGATCGTCACGGGCCCGCGCCAGGATCCCCTCACACGTAGCTCGGGTACTCGGGCTGGTACATGAGCGAGCGCACCTGCGCCGGAATGTCGGGCGGCCGTTCCCGGCGGGCCCATCCCGCCTCCCAGGCGTGCCTCGCGACGGCGGTGGCGACCGCGCAGGAGACATCGCGGATCTCCCCCAGGGGAGGAAAGAGCAGCCCCTGCTCCAGTGCCGTGGCGCTCACGAGGTCGGCCAGCGTCCGGGCCGCGAGCGCGAACATCTCGTCCGTGACGCGACTCGCCCGCGCGGCGATGACTCCGAGGCCGATCCCCGGAAAGATGTAAGCGTTGTTGGCCTGGCCCGGTATCAGCTGCCGGCCGTTCCACGCCACCGGCCCGAACGGGCTGCCGCTCGCGAAGAGCGCCCGGCCCTCGCTCCAGCGATAGGCCTGCTCCGCCGTGCACTCCGCGCATGAGGTGGGGTTGGAGAGCGCGAAGATCACCGGCCGTTCGTGGAAGCGCGCCATGGCCCGGACGACGGGCTCGGTGAAGGCGCCACCCTGGGTCGAGACGCCGATGAGCACCGTGGGTCTGAGCGCCTCCACGGCTTCGAGCAGCCCGGCCGCCCCGGCGTGTTCGTGGGCGTAGCGCCGCTGGTACGGCGACAGGTCCTCCCGCCCCCGGACCACGAGCCCCTGGGGGTCCACGAGCCAGCAGCGCCGCCGGGCCTCGGCCGTGGCGAGCCCTTCCCGCTCGAGGGCGCCCGTCACGAGGTCTGCGATCCCCAGGGCCGCGGCGCCGGCGCCGAGGAAGAGCACGGTTTCGTCGCGGAGCCGCCGGCCCGAGACCCGGCCCGCCGAGAGGATGCCCGCGAGCACCACCGCGGCGGTACCCTGGATGTCGTCGTTGAAGGCCGGCACGCGGTCGCGGTAGCGGTCGAGCAGGCCGAGCGCGTTGGCCGTGGCGAAGTCCTCGAACTGGATGAGCGCGCCCGGAAACGCCTCCTGCACCGCCATCACGAACTCGTCGAGGAGCGCGTCGTACTCGGCGCCGCGGAGCCGGCGTTGCGGGAGCCCCAGGTAGAGCGGGTCGTCCAGCAACTCGGCCCGGTCGGTGCCCACGTCGATCAGGACCGGCATCCCCAGGGCCGGGTCCACCCCGGCACAGGCGGTGTAGAGCGAGAGCTTGCCGATCGGGATGCCCATGCCGTTGGCCCCGAGATCGCCGAGCCCGAGCACGCGCTCGCCGTCGGTCACCACGATGATCGCGACCTCGGGATCCGGCCAGTTCCGGAGCAGCGCCCGCACCCGGCCCCGATCGCGGGCGGTCACGTAGAGGCCGCGCGGCCTGCGGAAGATGTGCGCGAACCGGCGGCAGGCCTCGCCCACCGTGGGGGTGTAGATGATCGGCAGCATCTCCTCGATGTGATCGGTGACCACCCGGTAGAAGAGCCGCTCGTTCCGGTCCTGCAGGGAAACGAGATAGATGTACCGTTCCAGGTTGTCCGGCTTGGCGCGGAAGGTTTCCATGACCCGGCGCGCCTGTTCCGTCTGAGTGAAGACCCGGGGCGGCAGGAGGCCCCGGAGACCGAGTGCGTCCCGCTCGGCTTCAGTGAAGGCGGTACCCTTGTTGAGCCGGGGGTCGTGCAGCAGGTCAACGCCGCGCGGGAGGGAGGCCATGGCGACAAGATGGCGGAGGACGGCAGGACGGTAAGGGATCAGGCGCCAGGGCGCCAGGACGGTGGGGCCCTTCCGTCTTATCGTCTCCAGGCGTACCGTCCCGGGGTCGTGGCGTCCTGGAGCCTGACCATCCTGGCCCCTTCGCACCTTGGCACCTGATCGTCCCAGCGCCCGAGCGTCCGCCCCACCATCCGCGATGCCCTTCGACCCCACCTGGCGCTCGCGCGCCGTATCCCCCGAGGAAGCCGTGGCCCCCATCGGGTCGGGCATGCGCGTCTTCGTGCACGGCGCCTCGGCCACGCCGCTCCCGCTGCTCGAGGCGCTGGTCCGGCGCCGCGACCTGGAAGGGGTCCGGCTGTACCACCTGCACACCGAAGGGCCAGCCCCGTTCGCGGAACCGGAGGCGGCGGGCCGGCTGCTGTCGGTTTCGTTCTTCGTGGGCCCCGCTCTCCGCCAGCCGATCGCCGAGGGCCGGGCCGATTTCATTCCCGTGTTTCTCTCCGACATTCCTGGCCTCATCGCGTCGCGACGGATCCCGCTCGACGCGGCCCTCCTGCAGCTCTCGCCTCCGGACCGCCACGGCCTCTGCACCCTGGGCACCTCGGTGGACGCCGCCAGGGCGGCGGTGGACACGGCGCCGGTGGTGATCGCGGAGATCAACGAACGGATGCCGCGGACCCACGGCAACACGGCCGTCCCCTTCGATCGCCTCACGGCCTTCACCTGGACGGACCGGCCGCTGCTCGAGCACCCGGCTGCGCGGGCCACGCCGGAAGCGGCGCGGATCGCCGAGTTCATCGCCGACCTCGTCGAAGACGGTTCGACCCTGCAGCTCGGGATCGGTGCCATTCCGGATGCGGTGCTGGACCGGCTCGGCGGCAAGCGGGACCTCGGCATTCATACCGAGATGTTCTCCGACCGGCTGGTGGACCTGGTGGCGACCGGGGCCGTGACGAACCGCTTCAAGGAGATCCACGCGGGCCGGATCGTCACGAGCTTCGTGACCGGTACCCAGCGCTTGTTCGACTTTGTCCACGACAACCCGCTGGTCGAGTTTCACGCTTGCGACCGGACCAACGACACCGCTCTCATCCGGCTCAACCCCAAGGTCGTCGCCATCAACGCCGCGCTCCAGGTGGACCTGACCGGCCAGGTCTGCTCCGACTCGCTGGGGCACACGATCTACTCAGGGATCGGCGGCCAGATGGACTTCATCCGGGGGGCCGCGCTCTCGCCGGGCGGCAAGCCGATCATCGCGCTACCGGCCACCGCGGCCGGGGGCCGGGTGTCACGGATCGTGCCCGAGCTGTCCCCCGGGGCCGGGGTCGTGACCACCCGAGGTCATGTGCACTGGGTGGTGACCGAGTTCGGCGCGGTGAACCTGCACGGCAGGACGCTCCGCGAGCGGGGCGAGGCCCTCGTCTCGATCGCGCACCCGGACTTCCGGGGAGAACTCCGGGAGTGGCTGCGCAGGGTCCGGCGGTTTCCGGTTGGCGGCCCCGGGGCCGGGACCTGAGCGCGCGCCACGGAAGCACGCCGGAGCTGGCGGCGGGCGGTGGGAGCCGCGGCTCAGGGTAGCCACCCCATCCCGGCGCGCCCCCTCCCGTGTTCTTCATCTATAATGAAGCCATGCGGCCCTCCTACCTCCTCCTTCCCCGCGGCGAGCTCCGGCGCCGAGCCGAACGGGCGGTGGCGGGGCTCGCCTGTTGCCGGGCCTGCCCGCGCGATTGCCGGGTGAACCGCCTGGAGAACAAGTGGGCCGCGTGCAAGACCGGGCGCCATGCCGTGGTCTCGAGCTGGTTCCCGCACTTCGGCGAGGAGGACTGCCTCCGCGGCTGGAACGGGTCGGGCACGATCTTCTTCGGTCACTGCAACCTGCGCTGCGTCTTCTGCCAGAACTACGACATCAGCCAGGCCATCCGCCCGACCGCGGAGCCCGGCCATTCCGCCGAGCAGATCGCGTGCATGATGCTGGCGCTCCAGGCCCGGGGCTGCCACAACATCAATTTGGTAACGCCGGAGCACGTCGTCCCCCAGGTGCTCGAGGCCGTGGCCCTGGCCGCCGAGGCCGGACTCGCGCTCCCCCTGGTGTACAACACCTCCGCCTACGACGCGATGGAGAGCCTGGAACTCCTCGAGGGCGTGGTGGACATCTACATGCCTGACTTCAAGTACTGGTCGAACGACCGGGCCCGGACCTATCTCAAGGCGGAGGATTACCCCGAGGTCGCCCGGCGGGCGATCCGGGAGATGCACCGCCAGGTGGGGCCGCTGGTCCTGGACGCCAACGGCCTGGCGCGGCGCGGACTGCTCATCCGGCATCTGGTCATGCCGGGCCAGTTGGACGAAACCCGCGCCATCCTCACGTGGATCGCCGAGACGCTGGGGCCGGGCACCTACGTCAATGTGATGGACCAGTACCACCCGGCCGGCCGGGTGGACTGGGACCATTACCCGGAGCTCAACCGGCGGCTCGCCAGCCGGGAATACGCCGAGGCGCGCGCGGTCGCGCAATCGCTGGGGCTCCGACTGGACACGAGAAAGGCCGCCCCTCCTCTCGGAGTGACGGCCTGAACGCGAGGCGGGGTGGGTACCTGAGCCGTCGTGCCTCGCGGTGAGATCACCTCGAGTGTGACTTCGCCGTCTTCTCGGTCCTGGCGGCCTTCTCCGCCTTCATCAGGCTCTCCCAGGTCGCGGAATCGAGCTGGCCGGTCGCGGTGAGCTTCTCGTTCTCCTGGTACTGCCGGAGGGCGGCGGTGAAGTCGTCGTTCACCTGGCCGGTCGCTTTCCCCTTGTAGAGCCCGTGCCGGGCGAGGATCCGCTGGGCATGCTCGATCCGGGATCGCGTCGCGACGAACCCCTTCTCGGTCCCGGTGTGGGCCGTGACGTGGTGTTGGGTGTCGGGGGCGGTCTTGGCGGGAGCCTGAGCCGTGGGCTGGGCTGCCGGCTTGGCGGGAGCCTGGGTCGCGGCCTGGGCCGCGAGCGTCGAGGCGCCCGCCAGGGCCAGAACCGCGCCTGTCAACGCGAGCTTCCTGATCATCGTGTACTCCTCGAGGTAGGGGCCGCACGTGGCGGCCGGTCCAGGTGAACGGCTGCTTCCCCCGGAGGCAAGCCGGGTGCCGCACCGGACCGGGTATCCGATCGGGCTCGTAAGGCACGCTCAATCCTGAGGGTACGACGGGAGGTGGGGGTCGCCGGCAACTGGAATCCGGCGGCCGCGGGACGCGTTGTCCAGCTCGCCTTGTCCCGGCGGGTCAGTTTGTCAGCCGCCAGGGTCCCGCGTCTCCGGCCTGCCCAGGGCGGCCCCCTTGAGGCCCCAGCGCTGGAGCATCCGGCTCAAGGTCCGCCGCGAGATCCGGAGCACCCGGGCCGCCCGCTCGCGGTTTCCCTCACAGGCGGCCAGGACCGCGAGCACGTGCTCCCGTTCCACCAGCGCGAGGGGCACGAGTCGCGGGGCGCCGGCCGTCCCGGAAGGCGGAGCCGCGCCCCCGGTCCCACGCCATCCTCCCTGCTCCCGGAGTTCGGGCGGGAGGTGTTCCGGCCCGATCACGTCCTGCTCGGCGAGGACCAGGGACCGCTCCAGGACGTTCTGCAACTGCCGGATGTTCCCCGGCCAGTCGTAGCTCAGGAGGAGTGCCTGGGCCTCCGGGTCGAGGGCAACCGGACCGCGGCCGTGTTTCCGCGCGAGACCCCGGAGCGTGTGGTCCACCAGGAGCGGGATGTCCTGGCGCCGCTCGCGGAGCGGGGGCAGATGGATCGTGACGACGTTCAACCGGTAGAAGAGGTCCTCCCGGAAGGCACCCTCCCGGACCATCGCCTCGAGGTCCCGATGGGTGGCGGCGATCACCCGGACGTCCACCTTGACCGGCGTCTCGGAGCCCACCGGGACGATCTCCCGCTCCTGAACGGCGCGGAGGAGCCGGGTCTGGAGGGCGGGGGGGACATCGCCCACCTCGTCGAGGAAGAGGGTGCCGCGATCCGCCTCACGAAAGAGGCCGGGGCGGGACGCCACGGCTCCCGTGAAGGCACCGCGCACGTGCCCGAACAGCTCGCTCTCGAGCACGCCCTCGGCGAGGGCCGCGCAGTTCACTCCGACGAACTTGTGTTGGGCCCGGCCGGAGAACTGATGGATGGTCCGGGCCACCAGTTCCTTTCCCGTGCCGGTCTCGCCCGTGATCAGCACCGACGCCTGGGTCGGGGCCACCCGCGCCACCGTCTTCATGACCCCGATGATCGCCGGACTGTGGCCCACCAGCTCGCGGCCCGCGTCCGGCTCCTCTCCGGCGGCCGGCTCGGCCCCGCTCCGCGTCGCCGCCAGCCGGCGCCGGGCCAGGGCCCGGGCGAGCATCGCGCGGAGCTCGGCGATGTCGTAGGGCTTGCTGATGAAGTCGTGCGCGCCGGCCCGGATCGCCGCGCCGGCGGCGGCCGCGTCTCCGAATCCCGTGAGCACGATGACCACGGCCGAGGGGTCACGCTCCCGGATCGCCCGGAGCAAGTCGAGCCCGCTTGCGCCGGGCATCCGAAGATCGGTGAGGACCGCGTCGAAGGGGCCGTGGGTCGCGGCGCGGCGCAGCCCCTCCTCGACGCTGGTGGCGCGGTGGACCTCGTACCCGTCCCGGCTCAGGACTTCCTCCAGCAGGCGGCAGGCCTCTTCGTCGTCGTCCACCACCAGCAGGCGCCCCCCCTCACGTCCGGCCATGGTCCCCTCCGGGTTCGGCCGCCGGCAACGTCAGTCGCCAGACGGTACCGCGGGACGACGGCCTCAGGTCGAGCTCGCCTTCCATGGCCCGGGCCAGTCGCTGGCTCACCGCGAGACCCAGGCCCGTCCCGTGTCCCGGTTTGGTGGTCACGAACGGCTGGAACAGCCGGGACCGGACCTCGGGAGCCAGCCCCGGTCCCGTATCGGCGACCTCGAGCCAGATCGCGGCGGGACCCCGGCCGACCCGGAGCGTGAGTTCGCCCCCGCCGGGCATCGCCTCGACGGCGTTCTTGAGCAGGTTGAGGAGGATCTGCTCGACCAGGCCGGCGTCGCAGCGGCAGCGGTGATGCGTCGGGCCGGGGCCGTTCTGCACCTGGAGTCCGGCCCGCACCCCCGACGAGGCGATGACCGGCTCGAAGAAGGCGAGCACCCGGCGCGCGATCTCGGCCAGGTCCGCTTCCGCGAGCGCCGGCCGGGGCCAGCCGCCGTGTTCCAGCCGTGCTCGCACGATGCCTGTCAGGCGATCCACCTGGCGGAGGACCGTGTCGAGCCGCTGGGCGGCGTCGGGCGCTTCGCCGCGGCCGAGGTCGTCGCGGAGAAGCTGCAGATGCCCCTTCACCGTGCCGAGCGGGGTGCCGACCTCGTGCGCGAAGGCGGCGGCCATTTCTTCGGCCAGGGCCAGGCGATCGAGGCCGCGCGCGCGTTCCTCCAGGGCGAGCATCGCCCCCCGGGCGTCGCTCTCGCGCCGGCGCTCGGCCAGAGCCACCTGCATCTCGTTGTAGCGCCGGGCCAGGGCCCGGAACTCACGGGGCCCGTGCTCGGGCGCGGGCGCCGGCTGCTCGACACCGGCCCGGGCGCGATCCATCGCCTGGCCCAGGGCGTGGAGCGGGCGCTCGACCCAGGTGCTGGTGAGCCAGGCCACGCCCAGGGCGAGGAGGCCCGCCGCCACGAGCGCCGCGCCGTAGGCGCGCTGGCGCTCCAGGCGCGCCCAGGTCTCGAGCGTCCGGGTCGAGACCTCTACCGCCAGCACCCCGTAGGGCGGGCGGCCCAGAGGCACCGCCACCCGCCAGGCAGGCCGGGGACCGGGCATCCGCCACACCTCCATCGCGCCGAGGTCGAGTGCCGCTCGGTCCCGGGCGGACGGCGCCAGCGGCTGGCCGGTATCGGTGACCGCCCGCGCGACCAGGCCCTCGCCCTGCCTGACAAAGACCGCCGCGGCCGACGCCGTGATGTGCTGGTTCGGCCACGCGGCGAGGACCCGGCGCAAGGCCTCCGGTTCCCCGCGCGGCGCCTCGTCCGCGAGCAGCGAGGCCCAGGTTTCCGCCAGCGCGATGGATTCCCGCCGCAGGTCCTCCAGGCGCGAGTTGGCCGACCACGAGAGCGTCACCTCCGTGGTCCCCAGGACCAGGACCACGGCGAGCAGCGCGGCCAGGAGCGCGAGGCGGCGACTCAGACTCATGGACGAAAGTTGCACGGCCCCCGGGCCCAGGCCAGTGCCCTGCCACCCCCCTGACCGGTCCGGGGCTCCCCGTCAGCCGGCCGGCTGCAAGCGGACCCGCTCCACCCGAGTGGACCCGGCCGGCACGTTGAAGACCCGAAGCTCCACCACGTCCCCGGCCCGATGTTCGCGCAACACGGCCTGGAGATCTCCACTGGACCGGACCGCCTGACCCTCCACGGCGAGCAGGATGTCGGGGCCGCCGTTGTCGGGGTCCGTGAGGTGTTCGTCACAGGGCCCTTCGGGATCCACCGCCGTCACGAGGAGACCGCGGACCCCGTTCGGGAGTCCCCACGCCTCCGCCTCGCCCCGCGACACCGGCTCGAGGGTGAGGCCCAGCTCGGGCACGCTCCAGGCTTCGGGGCGGCCTTCCTGGCCTTCCGCCTCGGCGCGCTCTTTCCTGGGCGACGGGTTCCGCATCTCCTGGAGGCGGACCCGGACGGTGGCCCGCACGCCGCCCTTGCGGACGACCTCGAGCTGGACTACGTCACCCGGGCGGCGGAAGCCGATCGCCTGCTGGAGCTGTCCCGCATACTCGACCGGCTGGCCGTCCACCGCCACGATGAGATCCCCCTGTTCGAGACCCGCCCGGGCTGCCGGGGAGTGCGCACCTCCCACGTCCTCGACCACGACACCGCGCACCTCCCGGAGGCCGGCGTAGTCGGCATCGTTCTGGGTGGCGTCGCGCACCCGGATGCCAAGGGCTGCCCGCGTCACGTGGCCCTCGTGAATGAGCTGATCCATGACGTGCCGCGCCAGGTTGATCGGGACGGCGAACCCGAGCCCCGCGAACCAGCCCGTCTCGCTTGCGATGGCGGTATTGATGCCGATCACCCGGCCCCGCATGTCCACCAGGGGACCGCCCGAGTTGCCGGGATTGATCGCCGCATCGGTCTGGATGAAATCCTGGATGCTCCGCTCGGTCCGGTTGGGGAGGGCCAGGGTCCGGCCCTTGCCGCTCACGATCCCCGACGTCACGGAGAACGAGAGGTTTTCCCCGGTGGGGTTGCCGACGGCCAGGACCCAGTCGCCCACGCGGACCTCGTCGCTGTTGCCGAGCGGTAGCGGCGCCAGGCGGTCGCCGCTGATCTTGAGCACCGCGACGTCGGTGGCCGGGTCGGTCCCCACCACCTTCGCGCGAAACTCGCGGTGGTCGGGGAGGCGCACGGTCACGCGGTCCGCCCCCTGGACGACGTGGCTGTTGGTGAGGATGTAGCCGTCCGCCGAGACGAGGAAGCCGGACCCCGCGCTCCGCTCGACCGACTCCGGAGCCTGCCGGGGCCAGCCCGGCAACCCCCGGAAGAAGGGCGCGAATTCCGGGGGAACGGCGGGCAGCGCCGGGGCGCGCTCACGGGTGTCACTCTCGACATAGACCACGCCGGCCTTCACCCGCCCGGCGATCTCCGCGAAGGCGGCGCTCAGGTTCTCCAGGCTGGCGGCCGCCGGGCCCGCCGCCGGCACGGGCGGCGGGGTTGCCATCCCGGTTCGCGGCAGGTGGAGGACGCCCGCCGCCAGGAGGCCGGCGGCGAACGATGCCCCGACGACGAGCGTGAGCCAGCGGCGCGGCTTCGACATCGTGTCCTCCCGAGTCATGGTGGCCGGGACACTCTGGCCCGGCTGGACTGGTTCGGCCGGATCCTCTGCGGGGCCGCTCGGCCCGGATCCGGCTCTCCTCGCTCGCGCCTAGCAGGCGGCATGCCGACCGGCCGGGCGTCTGGCGAGGCCCCGCGGTGCGGCACGACGCGTGCGCGGTCGGGCGATCATGACGAGTGCGGATCAGGGGGTCGGCAACGCGCACGGGCCCGCGCCTGGCACGCCGCCGCGCGGCGGCCGGTTCCGGCGCTGGCTCGGGGTCGCGGTGGCCCTCGGGCTCTGCGCCGCCGCCGCGGCTCTGGTGCGACACGATCTCGCCGCGGTTTCCTGGCAGGCGGCGTGGCGCCAGTTCCGCGCGATCCCGGGTCCCCGCCTGATCCTCGCCGCCGGATTGACAGCGCTCGGTTACGGCGCGCTCACGCTGTACGACACGCTCGCCCTCCGGGCCATCGGGCACGCGCTTCCCTACCGCCGGGCGGCCTTCGCCGCCCTGGTGAGCTATGGGTTCAGCAACAGCCTCGCGTTCGGGCCCTTCACCAGCGCGGCTGTGCGGGGCCGGATCTATTCCGCCTGGGGGCTCACGGGCCGGGAGATCGCGGGGATCGCCGTGTTCGCCGCAACCACGCTCTGGATCGGGTTGCTCCTGCTCGCCGGCCTGGCTGCCCTCGCCGAGCCCCGGGCCACGGCCGGGATGCTGCATGTGCCCGCGGCCGCCGTTCTCGTCGCCGGCGCGCTCGCGCTCGGGCTCGCCCTGATCGGGCTCTCGTGGCCGGGACGGCGGCCGGGCGCGACGACCCTGACCCTGGCCCGGGCCGGGACCGCCCTGGCCGACTGGCTCTGCGCCGCCGGAGCGCTGTTCGCCCTGCTCCCCCTCCGGCCGGCGGGCTTCCTCGGGTTCGCCGGCCTGTTCGCCGTGGCGCAGGGAGCCGCCCTGCTGAGCTCTGTCCCCGGAGGGCTCGGGGTCCTGGAAGGGGTGGTCGCCCTCGCCGCGCCGCCCGCGGTGGGCGGGGCCGCCCTGGCCGGCGGGTTCCTGGCGTTCCGTCTGGTGTACTACCTGATTCCGTTAGGCGCAGCCGGGCTTGCGCTCGCCGCTTTCGAACTCTGGCGCGTCCGCCGCGTGATCCGCACGGTGCTTCGGACCGCCCGCGAGCTCGCCCTGGGCGCTGCCCCATCCCTGCTGGCCGTCGCCACCTTCGCCGCCGGGGCGGTGCTTCTTTTCTCGGGCGCCACGCCCGCCCTGGGCTGGCGGCTCCGGCTGCTCCGCACCGTGGTACCGCTCCCGCTGCTCGAGGCCTCCCATTTTCTGGCGAGCGTCGCGGGCCTGGGTCTCCTGATCCTGGCGTGGGGTCTCCATCGCCGCCTCAACGCGGCCTGGGGGGTGAGTCTCGTCGTCCTGCTCGCGGCCGCCGTGGCATCGCTCCTCAAGGGTTTCGACTACGAGGAAGCGTCGCTCATCCTCCTCGTCGTGGCGGCCCTGGTACCGCTCCGGCGGCGGTTTCACCGGACCACCCGCTTGCTGGACGAGCCCCTGAGCCCCGTCTGGGTCGCGGCCGTCCTCGTGACGGTCGGGGCCTCGATCGGTCTCGGGCTCTTCGCCTTCCGGCATGTGGCCTACGCCAACAGCCTCTGGTGGCGCTTCGCGTTCGGCGCCGATGCGCCGCGATTCCTCCGCGCGACCGTCGGCGTCCTCGTAAGCGGGTTGCTCTGGAGTCTCCTGCTCCTGCTCCGGCCCGCCCGGCCCGCACGCCACCCGCTTCCCGCGGCCGATCTCGACCGGGTCGAGCCCCTCATCGCGGCGGCGCCGGAGCCGGCCGCGAACCTCGCGCTCCTGGGCGACAAGACCTTGCTGTTCCACGAACGGGAGCGTGCATTCCTCATGTATGCCGTGCGGGGGCGTAGCTGGATCGCCATGGGGGACCCGGTGGGTCCCCCCGAGGAAGCGGCCGAGCTTGCCTGGCGATTCCGCGAACTGGTGGACCGCCACGCCGGCTGGCCGGTCTTCTATCAGGCCAGCCTGGCCTACCTGCCACGCTATCTGGATCTGGGACTTACGGCGCTCAAGATCGGCGAGGAAGCCCGGGTTCCCCTGGAGACCTTCGGTCTCGAGGGCCAGCGCCGCGCCGGCTTGCGCCGCTGGCGCAACGTGGCGCGCCGGGCCGGGTGCACCGTGGAGATCGTTCCCCCCGGGGCCCCCGAGGCGCTCCTGGTCGAGCTCCGCCGGGTCTCGGACGAGTGGCTCCGGGCCAAACGAACCCGGGAGAAGCGGTTCTCGCTCGGCTCGTTCTCCCCCGCGTACCTGCGCCGCTTTCCCATCGCCGTGGTCCGCTGCCGGGGACGGGTCGTGGCCTTCGCCAACCTCTGGACCACGGCGGCCAGCCGCGAACTTACGGTGGACCTCATGCGCTATGGCGAGGAGGCCCCGTCCAACGTCATGACCTACCTGCTCACCGAACTCATGCTCTGGGGACGGGTCGAAGGGTTCCGCTGGTTCTCGCTGGGGATGGCCCCGCTCTCCGGCCTCCCCGACCGGGCGCTGGCCTCGTTCTGGAACCGGCTGGGTGCCTTCATCTACGCGCACGGCGAGACCTTCTACGGATTCCAGGGTCTGCGCGAGTTCAAGGATCGTTTCGATCCGGTCTGGGTGCCGCGCTACCTCGCAAGCCCCGGCGGGCTCGCGCTCCCCTTCATCCTGGGCGACACCGCCGCCCTCATCGGGGGCGGCCTGAAAGGAGTGTTCGCGAAGTGAGCACCGGTCGGACGGCTCGCGCGGTCTTCACCGCGCTGGGTCTGGTCGCGGTCACGGCCGCCCAGGCGCGACCCATCGCCGCAGCCTCCGGGCGACCGGACGGGGCCGTTCCCGGCAGGCCCGGAGCCGCGGAGGTCCGGTACCCGGCAACGGGCCAATCGCCGGGGCGCGACTCGACCTCGCTCGCCGCGTTGCCGCTCGTGGTCCTCAGGCCAGCACGGATCCGCACCGACGCCTTCGCCATCCTGCTCTCCGGCGACGGCGGCTGGGCGAACCTTGACAAGCAGGTCGCGGCATATCTCACGGCGCACGGCATCCCGGTCGTCGGTTTCAATTCGCTCCAGTACTTCTGGCATCGCCGCACGCCGGAGGAGATCGCGCGCGACCTCGGCACCATCATCCGGTATTACTCTGCCGCCTGGCACCTGCCCGGTGTCGCCCTGGTGGGTTACTCGCGCGGCGCGGATGTGCTGCCGCTCATGGTGAGCCGGTTGCCCGATCCCCTGAAAGCGGAAGTTCGGCTGGTCGCCTTGATCGGTCCGGAGCTCAAGGCGAGTCTCGAGTTTCACGCTCAGGAGTGGCTCGGCTCCCCGCGACAGGGCTACGCGCTGCTCCCCGAGATGGAGAAATTGCAGGGGCTCCCCCTGCTCTGCATCCACGGACAGCAGGAGCGGGAGAGCCTCTGCCCGCGACTTCCTGCAGGCCTCGCCGAAACGGTGCTCCTTCCCGGCGGCCACCACTTCGGGGGAGACTACCGCGGTCTCGGCCGCCTGATCCTCGCCCGCCTCGATCGTAGCCGACTCGATTGACAGCTCGGCCGCGGTGCGGCACCTTGGCACCGAAGAGCCCGACCGGGCGCCGGAACGCCGCCCGGACCGAGAGTCGGCTGGCTCGCGAACCCGGGTATCATCGGTGGAGCGGCCCTCGAACCCGAGGGGAGCTGGCGCGGGAGCCGAGGTGAATCCCGGCTTCCGGGCCGGCGGCGGACCTTCCCGCCATCGGTCCCGAACCCGTTGGCCCACGAGAGCCGGAGAACGAATCACTGGTCGAACGGAGGTGCTCCATGGACCGCATCCGATTGGTGGACTACGTGTACACCATGGCGCCGGACAAGCCCGGTGAGGGCGCCCGGCTCCTCGCCATGGTCCGCGACGCCGGAATCAACCTCCTCGCCTTCTCGGCGTTCCCGAGCGCGCGGAAGTCGCAGGTGGATTTCATCCCGGCAGACCTCGACGCGCTCAAGCGCGCCGCCAGGGCCGCCAAGGTGAAGTTGAGCCCGGCGAAAAAGGTCTTTCTCATTGATGGAGAGGACCGGGTGGGAGCGCTCGCGGACCTGTGCGCCCGGCTGGGCGACGCCAAGATCAACATCACCGCGGTGGATGCCGTCACCACCGGCAACGGCCGCTGGGGGGCGCTGCTCTGGGTCAAGCCGCGGGACGTCAAGCGCGCGGCGCAGGTCCTGGGCGCGGTGTGACGAGGCCCGCGGCCGTGATCGTGGCGCTCGGAGCCCACTCTCTCGGAACGGGGTCGGTCATCCGGGGTCGGAACCAGTCCGCCCGCGCGGGATGGACCTCGCAGCGCTCCGTCGGGCCGCGCCGCGCGGGGCTCCCCAACTCTCGACGGTGGATACGCCACGGCATCGCGCCGGAAGCGGTCAGCACCAGGAGGTATTCTATGGCCGTCTTCGTCCTGCTCACCCGCGTCTCTCCGATGGCTCTCCGCTCCGGTCACACCCTCGAGGAGCTGGAACGGGACGTGGTGGACCGGGTGACCCAGGAGTGCCCGGACGTGCGCTGGCTGACGAGCCTCGCCGTGCTCGGGCCCTACGACTATCTCGACGTCTTCCAGGCTCCCGACGTCGAGACGGCCGCCCGGGTGGCGACCCTGGTCCGGGTCTACGGCAAGGCCGAGACGGAGACCTGGGCCGCGATCGAGTGGCCGCGGTTCAAGGAACTCCTGGGACGGCTGCCGGGACACATCGCCGAGGCCTGACGGCACCGGCGCCTCAGGTCCCGACGTACCGCGCCTCGATCACCCGGAGGAACGCCAGGCGGGCCGTCTCGACCTCCTCCCCGCCGGCGGCCAGCCGCGCTTCGATCTCGGCGAGGCGCCGAGCCAGCTCGTGATCCTGGAGCACCCCGTGCACCCACCGGGAGAAATCCCGGTGGGCCGCATGGTGCCGGAGCACCGCGGGCTCGCACCGCGCCAGCTCGGCGTGGAACGCCGCGAGGTTTGCGGCGGCGGCGCCGGTGAGCTCCGACCCACGCCGGAAATGAAAGCGCCGGTGCATGGGCAGCTCGCTCTGCAAGTACTTGTGCCAGTGCCGCACGTGCGAGGAGAGCCGGCGGTCCACCGTGAAGGGACGAGCCCCCTCCCGGTCGAGCAGCCAGGCGGCGCGGCCGGCCGCCCCCGGCGCACCGGGCGACCCCAGCACCGGCCCGGCCGGGAATCCCCCGGCCTCCAGAAACCTCACCAGCTCGCCGTTCTCCTCGCCGGGACAGACGATCACGTAATCCATCGCCCGCAGCGTGTCGTGCCGCAGCCGCTCGGCATGGTAGGTGACCAGGCAGAGGCCGCCGAGGGGAGACCCCTCTACCGAGCGGAGGAGCTCGACCACCTCCGGAACCAGGTGCGCTTCGTCGAGCACGATCCAGTGCGGCAGCCCGACCGCCACGCGGAGGCGGGCCAGCTCCCCGAGCAACGTCCGGCAATAGCTCGCCTGCTCCCCCTCCGGCCGGAGCGAAAGGTCCACCACCACGCATCCCAGCCCGTTGCGAAGCAACCGGGTGACCTGCTCCGCCGACGGGAGCCCCTCGGCACCGCCCAGCACGGTCACGGGCCGGAGCGAGCCGAGCCCCAGATGATCGCCCTCCGGGTCCAGCACGCACACCACGTAGCCGGCGACGACCAGGCGCTCGGCCAGGAGTCCCGCGAGGCACGACTTGCCGGTACCGCTGCCGCCGCTGATGAGCAGGTTCACCTGCGAGCCGGGAATGCACACCGCGGTCCCGTCCGTCCCCGCGCCGAGACGCATCTGCCACCGGCTCGGCGCGACCCGGATCTCGCCCCGGACCAGGGGCCCACGCAGCAGCTCGAGCACTCCGTCTCCATCGCGTTCCCGCAGCACGACGTCCGCGTGCGCCAAGAGCGACGGCACCGCGTTGGCGACCGCGACGCCCAGCTCGCACGTCTCGATCAGCGAGTGGTCGTTCTCGGCGTCGCCCACCGCGAGGGCGCTGTGGGGAGACATCCCCAGCGCGGCCAGCGCCTGGAGCAACCCGGTGCCCTTCGTGACGCCGGGGGGGAGCAGCATGAGCGCCTGACGGTTCCTGGTGAGAACCACCTCCAGGCCGAGCCGCCGAACCTCCTCGATGACGGCCGGTTCCCAGTCAGCAAGGGTCGCGAGCACGACCCGGCCCCGCTCCAGGGGC
>DATLYZ010000047.1:0-17551 GCA_035574255.1 Gemmatimonadales bacterium | reverse complement strand
CGGGGGCCCCGGCGGGGATCGAACCCCCGCCAGCGCCCGGGGACGAGCAGCCGCAGGACCCGGCTCCGCAGACTGCCGTGCAGGTCGAGGAGGTGGGTGAACCGGCGGCGCCGCAGCCGCCGCGCCAGGGCGGGGAGGGATTCGCCCGGCTCGAGGGCCAGGACCTCGTCGAGGCGCGGGTTCCCGGCGAAGAGCGGCGCGCAGGCGCGGCTGGTGAGGGCGGCGAGGGTGGCGTCCGGATGCCGGGCTCGCAAGGCCCGGATGAGCGGGGTGGTGAGCAGGACGTCGCCGAGCGACGAGAAGCGAACCACGAGAATACGCAGGGCGGCGGGCATCGCGGCTTCCGTTCGGCGCGGGGCGTCGCCCGTAAGGTAATGGCGCCCGCTGGCGCCCGTTGGCCTCGCCCCGCCGGGCTCACTACGTTTGGGGTGCCATGCCGCGCCCGCGCCGGATCCTCTGGGTTGACGACGAGGTCGAGAGCCTCACCTCCCACATCCTCTTCCTCGAGGAGCAGGGGTTTACCGTCGAGAAGACGGCGCACGGCGACGACGCGCTGGTGCTGTTGCAGCGGCGGCCGTACGGCGTGGTCCTGCTGGACGAGCAGATGCCGGGCCGGCGGGGGCTCGAACTCTTCCGCGCGATCCGCAGCATTGACGCCACGCTGCCGGTGGTCATGGTCACCAAGAGCGAGGAGCCCGGCACGCTCAAGGACGCGATCGGCGTCGAGGTGTCCGACTATCTCGTCAAGCCGGTCAATCCGCGCCAGATCCTCTCGGTGGTCACCCGGCTGCTCGAAGGCGACCGGATCCGGCAGCAGCGGCTTTCGCGCGACTTTGCCACCCGGTTCCGCGAGCTCGAGGCCCAGCGGAGCGGGCCGCTGGGCTGGCGGGAATGGATCGAGCTGTCGGTGGAGATCGCCGAGTGGGACGTGCGCCTCTCCCAGGCCGAGGAGCCGGGGCTCCAGGAGGCGCTGCGCACGCTCCAGGCGAGCCTGCGCCAGGATTTCGCGCGGTTCGTGGAGCAGCAGTACCGGGGCTGGCTCCGGGGCCGGCGGGCGGATCGGCCGCCGCTCAGCGTGGACATCGTGCCGGAGTTCGTGGACCCGGCCTACCGGGCCCACGGGCGGGTGCTGCTGGTCGTGGTGGATTGTCTGCGGCTCGATCAGTGGGAGGCGATCCGCCCGCTGGTGAGCGCGTGGTTCGAGGTGGAGACGTCGTATTACCTCTCGATCCTCCCCACCGCGACGCCGTTCGCGCGGAACGCGATCTTCTCGGGGCTCCTCCCGCGCGAGATCGCGCGGCGCCACCCCGACTGGTGGCGGAACCAGGACGAGCAGAGCCTGAACGCGCGGGAGGCCGAGCTGCTCGCGGCCCAGCTTGCCGGCCGCCACGGGCGGCCGGTCCCGGCCCGCTACGAGAAGGTGTTCACCGCCGCGGACGGGGAGTTGTTGCTCACCCGGCTCCCCGCCCACCTGGCCAGCGAGGGCGTCACGGCGCTGGTATTCAACTTCATTGACCAGCTCACCCACGGCCGCACCGAGAACTCGACGCTCTTCGAGGTGGCCCGCGACACGACCGCGCTCCGCAACCTTACCCGGACCTGGTTCGAGCGCTCGCCGTTGTGGGCGGCCCTCCGCGAGGCCGAACGGCGGAGCGTGCCGGTGCTGCTCACCACGGATCACGGCTCGATCCACTGCCACACCCCCGCCACGGTGTACGCGCGCCGGGACACCACCATGAACCTGCGGTACAAGTTCGGCGAGGATCTCCGGGCCGAAGACCGGGAGGCGGCCGTGGTGGCGGACGACCTGGAGGCGTTCGGCCTCCCGCCTCGGTCGACCGGGACCCGGCTGCTGCTCGCCACCGGCGACCGCTTCTTCGTCTACCCCACCAAGCTGCGCGAATATCAGGCGCGCTACCGGGGGGCCTTTCTCCATGGCGGGGTCACGCCGGAAGAGATGGTGCTCCCCATCGCCTTGCTCACCCCTCGCCGCGCCACGTGAGTCGTTCCGGCCGCCGGTTGCTCGGCTTTCTCCGGCCGTATCGCGGCCTGCTCCTGCTGGGCGTCGGGGCCACGGCGCTGGCCTCGGTGCTGGACGCGATCACGGTGCTGCTGCTGCTCCCGTTGCTCCGGCACCTCTTCGGCTCCACCGGCCCGCTGGCCGGCCCGGCGGGGTTCGAGGCCACGGTCGAGCGCGGGCTCGGACCCCTGCTCGCCGGGGCGTCCCCGACGGGGGTTACGGTCCGCCTGGTGGCGCTGCTCTGGGCCGCGCTCCTCGCCAAGAACCTGCTGGCCTACCTCTCCGGGCTGGCGAGTGTGCGGGCCCAGGAGGGCCTGGTCCGCGACGTCCGTTCGGCGCTCTTCGAGCACTTGCTCCGGCTGGACCTCAACCGACTGGAGCGCACCCGGGGCGGCCAGTTCGCGGCCCGAGTGATGGGCGATGCCGACCAGCTCAAGGTCGCCGTGAGCGCGAGCCTGGCCTCGTTCTTCCAGAACCTGGTGGTGATCGCGGCCACGCTGGTGCTCATGGCGCAACTCTCCTGGCGCCTGACAGGGCTCACCCTGGCGGCGGCGCCGGTGCTCTTGGTGGGCATCCGCGCCTTGCTCCGGCGGCTCCGGCGCCACGCACGGGCCCGTGCGGATGAAGCGGGAGAGATGACGGCGACGGTGAGCGAGCGGGTGAGCGCGGTCAAGCTCATCCGGGCGAGCGGCGCCGAGGCGCACGAGGGCGCGCGCTTCCGGGCGCAGGCCGACCGCTACCGCCGCCAGGTGATCCGCACCCAGCAGGTCGCCACCCTCACCGCGCCGGTGAGCGAGCTGTTCGGGGGGCTCCTGCTCGTGTTCCTGATCGCGGCGGGGGCGCGGCCGGGCCTGGCCGGGGCGGCGCTCACGCCGCAGGCGCTGCTCGTGTTCATCGTCGCCGCCCTCCGGCTCATGCCGCCGCTCAAGGCCATCACCCAGTTCCCCAGCCTCATGGCCGGCGCGCTCGCCAGCGCCGATCGGGTCTTCGACGTGCTGGCGCTCCCGCCCGCCGAGCCGGACGACGGCGCCTTGCCACGGGCCCGCTTCGAACGGGAGATCCGGTTCGACGGGGTCTGGTTCAGTTACGGGCCAGAACACCGCCCGTCCCGGTCCGGGCCGGGGGCCGCGGCCGAGCCGGCCGCCGTTCTGAAGGACGTGTCCTTCACGATCCGCCGGGGGCAGGTGGTGGCGCTGGTCGGGCCGTCCGGCGCGGGGAAGACCACGCTCGCCGAACTCTTGCCCCGGCTCCGCGAGCCTACGGCCGGCCGGATTCTCCTCGACGGCGTACCGCTCGCGGCCTGTTCGCGCGGTTCGGTGCGCGCGCTGATGGGCTTCGTGGGGCAGGAGACCATCGTTCTCCACGACACGGTCCATGCCAACATCGCCTACGGGCGGCCGGACGCGACCCGCGCCCAGGTGGAGCAGGCGGCGCGCGCGGCGCACGCCCACGGGTTCATCGCCCAGCTCCCACAGGGCTACGACACCGTCCTCGGCGAGCGGGGGACGCGGCTCTCCGGCGGCCAGCGCCAGCGGATCGCCATCGCGCGCGCCCTGCTCCGCGACCCGCCCATTCTCATTCTGGACGAGGCCACGAGCGCCCTGGACAGCGAATCGGAGCGCCTGGTGCAGGACGCGTTGCTCCGCCTGATGCAGGACCGGACGGTGCTCGTCATCGCGCACCGGCTGGCGACCGTGCGCCACGCCGACCTGATCCTGGTGCTGGACGGCGGGCAAATCGTGGAGCAGGGTACGCACGAGGAGCTGCTCGCGAGCGGCGGGCTCTACCGGACGCTGTACGAGCACCAGTTCGCGCTTAGATTGCCCGCACGGCTGTCATGACCCCTCCTTTCTCCGGGCTCCGGGTCCTGCTCGTCGCCCCGGTGGACGACCAGGCGAACGCCCACAACGCGCTTCGGCGGCGGGCCCTGGAGCGGCTCGGCTGCGTGGTGCAGCACTACGATCCCGAGCGGGTCGGCTGGCTGGAACGGATGATCCGGCGCGATCAGGAGGCCCGGCTGCGGGTCGTGCTGGACCAGCACCGGCCGGACGTGGTGATCGCGGTGGGCCAGCAGCGCCTGGACCCCGAGACGGTGGAGGCGCTCCGCGGCGCCGGCCCGCGCAAATGGGCCCTCGTCGTGGGCCCCGACCCGAAAGAGGCCGAGACGGCCGCCGCCGTGGCGATGGCGTACGACCAGGTGTTCGTGGGGAGCAGCGCCGGCGTGGCGTATCTCGACCGGCACGGCGTCAAGCACGTGAGCTACCTGGCCCTTGGGTGCGATCCGTCGGTCCACAAGCCGCTCCGGGCCCGCGGGGTCTTCCGGGCCAATGTGGTGTTCGCGGGGAGCGCCAACCCCCGGCGCGAGGAACTCCTGGCGGAGCTGGTGGAATACGGGCTCGCGCTCTGGGGCCCCGGCTGGCGCCGGACCTCGCTCAAGGATTACTGCCGCGGCGAGTTGCCAGGCACGGAAGACTACGTGCGGGCCTACGCCGGGGCGACCGTCGCGGTCAACATCCACCGCACCGCGTCGCCCGATCCGTCCCGGGACGGGACCGGGGTGAACCAGCGCACCTTCGAGCTCGCGGCGATCGGCACCGCGCAGGTGGTGGACAACCGGGGCGACCTCCCCCGCCATTTCGAGGACGGCGCCGAGGTCCTGACCTTCTCGACGCCGGACCAGCTCAAGGGGCAGGTGCGCCGGGCCCTGCAGGAGGACAAGTACCGCGAGCGCCTGGCGGAAAACAGCCGGCAGCGCGCCCTGCGGCAACACACCTACATGCACCGCATGTCGGAGCTCCTGGCCGAGCTGACGGGCCGGACCTCCTGATCCGGCCCGGCGCGGCATGCGGGTGGTCGGCATCTCGCTCGTCGCCCAGGCGATCCGGCTCGAGTTTCCCATCCTCGAGGCGCTCCGGTCCATTCTCCCGCTCTGTGACGAGCTGATCGTCAACCTGGGCCCCTCGGACGACGGGACCGAGGAACTGGTCCGTTCCCTTGCCGATCCCCGGTTGCGGTTCCTCCGCGGCGAGTGGAACCGCGCGCTGGGCGGGGCGATGCTGGCGGTGGAGACCCAGCGAGCGCTCGACGGCGTCCGGGGGGACTGGGCGTTGTACATCCAGGCCGACGAGGTCCTGCACGAAGACGGGGTGGCTCCGCTTCGCGCCGCGATGGAGGCCGCCCTCCACGATCGCCGGGTGGAAGGGCTCCTAGTGGAGTTTCTCCACTTCTACGGCTCCCCCGACTGGGTGGGGACGGGGCGGGAGTGGTATCGCCGCGAGGTGCGGGTGGTACGGCCCGGGGTGGGGGTGCAGAGTTACGCCGATGCGCAGGGGTTCCGGGTGGGCTCGCGGCTCCGGCGGATCCGGGCCCGGCGGAGCGGTGCCACCTACCACCACTACGGCTGGGCCCGGCCCCTGGAAGCGCTCCGCGCCAAGCGCACCGCCGATCAGGAGCTCTACTACGGCGGCGCGCCCCGGCGCCCGCCGATCGGGGAGCGACTCCCCTGGCGCGTGGGGCAGCGACCCTATCGCGGCACTCATCCCGCGGTCATGGCGGACTGGATCGCGGCGCGGCGGGCCCGGATGACTCCGGGCTTCGCGCCGGGACGGTGGACCGGGGAGCGGCTGCGGCTCGCGCTGGCGCTGGGGCTCGAGCGGCTCACCGGCTGGCGGCCGTTCGAGTTCCGCAACTACGTGGAGGTCTGAGGGCGTGGACCCGGCGGGCGTGCTGCGGGTGCTCATCAGCCAGCACCAGGGCGGCGGGTCGGGCGCCGTCAACTCCACGCTCCACCTGGCGCTGGGACTTGCCAGGCAGGGCGTGGAGGTCCGGTTCGTCTGCCCGCCCGGCTCGCCGGTGGAGGCCGCGGCGCGGGACGGGGGACTCGAGGTGCATCCGATTCCGCTGGCCCGGCAGCACCGGTTCGCCAACGCGCGGGCGCTGGCCGAGCTGCTCTCGCGCCATCCGGTGGACCTGGTCAACGCCCAGTCGAGTCGCGACCGGCAGGCGCTTCTCTGGCTGCGGCTTCGCGGCCGGCTCCGGGTGCCGCTGGTGCTCACCCGGCGCTCCTTCCCCCGGAGCTCGCGCCTGGAGACGTGGCTCGCCGGGCGCCTGGCCTCGCGCATCATCGCCGTGAGCGAGCCGGTGGCCGAGGCGCTCGCCGCCCGCGGCGTGCCGCGGGCCAGGCTCGCGGTGGTCCACAACGGGCTCATCACCGACCGGGTGGACGTGCCGGTCGCCGCGGCGGCGGTGGAGGTCTGGCGGGCTCGCATCGGCTGGGAACCCGCCCGCCGCACGATCGGTGTCGTGGCGCGGTCCAAGGACCAGGCGGTGGTGGTGCGGGCGCTGGAGCAGGTGGAGACCCCGGTCCGGCTGGTGCTGGCGGGGCTGGACGCCACCGCGGCGCGCCGGCTCCCCCGGACGGTGCCGCCGCGCCACGCGCTGGTGGTGCTGCCGTTCGATCCGGCCGTGCGGCCGCTCTATGAGCTGCTCGAGGTCGTGCTGCACCCCTCGCGCTGGGAGGCGCTGCCCCAGGCCCTGCTCGAGGCCATGGCGTTAGGCAAGCCGGTGGTGGCCTCGGCGGCCACCGGCAACGCGGTCGTGATCCGCGACGGCCGGGACGGCCTGCTGGTCGCGCCGGACGACCCGGCGAGCTGGGCCCGGGCCCTGGAGCGGCTGCTCCGCGACCCCGGCCTGGCGGGCCGGCTGAGCCGGGCGGCGGAGCGCCGGGCCCGCGAGGACTTCGCGCTGGCCCGCACCATCGCCGGCACCCTCCAGGTCTATCACGAGACCGTCGCCGCCTGGCGGGCCGCGTCCCGGTGACCCACCACCTGCTGGTGGCTTACGACTTCCCCCCCCTGGGCGGTGGAATCGCGCGGGCCCTGGGCGAGATCGCCCGGCACTATCCGGCGGGATCCCTCACCGTCTCCACCGGCCTGGTCCCGGGCGCCGACTGGGCGGATCCGCTCCTGCCGAATCGGGTTGACCGGGTGGCGGTGCGGGCCGACCGGCTCAAGAATCCCCCGGGGCTCCTCTCCTGGACCCGCCGGGCCGGCCGGCTGGCGCGGCAGACCGGGGCCGGGTTCGCCTGGGGCGGGAACCTGCGGCCGGCCGGGTACGTGACCCGATGGCTGGGCGAGCGGCACGGGGTGCCCTACGGGCTCCTGACCTACGGGATGGATGTGACCCGGCTGGAACGGCGGGCGCGCCGCTCCCGCTTGAGGCGGCTCCTGGCGCGGCGGATCCTGCGAGGTGCCGCCGGCATCGTCGCGATCAGCGGCTGGACCGCGCGCCGGGTGGAGGCCCTGCTCGAATGGCTGGGGCTCGGCGCCGGGCCGCCGGTCCGGGTGGTGCCGCTCGGCGCCGATCCGGAGCGGTTCCGCCCGGGGCTCGACGCCGGCCAGGTGCGGCGGCGCTACGGGCTCGAGGAAGGGCCGTGGCTCCTCACCGTGGCGCGGCTCGTGCCTCACAAGGGGATCGATACCGCCCTCGAGGTGCTGGCCCGCCTCCAGGAGCGATTCCCCGCGCTCCGTTATGCCGTGGCCGGCACCGGCCCCGACGCCGCCCGGCTGCACCGCCTGGCCGACGCGCTCGGCGTGAGCGCACGGGTCCGCTGGCTCGGCGCCGTGCCGGACCGCGACCTCCCCGCTCTCTACAATGCCGCGGCGGTGTATCTCGGCCTCTCGCGGGAGGATGGCGACGAGGTGGAGGGGTTCGGCCTGAGCCTGGTCGAGGCCATGGCCTCCGGATGCCCGGTGCTGGCCGGGGCGAGCGGCGGCATCCCGGACGCCGTGCGCGACGGCGTCTCCGGGCTCCTGGTACCGCCGGCCGACCCCGCCGAGGCCGCCCGCGCCGCCGCGCGACTCCTCGCGGAGCCCGCGCTGGCCGCGGCGCTCCGAGCGCGCGGCCGGGCCGAGGTGGAAGCCCGCCTCAACTGGGCTCGGGTAGTGACGGATCTTCGGGAGGCGGCCGCGACGTGGTCCGGCGGCCCGGGGCGGCGAGGCGGGCGGTGATCGCGTAGGTCGGACAGTGCCGCACGAAGTGTCCGTCCAGCGGGGACCAGGACTGGATCGGGAGAAGGACCTCGGCCTTGCCGGACTGGTTCAGCTGGAAGCTCCAGGGCGCGTGCATGACGCAGCTCCCGCAGCCGATGCAGCGCTGCGGGTCCACCCGGACCTCCACGCGGCGCTGCGGATAGACACCGTAGCCTTCCGGATCGAACTCTTCGATCACCTGGTCCAGCAGATCGGCGGTGGCGCGGTAGCCCTCCTCGATCAGCTCCCGGCTGTGCCCGAAGCCGAAAATCGGGATGTGCTCGACGCGGGGATGGATGAGCAGCAGCGGCGGGGAGGTCCAGCGCCGCAGCCGGCTTTCCATCATCGTCTGCATGACGATCTCGAGCCCGCGGATGTAGGTCGCGGCGAAACCCTGCTCCTGCACGTCGGTGCGGAGCGCGCTGGTGGACCCCACGTCCACCGCCAGCACCGGGCCCTCGCCATGGGATGCCGCCACCTGGGCCGGCAGGTTCTCGATCACCGCCCCGTCCACGTACCAGCGCCCCCCGATCTCGCGGGGCGGGAAGATGCCGGGCAGGGCGCAGGAGGCGAACACCGCGTCGGCGACCCGGATGTGCCGGAGCCCCGGGAGCCCCCAGAGGACCTGCATCCCGGAGTTGAGTTCCACTGTGTTGACGACCAGCCGGCGCTCGAGCTGCTCGAAGGTGCGGTTCCCGACCAGGCTCTCGATGAGCTGGTCCAGGGGCTCGGGGCGGTAGACCGCCGGCGCCCGCATGCGCTTGAGCGCCATGTCCACGTGGGCCACCTGGAAGATGTCGCGGCGCTTCACCTCGAGGCCCCGGGCCACCATCTCGGGTACCGGCACCCCGGCGGCCCAGGCGGCGGCGACCAGCGAGCCCATGCTGGTCCCCACCACCAGGTTGGGAAGGAGCCCGCGCTCCTCCAGCGCCTGGAGCACGCCGATGTGCGCCAGGCCTTTGAGCCCACCACCGCTCAGGACCAGCGTGAAGGGAACGCCGAATCCCATCGCCTTGCAGCAAAGTTCCAGGTACCAGTAACGTACCTGCCGGTCTTTCCCCGGAGAAGGCAGTGGCGGGTCCGCTCCTGGCCAAGTGGCGCGACGACCGGTTCTTTCTGCTGGGGACGATCCTGGTCCTCGCCATGGTTGCGCTGGCGCTCTTCGCGCCGTGGCTGGCGCCGGCCGATCCGCTCCGGGGCGACCTCAAGCACCATTATCTGGCCCCGCCCGGCGCGCAGTTCCTCCTGGGCGCCGACACCCAAGGGCGGGACGTGCTGAGCCGGGTGATCTACGGGGCCAGGATCTCGCTCGCGGTGGGCGTCGTCTCCCAGGTGGTCGCGGTCGGCCTGGGCGTGACCCTGGGCCTCGTCGCCGGGTATTACGGCCGCTGGGTGGACGCGGTCGTCATGCGCCTCGCCGACGTCACCCTCGCCTTTCCCACCCTGCTCCTGCTCATCGCGGTGTCGGCCGCGGTCCGGCCGTCGCTCATCGTGGTGTTCGTCATCATCGGCGCCGTGGGCTGGGCCGCCATGGCGCGGCTGGTCCGGAGCCAGGTTCTCCTGCTCCGGAGCGCCGAGTACGTGCAGGCCGCCCGCGCGCTGGGCTCCACCGACCGGCGGATTCTCTGGCGCCACCTGCTGCCCAACGTGCGGGCCCAGGTGATCGTCGCGGCCACGCTCGGCATGGCCGGGGCGATCATGGCGGAGGCGGCCCTGTCGTTCGTGGGACTGGGGGCGCAACCCCCGACGCCGAGCTGGGGGGCCATGGTGGCCGATGGGCGCGAGCTGCTGCGCGTGGCCCCGTGGGTCTCGGTGGCGCCGGGTGCCGCCATCGGGCTCGCCGTGCTGGGGTTCAATCTGGTGGGCGAGGGGCTGCGGGAGGCGTGGGAGCCGCGGGCCCGAGAGCGGTGACCGATCAATCGTACGATCTCGCCGCGCTCCGCGCCCGGGAGTTCCCCTGGTCGGGGGACACCATCTGGCTCGACCACGCGAGCATCGGGCCGCTGCCCGAGCGGACTCGCCAGGCGGTGGACCGGTTCAACGCCAGGCGAGCCCGCCCCTTCGAGCTCGAGGCGGACGACCAGTTCGGGACCCTGGCCCGCGCGCGGCAGGCGGTGGCGCGGCTCATCAACGCGGCGCCCGAGGAGGTGGCGCTCAGCCCGAACACCACCTTCGGCATCGCGCTCGCCGCCCAGGCGCTCCCCCTCGAGCCCGGGGACGTGGTGCTGGTGAGCCACCGCGAGTTCCCGGCCAACGTGTATCCCTGGCTCCTGCTCCGCCGCCGCGGGGTGGTGACGGAACTGGTCCCGGTGGATCGGGCCGGCTGGCCTGACGAGGAGCGGCTGCTCGATCGCCTGAGCGACCCGCGGGTCCGGGTGCTGGCGGTCTCGCTCACCCAGTTCGCCAGCGGGTACACCGTGGACCTGGCCCGCCTCTCCGCCGCCTGCCGGCGGCTCGGCAAGTGGCTGGTGGTGGACGCCATCCAGGCCGCCGGCCAGCTCCCGATCGACGTGCGGGCGGTTCCGGTGGACATTCTCGCGGCGGGCGGCCAGAAGTGGCTCCTGAGCCCCTGGGGGAGCGGGTTCGTCTATGTCCGGCGCGACCTCGTCCCCCGGCTGGAGCCCACCGTCACCGGCTGGATGGCCTTCGAGGGCACCGACGACTTCACCCGGCTCACCGACTACCGCGACACCCTCCGGCCCGATGCCCGCCGGTTCGAACTGATCACCCTGCCGTACCAGGACTTCGCCGGGATGCTCGCGTCCCTGGAACTCCTGCTCGAGCTGGGCGTGCCCGCCATCCGGCGCCACCTCGAGGCGCTCCACGCGCCGGTGCTCGCGTGGGCGGAGCGCCGCGGCATCGCCGTCACCTCGCCCCGGGGGGAGCGCGGCTCGGCGATCCTCTGCCTGGCGCCGGAGCGAGGGCGCGAGCTGGTGCGGCGGCTCCGCGAGCGGCGGATCTACTGCAGTTTCCGCGAAGGCGCTATCCGGCTGAGCCCCCACTGCTACAACACCGTGGAGGAGATGGCCCGGGTGGCCGAGGAGCTGGACCGGCTTCTCGGGCGGAGCTAGGACGCTCGACCGGCGCGAGGTCCTCCCTACTTCTTGGTCACCGTTTCCTCTTTCAGGACGTGCTTGGCGAAGAGGAAGACAAGCCAGGCGATGATCAGGAAATTGATCAGTGCCGCGAGCACCGCGCCCACGGCGAACCTGAAGGGGCCGGCTTCGAGCTCTACCGTCCTCCAGCTCCCGCCCGCCGCCGAGAGGATCGGGGTCACGAAGGGCATGAGAATGCCCTCCACGATCGCCTTCACCAGTTCGCCCGCCACCCCGCCGATGATGACGGCAATGGCGAGGCCGATGACGTTGTATTCCTTGAGGAACTTCATGAACTCGCCGCGCATGGAGACCTCCGATCCAGGGCGTGGGGTGGACGGCAGCGCGGGGGGGAGATCGGCGGCGGCTCGGCGGCCGTCTCAGCCCTCCGCGACGATGAGCGCGTGCGTCTTCTTGCCCTTCTGGAACAAGAGATAACGGCCCGCGAGCAGATCGGACCGGTCCAGCCGGCGATCGGCCTCGGTGAGCGGCGCGCCGTTCAGGGCAAATCCCTTCCCCTGGATCCCGCGTCTGGCCTCGGCCTTGGACGGCGCGAGGCCGGTCCGGACCAGCGCGTCCACCACCCCGAGCCCGGCGATCGAGGCGAGGTCGAGCCGCACCGTGGGGATCTCGCCGGCCAACACCTCGAACACGCCCGGCTCCGCGCGGCGGAGGTCGAGCCCGCCGAACAGTACCTGGCTGGCCGCGATGACCCGCTCGGCGGTCGCGGCGCCGTGGATCCGGGAGGTCATCTCAAGGGCCAGCCGCCGTTGCGCCACCCGCCGGGAGGGATCGCCCCCGTGCTCCGCCACGATCGCCGCGATCTCCTCGAGCGGCAGCATGGTGAAGAACCGGAGCAACCGCTCCACGTCCCGATCGTCGGTGTTGAGCCAGAACTGGTAGAACCGGTAGGGACTCGTCCTGGCCGGATCGAGCCAGACGTTCCCCGCCTCGCTCTTGCCGAACTTGGCGCCGCCCGCCGTGGTGAGCAGGGGAAAGACCAGCCCGTGCACCTGCGCGCCCTCCCGGCGGGCGATCAGCTCGGCGCCGGCCGTGATGTTCCCCCACTGGTCGCTCCCGCCCATCTGGAGCTCGCAGCGCTCGGTCTTCCAGAGGTACCAGAAGTCGTAGGCCTGCACCAGCATGTAGCTGAACTCGGTGTACGAAATCCCCGAGTCCAGCCGGCTCTTCACCGCCTCCTTCTGGAGCATGTAGCTCAGCGTGAAGTGCTTGCCCACGTCGCGGAGGAAGTCCATCAGCCGGAGCGGGCGGAGCCAGTCGGCGTTGTTCCGCACCCGGGCCGCGTTCGCGCCCTCGAAGCTCACGAATCGTTCGAGCTGGGTCCGGATGCGCTCGGCGTTCCGGTCGATCGCGTCCACGGCGAGGATCGGGCGCTCGGCGCGCTTGCCGCTCGGGTCGCCGACCATGGCGGTGCCGCCGCCCACCAGCACGATCGGCGTCCCGCCCAGCCGCTGGAGCCAGGCGAGCCCCATGACCGGAACCAGGTTTCCCACGTGGAGCGAGTCGGCCGTGGGGTCGAAGCCCACGTAGGCCGTGATGGGGCCCTGCCGGAGCCGTTCCGCGAGTCCCGGGGTGGCGTCGTGCACCAGGCCGCGGGCGGTCAAGGTGTCGAGCAGGGTCGGGGAAGGCATGGGGCGGAAGCTTAGGGAAGGCTGGAAAGCGGGGCAAGGCGATGCGAGGGGGGGCGCCCGCCGCCGGCGCCCCGCCGCCCCGCGTCCGCTGCAGCATCGCCGCCCAGGCGTCTAGATTGAACCCATGGCCCCGCTCGTGAGCACCATCCTGCGCTGGTGGTACACCCCTCGAATCCGCAGCAACGCCGTCACCGCCGTTCTCGCCGCCGTCATGCTGGGCGCCGGGGTCGCGGTGGGCGCCTGGACCCGGGCCTGTGCCGGCAAGGCCTGTCCGTCCATCGCCAAGCTGGGCCAGGGGTACGACCCGGACCAGGCCTCCAAGGTCTTCGCGGCCGACGGCCGGCTCATCACCGACCTGGGGCTCGAACGGCGCACGGTCGTCTCGCTGGATCAGATCTCGCCCGCGGCGATCGCGGCGTTCGTGGTCACGGAGGACAAGCGCTTCTTCCGGCACCGCGGGGTGGACTGGCTCCGGGTGCTGGGGGCCCTCAAGGCCAACATCCTGAGCGGGGGGATCTCGCAAGGCTTCTCCACGATCACCATGCAGCTCGCCCGGAATCTCTTTCCGGAGGACATCTCGGGGCAGGACCGCACCATCAAGCGGAAGCTCCGTGAGATGCACGTGGCCTTCGAGCTGGAGGGGAGCTTCGCCAAGGACCGGATCCTCGAGCTCTACCTGAACCAGATCAACATGGGCAACGGAGCCTACGGCATCGAGGCCGCGGCCCAGCGCTATTTCGGGAAGACCGCACGCGAGCTCAACGTGGCCGAGGCCGCGACGCTGGCCGCGATCCCCAAGGCACCGACCAAGTTCAATCCGCGGCGGAACCCCCACTACTCGGTGCAGCGGCGGAACCTGATTCTCCAGGTGATGGCCGACGAGGGGCTCCTCACCCAGGCCGAAGCCGAGCGCTGGAAGGCGTACCCGCTGCTCCTCTCCTCCCGCTCGGACCTGAGCGAGGTGGCCCCGTACTTCGTCGAGTATGTGCGGCAGCACCTCGCCACCCGGTTCGGGTCCGACCTCTACACCGGCGGGCTCCGGGTGTACACGACGATCGACCTCGAGGCGCAGCAGGCGGCCGAGCGGGCCTTGCTCAGGCAGCTCGAAGAGATCGAGCGCGGCGCCTACGGCAAGTACCCGCGCCCGAGCTACGCCGACTATCTGGAGCGGCGATCGGACGAGGCGCCCTCGCCGGTGAACTCGCCCTACCTCCAGGGGGCGGTGGTGATCATCGAGGCCCGGACCGGCAAGGTGCTGGCCATGGTGGGGGGCCGCGATTTCAACGAGAGCAAGTACAACCGCGCCGTCCAGGCCACGCGCCAGCCCGGTTCCGTCTTCAAACCCTTCGTGTACACGGCGGCGCTCCGGGCAGGCTATCCCTGGTCCACGATCCTGGTGGACGACCCGATCAGCGTGGAACAGATCCCCGGCGAGCCGCCCTGGGAGCCGCAGAACTACGACAACCGCTTCGAGGGGCCGATGACGCTCCGGCGGGCGCTCTTCGAGTCGCGCAACATCCCCGCGATCAAGCTCGGCCTGGAGATCGGCCCCCAGGCGGTGATCGGGGAGGCCCGGCGCTTCGGCCTCACCACCGAGATCCCGCCCTATCCCTCCATCTACATCGGGTCGGCGGCGGTCTATCCGCTGGAGATCGTCTCCGCGTTCGGCGCCTTCGCCACCATGGGGATCCGGACCACCCCGTACGCGATCGAGCGGGTGGAGGACCGGAACGGACGGGTGCTCTGGGCCCCCAAGCCCCGCACCGAAGTGGTCATGGACTCCGCCCTCGCCTGGTTGATTCTGGACGGGCTCCGGGACGTGGTGCGGCGCGGGACCGCGGCCGGGGCGGTGGGCTCGAAGTTCCCGCTGCCGGCGGGCGGCAAGACGGGCACCACCAACGATTACACCGACGTCTGGTATGTGGGGTTCACCCCCGATCTCGTGGCCGGGGTCTGGATCGGGATGGACAAGCCCGAGCGGATCATGGACAACGCGCAGGGCGGCCGCTTGGCGGCGCCTGCCTGGACGGCGATGATGACCGAGATCTACCAGCGACGGCCGGCGCCCGCGCCCTGGCCCCGTCCCGAGGGGCTCACGTTCGTCGAGATCGATCGGGGCACGGGGTATCGGTTCACCCCGTTTTGTCCCAAGGACTCGCTCTTCATCGAGTCGTTCCTGCCCGGGACCGAACCCCGGGATCTCTGTCCGGTGCACTGCCAGATCTGCGGCACCGGGAGCCCGCTCCAGGGGAACCCGCCGCATCCCTGACATGGCCGTCCGGCGCTACCAGGCGCGCTGGCTCGTCCCGATCGAAAGGCCGCCGGTCGAGGGGGGGGCCGTGCTGATCGGCGGCGACGGCCGGATCGTCGCCGTGGGGGAGGCCGCCCGGGTTCCCTGCCCGCCGGGCGCCGTGGCGGTGGACCTCGGCGAGGTGGCGCTCCTGCCCGGCCTGGTGAACGCGCACACCCACCTCGAACTCACCGGCTTCGAGGGCCGGAACGACGAACCCGATTTCCCCACCTGGATCCGGCGGATCATCGCCCTCAAGGCCGGGCGGGGGCCCGAGGAGTTTCTCGCGGCGGCCCGCCAGGGGCTCCGCGACTGCTGGGCGGCCGGCATCACCACGGTGGCGGACACCGGCGATTCGGGGGCCGGGATCGCAGCCCTCGCCGCCCTGGGCGGGAGCGGGATTGCCTATCACGAGGTCTTCGGGCCCGAGCCGGACCGGGCCGAGGCGAGTTTCGCCGCGCTGGTGCGGGCGGTGGAGCGGCTCCGGGAATTCGAGGGGCCGCGAGTGCGTCTCGGGGTGTCGCCCCACGCGCCCTACAGCGTGAGCGGGCCGCTCTATCGCCGGGTCGCGGCGTGGGCGCGGGCGGAGGGGCTCCCCCTGGCGGTGCACCTCGCCGAGTCCCGGGAGGAGTCCGACCTCCTGGAGCGCGGCACCGGCGGCTTCGCCCGCGCCTGGCAAGGACGGGGGATTCCGCTGCCGGCTGCGGATTGCTCGCCGGTCGCCTGGCTCGACCGGCACCAGGTGCTGGGGCCCGCGACGCTCTGTATCCACATGGTGCAGGCCGGACCCGCCGATCTCGACCTCGTGGCGGCGCGCGGGGCCGCGATCGCGCACTGCCCGCGTTCCAACCGGCGCCACGGCCACGGCGAGGCGCCGCTCGGCGCCATGCTGGCGCGGCGCCTCCGGGTGGGGCTGGGGACCGACTCGGTCGTGAGCGTCGCCCCGCTCGACCTCATGGCGGAACTCGCCGCCGCCCGCCGGCTGGGCGGTCTGGCCGCGGAGCGGGCGCTCCGGCTGGCCACCCTCGACGCCGCGGAAGCCCTGGGGCTCGGCGCCGAGGTGGGGTCGCTCCGGGCCGGGAAATGGGGCGACCTGGCCGCGTTCCGCCTCCCCGGCCCGGTTGACTCGGGCCGTGTAGCGGATACCCTTGTGTCGCGCACGCGGGCCGACATAGTGCTGACGGTACTGGGCGGGCGGGAAGTCTGGCGCGCAGGAGACGGGAGCGCGGGGTCGGGATGAGGGTGCGGAGGTGAGCGACTCGCGGCCGTCCCGGCGCCCGGCACCCGGCCCTCGCCGCCCGGCGCCCCACACCCGACACCGACATGAAACTCCAACGCCACGCCGCCATTCTCCGGATCGTTCGGGACCGCAAGATCCAGAGCCAGGACGAGCTGCGCGAGGCGCTGGCGGCGGAACACATCGTCGTCACCCAGGCCACGCTGTCGCGCGACATCCGGGAGCTGGGACTCGCCAAGCTGGTGGACCCCGAAGGCGGCTCCTACTACGCCAACCCGCACGAAGGCTCCCTCAAGCCGGACCTGGGGCAGGTCCTGCCCACCCTCATGGTGAGCATCGAGGGGACGGGGCCGCTCATCGTCATCAAGACCGCGACCGGGGGAGCCCCGGCCGTGGCGGCCGCCCTGGATCAGGCGGGCTGGCGGGAGATCATCGGCACTCTGGCGGGGGACGACACCCTGCTGGTCGTGGCCCGGAACCCGCGGCAGCGCCAGGTGGTGGAAGCCCGGCTGGCCGCGCTGGCCCGGTGACCGGTTTTGCTTGCCCCCGGCGTGAGGCGCCGTTACGATTGAACGATGCGGTGTTTGGCCCTGAATGCCTCGTTCGAGCCCCTCACCATGGTTCCGGTGCGCCGGGCGCTCCGGCTGGTCATCGAGGGGAAGGCGGAGATCGTCGAAGCGGAGGGAGCGGACGTGGTGCGAAGTGCGCGCCTCGTCCTTCCCAGACCCGCGATCATCCGTTTGATGAAGTTCGTGCACGTGCCGCGCCGGTTCCGCCGCCAGGTCACCAACACGTTCCTGTTCGCCCGCGATCATTACCGCTGCCAGTACTGCCACCGGTCGCAGGTGGAGCTCAAGCCGCGTGAATGCCTCACGCGGGACCACCTGGTGCCGCTGTCCCGGGGCGGGACCAACGACTGGACCAACGTGGTCACGGCCTGCAGCACCTGCAACACCCGGAAGGGGAACCAGTTGCCCGCGGAGTGCGGGATGTATCCCTACTCCCACCCGCGCGAGCCGCACTTCGTGCACCTGGCGTGGGCGGTGCGCCGCCTGACGACCACCCAGGCCAAATACATCCGGTTGTTCTACGGCGAGGAGGCGCTCCGGGCGCTGGGCGGGGTCGTCGAGGGAGCCGGTGCCGCCGGCGGAGCGCTGGCGGGAGCGGGGGCGGGTTCGGGCCGGTAACGGCGAGCGGGTCGCCCGTCGCCCCCCCCCACCCCCCCGCC
>DATLYZ010000046.1:0-16512 GCA_035574255.1 Gemmatimonadales bacterium | reverse complement strand
CGGCGGGGTTCCTGCCGGGGCGGCGCGGGCGATGGCGGCGGCACGGGGCTCTGGAGCGGGGTCACCCGCTTGCCGCTCGGAAAGCTGATCACGCTCGCCTTGGGTGGCGCGGCCGGCGCCGCCGGCTGCGCCGTCTCGGGCCGATCGAACCCCGTCGCGATCACCGTGACCCGGACCTCCCCCTCGAGCGAGGGATCGGTCGCGGCCCCGAAGATGATCTCGGCGTCGTCGCCCACCGCGTCGTGAATGATGTCGTTGATCGTGGTCGCTTCGCCCAGGGTGAGGTCGGGGCCGCCGGTGATGTTGATGAGCACCCCGGTCGCTCCCGCGATCGAGACGTTGTCGAGCAGCGGGCTCGAGATCGCCTGCTGGGCCGCGTCCATCGCGCGGTTTTCTCCCCGCCCGACGCCCGTCCCCATGAGCGCGGAGCCGCCGTTCTGCATGATCGTGCGGACGTCGGCGAAATCCACGTTGATGATCCCGGTCTTCGTGATGAGGTCGGCGATCCCCTGGGTGGCCTGGAGCAGTACTTCATCGGCCTTCTTGAGGGAATCCTCGAAGCGGGTCCCCTTGCCCAAAACGGCGAGGAGCCGTTCGTTCGGAACCACGATCATCGTGTCCACGCAGTTGCGCATTTCGGCGATGCCCATCTCCGCCTGGCGCATCCGCTTTTTCCCTTCGAACAGGAAGGGCTTGGTCACGATGCCGACCGTGAGGGCACCCAGGTCCCGCGCCATCTGCGCGATGATCGGGGCAGCCCCGGTGCCGGTGCCGCCGCCCATGCCGCAGGTGACGAAGACCATGTCGCAATCCTGGAGGACGGCCAGCACGTCCTCCCGGTTCTCCTCGATGGCCTGGCGCCCGATCTCGGGCCTGGCTCCGGCCCCGAGCCCCCGGGTGAGCTTTCTCCCGATCTGGACCTTGATATCGGCCCGGGACGCGCCCAGCGCCTGGGCGTCGGTGTTGACCGAGATGAACTCCACGCCCTGGAGGTTCTCCTCGATCATCCGGTTCACGGCATTCCCCCCGCCGCCGCCCACGCCGACCACCTTCATGCGCGCGCTCTGCGCGCCGGCCTCTTCCAGCTCGAAGATCATGGGATGTCCTCTCCGGCCCGCCTGATCAGAAGAAGTCCTGCAGCCACTGTCGCACCGGCATGACCCACTTCTCCATCGCGCGGGAGCGCCGCTTCTCGGCGCTCCACCCGCTGCCCTGCACCAGCCGCCGGGTCCCGTACAGCGCGAGCCCCACCACCACCGCAGCGCGCGGGGACTCGACGCTGTCCGTGAGCCCGGCCAGGCCCTGGCCCGGCTTGCCGACGCGCACCGGCATGGCGAACACCTCGCGCGCCAGCTCTACCAGCCCCGGGGTCAGGGCCCCGCCGCCGGTGAGCACCACCCCGGCCGGCAGGCGTTGATGGTAGCCGGCGCGGGTCATCTCGTCGAGCGCGAACTCCAGGGTCTCCTGGAGCCGCATGCGCATGATGTGCGCCAGCACCTGCCGGTGGGCCGTGCGGACGCCCTGCCCCGGTGTTCCGGGCAGCTCGATCACCTCGCCGGGCGGGACCAGCGGCTCCCAGGCGGCCCCGTGCCGTTCCTTGAGCCGCTCGGCCTCCTGCTGGGAGACCTGGAGGCCATGGACGATGTCGTTGGTCACATGGCCGCCGGCGCAGAGCAGCGACCCGGTGTGGCGGATCTTCCCGCCCTGGAAGATCGCCACGTTGGTCGAACCGCCTCCGAGCTCCACCAGCGCGCACCCCAGCTCCCGTTCGTCCGGGGTCAGCACCGCGAGCGATGCCCCCAGCGGCTCCAGCACGAACTCCGCGACCTGATAGCCCGCGCCCTCCACGCACTTGCGCAGGTTCTGGGGGACACTGGACAGCACCGTGACCAGATAGACCTGCGCGTCCAGCCGCTGGCCCGTCATCCCGATCGGCTCGCTGATCCCGGGCTGGAGATCCACCAGGTAATCCTGGGGGATGGCGTGGAGCAGCTCGTGGTCCTTGCCTAACGGAACACTGCTCGCCACCTCGTTCACCCGCGCCACATCGCCGGTGCGGATCTCGCTCCCCGTCACCGACACCACCCCGGTCGAGGTCTGACCCGCCACGTGCTCGCCCGCGATCCCCACGTACGCCGCCCCCACCTCGACCCCGCCCATCCGCTCGGCGTCGCGCATGGCCTTGGTGATGGCGCGGGTGGTTTCCTCGATGTTCCGCACCACCCCGCGCCGCACTCCGTTGCACCGCTCGACGCCCACCCCCAGGATCCGGGTGACCGGACTGCGGGCGTCGCCCTGCACCTCCGCGACCAGACCGGTCACCTTGGTGGTGCCGAGGTCGAGCGCCGCGACCAGCCGGTGGGGGGCGATGCTCACGCTTCCCTCCAGCGCACCACCACCATGCCGGCGAACCGGGCGTCGAGGGCGGCCCAGCTCCGCCCCTTGCGCTCGAGGTCCCGCGCGACGGCCTGCACCGCCTGGAACACGCGGGCTTCGGCCTCGGGCCGGAACCAGAATCGCCGGCCCCCTGCGGTCAGGACCACGTCGCCTCCCACCCGTTCCGCCTCCGCCACCTGGCCAAAGAAGGTTGCATCGCTCTCCCTGAGCCGGGCGAGGAGCCGCGTCACCAGCGAATCCGCCGACCGGACCACGGGGAGGTCGGGCCCTGCCGCCGTGGGATCGAAGGGGAGCACCCGGCCGTCCTCCCCCACCAGCCGGAGCCGCTCCCCCTGCGGGACCAGCGCCACGGCCGGCGCCTCGCGCACCGTGACGACCAGAGTACCCGGGAGCCGCCGCCGGACGGTTGCCTCGAGCAGCCCCGGCACCGCCCGGACCCGCTTCACGATCGGCGCCAGCGGATCGAACAGGTTGGCGTCCGGCCCGAGCCCGAGGTCTCGAACGAGGCGCTCCGGCTCCAAATTCTGTATCCCCCGGATCTCGATCTGCCGGATCCGGAAGAAATCCAGCCGCCTCAGCACCGGCGGGGCGCCGAAGGAGAGGAGCGCCGCCAGCCCGAGTCCGCCCAGCACCTTCCAGCCGGGCCGGCTCAGGCGGCTTGCAGCCACTGCACCAGCTCCCGGCCCACCCGCGTGATGTCGCCGGCCCCGAGCGTGAGGACCACGTCGCCCGGGCGCATCGCCTGGCGAACCCGGTCCGGGAGCCGGGCCCGGTCGGGCTCGAAGATCACCTGCCGGTCCCGGGAGGCCGGCCGGCCCGTCTCGATGGCCCGCGCGGCCGCCTCCGCCACCAGGCTCCCGCTCACCCCGGGGAGCGGGGCTTCGCGGGCCCCGTAGACCTCGGTCACGATCACCAGATCGGCCTCGGCGAGGGCCTGGCCCATGGCGGCGCCGTGGGCCGCGGTCCGCGAGTAGAGATGGGGCTGAAAGACCGCCACCAGCCGCCGGCCGGGGAACGCCTGCCGCGCGGCGCTCAGGGTGGCGGCGAGCTCGGTCGGGTGATGGGCGTAGTCGTCCACGAAGGTGATGCCCCGCACCTCGCCCAGCCGTTCGAACCGCCGGCCGGGCCCGCGGTACCGGGCCAGGGCCTCGAGCGCCGGTTCCAGGTCGCCGCCGAGCGCGAGCACCACCCCGAGCGCCGCGGCGGCGTTCTTCAGATTGTGCCGCCCCGGCACCTGAAGCCGGAGCCCGGCGCGCCGGCCGTCAGGCAGCGTGAGCACCGCCCGGCTGCCCGCCGGCGAGAGCTCCACCTCCGAGAGGCCGAGGTCGGCCTCGCCGAAACCGAACCGCCAGACGGCGGGGCCCCGAAGCGCCCCCAGAACCCGGCGCGCCCCCGGATCCTCGGCCCCGACCAGTACCCGGCTCGCGCGGGAGGCGAAGTTCACGAACGCCTCCTCCAGCGCCGCGAGCGACCCGTAACACTCCAGGTGATCCGGCTCGACGTTGTTCACCACCGCGATGTGAGGCGCCAGGGTAAGAAAGGCCCGGTCGTACTCGTCGGCCTCCACCACGAAGAGCCCGTCGCCGCCCAGCCGAGCATTGCCGTGCCAATCGCTCACCCGGCCGCCCGCCAGCCCGGTCGGGTCGAGACCGCTCGCCGCCAGCGCCTCGGTGGCCATGACCGTGGTCGTGGTCTTGCCATGGGTCCCCGCGATGGCGACCAGCCGGCCCCCCTGCACCAGCTCAGCGAGCGCCACCTTGCGGGGCACCACCGGAACCCCGAGCGCAGCCGCCCGGGCGAGTTCGGGATGATCCGTCGGTACGGCCGCCGTGACGACCACCGCCCGCGCCCCCTCCACGTGAGCCGGGTCGTGCCCCGGAAACACGCTGGCGCCGAGGGCGGCAACGTCCGCGGCGCCAGACGGATCGGGATCACACCCGGTCACGGCGATCCCGCGGCGGCGGGCCACGAGCGCCAGGGCGCTCATGCCGGCGCCACCGACTCCCATGAAATGCACCGGACGGGGGTCGCTGGGGCTGAAGAGATCCATGATTGAGTAGCTAAAGTAATATCAATCAGGCATTTGCGAAAGCGGGCCTGAGATATCAGATCAAGGTCTCAAAGTGGGACACGATCTCCGCCGCGGCGCGAGGGCGTCCCCGCGCTCGGGCGGCCTCGGCCATCCTCGCCCGCCGGGCGGGATCGGCCATGAGTTCGGCCACCAGGGCACCCAAGCTGTGGGGGGTGAGGTCCCGCTGGACCAGCATGCGCGCGGCACCGGCGGCCTCCAGGGCCGCGGCGTTGTGACGCTGGTGATCTGCCGCGGCGGTCGGCAACGGAATCAGAATCGAGGGAAGCCCCCACGCGCAGAGTTCAGCTCCCGTCATCATGCCCGCCCGGGCAATGACCAAGTCGGCCACGGCGTAAGCCTCGTCCACGGGATCGAGGAAGTCGAAGACCTGCACGTGCGGCGGGGCATGGAACGGGGCGAACTCCGAGTAGCTGCCTTTGCCCGTCGCCCAGAGCACCACGAGACCTTTGCCGCCGCCCTGGGCCAGCCAGCCCGCCACGGCCTGGTTGATGGCGAGCGCGCCCTGGGAGCCGCCGGTGACGAGGAGGACCGGAGGGGGTACCCCGGCGGCGTCGCCGAGCCCGGCCAGGCCGAACCGGCGCAATCCAGCCTCCCGGCGGGAGGGATCGGGGGGGGCGATGGGATTCCCGGTGTCGAAGAGCAGCGTCTTCCGGCCCGGGCGGAGCTTCGCCCGGGCCTCGGGCAATCCCAGATAGACGTGCCGCACGCGCCTGGCGAGCCAGCGCGTGGCCAGGCCGGGGAAGGCGTTTTGCTCCTGGATCGCGGTGGGAATCCCGCGCCGGGCGGCGAGCCAGACGGCCGGCACCGAGGCATAGCCCCCGGTCCCCAGGACCGCGACCGGCCGTTCGGCCTGGAACAGCCGTCGCAGGCTGCGGAGCAGCCGGAGCGCGGCCAGCGGCCAGCGCGCGTTTTTCCACCACTGGCGGCGGTACACCGGTTCGGCGGGCAGCAGGTAGTAGCGGTAGTCGCGCGTGGGCAGGAGGCGAGCCTCGATCCCCCGCTCGGCGCCCACCAGCACCGGCTCGAGGTCGGGTCGCCGGCGGCGGAGCGCTGCCGCCAGCGCCAGGGCGGGCATGAGGTGGCCGCCGGTGCCCCCGCCCGCGATGAGCACGGTGCGCCGGGGGGGGCCGCCGGCCGAGGCCACCGTCACACCTCCCGGGCCAGGCCCCGGGCGCCGGTCGCCGGCCGCCGGCCGAGGGTTCCTCGCCGGCGCCCCACGCTCAGCAGGAGGCCCGTCCCTAACAGGCTCACCACCAGACTCGACCGGCCGTACGAGATGAACGGCAGGGTGAGTCCGGTGGTCGGCATGAGCTGGAGACAGACGGCCATGTGCAGGAAGGCGGTGACGCCCACGGCCGCGGTGAGCCCGGCGGCGAGGAGCTGGCCGAAGGGATCCTCGGCGGTGCGCGCGATGCGGAACCCGAGCCAACAGAACAGCCCGAAGAGGAGCACCAGCAACAGCACCCCCACGAACCCCCACTCCTCGGCGATGGCGGAGAAGATGAAGTCCGAATAGGCGTACGGGAGATAGCCGAACTTCTGCTGCCCCTCGCCGAATCCCACGCCGAGCAGCCGCCCCGCTCCGATCCCGACGAGCGACTGGTGGATCTGGCTCATGGCGTCGGCGCTCGCGTCGCCGGGGTTCAGGAACGTCGTCAGGCGGGCCAGGCGGTACTGGGCGTCGTGGATCTTGTGGTAGAGCACGGCGACCGCGGCGAGCCCCAGGATCAGGAAGTGCCCGATCTTGGCCCCCGCCGAGAAGAGCACGATCCCGCCCAGCAGGGCGACCAGGGTGGCCATGGAGAGATTGGGCTCCAGCAGGATCAGGAGCGCGACGAACCCCACCACCAGGACGAACGGCAGCACGCCCTTCTTGAACTGCCGCACCTGCTCCCCCTTCTTGGCCGCGAGCATGGCGCACCAGATCACCACGGCGAGCTTGGCCAGCTCCGACGGCTGGATGCTCAGGGGCCCGAGTTCCACCCAGCGGCGCGCCCCGTTGATCGGCGGCGCCAGCGCCCGGGTGAGCGGCAGCACGGGCACCAGGAGCAGCGCGATCGTCCCGCCCAGAATCGGCCAGGCGAGCGGCCGGAGCAGGCGGTAATCCACCCGGGAGACGAGGACCATGGCGAGGCCGCCCACCGCCGCCCCCGTGAATTGTCGCAGTGCGAAGGTGGCGCCGACCACGCCCTCGCCCGCGCGGACCAGGCTCGAGGCGCCGTACGTGTTGGCGACGCCGAAGACCACCAGCGTGGCCGTCACCACCGCGAGCAGGCGGTTTTCCCAGCGGTGCTCGCCGGGATGCGGGACGGGGGTCGCGGTCACCGGCTCAGCCGCGCCCCCGGAGGGCCTCGACCGCGGCGCGGAACTGCGCGCCCCGGTCCTCGTAGTTCTCGAACATGTCGTAGCTCGAGCAGGCGGGCGAGAGCAGCACGGCGTCCCCCGGCCGGGCGAGCCGGCGGGCGGCGGCGACGACCTCGCCGAAGTCGGTGCCGAGCTTGACCACGCGGAGCCGGCCGGCGAGATCCCGCTCGACCAGCTCCCGCGATTCGCCGAAGGCGACGACCGCGCGGCAGCGGTCGCCCGCGGCCGGCGCCAGCGCGGTGTACGGTTCGCCCTTGTGCCGCCCGCCCAGGAGCAGCACGAAGGGCCGCTCCATGGCCTCCACCGCCACCAGGGTGCTGGCCACGTTGGTCGCCTTGGAGTCGTTGATCCAGAGGACCCCGCCCACCTCGCCCACCGGTTCCAGGCGGTGCGGGAGCGGCCGGAAGCTCCGAAGCCCCTGGGCGATCGGCTCGGGCCCGGCCCCGGCCTGCCGGGCCACCAGGGCCGCGCAGAGCGCGTTGGCCACGTTGTGATCGCCGAGCAACCCCAGCGCGTCGCGCGGGAGAAGGGCGGTATCGCCCAGCATGAGCCGCCGGCCGGCCCGATCGTACCAGGCGTCGGCCCGCCGGGCGGTGCTGAAGCGGAGGTGCGTGCCGGGGACCTGCCTCGTGCGGCGCTCCAGCTCCGCATCGTCGGCGTTCGTGACCCAGGCTGAATCGGGGCCGGCATTCCGGTAGAGCCGGTCCTTGTCGGCGTAGTAGTCCTCGAGGGTCGCGTAGCGGTCGAGATGATCCGGCGCGAGGTTGGTGCAGGCGCCCACCGCCGGGACCAGGTCGTGGGTGTCGTGGAGCTGGAACGAGGAGATCTCGAGCGCCACCCAGGCCGGCCGCTCCCCGTCGAGCGCCACTTGGGCCAGCGCGCGGCCGATGTTCCCGGCGGTGACGGCACAGAGCCCGGCCGCCTGGAGCAGGTGTCCCGCGAGCGCCGTCGTGGTGGTCTTGCCGTTGGTGCCGGTGATGACCGCGAAGCGGGCCCCGGGCAGGGCGTGGTATCCCACATCCACCTCCGACACGACCGGCACGCCCGCCTCACGGGCGGCGCGGAGCGGCGGGGCGCCGGGCGGCACGCCGGGCGAGACCACCACCACGCCGGCCCGGGCGATCCGCGCGAGATCGTGGCGTCCCAGCTCGACCTCGACGCCCGCCGCGGTGAGGCGCCTGACATCGTCGGCAGCCACGGGGTGGGCCGGGTCGGCGGCCAGATCCGAGGCGTACACCGGAATCCCCTCGCGCCGGAGCACCAGGGCAGCGGCGAGGCCGCTCCGGCCCAGGCCGATGACCGCCGCCTCCCGCCCGCCGGCCCGCCAGCGCGCGAAGCTCACCGAAGTTTCAAGGTCGCGAAGGCGACCATGGCGCAGAAGATCCCCAGAATATAGAACCGGGTCACCACCGTGGCCTCGTGCCACCCCAGCTTCTCGAAGTGATGATGCAGCGGCGCCATCCGGAAGACCCGGTGGGCATCGGCGTACTCCTTCCCCCGGGTCCGCTTGTGCCAGCGGTACACCCCCGTCTGGAGCAGCACCGAGACCGCCTCGGCGGCGAACACCCCGCCGATGATGAGCAGCAGGAACTCGGCTTTGAGGAGAATCGCCACCGTCCCGAACGCGCCGCCCAGCGCCAGGCTCCCGGTATCGCCCATGAATACCTGGGCCGGATGGGCGTTGAACCAGAGGAAGCCGAGACAGCCCCCCAGCAGGGCCGCACAGAAGATGGCCAGCTCGCCGGCGCCCGGCAGGTAGTACAGATAGAGATAACTGGTGGCGTCGGTGCGCCCGAAGAGGTAGGCGAAGAGCGCGAACGCCGCGGCCGCGATGGCCGAGAGCCCGGCCGCGAGCCCGTCGAGGCCGTCGGTGAGATTGACGGCGTTGCTCGTCCCCGTGATCACCACCGTCACGAAGAGGACGTACACGAGCGGCGCGAAGATCACCACCACGTACTTGAAGAACGGGACCGTCGTGGCGGTGGCGGGGATCGTCTCCGGCGGGACCACCGGGAAGAAGGCGAGGAGCAGGGCCAGCACCAGCCCGAAGCTCACCTGCCCCGCGAGCTTCCACTTGGCCACCAGCCCCTTGGGCTTGCCTTCGACGATCTTGAGCCAGTCGTCCAGGAACCCGATCGCCCCCATCCAGAGCATCGCCAGCGCGGCGAGCAGCACGAAGCGGTTGGTGACCTGCGCCCAGAGGAGGGTGGGAACGAGGGTCGCCAGGATGATGATGATCCCGCCCATGGTCGGGGTCCCCCGCTTCCCCTGGTGGGAGGCAGGTCCCTCGGCACGGACCACCTGGCCGATCTTCCGGGCCCGGAGCCGGCGAATCACCGGCGGACCCACCAGAAACGCGAGGAGGATCGCCGTCACCGTGGCGCCCGCCGCCCGGAAACTGATGTAGTTGAACAGGTTGAAAACGAGAAAATGCTTGCCCAGTGGAGCGAGCAGGTGGTAGAACACGGCGCCTCAGTGTGTACGGTAGTCCTGCCCGGTGAGGTGAGGAATAATACGCTCCAGCGCCTCCCCGCGGGATGCCTTGAGCACCACCAGATCGCCCGGCCGCACCCGTGCGGCGAGCAGCGGCCCGAGGCTCGCGGCATCCGGTGCGGTGAGCAACCGGTTGCCGAGCCGGCTCCGGTAGGGCTCCAGCGCGGGGACAAAGGCTCCCACGGCCGCCAGCAGGTCCGGCTCGAGTTCCACCAGCGCCTGGGCGATCGCCGCATGGTGCGCGTCCGCCTCGTTGCCGAGTTCCCGCATCGTCCCCGCCACGAACACGAGCCGCCGGCCCGGCCGCAGGGCGGCGGCGGTGGCGATCGCGGCCCGAAACGAGGCGGGGTTGGCATTGTAGGCGTCGTTCACGATCGTGAGCCCGTCCCGCTCGATCACCTCGCCTCGGCCCCCGGGGATGACCAGACAGCCCAGCCGCCGAGCGGCCTCGCCCGGCGGCACGCCCAGCTCCCGGCCCAGGGTCCAGGCCAGCATCGCATTGCCGGCCTGGTGCCGCCCGAGCAGCGGGAGCGTGATCGCCAGACCGTCCACCCAGAGAGTGGGCCGGCCGGAAGCATCGAGCGTGACCCGCTCGGGACACCGTTCCCCCCCTTCCAGCCCGGCCACGATGACCCGGCGGGCGACCTGGCGGGCCCGGCGGGCCAGTTCCGGTGGGTCCGGCCCGACGATGGCGAGGTCGGCGCCCCGGATCAGGTCCAGTTCCTCCTCGAGCACGCCCGCGACGGAACCGAACCCATCCAGGTGAGACGCCGCCACGTTGGTGGTGATAACAATCGAGGGCTCGATCACCTCACGGGCCCGGACCAGCTCCCCGCGGATGCTCGCGCCGGCTTCGATGACCAGCGCCTCGGCATCCGGCGGTGCCGCGAGGATGGTCTGGGGGATCCCGACCAAGTTGTTGTCGTTGGCCGGGGTGGCATGCACGCGGTACCGGGCCCGGAGCACCGCCGCGCACATCTCCTTGGTGCTGGTCTTGCCGTTGGCCCCGCCAACGGCCACCACCGGACCCGGAATCGCCCTTCGCAGAGCCCGGGCCAGCCGGCCGTAGGCCACGAGGGTGTCCTCGACCTCATAGAGCCGGAGCCCCGGGACCGCCGGCGTGCCGCGGCGGACCACCGCGCCGGTGGCCCCGGCGGTCCGGGCAGCCTCGAGGTGGTCGTGGCCGTCGAAGCGCTCCCCCTTGAGCGCCACGAAGAGCGCCCCCGGCCGGAGCTTTCGCGTATCGGTCGAAATCTCGGTGTAGGGCGCACCTCCCCCCCCGGCACCGGCCGGAGGGAGCCCGAGCGCCTCCCGCACTCGCGCGTCGGTCCAGAACCCCAAGGTCGTGCCCGCCACCTGGCGTTCCCTCAGTCCCCGAGCCCCAGCATTTCCCTCACGATCGCTCGCTCGTCGAACGGCAGCTTCGCCGTGCCCACGACCTGATACGTCTCGTGGCCTTTCCCGGCCAGGAGCACGGTGTCGCCTTTGCGCGCCTCCTCGAGCGCGGCCGCGATGGCGGCGCGGCGATCCACGAAGCGGCGGTGGGGGGCGCTCCCCATCCCCTGCTCCACCTCGACGATGATCCGGTCGGGATCCTCGGTACGGGGATTGTCGGAGGTCACGATCGCGAGATCGGCGAGCGTGGCGGCGATCCGTCCCATGACCGGCCGCTTCCCCCGGTCGCGATCGCCGCCGCAGCCGAAGACCACGATCAACCGGCCCGGGGTGAGGGGGCGGAGCGCCAGCAGCGCGCGCTCCAGGGCGTCCGGCGTGTGCGCGTAATCCCGCAGGACCACGGCCGGCGCGTCCGCTAGGCGTTCCATGCGGCCCGGCACCTGGGGCGCGCATTCCAGCGCCTCGATCACGCGGGAAAGCGGCAGCCCGAGCCCGAGCCCCACCGCGGCGGCGGCGAGAGCATTGGCCACGTTGAACTCGCCGAGGAGCGGGAGCCGGACCAAGCCGGCGCCTTGCGCGGAGGCCAGGCGAAAGCTGCTTCCAGTATGGTTCAGGATCGGTTCCTCGGCCCGCACTTCGGCCGCGCCGCTCAGGCCGAAGGTGATTCGGGGATGGCGAGGGGGGAGAGCCTCCCAGGCCGGGTCGTCGGCATTCACCACCTGGAGTGCGCCGGGACCGAGGTAGCCGTCCAGCTTGAGCTTGGCGGCGAGATAGGCTTCCATGGTCCGGTGATAGTCGAGGTGGTCGCGGGTGACGTTGGTGAAGACGCCGGCGGCGAACTGGAGTCCGTCGAGGCGGCCCTGATCGAGACTGTGGGACGAGGCCTCCAGGGCCACGTGGGTGACGCCCCGCTTCACCAGGGCCGCCAGGGTGGCCTGGAGCTCGATCGGGCCGGGGGTGGTCAGGGAACCCGCGGTGGACTCCACCGAGGCTCCGGCCCCGTCGAACGCACCGAGCGTCCCGATGCTTCCCGCCCGCCCCTCCTGGTTGAAGAGGTGGCGGACCAGCGCGGTCGTCGTGGTCTTGCCGTTGGTGCCGGTGATGCCGATCAGCGTGAGGGCCCGGCCGGGATCGCCGTACCAGGCGCGGCCGAGCGCCACGGCCGCCTTGCGACCGTCGCGCACCAGGACCTGCGGCACGGCGGCCGCGACCGGCTGCTCCACCACCACGGCCCGGGCGCCCCGCCGGACGGCCTCCTCGACAAACCGATGCCCATCCGCCTGGGTACCGCGCACGGCCACGTACACCATGCCTTCTCGAATCGTGCGACTGTCGGCCGAGACGCCCTTCACCGGGAGCTCGGCGGGGGTGGGCCCCGCGAGCAATCCTTCGCGGGCCAGCGCGATGGCCAGCTCGGCCAGATTTGGCGTCATTGGGCCCAGAGGGTCACGGTCCCGCCCCGCGCCAGGGAATCGCCGGCTGCGGGGGCGCTCCGCACGACGGCCCCCGACCCGCGGAGCGCCACTCGAAAGCCGCGGCGGTGAAGCGCGCTCGCGGCGCGGCGCACGTTCGCCCCGATCACGTTCGGCACCGGCTGCCGCCGCTCGGCGGAGTCGCCGGGGAGCGGCCAGGCCATGACCACCGCCTCGGGCGCCGCGGGCACCTCGCGCCGGGGGACTCGCCCTGGCGGGGCCGGGGTTTCCTCCGGCGCGAGCCGCCGACGGTCGATCGCGCTCCGCCGGGCCGCCAGGGCCTCCTGGAGCATGGCACGGGTGAGCGGTGCGGCGGTGAGGCCGCCGTAGTATTCCCCTTTCGGGTCGTCAATCTTCACGATCACGACGAGCTGCGGATCTTCCGCCGGAAAGAGGGCCGCGAACGAGGCCACGTACGTCCCCGGGACATACTGGCCCCCGACGAACCGCTGCGCGGTTCCGGTCTTGCCAAGCAGGGTGTAGTTGACGAGCTGGGCCCGCTCGCCGGTGCCCCCCTCGCCCACCGCGCCGGCCATGAAACGGCGGAGCGTCCGGGCCACGTCCCGAGAGATCACCCGCCGCACCGGTTCGGGCCGGTGGCGGAACCGCACCCGGCCGGACGGGTCCCGCACCTCGCGCACCAGGGTCGGCGTCACGAGCACCCCGTCATTGGCCAGGGCCCCGTACGCGGCGGCCAGCTGCACCGGGGTCACCGCGAACGAATACCCCATGGCCACGCTGGGCCCGTTGTAACCCGGCAGCCACCGTTCCGGTCGGATGAGCGCACCGGGCGACTCGGCGGGAAACTCCACGCCGGTCGGGCTCCCGAAGCCGAAATCCCGGAGGAAATCGTACTGCTCGCCGGGAGTGAGCCGGGCGGAGAACTTCGCCATCGCGATGTTGCTCGAGACCTGAACCGCCTTGGCCAGCGTCAGCTCGCCGGTGCTCTTGTGGGTGTCGGTGATCCGGCGCGTCTTCCCGCCCGTCGTCGGCATGATCCACTCGCCGTTCTCGCCGGAGACCGTTTCGGTGCTGTCCACTCGGCCCAGCGCGAGGAGCGCGGCGGCGGTGAACAACTTGGCGGTGGACCCGGGCTCGAACGGGTCCGTGAGGAAGGAGGGGCGGGCGGTCACCCGTCCGTCCGGCCCGGTCTGCCGGGCCGCCAGCGCGAGGAGCTCGCCGGTCGCCGGCTCCATGATCACGACGTCCGCGCCCGAGGCGTGCCACTCCCGCATGGCGTCCTCCACCGCCCGTTCGGCGATCTCCTGGAGCTCGATGTCCAGGGTGAGCCGCACGTCATAGCCCGGCACCGGACGGCGCTCGAGTCGCGACGGTGAATCGTAGCGCCGGCCCGCACGGTCCTTGAGCACCACCGCCTCGCCGGGTGTGCCGGTGAGCAGGGAGTCCAGCGCCTTCTCGAGCCCCGTGAGCCCGGAGCCGCTGTCCGGGAGCACGCTGCCCAGCACCGCACGCGCCAGGTTCCCAGCCGGGTAGTGCCGGGCATACTCCTCTTCCAGGTGGACGCCGCGGAGGCCTCGAATCGGGCGCACCGCGAGGCCGTTGAACGGGCCGCGGTACCACACCCAGCGTCGCGCTGCCACGTCGCGCCGCACCTGGGCCGGCGGGAGTCCCAGCGCCCGCGCGATGGTGCCCACATCGCGCTGCCGGTCGCGGAGCTCGTTCGGCGCGATGCCCACGTGGTAGTACTCCTGGGTGACCGCGAGGGGGATGCCGTTCCGGTCGGTGATGGCGCCGCGCCGGGCCGGCAGCGCCACCCGTTCCTTTCGCACCCGCTCCGCCTCGGCGCGCCAGCGGGCGCCCTGGACGAGCTGGAGCTGGGCGGCACGGCCCACCACCACCGTCGCCGTGAGCGCCAGCACCGCCTCGAGCAGCCGCACCCGGCTCGTGAAGCGGGCCATGGCTCACCGCCCAGGCATGGGGTCGAGCGGCAGCACGGTGAATTCCGAGTCCGCCGGGACGTGGAGCCCCAGGCGCTCTTCGGCCAGCTTGCCCAGGACCTGGCGGCTCGTGGCGAGGTGGATCTCCCGCACCAGCGCCGCCCGCTCCGCTTCGAGACCCGTGCGCTGCTCCCGCAGCGCCTGCAGCCGGCGGGCGGCCTGGATTGCCGCCGTCTGCCGGGCCTGGACGATCACGGCGGTCGCCAGAAAGACCAGCAGCCAGAACATCACCCAGTGCCGGCCCCTAACTCTGGCCGGCCTTGCGGAAGATACGGAGGATGGCACTCCTCGCTCGCGGATTGGCTTCCGTCTCCTCGGGCCCCGGCCGGATCGGGCGCCGGGGCTCGGGGGCACCCAGGGCGCGACCGCGGCACCGGCAGACCGGAAGGCCGGGCGGACAGACGCACCGGCGGGCCCATTCGCTGAAGTACTGCTTGACCAGCCGGTCCTCGCCCGAATGATAACTGATGACGGCCAGCCGTCCCCCCGGGCGCAGGGCATCCAGCAGGCTGGGGAGCGCCCGCTCCAACGCGGGCAGCTCGTCGTTCACGGCGATGCGTACGGCCTGAAAGAGCCTCGCGAAATCGCCCGGTCCGCTCCGCGGGCCGAGCACCGCGCGGATGGCGTTGACCAGGTCGTCGCTGACCGCGAACGGCGCCCGGGCCCGGCGCCGCACGATCTCGCGCGCGAGCCGGGCGGCGTGACGCTCGTCCCCGTATTCGGCGAACATTCGGCGCAGGTCCACCTCGGAGGCGGCATTGAGCAGATCGGCCGCCGTCGGTCCCCGGCCGCTCATCCGCATGTCGAGGGGCGCACCGGGGCGAAAGCTGAAGCCCCGAGCCACCTCGTCCAGCTGGCGCGACGAAACGCCGAGATCGAGCAGGATGAAATCGGGCCGGAACTCCCGGATCGCTTCCAGCGCCGTTTCGGAGTCGTAAGCAGCCTCCAGGTACCGGATCCGGCTGTCGCCGAGACGCTCCCGGGCCGCCGCGATCGCCTCCGGGTCGCGGTCGATCCCGAGCACCTCGGCACCGGCCTCGAGGAAGAGCGCGGCGTGCCCGCCGCCACCCAGCGTCCCGTCCACCACGCGCCGCGCCTCGAGTGCAGCCTGCCGGACCTCCCCGGCCAGCACGGGCACGTGGTAGGCGGGGCCCGCTCCGGCCGGAAAGCCGGCTGCCTGATCCTGCTGCAATCCCCCATCCTCTGGAGCCACTCGCCCACTTCGCATGACAGTCACCCGAGAGGCGGCGCCCCACCCGATGTTTCGGCCGACTCCCTGCCCCCATCCGGTGCGACCGGCCGGCTCCGGCCGGGGGAACCCGCGGGCCCGCCACCGGCGTCGAGCGCTTCCGGCCCCGGCGGGGCGGCCGCGGTAACCACCCTGGCCTCCTGCGGGATCGCCCGGAAAAAAACCGACACCCCGCCCGGGCTTCGGGGACGGGGTGTCGAATCAGTGCCAGCGGGGCTGACGGGGCTCGAACCCGCGACCTCCGCAGTGACAGTGCGGCACTCTAACCAAGCTGAGCTACAGCCCCTGATACGGCGGGCGGAATATAGGCACCGGACAGAGCCGATGGTAGGCCCGCCGCGCGGCCTCGGGGGTCACTTGCAGTACACCCGGATCATCGAGGCCGTGCGCGGCTTGAGCGTACCCAGGTAGCCCAGGAACTTGGTCCGGTCGTCGGCCCCGCGCTCGTAGCCCCCCGCCCGCCCGAAGGCGGCTTCCGCCTCCGCGGTCAGGTCCTGAATCTTGCGGGCCAGGTCGCACGACTTCTGCGCCTCGGCCTCCTTGTCGGCGGCGATGATCAACTGGAGCAGGGAGAAGCCGAGGAAGTGGTTGGCGATCGGCGCGTAGCGGCCCTGGGGATTGGCCACCTGCACCACCCGCCGGAGCCCTTCGGCGGCGGCGGAAAAGTCGGGCGGCGGCTGGAGCAGTTGCAAGGTGCCGTTGAGCAAGAGCCCCGCCGCGTTCTCCCGGGTGGTCGAGTCGCCGTGGGCGATCCCGAACTCGATGAAGGGTTCGGCATCCTTCCAGCGTTTGGCGCCCTGGAGCATCTGGGCCGCCTGGAGCGCCTCGACGGTGGCCGTGGTGTCTGCCTTCATGAGCCGGGTGGTCACCGCCAGCACGCTGTCCGTGAGCCCGACCGATCCGTACGCTCCGATGGCCTGTTTGAGGAGGGTGGCGTTCGCCGGGAACTTCTGGAGGGCCCGCCCGGTCCACGCGATGAGCAGCGCCGTGTCGGGTTTCTGGCTCGCGAGCGTGATCACCTTGCCGAAGAACGTGGTGTCGGCACGGGCCGAATCGTTCACCGCGGCCTGCTCGTAGGCCTCGATCGCGCCC
>DATLYZ010000045.1:0-20000 GCA_035574255.1 Gemmatimonadales bacterium | reverse complement strand
GGCTCGCCGGGCTCAGTGTGGCGGGCTTTCTCGACGAGACCGCGAGCGAGAGCCCCGCCCCGGGCGGGGGATCCGTGGCAGCGCTGGTGGGTGCCCTGGCGGCCTCCCTGGGCACCATGGTGGCGAACCTCTCGGCCCACAAGCGGGGGTGGGACGAGCGGTGGGCCGAGTTCTCGCACTGGGCCGAACGCGGGCAAGCGCTCAAGGACGAGTTGCTGGCGCTGGTTGACGAGGACACCCGAGCGTTCAACCAGGTCATGGCCGCCCTGAGCCTGCCCCGGGGCACCGCCGCGGAACAGGCGGCGCGCCGGGCCGCGCTCGAGGCCGCGAACCGCCACGCCACCGAGGTCCCGTTCCGGGTCATGCAGGTGGCGCTCGAGGTGTTCGAGCTCCTCCACGCCATGGCGCAGTCCGGCAACCCCGCCTCGATTTCGGACGCGGGGGTGGGCGCGCTCTGCGCGCGGGCGGCGGTTCGGGGCGCCTGGCTCAACGTGCGCACCAACCTTGCCGCGCTCAAGGACCGAGCCCCGTTGGCCGACCTCGTCGCCGAGGGACAGCGGCTCCTGACCCTGGCGGAGGAGCGGGAGGCGGCCGTCCTGGAGGTGGTGGAGCGGGCGGTTGCCGCCGCTCCCTCCCCCTGACCGGTTACAGGGCCCCCCACATCAGGACCCCGCGGGCCACGGTGGCGACGCAGGCGTTGGCGCGGAAGTGGTAGAGCCAGTGGGTCACGCTCTCGGCGTCGAGCACGGCGAAATCGGCCCGTTTGCCGGGTTCCAGGGAGCCCGTCTCCCGGTCCAGCGCCAGCGCCCGGGCGGCATAGACTGTGGCGCCCTTGAGTGCCTCCGCCGGGGTCATTCGCTGGAGGGTACAGGCCAGGAGGAGTGCAAGGGGAAGGTGCGCGCTCGGTGCAGTGCCCGGGTTGAAGTCCGTCGCGACGGCCACCGGAACGCCGGCCTCGATCAGCGTTCGGGCCGGCAGAGGCCGCTGCTGGAGGTAGAGCGTGGCGATGGGGAGGCTCACGGCCACCACCCCGGCGCGGGCCAGTTCGCGGATTCCCGCCGGGCTCACGCATTCGAGGTGGTCCGCCGAGACTGCCCCGAGCTCCGCGGCAAGCGAGGCGCCGCCGCTGTCGGAGAGCTGGTCAGCGTGGAGCTTCGCTCCCAGACCGAGCGCGCGGGCCGCCCCGAGGATGCGCCGGGCTTCCGCGACGGTAAAGGCGCCCTCCTCGACGAAGACGTCGCAGAAGGAGGCGAGCTTCTCCTGTGCTACCGCCGGCAACATCGTTTCGACGAGAAGGGCCACGTAGTCCTCGCGGCGGTCCCGGAACTCCGGGGGGACGGCGTGGGCCCCGAGGAAGGTAGAGACGAGGTGCTGGCCGGACCGGGCTGCCAGGGCCCGGTAGAGTCGAAGGAGCCGTAGCTCGGTCTCGCCATCGAGGCCGTAGCCGCTCTTGCACTCGACCGCGGTCACCCCGAGGGTGGCCATCTCGCGCAGGAACCCCAGGCAGCGGGCGAGGAGGACCTGGTCCGAAGTGGCGCGGGTGGCCGCCACGGTGGCGGCGATCCCGCCGCCATCCCGGGCGATCTCGAGATAGCTCCGCCCCAGCAGGCGCTGCTCGAACTCCTGCGCGCGCCAGCCGCCGAAGGCCAGGTGCGTGTGACAATCAATCAGGCCGGGGATGACGATCCGGCCCGCCGCATCCCACTCATCGTTCCCGCGGAACTCGGGAGGGAGGTCGTCCTCCGGGCCGATCCAGCGGATGGTATCTCCCTCCCAGGCCAGCGCCGCTCGGGGCACCGGATGGATGGCCCCCTGCCCTCCCGCCGGGGCGCAGGTATAGAGTGTTCCGATGTTGCGGAGGACGGGCACGCCGGCTTCACTGCGGCAACATCGGCAGATCCACGCCCCGCTCCCGGGCGGTCTGGATCGCGAGCTCGTAGCCCGCGTCGGCGTGCCGCATGACGCCGGTGCCGGGGTCGGCGGTGAGCACGCGGCGGAGCCGCCGGTCGGCGCTCTCGGTGCCGTCCGCCACGACGACCATCCCGGCATGGATGGAGTACCCGATGCCGACCCCGCCGCCGTGGTGGATCGAGACCCAGCTCGCGCCGCAGGCAACATTGAGCATGGCGTTGAGGAGGGGCCAGTCGGCGATGGCGTCTGAGCCGTCCCGCATGCCCTCGGTCTCGCGGTTGGGCGAGGCCACCGAGCCCGCATCCAGGTGGTCCCGGCCGATCACGAGCGGTGCCTCCACCTTCCCCTGTTTGACCAGCCAGTTGAAGCGAGCCCCCATCTCGGCCCGTTCGCCGTACTCGAGCCAGCAGATCCGGGCGGGGAGGCCCTGGAACTTGACCCGGGTCCTGGCCTGCCGGATCCAGCGGGCCAGGGACTCCTTGGCCGGAAAGGTCCGGAGGACCTCGTCGTCGGTCGCCGCGATGTCGCGCGGGTTGCCGGAGAGCGCCGCCCAGCGGAACGGCCCCGCCCCCTTGCAGAACAGCGGCCGGATGAAGGCCGGGACAAAGCCGGGGATCTCGAAGGCCTGGTGGAGGCCGCGGTGGTCCGCCACCTGCCCGCGGAGGTTGTTGCCGTAGTCGAACGCGATGGCGCCCTGCCGCTGGAGCGCGAGCATCGCCTCGACGTGCCGGACCATGGAGTCGAGCACCCGCGCCTCGTAACCGGCCGGATCTTTCTCGCGCAGCACGGCCGCCTGGTCGAGGGACAGGCCGGCGGGGATGTACCCCAGCCGGAGGTCGTGGGCGGAGGTCTGATCGGTGACGACGTCCGGCACGACGCTCCGGCGCACCAGCTCCGGCAGCACTTCCGCGATATTGCCGAGCAACCCGACCGAGAGCGCCCGCCGCTCGGCCCGGGCCTCGAGCACCAGGCGGAGGGCGTCGTCGAGCCGGGTTTCCATCCGATCGCAGTAGCCGGTCTCGACCCGCCGCCGAATCCGCTCGGGATCGACCTCGACACCGAGGAATGCCGCGCCGTTCATCGTGGCGGCCAGGGGCTGGGCGCCTCCCATGCCGCCCAGCCCGGCGCTCACCACGAGCCGGCCCTCCAGCGACCCGCCGAAATGCTGCCGGGCGCATTCGGCGAAGGTTTCGTAGGTGCCCTGGAGAATCCCCTGGGTGCCGATGTAGATCCACGACCCGGCGGTCATCTGGCCGTACATGGTGAGCCCCAGCGCCTCGAGCCGCCGGAACTCGTCCCAGGTCGCCCAGCGGGGTACCAGGTGTGCGTTGGCGATGAGCACCCGCGGGGCCTCTTCGTGGGTGCGGAAGACGCCGACCGGTTTGCCGCTCTGGACCAGCAGGGTTTCATCGGCGTCGAGCCGCCGGAGGGTCTCCACGATGCGGTCAAAGCATTCCCAGTTGCGGGCCGCCTTCCCGGCCCCCCCGTAGACGATGAGCTCCTCCGGGCGTTCGGCCACCGCGGGGTCGAGGTTGTTCATGAGCATCCGGAGCGCGGCTTCCTGATGCCAGCCCTTGCAGGAGAGCCGGGTGCCGGTCGGCGCCTGGACGAGGCGTGCGGGAGCGACGGTCATGCCTGGGCTCGGAGGGTGGTGCTTCAGGCGGAAGGTCGCGCCGTCACCGCCCGGCCGCAAGCGGGCCGGTCCTCAATGGACCAGGGCCGCGACGGCGGCCACGAGGCGGTCCACCTCGTCCACGGTGGTGTAGCAGGCGCAGCCCGCCCGGACGAGCCCGGGTTCGGCCACACCCAGGCGTTCGACCAGGGTGGCGGCATAGAAGTCGCCGTGCGAGGCGAAGATCCCGTGGTCGGCGAGCCACCGCGTCACCTGCGCGGACGGGCGCCCCGCGACCGTGAAGGCGACGGTGGGCGTTCGAGGGCGACCGGGCGGCGGGCCGTAGAGCCGGACACCCGGCACGTGGCCCAGACCGGTCCACAGGCGCTCCACCAGGCGCTGCCCGTGCCGGTGCACCGCGGCTAGGGCATCGTCCAAGCGCTCGCTTCGCGAGGCGCCGTTCCCGAGACTCGCCAGGAATTCCACCGCGGCGGCGGCGCCCACGATGCCCTCGTGGTTCTGGGTTCCGGTCTCGAAGCGTTCGGGGGGGAATCGGGGGCCGGGTCCAGCTTGGGGACGTCGGCAGCGGCCAGGAGTTCGCCCCGGCCATAGAGCACCCCGAGGTGGGGGCCGTAGAACTTGTAGGCCGAGCACGCGAGAAAATCGCACTCCAGGGCGCGGACATTCACCCGGGCGTGGGGCGCGAAATGCACGGCGTCCACGAACACGAGGGCCCCGACCGATCGGGCCGCGCGCGCCGCGCGGCTCACGTCGTTCACCGTCCCGAGCGCGTTGGAGGCCGCGCCGATGGCGAGGAGGCGGGTGCGGGAGGACAGGAGCCCGTCCAGGGCGGTCCAGTCGAGTTCGCCCGATTCGGGGATCACCGGGAGCCACCGCAGCCGGATCCCGCGTTCGGCCGCGAGCCGCTGCCAGGGCGCGATGTTGGCATGGTGGTCGAGTTCCGTGACCACGATCTCGTCGCCCGGGCCCCAGGCCCGGCTCAGGGCTCGGGCGAGGTGGAAGGTGAGGGTGGTCATGTTGGCACCGAAGACGATCTCGGCAGGGGAGGCACCGAGGAAATCGGCGAGCGCCGCGCGGGCCGCGGCGATTGCCGCGTCGGTCTCGAGGCTGGTCGGGTAGGCCCAGTGGGTGTTGGCGTTGTGGTGGTAGAGGTAATCCACCATGGCCTCCACCACGGGCCGGGGGACCTGGGTGCCGCCCGGCCCATCGAAGTAGGCGACGGGGTAGCCCTTCTCTCGCCGGGCCAGGGCCGGGAAAGCGGCCCGAATGGCGGTGACATCCATGGCTTCGTTCGCTTCGCCTGGTGGCAGAATCCGGGTGGGTCAGGGGAGGGGCGGTCCGGGCTTCGCCGCTTCCGACCTGGCCATCTTCCGGGTAGACAAAGAGTTACACGGCGCCCGCGACACCGGCCCTGGCGGGCACGCTTGCTGCACGTCGCTCGCGGCCATGAAGCCTGCTTCGCGGAGCGATGGCGATCGGCACGAGTATCTCCGATCCCTGTGGGCCAAGGAAGGCGGCCTGGGCCGGGCCTGCTGGGTCTACGCCACCACCACGGGCGACACGGTGTTCGCGGTCCAGGAGATGGTCCGGAGCCAGCTCCGGCGTCCGGTGCCGGGGCTCTGGCAGCACCTGTCCTCGGAGCTGGGGCTTCACCCCGGCGTGCGGGAGGCGGTTCACGCCGCCCTCGATGCCCAGCGCGAGGAGGTCCGCCGAGCGCACGGGCGCCGGTTCACCATGCTGGCCTTGCTGCAGCAGGCGGCGCTCCGGGACCTCACCGCAGCCCACCAGCGTGGCGCGGCCGGGTACCGCGAGGTGACCGTCGCGGAGACTCGGTGCCGGGACCTGGCGCTCATGGCGCGGCTCCTGATCGAGCAAGAGGCGATGCGCGAGGCGGCCCATCGGCTGGGCGAGGACCACCCGGCGAATCTGGCCGCCTGCCGGACCCTCTACTGGGCGGCCGAGGAGGCGCTGGAAGCGTTCGACCTCAAGCTCGAGGCGGGCCAGCCGCTCGCCGAAGCGCTGGCCATCGAGATCCTGCTCGAGTCGCTGGCGGGCGCTCCCCGGGCCGCCGACGAAGAGCCTGACAACTCGGACGGCTGGATGGCGTGAGCGGGGCCGCTCGCCAGCCGGCTGGCGGTTCCCCTCCGCGGCTCACGGGGTCAACACTTCCCGCCGTGGCTCCAGTCGCACGATCCAGAGTCCGTTGTTGTTGTCGTTGACGTAGGCCAGTCCGTCCTTGACGACCACCCCCCAGGTCATGGCTGTGTTCGCCACCCGGCCGTCCATGTCGGCCGTGTTGAGGTGCGCCATCTCGCGGCCCTGGGCCCGGAGGTCGCCGAGCAGCTCGCCCGAGATGTCGAAGGCCCGGAATCCGGCGTTGTAGGCACCCAGATAGAGCGTGTCGCCGGCGGCCCAGACGTTGTGGACCCCGCCGAACTCGGGCTCGTACCAGGCGACGGCGCGGGGGTGGAGGAGGTCGCTCACGTCTATGACCTGGAGCCGGCCGTAGGCGCGGAAGGCCGAGGCGTCCTTGGCGCCCTTGACCGGTCCGGCGGGAAAGACCTCGTCCGCGATAAAGACATACCGCCCGTGCCGCCAGGCGGTGTGCGTTCCGCGGATGAAGCCCGGGCCCGCGGTGGCCTCGACGTCGCGATACAGGGTGTTGAGGTCGTACTTGTATTGCGACACGAGCTGCGGATTCATGGGGCTGCCGCCCTTGATCCCGTTCCCCACGTCCACGATGACGAGCCCGTCGTTCCAGTAGCTCAGATAGGCCAGCCCGTCCTGGACGTCCACGTCGTGGACGTAGTTCCCCATCTGATTGGCGCGGGTACTGAACCGGGCCACCTCGCGGGGATTCCGGGGGTCGTTGAGATCCACGATGTGCAGGACGCCGGTGGCGTCGTTGGTCAGGTAGATGTGGGTCCCGTACTTCGGCTGGGTCGAGACGAACGCGGAATGCACCCCGCCGGAGACCCCCTCGGTGAATTCCGCGATCTTGACCGGATGCGCGGGATCCTCCAGCGAGGCGATCACGATGCCGTTCTTGCGGTCGGCGGCGCCCTCGCGGGTGTGGACCAGATACTTGCCGTCGGCCGTGGTCATGATGTCGTTCACCCGGCGCGTGTTGGCCATGAGCGAGTCGGTGACCACGGGATGCGCGGGGTCGCTGATGTCCACCGCGTACATCCGGTCGCCGCCGCCGCCGGTGCCGAGGTAGAGATGCTTGCCGTCGGGGTGGACCCAGACTTCCTCGGTGCTGAAGAGGGTCCGGGGCAGCCGCCCCACGACCGTGAGCGGGCGGCGGACATCGCGCCAGCGGAGAGTGACGACGGCGCTGGCAGCGCGGTCACCCACGGTGGCGGTCACGAGATACCGCCCGGCCTCGTAGCCCACGAAGGCCCCGTCCTCGGTGATCATCCCCTGCCCCGGCGAGAAGCTCCAGGTCGGCGTCAGGCCCTCGATGGGCCGGCCGTTGCGGTCGCGGGCCAGGAGCTTGAACCGCACCACATCGCCCTGCCGCGCCGCGGCCGCCGCCGGCGCGAGTTCCAGGGAGGCGATGGTGTTCGGCACCACCTGGATGGTGACGGCCTGCTCCACGTCCTCGACCCGCGCGGTGATGGTGGCACGCCCCGGGGCGCGGGCGGTGACCAGGCCGTCGGGCGTGACCCCGGCCACCCGGGGCGCGGAGCTCCGCCAGCGCGGGGCGTCGGGGCGAACGTCGTTCGACGCGGAGTACCCCCTGGCGTCGAGGATCACGCTCTGTCCCACGACCAGCCGGGTCACCCGGGGCGTGAGTTCGACACGGGCCGTGCGGCCCGGTCGCATGCGGATCTCGAACCGCTCGAGCACCCGCTCGGTGCCGGGCACCTGGGCGATCACCGTGACGCCGAGGGTGCCGGTGGAGCCCGCCTCGACGAGCCCCAGGGTGTCCACTCGGCCCTCGAAGCGGCCTCCGGAGGCGACGAACCGGACCACCGCCCCGGGCACGGGACGGCCCTCGGTGTCCAGGGCCTGGGCCGAGAAGCGCAGCGTATCGCCGGCGGTCATCGTGCGAACGTCGGGCGTGACCGCGATGCGGGCAATGGGCGACGGAGGGAGCGGGGCGGAGCGTTGGGGCGCGGGGGCCTGCTGGAGGACCAGCATGAGGGCAAGTGGGTGCATGGCAACGAACGGGTTGGTGATCCAGGGAAGCTACCGGCGAGCCTGCGGACTCCGGAGCGTCGCGGTGGAGGATAACGCCGCCGGGGCGCGGGCGGAACCAGATCGGGTCCTGCTCATCCCAGCCGCACCTGCCGGGCGTCGCGAATCTCGGGCAGGCCGCGGAGCGCGGCGAGCAGCTCCGGTGTCAGTTCGGCGTCCACCGAGACGGCCGCCAGGGCTTCGCCGCCGGCCGCGAGCCGGGCCTGATGATATTCCGCGATGTTGACCCCGGCGTTGCCGAGCAAGGTGCCCACCCGGCCGATCACACCGGGCACATCGCGATTGCGGAGCACGAGCAGCACGCCTTCCGGGACGACATCCACGCGGAAGTCGTCAATGCGCACGACCCGCGGGTGACCCTCGGCGAGCATGGCGCCGGCCACGCGCACGCTGGCGCCGGCCGACGACAGGCGCAGTTCGAGGAGATCGGCGTAGTCGTGGCGCACGTCGGTGCGGGTGCGTTCCACCTGAATGCCGCGCTGGCGGGCGAGGTGCAGGGCGTTGACCACGTTCACCCCGCCCGCGCCGACGGCTTCGCTCAGAACCCCGATCAGGGCGCCGGCGGCCAGGGGGCGCAGCAGCTCTTCCCCTTCGCCGGCGAGCCGCACCTCGACAGCGGTCACCGGCCCGCCGGCCAGCGCCGCGCCCAGCCGGCCGAGCCGCTCGGCCAGCTCGAGCAGCGGGCGGAGGCGCCGCAGCTTCTCGCCGCCCACCAGGGGGGCGTTCACCGCGCCGGTGAAGTCGCCTTCCAGGAGCGCCATCCGCACCGCCTCGGCGATCTCCAGGGCCACGTTGAGCTGGGCCTCCTCGGTGGACGCGCCGAGGTGCGGGGTGAGCACGACGTTGGGGAGCTGGCGCAGGGGGTGATCGGGCGGGAGGGGCTCTTCGGCGAAGACATCGAGGGCCGCGCCTGCGAGTCGCCCCTCGCGGAGCATCCGGACCAGGGCCATTTCGTCCAGCACCCCGCCCCGCGCGGCGTTCACCACGACGGCGCTCGGCTTGAGGCGCGCCAGCTCCGCCTCGCCGATCATGCCGCGCGTGGTCTCGGTGAGCGGCACGTGGAGCGAGAGGACGTCGGCTTGCTCCAGCAAGGCGTCGAGCGGGACGAGCTCGATTTCCAGCTCGCGCGCGGCGTCCTCGCTCAAGAAGGGATCGTACGCGAGGACGCGCATGCCGAAGGCGCGGGCCCGCCGCGCGACCTCCCCGCCCACCCGTCCGGCGCCGACCAACCCCAGCGTCTTGCCATGGAGTTCGGTGCCGCTGAAACCGGCGCGATCCCATGCGCCGGCTTTCATGGAGCGGTCGGCGGCCGGGACCTTGCGGACCACCGCGAGAAGCAACGCGAAGGCCAGTTCGGCGGCCGAGATGGTGTTGCCGGCGGGCGCATTCATGACGGCCACGCCGCGTTCGGTGGCGGCCTCGACGTCAATGGTGTCCACGCCCACGCCGGCCCGGCCGATCACCTTGAGGCGGGTGGCGAAGCGGAGGGCGTCGCGGGTAATCCGGGTGGCGCTCCGGACCAGCACGGCGTCCACGTCGGCGAGCGCGGTGGCCAGCTCATCGCCCTTGAGGCCGGGTCGCTCGACCAGCTCGAACCGCGGGTCGTTCCGGAGCGGGGTCAGGCCCTCCTTGGCGATCTTGTCGGCGAGCAACACCCGGAACGGCCTCACGCGCGCAGCACCTCCTCCAGGGCCTGGAGCAGCTCGTCGAGCTCGGCCACGGTATGATCCCCCATGTGCCCGATCCGGATGGTGCTGTCCTTGAGGGCGCCGTAGCCGGCGGAGATCGTGAAACCGCGCGCCTTCATGGCCTCGTTCACCTGGGACCCGGTCCGGCCGGGTGGCAGGGTGAGGCAGGTGACCGTGGGCGAGCGGTAACCCACCGGGGCGAGCACGCCCACCGCAACACCGCGGGACTGCATCTCCGCGGCCCAGGCCCAGGTGCGTTCAGCCATGGCCCGGTGCCGGGCCCAGCGTCCTTCGACGGTCTCGGCCTCGATCCGCTGGAGCTGGGCCGCCAAGGCGAACAGGAGGGACACCGCGGGGGTATTCGGGGTCTGATGCTTGCGGATGTAACTCTCGAACTCCACGAAATCGAAATAGATCCCGCGGTGCGCGGCCCCCCTCGCCCGCTCGAGGGCGGCCGGTTGCGCCACGCCAAGCGCGAGCCCTGGCGGCAGGGCCAGCGCTTTCTGGGATCCGGTGAGCACGACGTCGAGCTGCCAGGCGTCGGTTTCCACCGGGGCGCCCGCCAGGCTGCTCACCGCATCCACCAGAAACAGGGTGCCCGGCGAGCGGTGCACGACGGCAGCCAGCTCGGCCACCGGGTTCAGGGCGCCGGTCGAGGTCTCGGAGTGCACGGCGGTGACGGCGTCGTACGCCTGTCCGCGCAGGGCCTCCGCGACCATTTCGGGCGTATGCACCTGCCCGAGGGGTACCTCGAGCGCGCGGGCCTCGCAGCCGTTGGCCAGCGCAATCCGATAGAAGCGCTCGCTGAAGGCGCCGTTGACGAGCGAGAGCACCCGGCGGCCCCCGCAGTTCCGGATGGCGGCTTCCATCAGGCCGGTCGCCGACGAGGCCGAGAGATAGACCGGGCGGGTGGTCCGGAAGAGGCGCTGGAGGCCGGGCATCATCTGGGCGATGAGCTGTTCCATGCCCTTGCCGCGGTGGCCGATCATCGGGCGGGACTGGGCCGCCAGGATCTCGGGGAGCACCTCGGTGGGGCCGGGCAGAAAAAAGCGGCCGAAGCGCTTCTCGCTGGCCGCCGGGGAGCGGGTTTCGAGCATTGCAGGCAATCCGAAGAGGGACAGGGGGCGTTCCGGACTTGGTGCGCCGAGCGCCGCAATATACACCCGCCGCCGCGGCGGGTCAGGCAGCCGGGACGACGAGCGGGAGGAGCCCTTCGAGGCCGGGGCCGTCCAGGACCACGTCGGCCTGGGCCATGACGAGGGGCCGTCGGGCGACTCCGGCGAAGGCCACGAAGAGATCCACGGCGGGCCTCGCTTCGAGGTCGGTGATTCCGTCGCCCACCAGCAGGATGGGCGGGGCGAGGCGGCTCCGCGCGGTTTCGATCCATATCCGCTTGCCGCCCGAGCAGGTGAGCGGCGAGGCGGCGTCGAAGCCGGCATACGCGCCCTGGGGGTCGAAGGTCACCTCGACCGCGGCCACCTGGTGCTCGGGAATCTCGAGGTGGCGTGCCAGGCGGCGCACCGCGGGGGCCAGACCCGCGCTCAGGATCCAGACCGTGACGCCGGCGTCCTGGAGTTCCCGCACCACGCGCTCGGCCCCGGGGACCAGCCGCTCGATGTAGCGCTCGCCGAGGCGCTCGACGGCGTCGCGGCTCGGGCGCGCGAGCTCGAGCCGCCGGGCATACACCTCTTCCAGTCGGAGGGTGCCCTCCATGGCCTGGGCCGTCAGGCGCCTGACTTCTTCCCGGTGACCGGCGGCCAGCTCCTCGATCCCCTCCAGGGCGGAGAGGGTCGAGTCGCAGTCGAAGATCACGGTGTGGAAACGCAACACGGATCGGTCCGATCGGGAGGCGGTTCCGGAGCGGCGTGCTCCAGGTGCAGCCGGCGCAGGGGTCCGCGAAGTCTCGCCCGGACCCGGAGCAGGAGCACGGCGGCCACGAGCACGAGCCCGATGACGAGGCCCCACCAGAGTCCCTGGGGCCCGAGCCCGGCCCCGAACCCGAGCCAGAGGCTCACCGGCAGTCCGATGAACCAGAAGCCGAGGAGATTCACGACCATGGGGGTCCGGGTGTCGCCCAGACCCCGGAGGACGCCGATGGACGTCACCTGAATCCCGTCGAAGACCTGGAACACGCCCGCGATGGGAATGAGGGTGGCCGCCACGAGGAGGGCCGGCGTCACGTTGGTGTACAGGCCGGCGAGGGTGCGCGGGAGGGCCACGAAGGCGATGGCGGTCGCGCCCATGAACCCCACGGCGCAGGCCATGGCCGCCGAGGCGGAGCGCCGGGCGCCTTCGGGGTCCTCGCGGCCCACGGCGTGCCCGACCAGGACGGCCGCGGCCGCCGAGAGGCCGAGCGGCACCATGAAGGTCACCGACGCGAGGTTGAGCGCGATCTGGTGCCCGGCCATCTGGTCCGCGCCCAGCACCCCCATGAGGACGCCCACCAGTCCGAAGACGCCGTACTCGAGCTGGTGCTGGACGCCGATCGGCGCGCCGAGCACGAAGAGGCGGCGGAGCGGGCCGGGCCCCAGCGCCTCACGACGGAGCGGGCGGAGGTGAGGGGCGAGGAGCGGCCACCCCAGCCGGAGCAGCAGGAGCGCGAGGACCAGACGGCTGATGACCGTGGCCCACGCGGCCCCTCGGGCTCCCAGGGCCGGGAAGCCGAGCCGGCCGTAGATGAGCATCCAGTTGAGCGCCACGTTGACCAGGTTCGCCACCACAACGGTGATCAGGATCGGGCGGACCCGACCCATGGCCTGGAGGCTCTGGCGGAGCACCACGAAGGCATAGAACCCGAGGGTACCCGGAATGGAGATCCGGGCATAGGCGGCGGCCTGCGGGATGACCTCGTCCGGCTGGCGGAGCCAGGCGAGCACAGCGGGCGCGGGAGCGAGGAGGAGCGCCGCCGGGATGACGAGGAGCCCTGCGAGGACGAGCCCGCGCTGGATGCCCCGGGCGACGCCGGCCTGGTCCCCGGCCCCGACCGCTTGGGCGACGACGGGATCGAGCGCCATGAGCGTGCCCATGCCGAAGATGGCGGCGCCGAAGAAGTAGAGATTGCCGAGCGCCACGGCGGCGAGTGCTGCGGCCGAGACGTGCCCCACCATGATGGTGTCGGCGACGCCCATGGCCATGAGGCCCACCTGGACCGTGATGACCGGGAGGGCGAGGGCGAGCAGGGCGCGCAGTTCCGACGCGGTGGGTGGCGGAAAGCCCAGGAGCATGCAGGCGCGTGGCGGCGCGAGGTGAGCGGAGCGCGCCCGGGAGGATTCGAACCTCCGACCCACAGCTTAGAAGGCTGTTGCTCTATCCGGCTGAGCTACGGGCGCAACCCCGAGCAATATAGCGGTGTTATGGTCCCGGCGGTGGGTGACGGGGAACAACGGAGGGGTACCTCGCGCGCGGGCCGGGGCTGGCGCGTCCATTCTGCCGAGTCTCGAGTCAGTCGAGGGATGCGCCCCGCGCCGGCCTGGACTCCCGCACGGCCAGGCATGTGCCCGGTGCAGGTTTGTCCAGCCGGACCGGGCGGACCGGGTGGCGAGGCCGCGGCGCAAGGCAGCCCGAGCGCTTCCCGGTTAGAAGCTCACCTCGAGGCCCACCCTCACCTTCCGCCCGGGTTCCGTGAAATGCTGAAGGCCGCGGGCGACCTCGTAGAAAGCGTCCGCGGCGCGGGTCTGCTCCGCGACAGTGAAGATCGCGTCGCCGTTACCGAAACGCCGCTCGGCCTGGATGAGATAGACGCAGTTGGGTGGGCTGCGGGCCCCATCCTGCCGGATCCAGCTGCCGCACCCGGCGCGAGGATCAGGGATGCCGCCGAAGCTCAGGTCCAGGCTGCCGTCCGGGAGCAGCGCTCCGTTCCGCTGTGCCTCCGCGGCCATCGAGGCCACCTGGTCGCTGCGCCTCAAGGCTCGTTCGGTGGGATTGGTGACCTTGCCGGTGACGGCGAAGACCCGGATCACGTTCCTCCAGTTGAGCGCGTTTCGGGCGTCCACGAACAGGCCCAGCCGGGAGGCGCCCGCCCGGAAGGTCCTCGTCAGGCGGAGATCGAGGGTCTTCCGCGCCGGGAGGCGGTCGGTCTTTCCAATCACGAGTCCGGCACAGGGGAACTGGTCCGACGTGATGCTGTGATTGCCCAGATCGAGCGCGGGGCAGCGCCGGTATTCCGTCCCTGCCGTGAGGCGCGCGATCACGCCGAGACTGGTGTGCTCGAGCAGGCCGCCGGCGCCGCGCCACTCCTCGGGCGCGGTGAGCACCAGGACGCCCACCAAGGTATGCGGCGGGCTCACGCGCTCGAAAACCTGGGCAACATGGGTAAAGGAGTAGGCGAGCCACGCGCGGCCCCACGGACCGAATTCCTGGCGGACCCGGAGGTCGAGGCCAGTGGTCGAGGTGCTCGAACCGTTTCGGTACAGGTAGAGGTCCGTATCAACCCCCCTGAACGGGTCGAACCGCGACACGAGCTCCGTGCGCACCAGGCCGCGATCGCTCCGTGTCCACACGGCGGCTTCGAGGGTCGTCGCAGCGCCGAATCGGCGGCTTGCACCCAGCTCGGCGATCGTGGCACGCTCGAAATCGAGGTCGGTGCCGTAGGGTTGGGAAGCGGCGTTGGTGCCAAAGTCGGTGTTGATACCCTGGAGCGCGAGTGCCAGATCGGGCATCTGGGCCAGCGCCCCCAGCCCGGCATGGACGGTGGTTCGTTCGTCGAACCGATAGCCGGCGCGCACACGCGGGCTCAGCCGAGTGTGGCCCTGGTCCGCCACCAACAGCGCAGCGGGATCCGCGGGGTCGAACCCGGGCATGCTCGAGATGCGGGGAAAGCTGTCGGGACGGATGGCGTTGGTCCGGAAATGATCCAGCCGGAAGCCGGCTGCGACCTCCAGGCCGCCCCGCACCAGACGCGGCTCGGCGAAGAGCGCCCAGCGCCGCGGGGTCACCAGGTAGGCGTCCGAGCCCACCTGGCTGGTGAGCTGGGAGTGGTAGAAATCGAGGTCGTACCGGGTGAACTCGCCACCGGCCCTGAGGAGGACTGCACCGCCCAACGGTGCCGTGGCCATGAGCGTGGCCACCCAGCGGCTTTCGCGATACAGCTCGAGCAGGCCCACGGGGCCGCCTGATTCGCTGAAACCCAGAATCCCGTAGGCGTTGTTGCGATAGGCGTCGATCAGCGCATACTGGGACGTGTTGGCCAGGTCGTACGGCGAGCGGCGGCCGGCGTTGATCCGGAAGTTTCGAATCAGCTCGTCGTTCACCGCGAAATTGTCGAAGTCGAACCGGAAGTCGAAAGGCGATACCGGAACCCCGAGCGCCGGATCGCGGGTATTCCGTTCGGAGGCGGAGGCGAGCGGCCCGTGAATCCGGCGGTCGGTCTGGTAAGAAAGGTGGGCTTCGACGCCGAGCCCCCGGACCAGCCGGTCTACCCCGCCCCGCCAGCTCAGCGTGAACACTCGGCTCCAGTCCCGCTGGGCGGCGAGCTGGGCCGGGTTGTAGAGGTCGGGGTAATCGAAGAGCCGGCGCTGACGCTGGCTCGCGGCGGCGGTGAACGAGAGCGCCGAGCTCCCCAGGGAGTAGCCGAGCTTGCCCAGGACCGCGTAGTCGCCGAGCGCGGAGGACGGGAACCGGATGCCGTTCGTCGCCGCGAAGCGAGCCACGGGAACCGAGACCATGTTGCCGCCGCCCTGATCGAAGGTGACCACGGTATCCAGCCCTTCGGCGACGTAGATCGGCGAGCGGTTCTGCTCGAGACCCAGCATCTCGGTGTTCTGGCCCTGTGCCGTGCCGGCCAGCACGATTCCGGCCTTGCCGCTTCGGGCGGTAGCCAGGCCTTCGAACCGGTGGAGGCCGAGCCCGCCCGCGCGTCCGAACGGAGCGTCCGTCCCGTAGCGAGCCCTCACCGTCCAGCCTGGTGCGAGCGGCCCACCCAGAGGGTCCAGGGTCCGGGCGCGAAGGACGCCGGCACGGCCATCGCCCCACTCGAGCGAAGGCACCCCCGACTCCAGGGTGAGCGAGTCGAGCCCGGTAGTGCCGAGTCCGATGCCGGCGCCCGGCGCGCCGGCGCGGCTTCCGCCGAACAGGGGCGTGGCGAGTCCACGGCCAGCGGGACTCACGGGGGTGCCGTCCAGGTAGGCACTGACCGCAGCGATCCCTCCCCCGCGAACGATCAGGTTGCCGTCCGGTGTGGTTGACACCCCGGGCTCCAGGCTGAGCAGATCGGCAACCCGGTCCACCGGGAGGATCCAGAGCAGGCTGTCGGTCGCAGTGTGCTGGGCGGCGAGCCGATCGGCGGGCCAGAACAGGCGCGACAGGACGAGGGCCGCCAGGAAGGCGGTCCCTCGCGCCGGCAAGTGGGATGGAGGAGCTCGGTGCATGGGAGGGTTGGGTTCATGTTGCAGGGGGAATCGGGGCGCCGGGATTCGAACCCGGGACCTCCTGCTCCCAAAGCAGGCGCGCTACCGGACTGCGCTACGCCCCGCAACGGCGGGGAAGTTAGCGTCGCGACGGGCTGCCGTCACGCGGGCCTGAACGACGCCTCACGCCCGGTTCACGGGAGATTCATGGGGGCGGGGTATCTTGTAACCAGGCACCGGGCAGAAGGTACGGCCGAAGTCTGGTCGCCTACAGGATCGCCGGACGGGTTCCGGCATCCTCTGAGAGCGGGTGGCGGCCCGCTCGCCCGGTGCCCAGAGACCGTTCGGAGAGCCGGACGGTCTCGTTTTTTTCTCCTCTTGCCAACTGGCGAGCCAGGGGGGTATCGTGGCGCGGAGCTTCCCGGGAGGCGTCCCATGAGCCTCGTCACTCGGGCGGCCGCCGCGCTCGTGGCGAGCGCCGCAGTGGCCGCGACCGCCCAGGCCCAATCCTACCGCTCGCAGGTGGCAGCCAGCCAGCCGGGGAGATACGACCCGCCTGGCTGTGGCATCAAGGCGGGCCACTTCCTGGTGAGCGGCGCTGCCACCAAGCTGAGTGTGGCGGTGGGCTCGGACAATCCGGCCAATCGGGAGCGCCTGCTCCGGGAAGGCCAGCAAGTCCTGGTCGAGGCGATCACCGCCAAGGGACAGGCGAAGAACCCGGCGGCGTGGTATTTCCTGGGGCGCATCGCGCTCTACCGGGGCGATCCGCTGGAAGCGGACACGGCGTTCGCGCGGGCCGAGTCGCTGGCGCCGCAGTGCGCCGAGGAGATCCGCGGCTTCCGGAGGACCGCCTGGGGAGCCCTGATCGGGGCCGGCGGGGTCTACTCCGCCGACAATCGCCCCGATTCCGCCCTCCTGGCCTATCATCTGGCGACCGGCCTGTTGCCGAAAGAGCCGGAACCGTGGTACTGGATCGGCGCGACCCACGAAGGGTCGGAGCAGACCGACAGCGCCATCGCCGCGTACAACCGAGCCGCTGTGCTGGCGCCTGGCTCCCAGGAAAAGGGCGAGAAGTACGAACGCCTGGCCCTGAGCCGTCTCGGCGCGCTGCTGCTCAGGTCGGAGCGGGTGGACAGCGGGGCGGTGGTCTACGAGAAACTCATCGCCCTCCTCGGTCAGAGCGGCGACACGGCGGCGCGCAACCTGGCAGCGCTGACGGTGGCCCGGAGCCTCTACCAGGCGCAGCGCTTCGCCCAGGCCATCCCCGCCTTCCGCCGCTACCTGGGCTGGCGGCCCGGGGACGCCACCGCCCGCCAGTATCTGGCCGGCGCCTTCCAGGCCCTGGGGCAGCCCGACAGCGCCCAGGCCGCGCTGGGCGAACGGGGTCTCGCCGCCACCGGCCGGAGCGCCCCCGACACCGCCAGCGCGGCGATATTCATCAACCGCGGCGTGACCAAGTACCAGGCCAAGGACTTCCAGGGGGCCGCAGCGGAGTTTCGCCAGGCGCTTGAGCGGGAACCCTATCACCGGGTCGCGATGACGAATCTGGCGTACACCTACAACGAGCTGAAAGACGGCGCCAGGCTGCTGGAGGTCGCGAACCGGCTCCTCGACAAGGAGCCGTACAACGAGACGGCGCTCCGCTTCGCGGTGCAGGGCTACGTCCTGCTCCAGGACCGCGCCAGGGGCCTCGATGCGGTGAAGCGGCTCGACTCGGCCCCGATTGCGGTGGACAGTCTCCGGCTCGAGCCGCGACCGGGCGGGCTCAAGCTGAGCGGCTCGCTCCGGGGGCGCTCGGCCACGCCGGAGGCGTTTACCCTGGTCTTCGAGCTGCTCAACGCCTCGGGCGCGGTGGTCGCCACGGCGGAGCAGCCCGTGCCGTCTCTGTTTCCCGAGGTGCGGCAGCCGTTTTCCATTGTGGCGGGGGCAGGCGTGGTGGACTGGCGCTACCGGCGGCGGTGAACCGCGCAGCGCGAGCCGGTGCGCGGTCCGAGCGACGCCGTCTGGTGGCGACGCGAGTCGGGCCGGTACCGCCCTCGCGCGGCCGTGGGCGAGCCCAGGCCTGCCGCCCCCCGAGCCGGGCCCGCATCACCGTACCCCGACCGTGAGCCACCCGCCCCACCCCACCAGGACTATCCCCGCCATCCGCGCGATCCGGGCCCCCCAGGGGAGCACGCGCTCGCCCAGCGTGAGCAGGGCAAGCCCAGCGACCCAAGCCAGGTTCATCACCCCACCCGCGAAGAGCAGCACCATCAGGAGCCAGCAACAGCCCAGGCAGTAGCCGCCGTGGGCGAGCCCCATGCGAAAGGCGCCCAGGGTCCCTTCGCGCCAGTGGGCCGTCACGAACCCGAGCGGCGACATGCAATGGGCCAGGCAGGCGTGCTTGACCGGGAGCCACTGGTAGATGCCGGCCACCATGAGCAGGATGCCGGCCAGGCGCGGCGAGGCGAGCTGCATGCCCGGCGAGAGCACCGCGACCCGGTGGAGCCACCACTGGACGAGGGCCGCCCCCGCGCTGAACGCGCCCCAGACAGCCAGGTAGCCGAGCAGGAACACGGCGGTGGGGGGAATCGGACTCGCGGTCGCCTGCCGGCGCCGCCGGAACGAGGCGTAGAGGAGCAGCAGGGGCGCGGCCCCGGGGAGCATCATGGCGGCCATCATCACCGCCCACATGGCCGCGAGCCACGGCAGCCGCCCCGGGGACCACGGGGTCAGGTCCGGCATGGTCATCCCGGCCATCCTCGCATGGCCGGTCAGGCGGGCCATGGCCGCCGCCTCTCGCACCACCCAACCCCAGGTGAGCAGGACGAGCGCGACGATCGCCAGACCCACCACCCAGCGGTCGCGCCGGAGCAGGGCGAGCAGGGGTCCCTCGCCGCCCTCGGCCGCCTCGCGGCCTACGTCCGGTTGGTCCAGTTCGCCTCCGCGTAACAGGCGTAGCCTCCTTCGTGATGGAAGCTCAGCCCGCCGTAGTTCACCTGCATCACCGCGGTGGTGCAGACGCTGCCGTCGTCCCAGAAGAACCCGCCCTTGGGATAGACGATGTGCATGTCCTTCTCTTCGCCGCTCACCGGATCCTTGACCGGCTGCTGGCGCACTTCGAGGATGCCGGGAATGCGGTAGCCGGAGCGGGTTCCGTTGACCGTCATCTCGATCGGCTTGAGGACCGGGCCGGTAAATTTCTCGACCGTGCCGGCCAGCGCCTCCCACGGCATGCCCCCGGCCTTGCCTGACAGGACGGTCATGAGCGCCTCTACTTGAGGCGGGGTGGCCTTGTCATCCACGAAGCACGCCACCTCGCCACGCCCCTGGTGGATCGCTCCGGGATACTTGCAGGCGATCACGAAGGTGAGGCCGTCCAGGGGCGTCTCGCCCACCCGGCCGGCGATCACGCGATACCCGATGAGGAACTCGCAGAATCCGGGGAGCGGGCCGATCCCGAACTGACATCCGCAGGCGACATCGCAGTTGCAGCACTCGATCTGATGGAGCTTGAGCCGATACGGCGTGCGGGTGCCGGCTTCGGCACGGGCGGCGGTGGACATGGACACCTCCTGGGGGGAAGGCGGCTTCGGGCTGGGCCCGAACTCCTCCCCTTAGTATCGGGGCGGAGCGGCACGGCGCAAGGCCCGTAGCCGAGGCGTTGCGAAACGCGCCGCCCGCTGATCGGTTCTCGCGAGCCCCGCGGCCGCTCAGCGGGCCGGCGGGTGACCCAGGGCGTCGAGCAGGGCGCGCAGCGCGCGCCCACGGTGGCTCACCCGGTCCTTCTCTTCCGGCGTGGCTTCCCCGAAGGTCTTTTGCAAGTCGTCCGAGAAGAAGAGCGGGTCGTAGCCGAAGCCGCCACTGCCGCGTGGCGCCTCCAGAATAGTCCCCGTGGCGGTTCCCTCGAACACCTCGGGGACGGCACCCGGATGGCGGAGCAGGACCAGCACACAGCGGTAGCGCGCTCGGCGGCGCTCCGGCGGCGCGCCTCGCAGCCGGCGGAGCAGTTCTTCGTTATTGGCGCGATCCACCTCGTCCTGGGGCCCGGTGGCCCCGGACCAGCGGCGGGAGCGGACGCCGGGAAGCCCGCCGAGCGACAGCACCTCGAGCCCGGAATCATCGGCCACGGTGGGGAGGCCGGTGCGGTGGCAGAAGTACTCCGCTTTCCGGCGGGCATTGGTCTCGAAGCTCTCCGCCAGCTCCAGCGCCTCCTCGGCGGGGGAGGCCGGCACCCCCGCC
>DATLYZ010000044.1:0-20723 GCA_035574255.1 Gemmatimonadales bacterium | reverse complement strand
CAGCTTCCACAATCTGCTCCTCTACATCATCTTCGGCGTCTCGGCGTTCGTGCTGATCCTGCTGATCTGGGTCATCGTCCGCTACAACGCCCGCGCCAACCCGACGCCGTCGCGCACGACCCACAACACGATGATCGAGATCGTGTGGACGATCGTGCCGATCCTCATCCTCGTCGTCATTGCGGTGCCGTCGTTCCGGCTTCTCTACTACTCGGATCGCGCCCCGACCGAGGTCGAGGTCACCGTCGACGGCAGGAAGGTGAAGCAGCCGGCCTACACGCCGATCACGATCAAGGCGCGCGGGCACCAGTGGTATTGGTCCTACGTCTACGAGGCCTCGCACGAGGTCGACGCGCAGGGCAAGCCGGTGATGAAGGACGGCAAGCCCGTCGACAAGCTCGCCGGCAACCGCTTCCTGTTCAACAGCCGCATCGCCTGCCGCGGCGGCGTCAGCGACCAGGACAAGAAGAACTGCGCGGATTTCGAGCAGGCCAACGGACGCAAGCCGGTGCGCCTGCTCGACGTGACGAACCCGGTGGTCATCCCGGTCGGCACGCAAGTGCGCCTGCTCGTCCAGGGCATGGACGTGATTCACGCCTTCGCGATGCCCGCGATGGGAGTCAAGGTCGACGCCAACCCCGGCCGCATCAACGAGACCTGGCTCTTCGCCAAGAAGCCCGGCATGTACTACGGCCAGTGCTCGGAGCTCTGCGGCACCGATCACGGCTTCATGCCGATCGCGATCAAGGCGGTTCCGCGCGACGAATACGAGAAGTGGCTCGCGGAGGCGCGCGAGAAGGCCAAGCGCGGCGAGGTCGACTGGGAAGCCGTCGAAGAGGCCAGGCGCGCCGAAGCTCCGGCCAAGAAGTGACTCCGCGGCGCGCACGAACATTCTGACGAAAGGTAGCGGCGATGAGCCCGACCCCGACCCCCGCCCAAGCCCCCGCAGCCGATCACGGCCACGCGCGGACTGCGCATGAGGCGCCGCACGCGCACGAGCATCACGGCCAACCGACCGGCTGGCGGCGCTTCGCCTATTCGACCAACCACAAGGACATCGGCACGATGTACCTGATTTTCGCCGTCGTGGCGGGGATCATCGGCACGGCCTTCTCGGTGTGGTTCCGGCTCGAGCTGCAGTCGCCGGGCACCCAGTTCATCGACAACCACCACTTCTTCAACGTGCTCGTCACCGCGCACGGCCTGATCATGGTGTTCTTCATGGTCATGCCGGCGATGATCGGCGGCTTCGGCAACTGGATCGTGCCGATCATGATCGGGGCGCCCGACATGGCGTTCCCGCGCATGAACAACATCAGCTTCTGGCTGCTGATCCCGTCCTTCGTGCTGCTGATCCTGTCGGCGCTCGTGGGCGGCGGCGCCGGCACGGGGTGGACCGTCTATCCGCCGCTCTCCTCGACCGGCGCCACGCTGGGCTTCACCGGCCACGAGGGCGCGGCGGTCGACATGGCGATCTTCTCGCTGCACCTGGCCGGCGCCTCGTCGATCCTGGGCGCCATCAACTTCATCACGACGATCTTCAACATGCGCGCGCCGGGGATGACCCTCCACCGCATGCCGCTGTTCGTCTGGTCGATCCTGGTCACGGCGTTCCTGCTGCTGCTGTCGCTGCCGGTGCTCGCCGGCGCCATCACGATGCTGCTCACCGACCGCAATTTCGGCACCACCTTCTTCGTGGCGCAGGGCGGCGGCGATCCCATCCTCTACCAGCATCTGTTCTGGTTCTTCGGCCATCCGGAGGTGTACATCCTGATCCTCCCGGGCTTCGGCATCATCAGCCAGGTGGTCTCGACCTTCTCGCGCAAGCCCGTGTTCGGCTATCTCGGCATGGCCTATGCCATGGTCGCGATCGGCTTCATCGGCTTCATCGTCTGGGCGCACCACATGTTCACGGTCGGCCTCAACGTGAACACCCGCGCCTACTTCACGGCCGCCACGATGGTCATCGCGGTGCCGACCGGCATCAAGATCTTCTCGTGGATCGCGACGATGTGGGGCGGCTCGATCCGACTCACCACGCCGATGCTGTGGGCGATCGGCTTCATCTTCCTGTTCACGGTCGGCGGCGTCACCGGGGTGGTGCTGGCCAACGCCGGCATGGACCTGGCGCTGCACGACACCTACTACGTGGTCGCGCATTTCCACTATGTGCTGTCGCTCGGCGCCGTGTTCGGGATCTTTGCCGGCATCTATTACTGGATCGGCAAGATGTCCGGCCGGCAATATCCGGAGTGGGCGGGCAAGGTGCATTTCTGGGTCACGTTCATCGCGGTGAACCTGACCTTCTTCCCGATGCACTTCCTCGGCCTGAACGGGATGCCGCGGCGGGTCTATACCTACACGGCGGAATCGAACTTCACCTTCCTGAATCAGGTGCAGACGGTGGGGGCGCTCCTGCTGGTGGCGGCCTTCACGGTGTTCATCGTCAACGTGATTCGGACCTGGCGGCGACCCGCCGATGCGCCGGCCGATCCCTGGAACGGGGCGACGCTGGAGTGGTCCATCCCCTCCCCGCCCCAGGCGTTCAACTTCCCCGAGCTGCCCGAGGTCCACGGGCGCGATCCGCTGTGGGAGGAAAAGCGGCGCCGGGGCGGTACGCTGCCGGAGCCCCGGCGGGTGAGCGGTGCCGGGATCCACATGCCGAACCCCTCGATCCGGCCACTCATCACGGCGGTCGGCGCGACGCTGGTGCTGGCCGGCTTCATCGGGGGGTCGCATCTCTGGGTGCATCTGCTGGGGCTCGCCATTCTGTTCTACGGGGTGTACAGCTGGGTGTTCGAGCCGGCAGGCTGACCCATCCCCGGCGGCCCGGCGCGGCGGCGCGACCGGCCGCGGGGGGGGAGGCTGTCCGGCCGAGACATGGAACGGACCTCACTGACAGGAACCGACCTTGAGTCACGACGCGCACGCGGCCCATCCGGACACGGCGACCGGCATTGACAGCCGGAAGCTCGCCATCTGGACCTTCATCGGGTCGGAATGCATGTTCTTCGCCTCGCTGATCGGCACCTACCTGGTCTACAAGGGCCGGGACGTGGCCGGTCCGCGGCCGCACGACCCGTGGCTCTTGAAAGGCGTCGAACAGCCGCAGATCCTCGAGATCCCGCTGGTCACGGTCGGGACGGCGCTGCTCCTCTTCAGCTCGTTCTTCATCGTCCTGGCGCTGTACGGCGCGCAGAAGGGGAAGCGGGGGATGCTTCTCGGGTGGCTCGCGGCCACCATCGGGTGCGGGGCGTTCTTCGTGGGGATGCAGGTGTACGAGTTCTCCCACTTCTACCATCGGGGGATGGGCTACACCACGAACCTCTTCTCGCAGACGTTCTACACCCTCACGGGCTTTCACGGGACGCACGTCACCATCGGGGTGATCTGGCTCATCACGATGTTCGTGCTCGCGCTCCGCGGGAAGCTCCCGCCCGCCAAGGCGCTCAATCTGGAGATCGCGGCGCTGTACTGGCACTTCGTGGACGTGGTGTGGATCGTGATCTTCCCCGTCGTCTACCTCATGCGGTGAGTGGAGTCCTCATGCACGCTGTCGCCCACGCCGAGGCTCACGCCGAGACCCATGCGCACCCGACGCCGGGGCTGTACGCGCGGGTGGCGATCACGCTGTTCGTCCTGACCGCCCTCGAGGTGGCCGCGTACGAGGTGGCCCGGGACCCCGTGGCGCCGCTCCACGGGGCGGTGGAGCCCATTCTGGTGCCGATCCTGCTCGTGCTCTCGGCGGCCAAGTTCGCGCTGGTGGCGATGTTCTACATGCATCTGAAGCAGGACGAGCCGCTCTTGAGCGGGGTGTTCGTCTTCGCGCTCATCATCGCGGCGCTGATCATCGTGGCGCTGATGATCCTCTTCAGCTACCAGTATCACGTCGCCCCGACCATCAACCCGAAACGAGGTTAGGCGGCGGCCCCCGTCGCCCCGGGCCCCGTGGGGCCGGCGCACGCCGGCTGCACGGGGCCCTCTGGCGTCGAGGGCTGGACCCCTTCATCTTTCGCGCCCGTTTCCGGCCGGGGGCCGCCCAGGGTTCCCGGCGATTCCTGACGCTGGAGCTCTGGCATGGCACGAACGAAGCGACCGCGACGTCAGGCGCCCAAGGGCGCCAAGCGGATCCTGGCCTTGCTGCCCAAGCCGCGGGTGGGACGCCGCCTGGCACCGGGGATCGTGCGGGTCGACAGCAACCGGACGCACGGGTACGTGGTGCGGATCGGCTACGTCCGAGGCCCCAACGGATGGCGGGCCCGCTATCGGGCCTACTTCGGGGATCGGATGTACGGGGGCAAACGCAAGGCGCTCGCGGCCGCGGAGCGGTGGATTCGCGAGCTGGTCCGGACCGGGAAACCGCCGCGCAAGAAGTGAGGCGGCGCGGCTGGGGTGGCCGGCGCGCTCCGGGACGTCCGGGGCGACCTCAGGCGAGGACCGCCGCGATCGTCGTTTCGTAGCCGGCCTCGCCCCGTGCGGCCGGCAGGGCGCGCGCGGCCGCGTCGCGGAACGCCGCCTCGGCGGCCTCGAACGCGTCCAGGTCGAACGGCTGGGGGGCCAGGGCCGCGTAGGCCGGGAAGCGCCGCCGAATGGGACAGGGGTTGGATAAGACCCGGCGGGCCGGGGTGATGAGGGGGAGCCCCATGAGCCGGCAGAGAAGCGGGCGGGAGGCGTAGATCCGGCAAGCGCCGTGCTCGTCGAGGAGGGGGCAGGGTTCCGTCGCGAGGCTCTCGGCGAGCCGGTCGAAGCCCTCCTCGCCTAGCGAGGCGAGATCCCAGGGCGGCCCCCAGGCCGGCGCCAGCGTTCCGAACCGTGCCAGCAGCGCGCCGGCCCGTGCCCGCACCGCCTTCCGTTCATCGTCAGGCAGGGCCGCCACCGCCTCGCGGACGAGCAAGGCGTCTGCCACGGAGATATCGAAGGGGCCGTGACAGCAGGCCGCGCAGCCGCGGCAGCAGGGGATCACGCCGGGGTGGCGGGCCTCCGCCCGGTGGAACCACCGGTCGAGCCGGCCGAGCAGCGCCTGGTACGCGGCGGCCACGGGATGAGGCGGCGAGGTCACCGGCCGAGCTGCCAGGCCGCCCGTGCGAGGCAGAGCCAGCCGGCGAGGAAGGCGAGCCCGCCGAACGGCGTCACGGCGCCGAACCCGCGGGCCCCGCTCAGGGCGAGGAGATAGAGGCTGCCGGAGAAGAGCACGGTGCCGGCGAGAAACAGCCCGCCGGCCCAGGCGGCCGCCTGGCCGGCGGTGCGCGCCACGAGCCAGGCGGCGGCCAGGAGCGCCAGGGCGTGGTACATCTGGTAGCGGGCGCCGGTCTCGAAGGCGGCGAGGCGTTCGGGCACCAGGCGGGCGCGGAGCGCATGGGCACCGAAGGCGCCGGCGAGCACCGCGACGAACGCCGAGCAAGCGCCGAGCAGCGCGAAGAGCCGTGCCATCCTCTCCCCCTCGCCTGTCACCCGCTCCCCGATACAGCCATTCCCATCACGTGATAGCCGTTGTCCACGTACACGGTGCTTCCCGTGATGGCTGCGGCCAGCGGACTGGCGAGGAAGGCGGCCGTGGCTCCCACCTCCGCCGCGTCGAGGGTGCGGGGAAGCGGGCTGTTGGCCGCGCAGTACCCGATCATCGTCTCGATGAACCCGATGGCGGTGGCCGCCCGGGAGGCCCAGGGGCCCGCCGAGATGGTGTTCACCCGGACCCCGTAGCGCCGCCCCGCCTCGTAGGCGAGCGTCCTGGTGTCCGATTCCAGCGCCGCCTTGGCGGAGGACATCCCCCCCCCGTAGCCCGGGATCACCCGTTCGCTCGCCATGTAGGTCAGGGAGAGAAACGACCCGCCGGGCCGCATCAGCGGCCCGAAGGTCCGCACCATCGAAACCAGGCTGTAGGCGCTCACGCTCACCGCCGCGAGATACCCGGCCCGGGAGGTCTCGATGAGGGGCTTCTTCACCTCGGGGGCGTTGGCCAGGCTGTGGACCACGATGTCCACGGGCCGGGGCCCGAAATCCGCGACCAGCGCGGCGGCGACCCCCGTGATCGAGAAGTCGCCCCGGTCCCGGTACCGCTTGTTCTCGCGCACCTCGGCCGGGACCTCGTCCAGCGTGTCGTACGCAGCGTCGAGCGGATAGATCTTCTCGAAGGCGAGCTTCCCGCCGCCGGCGAGCGCCAGCGACTCGTCCATCTTCCCGCGCTCGAGCAGATTGAGGAAGATGTTGAGCGCCGGCGGCCAGGTGCCGACACAGATCGAGGCCCCCGCCTCGGCCATGGCCTTGGCGATGGCGAAACCGAAGCCGGCGTCGTCCGCGACCCCGGCCACGAAGGCGCGCTTGCCGGAGAGGTCAATGGGCAGCATGGCATCGCTGGGATGAGGATCGGGGAAACGTAGCGCCTGCGCCGGGCCCCGGAAGTGCCCGGGGCGAGCGGCCGTCGCGCCGGGGCGGCCGGCCTGCCCTCATGCCGGCGAACGCAGGCACTCGCTTGGAAGCCGCCGAGACGGCGGGTGGCCGCGGTCATCGCGCCGAGGCCCGGCGTTCGCCCTGGGCCTCGAGGCCCTTCTCCACGTAGGCCGCGAGCAGTGCCGTCCGGAAGTCGCCGGGCGGCCGCCGGGAGAGGGGCGCCAGCGCCTCGAAGGCCTGGCGCGCCCCGGTGACGTCGCCGGTGGCGAGGCGGGCGATCACCACCCCGTCGCGGAGTTCGTCCGGCGGCATCCAGCTCCGGCGGTCGAGGGCCGCCGCCACCAAGGGCTCGGCCACCCGCACCGCCCGGGCGAAGTCCCAGCCGAGCACCGCCTGGCGGAACTCCACCACCGCGCGCACCTCGGGTGGGGCCCGGTGCCGGTCGAGGAAGCGGTAGATCGGGGCGTAGAAGGCCGGGTCGGCGTAGCCGCTGGTGCCGCCGTAGCGGTCGCGCTCGATGTCGGCCATGCGCTGGATCCACACTCGCCAGTTGCCAGGGGGCTCGGCCGCCGTCAGCTCGGCGGCCCAGGCCCGCTCCCGATAGAGCGCGTTGCTCTTGCGATCGTCGTCGAGAATGGTGTCGGTCGGGAGATAGGCGGCCGGATCGCGCAGCGTGGCACCCAGCGACAGCTGGTACATGCGGGGGATGTCGGGGGCCGGCGCCAGGGTGAACCCGGCGGGGCCGATCCGCCGCCGGATGAACGGGGCGGTGAAATCGAACCGCTCCGCCGAGAGGCCGAAGATCCCCGAAGCCTGCTGGGCCATGAAGCGGGAGCGCTCGGCCCCGTTGTCGAGGTGCGGGAAGAAATCGGAGTTGGCGTACGGGAAACCGTCCACCAGCGGGGCGAGCGACGCGCGGTTGCCGAGCCGGGTCGCCTCCATCGCCTCCGGCGTGAAGGGAATCTGGTGGCAGAAGTCCCGGGCGATGTCGGGATACTGGAAGATGCTCCAGTCGGGGGTGGGAACCTCGGAGGCGTTGGTCGCGATCACGAGCATGTCGGAGACCGCGGGCATGAAGACCTCGTAGGTCCGGAACCGCTCGTGCAACGCCCGGAGCACCGTCATCACCAGGCGGTCGTTGATGTCGTAGATGTGAATCCACTGGGCGAAGACGCCGTCCGGCTGGAGGTACTGGTTGATCCGGTCGTAGAACTCCTGGGTGAAGAGGCCGGCCACGCCGCTCACCCACGGGTGGGAGGGTTCGGAGAAGATGAAATCGAACTTCTTCCCGGCCGCGGCGAAGTAGGACTTGGCGTCGTCCACGACGAAGCGGGCGCGCGGGTCGTCGAACACCCGGCGGTTGGCCGGGTAGAATCCGCGCCGGGAGGCCGCGATCATCTCCGGTTCGATCTCGATCGTGACCAGCTCCTTGAGCCGGGAGCTTCCGAGCAGGAGGTGGCTCGACATGCCGGTGCCCTGCCCGATCACCGCGCCCAGCTCCGCGTCAGGCTTGTGGGCGAGTGTGATGAGCGCCGCGAGGGCCAGGGTCGCGGCGTCGCCCCGGAGCGGGTGCCTGGGCCTGGTGGAGTCGCAGGGTTCGAACCAGTAGGCCGCGAGGCTGCCGTCCGACTTGCCGTTGGTGGCGATGAAGACTTCGTTGGTCGCCTTCATCCGCTCGGCGGAGACCGTGGCGGTCCGGCCGTCCTTGTAGTAGAGGACCTCGCGGCTCCCCGGCGGCGGCACCGTCCCGAAGCGGTAGACGCCGCTCAGGAGGAGCCGCCGGTCGAATCCGGGTGTCACGATGGCGCCCACGAGCACCACGACCCAGCCGGCCGCGGCGAGCACGGCGTAGCGGCGCGGGGAAAGGGTCCCGCGGAGGGCCGGGGCGGCGGTGCGGCTGATGGCCCAGAGAATCACGACGCCGATCGCGATATCGAGCAGGGCACCCGTGGCCAGGAGCGGCTTGAGACCGATGAGCGGCATCAGGACCAGGGCCGCCACCGAGACGCCGAGGATCGAGCCCAGCGTGTTGACCCCATACACCTGGCCGATCGCCTTCTCGCCGACCCCCCCCAACACCAGGGTCCGGGTGATGAGCGGCAGGGTGATGCCGGCGCAGAAGGTGGCCGGCAGCATCACCAGCAGGCAGATCCCGTAGCGCGCCAGATTGAAGCCGACGTAGCCCGCCTCGGTCCGGGCGAAGGTCTGCATGAACGTGGCCATCCAGTCGAACGAGGCGACGTACACGGGGAGCGTGGCCAGGGCCAGGAATCCCATCAGCCACTGCACGGTGCCTAACACCCGGAGCGGATCGGCGAAGCGGTCGGCGCGGCGCCGTACCCAGAACGCGCCCAGCGCGAGCCCCAGGATGAAGGCCGAGAGCATGAGCTCGAACGAATGGGTGGCGCTGGAGAGGACCAGCGAGAGCATCCGGATCCAGGCGATCTCGTAGATGAACGAGGCGACCGCCGTGCCAAAGGCAGTCCAGAGGAGGAGGCGGCGGAGCGAGGCGGCGGAGAGGCCCAGCGGGACGGGGGCCGGAGGCGGAGCGCCGGCCGGCTCGGCGGCGCGGGACTCCACCTCGGGCCCGTACTTCATGACCACCATCGCCCCCATGGCCACGACCAGATTGAGAATCGCCGCGGCCAGGATGGTGCCCGGCAGGCCCGCCGCCTTGACCAGGTAAAACCCCGCGATCAGGACGCCCACCGCGGCACCGAAACTGTTGGCGAAGTAGAGGATCGAGAGCGTGCGTCCCGGTGCCGCCGGGATCCGGCGGAGCGCGCCCGCCGACATGAGCGGGAAAGTCATGCCGAGCAGGACCGATTGCGGGAAGATGAGCAGGGCGGCGAGCCCCCACTTCACCACCGTGAGCGTGAGGCTCCCCGCCGTCGCGGGAAACACGGTGGTGTAGGCCCAGTTGGTGACGCCGACGTACACATCCTGGAAAACGAGGCCGATCACCCCGACGATCGCCTCGACCAGGGCGTACCCGAACAGCGGTTCGCGGATCCGTTCGGTGAACCGGCCGACCAGCATGGCCCCGAGCGCCATGCCGCCCAGGAAGATCACCAGCACGATGACCTGGGCGTAGGCGTTGTGGCCGACGAAGAGGCCCAGATAGCGGGACCAGACCGACTCGTAGAACAACCCGGCGGCGCCGGACAGGATGAAGAGCAGGGTCAGAATGGCCAGCATGCGAGGCTCGCAGGAGGTGGCGGGGTCGAGGAGAAGAATACTAGCGACAGGGTGACGGTCCTATCGGTCGCGTGCTGGGGGGGGGGCAGGGGGTTGCCGGCCCGGCACCGAGCGCCGGACGGGGTCCCAGGGACGCGGCGCGCCGGACGCCGGGGGCGTGCCCCGGGCCCTCATTCCGCCCGCAGCACCTCCATGGGCGTCCGGCGAAATACTTCGACGCTGCTCCAGAGGCCGGTGCCCACAGTGAGCGCGACCAGCACCAGGGCGAGTCCGCCGAACGCGGTCCAGGGCAACGCGAACGGCACGTCGAAGACGAACCGGACCAGGGCCCAGCCGCCCGCGGCGGCGAGGCCCGCCGCCACCAGCGCGGCCAGGGTCCCCAGCGCGGCGTACTCGGTCACCATGACGCGGATCACGTCGCGCCGGCGGGCGCCGAGTGTCTTGAGAAGGGCGGCCTCCCGGAGCCGCTGGAGCCGGCTGGTCGCCAGGGCCCCGACCAGCACCACGAGGCCGGTGGCCAGGCTGAAGAGCGCCATGAACCGGATCGCGGCCACCACGCTGCCCACGATCCGCTCGATCGTGCGCTGGACCGAGCTCACGTCGAGGCTCGCGACGTTGGGGAACCGTTCCACCACGTCGCGCTGGATCCGGCCGATCTCCGGTCCTTCCTCCACCCGGGTGAGCAGCACGTAGCTTCGGGGGGCCTGCTCCAGCGGGCCGGTGGGAAAGACGGCGTAGAAGTTGGGCTCGAAACGGACCCACTCGACCTCGCGGAGCGAGGTGACCACCGTGGTGAGCGGCACGCCCTGGACGTCCCAGACGATCGTATCGCGCACGGTGACGTCGAGGTCGCCCGCGATCGAGGTTTCCAGGGAGACCGGGATCGCCCCCGCGCCCGTCCACCCGGGTTCCCAGAGCTTCCCCACGACGAGCTTCTCCGAGGCCACCAGGCTGTCGCGGTAGGTGGAACGGTACTCGCGCCGGAGGGCCCAGGGGCTGATCCGCCGGTCCGCGCGCCGGGCGGCCGTATCGGCCAGGATCTCGGCGCTGGTCCGGCCGTTGATCGCGAGGATGCGCATCGGCACGATCGGGACGGGGGCCTCGAGCGGGAGCCCGCGCGCGGCGAGGAGCGCCTGGAGCGAGTCGAGCTGGCCGGGCTGGATGTCGAAGAGCACCAGATTGGGGCGATCGGGCCCCAGATCGAGCGCGAGCCGGGCCAAGAGGTTGTGGCGCACCACGCTCAGGGAGCCCAGCAGGAAGGCGCCGGCTCCGAGGGCGAGCACGACCGCGACGGTCTGGTTGGCGGGCCGGTAGAGGTTGGCCAGGCCCTGCCGGAAGACGTAAGGGAGCCGGCGCGGGAACCAGCGCCGGAGGGCCCGGGTAAGTCCGAGTGCGGCGAGCCAGAGCACCAGGAGGGCCGCGCCCAGCCCGGCGGCGAACAGGATGCCGCGGACGGGATTGCCCACCTGGATCGCGGCCAGCGCCGCCACGCTGGCGGCGACCAGGACGCGGGCGGTCCAGGTCGGCCAGCCGGCGCGGCGGGGTGGCGCCTCGTCGAAGGGTTGCCGCAGGACGGCGAGCGGGGGGACGTCGCGCACGCCGAGGAGCGGGAGCAGCGCGAAGGCGAGGGACACCCAGAGCCCCACGCCCAGTCCGAGTGCGATGGCGCCAGGCGAGGGCCGGACGGCGACGTCGAGCGGGAGGAACGGGGCGAAGACGTGGGGCAAGGCGAGCTGGACCGCGAGACCCGAGGCGACGCCGGCCAGGCTCCCGAGGAGCCCCAGGGCGACGGCCTGGCTCAGGTAGATCGCGAAGACCTCCCCGCCGGTGGCCCCGAGACAGCGCAGGACGGCGATGGTCTCGCGCTTTCTCCGGATGAAGACCTGGATGGCGCTGCCCACGCCGATGCCGCCGAGCAGGAGCGCGATCAGCGCGACCAGTCCGAGGAACCGGCTCAGCTGGTCGAAGGTTTCCTCGAGGTCTTCCTGGTTGTCGCGGGCGGTGCGGAGCCGGAGCTGGAGGGATCGCGCCTCGGTGCGGAGCGGGCGCACCCGGTCCTCGGCCTCGATACCCATCGGTAGTCTGACGAGGGCCGTGTAGGTGGCCCGGGAGCCGAACGTCAGGAGCCGGGTCTCGCCGAGGAAGCGGGCCGGGATCCACAGGCGGGGGCCGAAGGCCGAGCGGAGGCTCACGGTACCAGGGAGGTTGGCGGCCACGCCGAGCAGGACGAAGCGGGCCTCGCCGAGGGCGACGGTGTCGCCCGGCGCGGCGCCTAACGCGGTCAGGAAGGCCGGTTCGGCGATCGCGAACCGCCCTTCCTGGAGACGGGGCCAGATGCCGGCGGGATCGGTCCCGGGGTCGCCGTAGAAGGGGTATCCCGGCTCGACGGCCCGCACCTGGACCAGGCGGGTGAGCCCGGACCGCGGGACGAAAGCCATGGCCGAGAAGCTCGTCGTCCGCGCCACGCTGCCGCCCTCGGCCAGGCGGTCGATCAGCGAGTCCGCCCGTGGAGCGAAGGGCTCGGTGCCTGACACGGCGATGTCCGCGCCGAGGAGGGCCCGGGCCTGGGTTTCCGCAGCGCGGCGCAGGTTGTCGGCGAAGGAGCCGATCGCGGTGAGCGCGGCGACACCCACGGCGATGGCGGCCGTGAGCAGGAGCACCCGGCGCCCCGTGGCGCGGGATTCCCGGAGCGCCATGCGCCAGACGAAGCCGGGGCGGGTCATCCGTCCCGCGCTCCGCCTGCCTCGTCCGCCACGACCCGGCCGTCGAGGAGGCGGATCACCCGCCCCGCCCGGCGGGCCAGCTCGATGTCGTGGGTCACCAGCACGGTGGTGGTGCCGAACTCGCGGTTCAGCTCGAGGAGCAGTTCGATCACCGTGGCGCCGGTTTGCCGATCGAGGTTTCCGGTGGGCTCGTCGGCGAAGAGGAGCTTGGGCCGGTTGCTGAAGGCCCGGGCTACCGCCACCCGCTGCTGCTCGCCCCCGGAGAGCTGGGCGGGGTAATGGTGCTCGCGGCCCGCCAACCCCACGCGGGCCAGGAGCTCGCGGGCCCGGGCCTCGGCTTCCTCGCCCCGGAGTTCGAGCGGAACCTGAACGTTTTCGCGAGCGGTGAGCGTGGGGATCAGGTGGAACGACTGGAACACGAATCCCACCTGCTCGCCGCGAAACCGGGCCAGCGCGTCCTCGTCCAGAGCGGCGAGGTTCCGGCCGTCCACCCAGACCTCGCCCGCGGTGGGCCGGTCGAGGCCGGCAAGAAGAGCGAGCAAGGTGGTTTTCCCGCTACCCGAAGGGCCGGCGATGGCCACGACCGACCCCGCGGCGATCTCGAGCGTGATATCCTTCAGCACGACGAGGGGCCGGCCCGCGGACAGGTAGTGTTTTGTGAGGTGCTGGCAGCGGATCACGGGGTCGGGTGAGGGGCGTCGGTGTCGGGTACCGCGTGCCGGGTGAACGGTGCCGGCTGAACCGCCAGCGGCCAGCCGCGAAGGGGAACGGAGAATGATAAGCAGGACCGGCATCGGGTGGGGGGGGCTGCTCGCGCTGCTCCTGACCGCGGCCTGTCGGGGAGCGGAGCGGCCGGCGCAACGGGGCGAGAGGGCTGACACGACCGGCCCGCCGGCCGCGTCCGCCCCCGCGTCGCCCGCCTCGGCCGGTGCCCACGTCTTCGTGCCGACCATCGTCTTTCTCGGCACGTCGCTCACTGCAGGCTACGGGCTCGATCCCGAGGAAGCCTATCCGGCCGTCATCCAGCGCAAGTTGGACTCCCTGGGGCTCCGCTACCGCGTGGTGAACGCCGGGGTGAGCGGGGAAAGCTCGGCCGGCGCGCTGAACCGGATCGGGTGGATCCTGCGCCAGCCGCCCGCGATCCTGGTGATCGAGACCGGGGCCAACGATGGACTCCGGGGCCAGGATCTCGACCAGCTCCGGGCCAACCTCCAGGGCATCGTTGACAGTACGCGTCGGCGTGCGCCTGGAGCCCGGATCGTTCTCGCGGGCATGGAGGCGCTCCCCAACCTGGGCGCCGAGTACACGCGGCGATTCCGGAGCATCTACCGCGAGGTCGCGGCAGCCAACCACCTCCCCTTGATCCCGTTCCTGCTGGCCGGGGTGGGTGGGGTGGATTCCCTCAATCAGGAGGACGGGATTCACCCCAATGCGGCGGGCGCGCGGGTGGTGGCGGAGAACGTGTGGCGGGTGTTGCGGCCGCTGCTGGAAGGCGGCGGCGGGTAGCGGACGGGGGGAACGGGCCGACCCTCGGTGACGCGCAACTCGTGGCGGGGTGGTCTCTGGTGTCAGGCATCAGGGCGGCGGGACCTCAGTTCGGGACGCCAGCCCCGCGGCGCGATGCCTCACCCGGAGCACACGCCCCGGACTCGCCGCCGTGGCCGCCCCCGTGTCTTGTTCGGGAGCTCTGGTTCGGTCCCCGCTGCCCTCGCTCTGCCGGCGAGTCAGGGCTGGTTCGCGGGCGGGTGGGGCCGCTCCGCGCGCTCGGGTTCGCGCCGGAGTCCGTGCCGGTCCGGGGCCCCCGCGCGGCGCTACGCGGTCCCCTGCTTGCGCCGCGAGGCGTTCTGGAACCGGAGGAAAGCCTCGACCGCGGCCTTGCCGTAGACGGGCTGCACGATCTGCTTGTGCTTCTTGAACGGGCGCCCCGGCCGGAACCCGGCCGCCGCGAGCGCGCGCCGTACCTCGGCCAGTTCCCTGGTATCGCGCGCAAGAAGGCGGACTTCCCAGCCTTTCTTGTATCGCTCGCTACCCACTTCCTTCCGCCGGGTCAGATTCGCTGCCCGCACGTAGCCGGGCCGGTCGAAGCAGGCCCGGAGCAATGCGGTGGACACGGGTTTCTTGGATCGAGCGGTTGTCTTCACCATGGGGAGACCGGGCTGAGGACAGACGGCAGGTTGATGGATGCGGCTCCCAGGTCCGGCTGCCCCGAAGTCGGCCAACGCCGAGGCGCCAGGCCGGCCGGGCGGGAGGAGACTGGGCCGGAGAGGCCGCCGGGGCGGATGATGGCGGCCTGGGTACCCTGCCCGAGGCCACGGGCGGCGAGGGCAGCGGTGTGCAAGGCAACTATGGCGTAGCGCATGGAGTCCGGGACCGGGCCCCGGGCGCCGGGTAATACCGAAGGCCTGGCGCGGAGCCTGCGCCGCCAAGCTACGTCGCCTGGTGCCGCGCCGCAACGGGTCCAGGGGGGGGATGCCTGAGCCGGTCCCGAGGCCCGCGGGCCGCAGGCGATCTCCAGGCCCCGTACTGGTGGTTGGGGGGGGCAGCGCCTGAGGCGGCCGGATAGAAAACGGCTATTGGTCGGCGTCCTCGAGGCCCGTGCACGCACGTCGCGGAGCGGACCCTGGGAGGAGTGCGGCCGTGCGTACCAAGGTGGGGCGGTCCGGATGCTCGTTCCCCGGCCAACCGGCCGGGCACACTGTCGTCCAGATCTGGGCGGTGGAGGCCCGAGCGTGGCTAGACGAGCGGCTGGACCAGGTCGTGGTACCGCCGGATCTCCGCCCGGAGTGTCGCCGTGTCCACCAGGCCCGGGATGAGCCGAGGCCGCCGCCCCGGCATGGCGAGGAGAAAGCCCGCCAGGGGGTAGCGCGCCGGGTAGTAGATGGCCTGGGCGCTCGGGTCGTGGAGGGTAAGCCCCGGCCCGTAGCGCACGGCGAAGGCGTAGCCCAGGGAGTCGGCGAGCGCTGCGGCCGCGCGAAACCGGGCGGCCAGCTGGGCGGGGGCGAGCCCAGGCACCGGAGGCGAGGGGGGTGGTTCTCCTGGGGCCAGCGGGGTGAGGGCGATCAGCGTAGGCCCCAGAACGGGTACCGTGGGGAAGCGTTCGAGGATTCGGGCATACCGGATAGCCGCGGGGCGCGGAGCCGCGGTCGGAACCTGGTGCGGGCCGAGGAGTCCGAGAGCCAGGGCGGCGAGGAGGGCGGCCAGGCGCTTCATGGGGAGTGGGGCGATCCGCGATTCGCTTTCAGGATGCCACCCCGGTCGGTGACAATCAAGGGTTACGCGGGGATCGGCGCGAACCCTCCGGCGGATCCGGGCCGGGCCACCGTTCGTGGAGCCCGTGAAAGTCCGCGGCGCTTCACCAACGCGCGCTCCGGGCCCCACCGGCCCGCGGGGGCCAGGCGATGGCGGGCAACAGCCGATGGGCCGTTCCCCGACTTCCTGGCGGTTCCACGGGCTGGCGGTTCCACGGGTTTTCCCTCGGGCCATGGCGCGCTGCACCGCCGCCCGTGAAGCCCGTGCCCTTCGCTCGGCGGATGGCAGGGTCGAAGTGTCTGACGCAGCTCAGGCTACGGCCAGTTTATCGTCGCCCCGTTCACCGTCTGCTGATTGGGCGGGTCGCTCAAGCCCGGACCGTTGCCCCCCACCCCGGGGCTCTGGTTCGAGCCCGGGAGCTGGAGTTCCAACCCCAGGCCATTGGACGAGACCAGCCGCACGTACAGCCCCGGATCGCTGCGCTGGAGCGGGGTGAACTGGAGGCTGCCGAAGAAGAGCCTCCGCGGCGGCCCCCCCGCCGGGCCGCCCGGCCCCTCCACATGAAGCTGCACGTCGCTCGGCTGGTAATTCAGGAAACTCACGAAGTCGAACTTGGGCGCGGCCGGAGTACCCTGCACCAGGCGCATCAGGACGCGATCGAGCTTCAGGTTGATGATATCCCAGTTCCCCTGCGTCTCGAGACTGGCGCCGTTGCCGACGAGGGTGTCCAGCGTATTGGCGGTCAAGGTGCCCGTCACGAAGAAACTCGTGGCGCCGGCCAGCGTGATGGGCCCACTGCCGCCCTCCAGCTTGAGGTGGTGGAAGTGCGAGGCCAGAGGACCCGAGTCCTTGAAGATCACCGTGTGAGCCCCCCCGCCGAGGAACCTGGTCAGGTGATTGCCGCTCGGCGCAAAGCTCGTGGGGAAGGTCGTCGTGGGACCTTGGGTGAAGTCCCCGGTGATCTGCAGCACGCCGTCGGTGAGCAACCCGGTCTCGTCGCCCCCGTCCCAGAGGGCGCCCCCTGTGCTCAGGGTGTCGCTCGGGGACTGCATCGCGATCGTTCCTTGCTGGCTCGTCAACACGTTCCCCAAGACGTCGAGCCGCTGCCCGTTGATCTGAAGACGGCCGTTGGCCAGCACCGCCACGTTCCCGTTTGCTTGAACCTTGCCGCCCAGCACCGCGGTGCATGCCGCCCCGACCTGGAAATCGCCCCCGATGAAGGCCGGGGAATTGAAGGTCACCGTGTCCCCGAGGCACGCGATGCTGAGGTGCTGGAAGCGGCTCTGGCTCGGTCCGAGTCCAGGGGTCGCAAACGCGATTCCCCCTTTGGTTCCGAGCATGAAGGTGAGGTGATTTCCGCTCGCCTCGAAGGAGGCCGCGCCGCCCATCCCGGTTCCCGCCTGCGCGAAGTTCCGGCCGATGCCCAACACGCCCTCGGTGAGCAACCCGGTCTCCGGGCCGCCTGCGAAGGTCGCGTCCCGGCCGACGGACACACTGCCCGGCTGGTTCATCTGCAAGGTCCCGCCGGCCACCGTGGCGAGGTCGCCCATGACAACGACGGATTGACCGTTCACGTCGAGGTTCCCGAAGGTGCCGCCGATGACGAGGTTGGTGGCCGTGAGGGTAGTGCTCACCGTGACGGGGCCGAGGATGCGGAGGGAATCCACGTTCCCAGACGCCAGACCCCCGGTGAGGACGACCGTCCCGCCCACCACGCCGCCGCCCTGGTCGTCGGCGCTCGAGACGAGGTCGCCGGTGACGGTGAGCGTGACCCCCGGCTGGAGGAGGAGTTGGGCGCTCGGCGCCACGGTGAGGTCGTGTACCGTGGCGTTGCTGGCGAGCGTGGGACCGTTCGGGGCGCTCACCGGGATGCTCACGTCATCGGTCGCGAGCGGGACCCCCACCGGGGTCCAGTTGTTGGGGTCGTTCCAGTCGCTGGAAACGGTGCCGGCCCAGGTCCGGGGGCCCGGCGACACCGGCGGCCAGTTCACCACCGCGCCGTTCGTCACCTGGACGAACGGCGCCCCCGACGTGGGCGAGCTGGCGGTCACGTCAATGGTGAGCGGCGTCGGCGTCGGGCCGTCGGCATCGGTGGCGGCGAGGTAGAAGCCGGTCGTGGGGACGGTGCCGAAGGTGAGAGTGCTGAACGTGAAGGGTCCGCCGGTCCCGCTGTGGTTTACCGCGACCTGGGGGACCGTCGGGTCCATGTTGGTGAACGTGAGTCTCGCGAGGCTGAGGGGTGCGGTCCCGCTCGGTGCGTCGAGGGCGATGGTCGTGTTGTCGAACACGGCATCGGCGAGCACCAGGCCGCCCCGCGCGGTGAGGGCGGCCGAGGGCGCCGGGTTCGCGCTGGTGGCCACCACGAGCCGGGGCCCGGTGACAGCGAGCTGGCCCAGGATCTCGACGCGGGTCGCCAGGGTCACGGTTCGCGGCGAGCTCAGCGCCGAGCCGAAGATCTGGAGGTTCTGGAACCGCGAGGCGGTCTGGCCGGGATTCTGGAACGAGACCGTCTGCCCGAAGTTGCCGTTGAGGGCGGTGAGGTGCGTGCCGGTCGCGACGAAGCTGTTCGGCGTGCCCGATCCGTTGCTCTGGGTGAAGTTCCCGATCACGCCGAGGGAGCCGGCGGTGAGCGAGGTGGACGCGTCGCCACCGGCGAACAGGGCGTTGCCGAAGACCTGGACGCGATCGGCGGCGTTGGTCATCACCAGCCGGGCCCCGCTCTGGACGGTAAGATTGCCGAGAATGTCCACGTTTTGCCCGCCGGCGATGAGCTGGCCCGAGGCGCCGGTCACCGTCACCGCCTGAGCCACGACACTGCTCGCGGCCGTCACCGGCCCGCTCAGGATGAGGTCAGGGAGGGCACCGCGGATCAGGGCCGTGGTGGCGATCTGAATCGCGCCGGGGCCGACGATGCTGCCGTCGGCGAACACGTTCCCCCCCACCTGGCAGTTGAACCCGTTCAGCGAGAGTGCGGCGCCAGCGTTCACCGTGAGGCTTCGGGCCGAGCAGCTCACGGTGACCTGAGGGCTCGCGGGGGTACCGGCCGGGATGATGACGTCGTCCGCGCTGGTCGGCACCCGGGCCGGGCTCCAGTTCCCGGTGTTGTTCCAGTCGCTGGAGACGGCCCCGGTCCAGGTGAGCGCGCCGGGGCTCACGGTGGTCGCGGTGGCATCGAAGGTCACCGTCCCCACGCCGGTCACCGTGGCGGCGAACTGCTGGAGACCCGGGGTCGCCCCCAGTACGGCGCCGGTCGCAGCACGGCCCTGCAGGTCGGTGGGGACGGAGGACGAATCCACACTCCCGCCGCCGCTCAGCACCGCGAAGCTCACCGGAACTCCCGCCACTGGCAGGTTGTCCGCGGCCCGCACTTCCACCTCGAGGAGCGCAGCGAGCCGGGTTCCGGCCGGTGCGATCTGCTGGTCGCCGGCGACCTTGAGGAGCTGGGTCGGGCGGGGAACCAGGGTCAGCGTGGTCGAGTCGGCGACGCCGGTGGGGGTGACGGCCTTCACCTGGACCACCTGGCGCTGATTGACCGCGACCAGGCGCCCGGTGGCGTCGATGGGTTGTGCGAGCTGGGGCGCGGTGGTGCTCCAGGAGACGTAGAACTGCGTCATCGGCTGCTGTTGCGCGTCGAACGCGGTGACCCGGAAGGTCAGCGCGTCGCCGAAGGTGAGCACCGAGTCGCGCGGCGCGATCATGATCGAGGCCGCATCGGGGAGGGCGTAGGTGACCGGAATCGCCGCCGGGGTCGAAGGCGGCGGACCCTGCTGCACCGTGAGGCGCTGGGTGCCGCTGAAGAGCACGAGAGTCTGCGCGCGGTACTCGAGGAGGACGTCGAAATCCTCGGTGCGCTCGTTGAGCAGGATGGGCTCGCTGATGGTGAGCCGGCTCTGGCTGGGCGCGAACGGGTAGGTCTTGTCGAGCACGCGCTGGCCCGAGATCCGGGTCACGACCAGATGGATGTTGTCAATGGCGAGGCCCGCCAGGAGCGAGCCTTCGAGTTCGGCCTGGACCGCGATGCCGCCGAGCCCGGGCCGGGCCGGGGCCATCGGCTCTTCGGCGCAGGTGGTGAGGAGCAGGGTTGCCGAAGCGAGGGCCGGCAGGCTGATCGCCAGGCGCCGGACGGCGGGCTGAAGGGAGCGCTGGGGCGGCATGAGGTCGGAGGAGGTCGGCACTAATTGGCGGCGGACCGTGAGACCTGTCAAGACGGGTCCGGTCTCGCCTCGCGGCGCGGTGCTTCGAGGGGGCCGGCGGCTTCCCCATTCCGGCGCACCACCTCTCGCGGTTCCTTTCCAGCACCACGGGGTCCCATCCTCGAGCTCTCGGGCGCCAGATCTGGCCCGGACCAGCGGCGGCCGGGCCGGGCGTGGCGCCCGGGGGCGCGACTGGCGAGGTTCCGATCCGGACGACCCACTCGCAGGAGACTATGCGCCTGTTCGCTCTGGCCGCCTCGCTGCGGCGCGATTCGTGGAACCGGAAACTGATCCAGGTCGCGGTGGACCTGGCGCGCCGCCACGGCGCCGAGGTGGACCACGCCGATTTCCGCGAGTTCGACATGCCGCTCTACGACGCCGATCTCCAGGCGGCGCAGGGTCTCCCGCCGGGGGCGCAGGAACTCGGCCGCCGGATCGCGGCGGCCCAAGGGCTCTTGCTCGCCTCGCCGGAGTACAACTACTCGATCCCGGGCCCGCTCAAGAACGCGATCGACTGGGTCTCCCGGGCCCGCCCGATGCCACTCCGCGGCCGGAGTGCCTTGCTCCTCGCGACCTCCAACGGCCAGTTCGGCGGGGTGCGGGGCCTGCTCCAGCTTCGCCTGGTGCTCGAAGGGCTGGGCGTCCACGTGTATCCCGACATGTTCCCGCTCCCGCAGGCCGCGCAGCAATTCGACGACACCGGCGGGCTCAGGGATCCGGAGCGGCTGGCGCGCCTGGAGAAGCTGATCGAAGGCTACTTGCCGGTCGCGCGCGCGCTGGCGCAGGCGGCCGGGGACGGCGGGTAGAGGGCCCCGCGCCGGGCCCGGCACGGCAGGGGCGCTCGCCGCGGGGCCGCGGCCACCGTCGGCGCGGTTTCGGGTTCGCGGGAGGCGCAGTAGCTTCTCGCCCATGACCGAGGACCAGGCGTCCGGTGCCCTGGAGGCGGTGCTCGCCCGGCTCGGCGAGCGGGTGC
>DATLYZ010000043.1:0-13611 GCA_035574255.1 Gemmatimonadales bacterium | reverse complement strand
ACGCACAAGCTGAAGCGACTGAATGTCATGGGCGGTTGCTGTGGAACAGATCACCGTCATGTCGAACAGATTGCGATTGCTTGCCTGCCAACATTCCGCGGAGCGACCTAACAATGGGTTGCACCCGACGTTGCTCCGCTGTGCTCCACAACGCGGGTGAACCCAACCGTTAGACAGTCGCCTTCCATTCGCCACCTGCGTGAAGGGGATGCTCCATGGATTCCTACGAGCGCATTTGTACCCGCCGAGAACTGTTGCGACTCGGCATTGTCAGCACGGTAGCGGCGATCTGGACACCGCGAGGAGTCCTCTGGGGATGGAATCAAGAGCCGCTGCCCGCCACACCTTCCACGATCCTCGGGCCTTTCTATCCGCTGCACAAGCCGCGGGATCGTGATTCCGATCTTACGCACATCGCCGGGCGCCGCACGCGTGCGCAGGGACAGGTGCTGCACATCGCCGGGCGAGTGCTCAATGTTCGCGGTACTCCTATTGCCGGTGCGCGAGTTGAACTGTGGCAGGCGAATGCGGTGGGCAGGTATAACCATCATTCGGATCGTAACCCTGCGCCACTCGATCCCAACTTCCAAGGCTACGGAGTCCAGGTCACCGATCGCGAAGGTCGGTTTCGCTTCACCACGATCAAGCCAGGCCCGTACCCGGTCGATGATGTACGCGTGCGCAGCCCCCACATTCACTTCGAGGTCACAGGACGCACCGATCGCCGCGTTACGCAATTGTTCTTCGGGGGAGAGCCGCTGAACGAGCAGGATTTCGTTCTTCAAGCCGCGTTCCCGAACCGTGAGCTTTTGATTGCCGATCTCCTGGCGCCACCTCCGGACCTTGATCCACAATCGCGGGTGATTCGCTGGGACATCGTCTTGCCGAATGGCTAGCACAGCGGTTTCGCAAGCTCACGCTGTGCCGGCGCACGCTGTCTAACAGCCGGATGCAGTTGCCGAGGCGCTCAACGTACCCGATGCATTCCTATTGCGCGTGAGCGCCTCGCAACTGATCCTTGATACGTTATGCGGCAGACGCAACGACGGGACTCATAATTCCGGGAGCACACTTGAGCGGTTCGCGACTGCGACTCATTGCGGCGATTGGGCTCGTCATCGGTGCGGTCCTCGGGATGGCGGGGACGTTCGCCCCGTCAGCCTCGTTGCGCGGGCTCGCGTGGGGAATCGACGGCACAGCGCTCATCGTTGCGGCAGCGCTGCTCGCGATTCATCATTTCCGCCGAGGAAACGATGTCGCGGCTGCGGGATTCCTGGTCTTCGTGGTAGGGGAGGCGCTGATTCTCTCTGGCGCGGCCATGACGCTTGAGGCGAGTGCACCGCCGTTCGCGGCGGGCGTCGGCTTGTGGGCTGCATCACTCGCTCTTGTCAGTGCGTCCCACACGATGCCTTTCCTGGTCAACGGCGTCGGACTCGTCGCGTCACTCCTGTTCACCGTGGTGGCCGTACAGATCTTCATGGGCGGTACCTTGACGCCATTGTCCAGGCCGTTGCCGTTCTTCGCGTATCCCTTTTTCGCGGCAACATTGTTCGGGTGGGCCTGGGTGCACTACCGGCGTGCCGCCTAACAGGCCGCTGCAGCCGACGAGCGGCGCGGGGTCGGCGGGCTGGTTCGAAGAGATCGTGCGCGCCGCTCGCGGCTGAGCGGCATTGCGTTAGGCAGCACGTAAGCGGATTCTCTCTCAGTCCAATCGAGGAGGTGTCGTATGAAGAATCTGACAATCCTGGCAGCGCTATTGGTGACTCTTCCAATCCTGGCTCGCGCTCAATCTGGTTCGGACGAAGCGGCCGTTCGGTCGGCTGATGATCAGGAGCGGATCGCGGCGTTGAACCGCGACACCGTCGCGCTCGAGCGCCTCTGGTCGGATCAATTCGTCGTGAATGCGCCGAATAACAGGGTCGCGATCGGTAAGCGCGCGGTACTCGATGCATTCGTACGCAGCGGGATAATCAACTTCTCGTCCTTCGAGCGACAAATTGAGTTCGTTCGAGTGGATGGTGACTTCGCGTTCATCATGGGGCTCGAGACCCTGGTGCCCCTGAGCGATGCTCCCAGCGCTGGACTCCGTGCGGGTCAGCCCACCCAGCGGCGCTTCACCAACATTTGGAAGAGAGAGGCTGGCACATGGCGGCTCTACGCGCGGCATGCCAACGTGATTCCTGCCCGCTGACGGGATGCAACGTATCCTGTCTGTGCGCGCGGCCTAACAAGCGCTTGAAGCTGAGGGCGCGCGTAGGTTAAGGAATGAATCTTTACTTCAGCGCGCCGCAGCTTAAGCGCGATCCGTTAGGCCGCCCTGCAGCAGCATTTCAACAACGCGTCCCGCCAGTGCAGGATAGCGGGGTAAGGAGGGTAGTACGATGTCAACAGTTGTAGCCGTATTCGATGTGCCGGGCATGACTTCCGCACAGTACGACCGAGTCATCAAGGACTTGGAGACGGCAGGTGTAGGCAGTCCAAAGGGACGTCTGTACCATGTCGCATCTTCCAAAGAAGGTGGCTGGTTTGTCGTGGACGTTTGGGAGTCGGCTGAACTCCTCAACCAGTTTGCCCAGACGCTCATGCCTATCTTGCAGAAAGCCGGCGTGACGCCCCCACAGCCCCAAGTCTATTCTGTGCACAAGATCATTAGGGGATAGGCTGGCGATTACCCGCTCGAAAAAGGGGAGACGGACAATGTCAGGAAAGGAAAAGAAAGCAATCCTGTCACGCTGTCTTGACCGTTGGAATCGAGGCGACTTAGAAGGCTACCTTGAGCTTTATGACCCTAAAGTGGTGCTGCACGGTTATCAAGGTGTAGAACCGGGCCTTGCCGGTGTCAAACAGTTTTATCAGGCGTTATGGGAGGCGTTTCCGGGGAATCAGCTCACATTGGAAGATGTGATCATCGAAGAGGACAAGTTGGCCTGTCGGTTTACGATAACCGCCACGCACAGTGGCCCATTCATGGGCATGCCGGCAACCGGTAAGGAAGTGGAATTCGGTGGTATCACCATCCTTCTGTTCAGAAACGGCAAGTGCGTTGAGAGGTGGTCGCAGACCGATTTCATGCGTATGCTCCAGCAGCTTGGCGCTATCCCAGCACCAGGTGAAGGGGGTAGCTAATGGTCTCAACCAGTGCACCCAAAACGAGGAAAGAGCAGCCTAACAACAGCATGCAGCGGACGGCGCTACGCGCCGCCGCTGATGCTGAGCGTTAGGCACACGGTTTCGTGGAATAGCCAAATGGAGCATGTAAGTGACAGAGGAGAAAGACATAATCAGCCTGATCTCTAGTGGTGAGAGTACCTCTCTCGAGTTTAAGGAAAGGCTACCCGATCCTCCGAGAAAGATCGCTTGCGAAATGGCTGCCCTCGCCAATGGCCAGGGCGGCAAGATTGTTATAGGTGTGCAAGACAATGGAGAGGTTGTAGGGATCGCAGACCCGGACGCCGTGATCCGCGACGTCGCAAATTTAGCGCGCGATGCGGTCAAACCAGCTATAAGGCCTAGGGTATATAGAGAAAATATAGGAGGCCTTTCTATAGTGATAGTGATAGTTCATATACCACAACAAATGCTCCCCCGCCAAGTAGGCGGAAAGCATTACTTGAGAGTGGGAACGACAGTTCGCCAAGCGACAAGTGAGGAGGTTGCTGCACTGTACGTGAACAGACCTGGAATTGAAGACTTTCTTCTCATGTACGACTCAGCTTTTGGTGACTTCAGGCCACAGAATGTCCAACGCTCAGACGTTGTTCATCTCCCTGCCGCATCATATCCCGATGAGTGGCAACGCCTTCAGGACATGCGGGTGAGGTTTTATCAGGAGAATGAAGGGCTCTTCTTGATCCATAAGTGGAAGCCGTCAACCATTCCAGGACAAGTTGCAGACATATCAATAATGCTCGCTCAACACAGAGAAGGCCCACTTACTCGGCAAGAGGTTGAAAATGTGGAGTATCAGCTGGGGCCAATGTTTTTCGTAGAGCGTGTCATCAAGACTGACGCCTCAGACAACTTTCGTCTGGATGTGTCGGCTTCTGCACCAATGCTGTGTCTAGCGAAAGTTACGTTCAGGACCGGGCGCTTGCCTTTGTACTTGACGCGCTATATTGATTGTGGATAGGGGCGTGCGCCTAACACTCACAGCCAGCCGATAGGCGTCGCCTTGCTGCGCTCGGCTCGCCTGCGGCTGATGCGCAAGCCGTTAGCCCGCCCCGGGGGCCATCGAGGGTATGCCCCTCTCTCGCGCGAGCCTTGACCGCTCCGAGACCCGATCCTATCTTGGTCCTACCTCCAGCCGGAATTGTCCGGCGGAGAGAGTTGAGGCGACTTGAACGACTCCCCGGATTACCCCCTCGTTCAGCCTTGGCCTCAGCGTCCGGACGCCGTCCGGCACCCTGCCGCGTGGGCGATTTCGCCCATGCCGGAAATTGAGAATGGAGGCGGAGATGTATCGGGTTCCCAATGGCATTGACCTGAGGAGCGCTCTCAAGTTGGTCAGCGAGTTGGGTCTGACCGTGCGGTATGCATCCGGCACGGGCGAATGGATCATTCGCGGCGATGGCCGATCCGTCCGTCACAACGCGCGCCGGAAGGTCGCATCTCGAGCTCTCGTTGTGCTGCTCAGACGCATCGCCAACAGGCGTAACGGGTCGGAGCCACCCGCGGCTGCCTGACCTCAACCCTAAACACCCTTCGCGCGCGGGCGGCCCCGCGGTCCCCGCGCCTGGACTGGAGGCCCAAATGCCCTCACCCAAGCAGACCACTGAGAAGCGCCGGCTCGTCCTCCTCGCCGATGGGGGCGCGCTAGCAGACCTCAACGAACGGCTCGGCATTGAGGGCGCTCCCAAGAAGGACTTCGCACGCTTACCAGACGCAGTGGTCAAGGCATTCAGCGACCAGCAGGTGGCGGTCACTTGCCCACAGGACTCCAGGATCTTCTGCACGGTCGGCTCCGAGAAGGCTCAGAGCTTCCTGACCAAGATGGAGCAGCACTGGACTGTCCGAGCCTTCCCACTGACCTTCGCCAAGTACGAGCGTGCCGGTGACGTTGGTGGTGACAAGCACAAGTTTCGGCTTCGCTACCACGCATACCTCGCGTATGTCCTTGGCGTCCTCACAGGTACACGCCAAGGGGCTGAGCGGCCACTGGTAGGCATTCTGTCCGACGATCCACACCTCCTCCCATGCATGGCTGATTCACGAGCCGCCGGAGTCGACGCTCGCCTAATATGGTGGCAGTCCGCCCTGCCAGAGGAGGTTTCGTACCTCGCAGCCAGGAACAACGTTCCACTTCTGCTCTTGCCATACGACGAGATGGCAGTCCACTTTAGCCAGCAGCGAGACTCGGCGATCGAGCAGCTGCTCAAGGGCGGGCTAACCGGGCCATGAAGCCGGCCGCGGGGCCGTCGGGCCACCTGTGGGAGGTGGTGTGGAAGCCGCAATGGCCCGCCCATCCGCCCGACTCGGAGTGGCCTCGCCGCCATGGGAGTCTTGACCTTCAACCTCAACGTCACCCGCACGGTTGCACCGACCACCCCAGGCGACGGCTCGAACTGGCCTCGGCGAAACGGCTCCGCAGCGGCGCGGTCGCCATGCCCTACCGGCGCGCGCCCGGCGGGAAGGATGGACCTGGGTGGCGTAAACACGAGGAGGACGCCTGATGGGTAGCGCACCGATTCAGGGACGACTCTGGGGAGCGCGTGCTCAGGACTGGGCCACCTACGTGGAGCAGGTATGCCTGCCGCTCTTCGGCGCGGCTCTCGATGCCGCCCGCGTGACCGCCGGCACGCGCCTGCTCGATGCCGGGTGTGGCGCGGGACTCCTGGCGCTCCTGGCGAGCCTCCGCCGCGCGCAGGTGACGGCCCTCGACGCCTCCCCGGGGCTCCTGGCCATCGCGCGGCAACGGTTGCCCGGAGCCGACGTGCGGGAAGGCGATCTGGAGGCGCTCCCCTTCGCCGACGCCAGCTTCGACGCGGTCACGGCCGTCAATAGCGTCTTCTACGCGGCGGATATGGCGGCCGCCATGCGCGAGCTCGTCCGCGTCGCCCGGCGGGGTGGGCGGGTGGTCGTCACGGCCTGGGGACCCCCCGAAAAATGCGACTTCTTGAGGGCCGTGATGCCCGCGCTCGGGCCGCTCCTGCCACCTCCACCGCCCGGCGCGACCCCGCCGCATCCAGGGGCGTTGTCCGCACCGGGAGCGCTGGCGGGCCTTCTCGAAGCGGCGGGCTTGCGCGTCGTGGAGGAGGGCGAAGTCGCCTGCCCCTTTGTCTTCCCGAGCACCGAGGCCTCGTGGCGCGGTAACTCCAGCGCCGGGGTCAACCAGGCGGCCATCGCGCACAGCGGGGAAGCCGCGGTTCGCGCCGTGTATGCCAACGCTGACCGCGCCCATCTGCGCCCCGACGGAAGCGTCCGGTATGACAATGTCTTTCTCTGGGCTGCTGGCGAACGACCGTAGCATGGCCACTCGGGGGGGGCAGGCCGGCCACCGCTCGAGCCCTCTCGCTTCAACGACGGCTGCTCACCCGCAACGTGGCACCGAGCGAGAGAGACACCCGACAAGGAAAAGGCGTAACCCCTGACCGTCCGCGCCCGTGACTCCTGACGCGCGAGCCATATCCACCTCATTCCAGAAATGCGTCGCCTCGGAAGAGGCGGGCAGGATGCTGCTGATCCTGTGCGCGGCAATCTCGCTCTCGATGACGAATTCCCCTCTCGGCCCGGGCGGCCTGCTCCGTGCACGAACTCACACCGGGGCCCCGCCCCTGAGCGCCGGCACCGGGGCCCGGAGCTGCCAACGCGCCGCCGGACCGGTAGCTTGAGAGCGCACGCACCCACCGCGCGTTGCCGCTCGAACGCAGGGCGCTAGACGGCACAGGAGGCACCCCTTGCAGCAAGTCGCCACCACCTCGGCCCCGGCCGGCGCCGTCGCTCGCGAACGCGCGAAGATCCGCTTCGACCGGAACGAGCTCGCCGGCGCGTTCGGGGACCTGGGGACGGATGTCCCCCTCCTCATCGGGATGGCGCTCGCCGCCGGACTCGATGGGACGAGCGTCCTCGTGATGTTCGGCGTCATGCAGGTTCTGACGGGCATCACGTACCGGATGCCGATGCCCGTTCAACCCCTCAAGGCCATGGCGGCCATCGTCATCGCCCAACGGGCGCCCGCCGCGACGCTCTACGGCGGCGGACTGGCCATTGGCCTGGTCATGCTGTTGCTCGCGGCAACCGGATTGCTCGACTGGCTCGGCCGGGTGGTTCCACGCTGTGTGGTGCGAGGCATCCAGCTCGGACTGGGGCTCCAACTGGCCTCCGTTGCACTGGGCAAGTTTGTCCAGGCGGACGGCCGCGCAGGGTACGCCCTCGCAGCGGGCGCCTTCATCATCACCATACTCCTGCTCGGCAACCGCCGGTTCCCCGCAGCGCTCCCGGTGATCCTCCTGGGCCTCGGGTACGCGACGCTCTTCCACTGGGACGGGACCGCGGCGCGCGCCTTCGCCTTCCACCTGCCCAGCCTGCATGTTCCCCAGCCGGCCGACATCCTGACCGGATTCCTGGTGCTTGCCTTGCCCCAGATACCGCTTTCCCTCGGCAATTCCGTCCTCGCCACTCGGCAACTCGCCGCCGACCTGTTTCCCGATCGCCGGCTCACGATTCGCAAGATCGGCCTGACGTACGCGCTGATGAACCTGGTCAACCCATGGTTCGGCGGAGTACCCACGTGCCACGGCGCGGGCGGCCTGGCGGGACACTTTGCCTTCGGCGGGCGAACCGGAGGATCCGTCGTCATCTACGGAGCGATCCTGGTCTTGCTCGGCCTGTTCTTCGGCGCGGGCTTCGACACGGTCGCCAAGACCTTCCCGCTGCCCATGCTGGGCATCCTGCTGCTCTTCGAGGCACTCGCGCTGATCTGGCTTGTCCGGGACACCGCCACCTCGCGCACCGAATTCCCGCTCGCGGTGCTCGTCGGGTTGCTCGCCGTCGGGTTGCCCTACGGATACCTCATCGGCCTCGTCGTCGGCACGGTACTCTTCTACCTCGGTGGTCGGACCCGCCTGGTCAGCCCGGATACCGTCTAGCTACAGCGTACCGCAGAGGGGGCTGCCGTCGCTGAGGCGGCGGAGCCCTTGAATCCTCCGAGCCAGGCGTTCCGTAGTGCGACACGTCCTGCACCTCGAGGTCCGACATGTTCGGCTGGATCACGGCCGGCCTCATCGTCGTCGCGGGCTTTGCTGGGTTCGTGCTGGCCCGGGGTTTCGTGCGCCGCCGGCTCCGCTTTGTGGACGCGATCTACTCCCCGGCAGCACCCTGGGTCGCGGGCGCGCTCGCAGCGCTCGTGGCCTGGCCGGTCTCGCTGCTCCCCCTCATCACGACCACCACCACCGCGGTCTTCGGCATCGGGGCGGGATTCGGGACGGCGAGCGGAGTAAAGGCGCTGAGGAGCGGCGAGCGGTAAGCGGTGAACGGCACACGCGGGGCCCGAAACGGAAGGCGGGAAACGGCAGGCGCCGTCTCCCGTTCACGTTCCCCCTCCCCCCGTTTACCGTTCACCGTTCACCGTGTACCGTTCACCACCATGCCCCCCATCACCTGCTCCCGCTGCGGCCAGGAACGCGACCGGATCGCCTTCCGGCCCTTCCCGAACGAACTCGGCCAGCGCGTCTTCGACCAGATCTGTACCGTTTGCTGGGGCGAGTGGCTCAAGATGCAGCAACAGCTCATCAACCACTACGCGCTCGACGTGCGGAACCCGCAGGCCAAACAGTTCCTGTTTCAGCAGATGGAAGGTTTCCTGTTCGGTGGACGCTAGCCGGCGGCGCACGCCCCCCCCTCCCGCTCCCGGCGTTCCGGCAGCCCGCTCACCGTTCCCGCGTTACCACACGCCCCCCACCCGGAAGTCGAGATCGATCGCCGGCCCCGAGGGCTGGAGGTCCTCGGTCATCCCGATCCGCCACTCCCGCCCGTCCCGGGTCCGGAGTATCCATCCGAAGTCGAGCGTGAGTTCGTGTCGGTCCAGGGCTGGAACCCGGGTCTCGTGATAGTAGGGTGTCGCGAAGTAGAGGTTCGCGAACGCTGACAACCTCCCCCAGAACCGCCAGCGGAAGCCGGACGTGAGCGAGAGTCCCAGCGTGTGCTGGTACCGGGAGAGCTCGCCGTGCCGCGGGGTGAAGCCGAGATTGGCGGAGCCCTCGAGGGAGAGCCGGGGGGTAAGGGCGGTGCGGACCGTGTTCATGACCCCCAGGCCGACCGCGCCGCGGCCATAGCCGTCGGGGCGGGTGGCGGTGGGGAGTGCCAGGCTCAGCACCGACTGCCATTCCTGATCGTGCCGGCGCCCGATGCCGATCCGCGCGTCGCCCAGGAAGAACCCCGCCGGGGACCGCCGAAGGGTCCGCCCGTCGGGGAACTCGTAGCGGTAGGCGAAGTCGTTGTGGTCCCGGTTTTCCCGCTCCGGAAACCGAATGCCGAAGAGCCCGTGGTACCAGTTCACGAAACCGTCCAGCACGCCGGGATACGCGCCGCCGAGCCAGAACTCGCCGGTGACGAACAGGCGGGCCCCCAGGTCCCGGGTGATCGCGACGTCGAGTCTCAGGAGTTCCGCGTCGAGCAGGTAGCTCGTGTCCGCGCGCGTGGCGCCGAGCCCGAACTCGGCCAGGCTGGCGTAGTCCATGCCCCAGTGCATCCGCCAGCGGGGGGAGGGATCGAGATAGGGCTGGAAATAGACCGCGGTGCGTGACTCCACCATGGGGTTCACGGGGTGGAGGAGCGGAAGCGACTGGGCGAACGACGCCGCGGGCAGGAGGGAGAGCACGAAGAGAACGGGCCCCGGCCCGCCGCACGCCGGGAGGCCGTGACCTTCCCTCCCGCCCCGCTTCGCGTCACCCATCCAGCGCTCTCCAGAGGGACCGGGCGGCATGACTCCGCCACGGGCGGAAGCGGTCCCCGAGCGCCTGGAGGAGGAACATCTGGGCCTTGGCCCGGGAGAGCCTCGCCGCGCGGAGCCGGAGCGGATGGGCGCGGAGGGGCGCCGCGGGTTCGGGCGGCACCCGCGCCTCCAGAGTCGCCACGATGCTGGCGGCCTTCCCGGAGATCTGCTGCGAGACGATGGACGCGACGAGCGCGCGGGACGGCGGCTGGGGCCGGAGCCGCGGGGGGGGGGGGCCATGGCGGCGCCTGAGCTCGGCCATGATCGGATCGGCGTCGAGGGGGCGGCTCGGAGCGTGGTAACGGGTCACGGGGAACGGGGGACGCAACTCCCGGGCTCGGTGTCGGTGACGCGGACCGGACGCCGGGGCTCGGGGTCCATCACCAGCAGCCCGCCCCCGCCGGCGAGTCCGAACACTACCCACGCACCCCCTTGACGGAAAAGGCGGGCCGGCGTTAGCCTGGTTGTATGCGGCACGAGTTCCGGTTCGGCTTCTTTTTCGTCACCCCCGGCGCGGCGCGAGTCGCGTCCGAGGTGGGGAAGCCGTAGCGCTCGGCCCTGCTTTGGACCCTCGACGCCCCGCCGGGATCGCTCGGCGGGGCGTTTCGTTTTGTCGTCTCACCTGGAGTCGTCGCAATGCGTGTCGCCGTTCAAGGGACCCGGGGCTCGTTCAGCGAGGCCGCCGCCAGGCGGCAGTGGCCGGAGTTCGAGACCGTCCCCTGCCGGGACGTGGCCGACGTGGTGGCCGCGGTCCGGGAATCCTGGGCCGATGCCGGCTGCCTGGCCGTGGAGAACTCGCTGGTCGGCTGGGTGACGCCGACCTACGAACTGTTGTTGAGCGCGTTCGGCGACGGCGCCCTCCACCTCAACCGCGAGATCATGCTCCCGGTGCACCACGCGATCATGGGACTTCCCGGCGCCTCGCTGGCGGGGATCCGGCGGGTGCTCTCCCACCCCGTGGCCCTGGGGCAGTGCCGCACCTGGCTCAACCGCGCGCTCCCCGGCGTGGAGCTGGTGAACGCCTGGGACACGGCCGGAAGCGCCGAGCAGGTGGCGCGGGAAGGGGACCCCACGCAGGCCGCTATCTGCTCGGCCACCGCCGCGCCCGTCTACGGCCTCCAGATTTTCGAAGACCGCATCGAGGACGATCCCAGCAACCAGACGCGCTTCCTCACCTTCACCCGGGAACCTCCGCCCGACCTCGAGGAGGGGCCCCGCAAGACCTCGCTCATCGTCTGGACCGATCACCGGCCCGGCATGCTCGCCGCGGTGCTGCAGGCCTTCGCCGCGCGCGGGGTGAACCTGACCAGCCTCCAATCGCGCCCCGAGCCCTCGGCGCCCTGGACCTACCGGTTCTACGTGGATGTGGAGGGCGCGCCCACCGATCCGCGCCTGGCGGAAGCCCTGGAGGCCATCGAGGCGCTGGCGACCCGGATCGTGGTGCTGGGGAGTTACCTCGCCTGGCAGGGCGAGGGCGCCCGGCTCTTCACCACGGCGCCCCGGCCGCCGCACCTTCGGCCCAAGCCGGAGCTTCCCCTCTTCGACCGGCGCCAGCGCCCCGAGGGCACCGTCGTCCGGGTGGGGCCGGTGGAGATCGGGGGCGAGCGCCCAGCGATCATCGCGGGGCCCTGCTCGGTGGAGAGCGAGGCGATGATCCTCCAGACCGCGGAAGGCGTGGCCGCCGCCGGCGCCGACCTGCTTCGGGGCGGCGCCTTCAAGCCGCGGACCTCGCCCTACGATTTCCAGGGGTTAGGGGCCCGGGGCCTCCGCTACCTCGCCGAGGCCCGCGAGCGGACCGGGTTGCCGGTGGTGACCGAGGTGCTGAGCTGGGAGGAGGTGCCGCTCGTCGCGCGCTATGCCGACATGCTGCAGATCGGCGCCCGGAACATGCAGAACTTCGCCCTGCTCCGGGCCGCGGGCCGGAGCGGGAAACCGATCCTCCTCAAGCGCGGCGCGGGCGCCACCATCGAGGAATGGCTCCACGCCGCGGAGTACGTGCTGTCGCACGGGAACGAAAACGTGGTGCTCTGCGAGCGGGGGATCCGCACCTTCGAACGGGCCACCCGGCACACGCTCGACCTCAACGCGGTGGCGCTGGTCCGGGAGCGAACCCACCTGCCGGTCATCGCCGACCCCAGTCACGCCGCGGGGGTGCGGACGATCGTCCCTGCGCTCACCCTGGCCGCGCTCGCGGCCGGCGCCCAGGGGGTGATCGTCGAGGTGCACCCCGACCCCGATCACGCCCTGAGCGACGGGGCGCAGAGCATGACCCTGGAGATGTTCGGGGAGCTGGTCCGGCGAATCCGGGGAACCGCGCTCAGCGAGGCGGAACGCTGAGGCGCCGGTCCGTGCTCGGCCCGTTCATCGTTCCCCGTTCGCCTCGGCCAGCCTCCCCACGACCACCTGCTTCCGCCGGTCCCGGAGGATCTCCAGCTTGAACGCCTCCCCGTCCTCGTAGCTCTGGAGAATGCGGAGCAGGTGGGTGGGGCTGGTGGCCGCGCGGCCATCCACCGCGAGCACGACGTCGCCTCCCTTGAGGCCGAGCCGGCTCTCCTCCGGCGCGCTGATCACGAGCACCCCGCGGCTGGCCCCGAAGTAGCGGCCGAGATCGGGGTTGAGGGGCGCGAGTTCGAGCTGCGCCAGGGGAGATCCGAAGACAAACGTGAACGCGCGCGGCCGGCCCCCCGGCGGCGGCACCCGGACCGGCTCGTAGATCCGGATCACGGAATCGCCCCGGAGCTTGAAGGTCCGGCGCAGCTCGGCGAGGCTCCGGGCGAGGGCCTCGGGATCGTCATCCCAGCCGAGGGCCGAGCCGCCGGCGCTGTCCAGCGTGCTCCAGCTCAGAATCGGCTCGTCGCCGGTGACGAGCTGGACCGTCTTGCGTTCGGTCCCGCGCCGGAGTTCGATCCCGATGGTGTCGTTGGGTTCGAGCCGCGCGGCGAGTTCCACCAGCCGGATACCGGGCGCCGACTCATCGGACCGGACGTTCATGCCCGGCTGGACCAGCGGTTCGCCGTTGAGCCGGGTGATGAGATCGCCGCTCTGGATCCCGGCCCGGGCGGCCGGCCCGCCCGGGGTGACCGCGGTGACATAGGCGCCGATCGAGTCCGAACCCGTCGCCCGCAGGTTGACCGTGAGGCCCAGCCGGGCCCGCCGCGCGATGAGCACCTCGAGGCGGCCCGGGGGGCCGGGCCGCACGGCGGGCCGCGGCTCGTGCCGCGGCGGGAGCCGGGGTTCCTGGGCCGGAACCGAGACCGGCGCCAGCGCACCGAGCCAGCCCGCGACGAGGATCGCGCGGCGCAGCGCCAGGCCCTGGGTGTCCCTCATGCGCCCCTCGGTTGCCTACATCCCCACGCGAGACGCCCGCGTGAGATGCACATCCACCAGGGCGTCCAGGAGCCCCACCCGTTCCCGCCACAAGCGCAGCAGCTGCCGGTCCCGCTCCTCGGCGCCTAACATCTGAGCCAGCTCCAACTGCCGGTCCACCACGGCGATCCGGTTTTCCAGCTCCCCCGCCACCCGGGCGGTGAGCCCGTCGGTGACCCGGGCATCCGGGTTGTACGACCGGATCGCCGCCTCCAGGCGGTTGGACTCGGCCATGATCTGGCCCAGCGCGATCGCCGCCTCCGCCTCGCCTCGGGCCCCCTCGCCGCCGCGGAGCGCCGCCACCAGGGCCATCCCCG
>DATLYZ010000042.1:0-13571 GCA_035574255.1 Gemmatimonadales bacterium | reverse complement strand
CGGGCGGGTTGGCCTGGCACTGGCAGGTGGGGGGCCGGAAGGCGCCGTCTACGAGGTGGGCGCGCTCCGGGCCCTGGAGGAGGCCGTCGAGGGCCTCGACCTGAACGGCTGCGAGGTGTATGTCGGGGTGAGCGCCGGCGCGTTCATCGCGGCCTCGCTCGCCAACGGGATCACCCCCCGCCAGCTAGTGCGGGCGCTCTTCACCCATGAGCCGGGCGAACAGCCGTTCGTCCCGGCGCATTTCTTCACACCCGCCTATCGCGAATGGGCGCGGCGGAGCGCCATGCTCCCCAGATTGTTCGCCGACGCGGTGCTCCGCTTCGCCCGCGCACCCCACGATCAGTCCCTGTTCGAATCACTCACCCGCCTCGCCCGGGCCTTGCCGGTGGGGTTCTTCGACAACGAGCCGATCCGCCGCTACCTCCGGCACACCTTCTCCATCCGGGGCCGGACCGACGACTTCCGCGAACTCGCCCACCGCCTCTACGTGATCGCGGCCGACCTCGAAGCGGGCACCGCCATCCGGTTCGGCGCGCCGGGCTGGGACCGGGTGCCGATCTCGACGGCGGTGCAGGCGAGCACCGCGGTGCCCGGTCTCTATCCGCCGGTCAAGGTCGAGGGCCGGCTCTGCGTGGACGGGGTCCTGCTCCGCACCGTGCATGCCTCGGTCGCGCTGGAGGAAGGGGCCGACCTCGTGCTCTGCGTCAACCCGCTGGTGCCCGTGGACGTGGCGGCCGGGGTGCGGAAGGGGATCCTCACCGGCGGCGTTCTGGTGCGCCGCGGCCTGCCGGCCGTGCTCTCCCAGACGTTCCGGACCCTGATCCACAGCCGCATGGTGGTGGGGATGGCACGCTACCGGAGCCAGTTCCCCGACTCGGACGTCGTGCTGTTCGAGCCCGGCCGGCACGAGTACGGCATGTTCTTCACCAGCATTTTCAGCTTTGCGGCGCGGCGCCGGGTGGTGGAGCTGGCCTATCGGACCACCCGGCGCGACCTCTGGCACCGGCGCCAGGAGCTGGCGCCGGTGCTCCGGCGTCACGGGCTCCGGCTCCGGACCGACGTGCTGCGGGACGAGACCCGCACACTCTGGCGCGGGGTCGGGCTGGGGGAGGACCTGCGCCCGCGGGCCCCGGTGCTGGGCAGGCTCCACGACGTGCTGGACGAGGTGGCGGCGGCCAACGGTGAACGGTAGACCGCGAAGCCGCGCCTGCCTGTCCTCCGCGCTTTCCGTTCGCCGCTACAGGGTCCTCAGCTCCTCGAACTCCTCTTCGAACGCCCGCACCATTTCCCCCGGCTCCGGCACCAGCCGGGCGTCCGCCAGCACGCCGATCTGGACCTTGCCGGAAAAGCTCATCATCGAGATGCCGAGGCCGATGTCGGCGCGCTGGGGCACCCAGAAGATGAGGCTCCGGACCCGCCGGCCCGCCAGGAGGAGGGGGCGCTGGGGGCCGGGGACGTTGGTGACCACCGCGGTGCACTTGTTGGCGAGGAAGTCGAACAGGCCCCGGCTCGCGCCCTGCGGCAGGGCCTGGAGCAGGACGTTCACGATGTGGTACACCACGATGGGCTCGACCGACTGCTTGAGGGCGTCCATGCGGCGCTTCACGGCCAGGACCCGGCGGGGCAGCTCGTGAATCCCCGCGGGCAGTTCCAGCGGCACCGCGGCGAAGCGGTTGCCCATCCGGAGCGGCTCGTCCGGCGGGCGGACGTTCACCGGCATGGAGATCCGGATCGTCGCCACGGCCTTGCCCGCCTTGGCCTGGAGGTACCGGCTGAAGGCGCCGCTCACCGTTGCCATGAGCACATCGTTCACCGTGGCGCCGAGGCGGTTCTTGGCCTCCTTCACCACCTGGAGATCGAAGGGCCGGGTCCAGCCAACCCGCTTGCTGCCTGACACGGGCGGCCCGTGCAGGGCGTGGCGGTCCCGGGGCCAGAGCATCCGCCGGAGCAGGATGCCAGGGGCCGCGAGCGGGACCCGGAGCGCCAGGCCGAGGGCGTGGAGCGCGCTCCGGGCCTGGGGGGCGCCGGCCGCGGGGCGGAGGTGGCCCGCGCTGCCGGGTTCGGCCGGGTCCATGAGCTCGAAGATGATCGGGACCAGGGAGATCCCGTCGCCCATGCAGTGGTGGATCCGCACGAGAAACGCGGTACCCTCGTCCTCGAACTCCTCGATCACTTGGATCTGCCAGGGCGGGCGGTCGGACGGGAGGGGCCTGGCGGCCTCGCGGCCCACGTACTCCTGGAGCTGGGCGGTGGAGCGGATCGGCTCGCCGGGGGCCACGATGTGGTGGGCCAGGTCGAACCCCGGATCCTCCTCCCACCAGGGGCGTCCCCGGACCCAGGCGATGCGGCGCCGGAAGCGCGGGTAGCGGCGGCCTTCCTCGACGGCGAGCACCCGCTCGCCGAAGATCCGGCGAAACGTGGCGAGATCCATCCGGTCGGTGACGAAGACCGCGTTGATGACCATCAGGTTGGTGGGCGAGTCCTGAAGCCAGACGGCGTCGGCTCCCGCGACCGGTTCGAGCAAGGTCGCCATCTCAACTCCCCCGCCGGAGCGCGAGCAACAGGGCGATCACGAAGAGCCCCGCCCAGACCGGCCAGGGTGCCCCGAACCCCATGGCAATGGCGCCGGCCACGAGGCAGCTCCCGGCGATCAGCGTGCCCCGGATCCCGGACAGCGGGTTCTCGGGCGGCTTGCGCGCGACCTTCTCCAGCACCCGGAGACCCTCGGTCATGAGCAGCGGCATCTTGACCACCGCGTCCATCAGGTCGGGCGCGCCGCGCATCCCTTCGGACAGCAGGCGGATCGGGCTGAACTGCTGGAGGAAGATGTTCCGGATGTGCGGCTTGGAGACCTCGGCCACGTCGAAGCCGGGGAGCAAGACGTGGCCCACCCCCTCGAACGTGACGAGCGCCTTCACCATCAGCACCATCTCGACCGGGAAGTACATCCGATACTCGGCGCCGCGGGAGACGGAGTCGAGGATCAACTGGCCCAGGGAGTAATCCTCGAAGCTCGAGCCACGCTTCCAGCGGTTGCCGATCTCGGTCACGTCCCGCAGGAACCCCTTGGGGTTGGCGCCGGGCCCGGGCTCGGCGATGGCGGCCAGATAGCGGGCGGCGTTCTCGGCGTCGCCCATGACGAGCGAGAAGTAATAGTAGAGCAGGGTGCGGCGCAGCTCCTCGTCCAGCCGGCCGACCATGCCGAGGTCAATGAACCCGCACCGGGCCCCGGGCAGGATGAGCAGGTTGCCGGGATGCAGGTCGGCGTGGAAGAACCCGTCCTTGTAGAGCATCCGGATGATGCTGGCCGCCCCGAGATCGGTCAGGCGCCGCCGCTGGTCCTCGGGGAGCGCTTGCGCCTCGGGCGTATCGGGCCGGATGCCGTCGAGAAACTCCATGGTGAGGACGTTCCGGCCGGACAGCTCGCGGTAGATCGCCGGGAACACCACGTCTTCCATGTCGGCGAAGTTGGCCGCGAACGTCTCGGCGTTGTCCGCCTCGCGGCGGAGGTCCACCTCGCGGAGGGTGTAGTCGCAGAACTCGTTGACGAGCTGGCGGGGCTGATACTGCGAGAGGAAGAGCTGCAGGAAGCTCCCCAGCGCCCGGAGCAGTCTGGCGTCACGCTCCAACGTCTCCCGCACGCCCGGCTTCACCACCTTGATGATGACCGGGTCGCCGCGCCGAGTGGTGGCGCGGTGGGTCTGGCCGATCGAGGCGGAGCCGAGCGGAACCTCGTCCACCTGGAGGAAGGCCTCCTCCAGCGGCCGCTTGAGCTCCTGCTCCACGATCTCCCGGAAGACCCGCATCGGGACCGCCGGGAGGCGGTTGAGCAGGTGTTTGAGTTCCTGCGTGATGGACTTGGGAAGGATGTCCTCCCGGAGACTCAGGATCTGGCCCAGCTTGATGTAGGTGGGACCCAGCCGCTCGAGCCGCCGCCGGAGCTGGACCGGGAAGGGCTGGTCGCGGAGCTCGCGATCCAGGAAGGGGCGATGGAGGGCCGCGAGGATCCGGAGGGACAGAAACTTGAGTCCCCGGCCGGTGCCGTCCTCGCGGCGGGCCCGCACCCACGCCACGAGCCCGCCGGCCATGAGGGCGTAGAGGTGCCGCCAGGTGGTGAAGAACCGCCGGAGCAGTCCCTCGGGTCTACGGATCCGGTACAGCTCGAAGCCCGCCGGAGCTTCGGAGGACGCGCGGGCGGTCGTGGTGGTCACCGGTTCCGGCCGTACTTCTCGTGCGACGAGACCCATTCGAGAGAGGAGATCGCCGCCGCGAGCGAGATCTCGCCCGCCAGGACCACCCCGGCCACGATCTCGGCGAACTTGTTCACCTTGCCCTTTCCCCAGCAGCCCAGAATCTCCAGGCATTCGCGCTGGGTGGGGAGGCCGGTGCCCCCCCCGTAGGTGGCGACGATGAGCGAGGGGATCGTGATCGAGAGATAGAGATCGCCCTTGGGGGTGAGCTCGGCGTAGATGATCCCGGCCGAGCCTTCGGAGACGTTGGCCACGTCCTGGCCCGTGGCGATGAACATCGCCGTGATGCCGTTCGGGGAGTGGAGCCCGTTGTTGTTGGCCCCCGAGAGGATCGCCCCCACGTTCGCCACCTGGGCGTGGTAGTGCAGGCTCTCCGGTTCCACCCTGAGGTGCTGCACCAGCACCTCGCGCGGGATGGTGGCCTCGGCGGTCACCCGCTTCCCGCGGGTCCGCATGAGGTTCACGTGCGAGGCTTTCTTGTCGGTGGCGAGATTCGACTCCAGGTAGAACCGCCGGATGGTCGAGTTGTTGTCGAGGATCCAGCCGCAGGCGGCCGCCGTGGCCCGGCCCACCATGTTCTGGCCCGCCGCGTCGCCGGTGGAGAAGTTGAACCGGAGATAGGCGAACTTGTTGCTGAGATAGGTGTCGATGTACTGGAGCTTGGCCACGCTCGAGGTGGCCTCGGCCTCGCGCCGGATGTGGTCGAGGTTCGCGTCCACCCAGTCGCGGAAGTCCCGGGCCTCGCGAGCCGAGTCGAAGATGAACACCGGCGCCCGCTGCATGTGGTCGGCGAGAATCGTGGTCGTCACCCCGCCCGAGAGATTGAGCACCTTCATCCCCCGGTTGTACGAGGCCACCAGGGTGCCCTCGGTGGTGGCGAGGGGAATGATGAACTCGCCCTGGGCATACTCGCCGTTGATCCGGAGCGGCCCGGCGAATCCGATCGGCACTTGGGCCACGCCGGTGAAGTTCTCGGTGTTGTGGCACACCACCGAGGGATCGAAGGAGAACTTGTCCAGGTGCCGGAGCTTGACGCCCGTGAACTCCTCGACGAACCGCTGCCGGCGCGCCACCATCTCCGGGGTGTAGTTCTGATCCTTGTCGCAGGGGATCGCGGCAGGCCGCACCGCGGGCGCGGCCGAGATGGAGTCCTTCACCGTGAACTCGAGCCGGCCGAATGGCCGGGTCTCGATGGCGATCGCGATCTGGTGCGGCCCCTCGGGGAGCCGGAGCCCGGGGACCCAGAGCTGCGCGGTCTGTCTCAGCGGGAAGTCCCGAGGGGACTCGGGGGTCACGTCCGCCGCCCGCCGGCGCACCCCATCGCCCACGTCGAGGAGGAGCTGGCCGGGCCCGAAGGTCCGGCCGTCAATCGTGAGCCCGATGATCCGGGTGAGGGTCGCGTCCTTGAGGCGGTTCTTGAGCCCGAGGCGCAGGCCGTCGGGATCGTTGCTGAGCGAGCCGAAAGTATAGAGCTGTCGCAGGAGGAGCTGGGGGATGAACATGGACTGGCCCTGACTATGGAGAAGGCGTCACCGAAATGTGCCAGCCCCAGGGCGGGTTGGTAAGAGGAGGGCGCCGGATCTACCCGCCGCCCGCCCTCTCCTGAAGGACGGCGCGTACCGCGGCGGCGCTTTCCTCGGGGCGCTCCATCGGGACGACGTGCCCCGACCCGCGGAGCCGGATCAACCGGGCCCCGGCCAACCGCTCGCGCATGATCTCGGATCCCCGGGGCGAGAGCACCCGGTCTGCCGTCCCCGCCAGGATCGCGGCCGGCACCCGGATCTCGCCCAGCCGTTCGACCACCGAGGGCCGGGCGGCCACCGCCTCCAGCGCCTGGCGCAGAGCCCGGGCGGGCATCGCCCGCACGGCGGATTCCCAGCGACGGACCGCCGCGGGATCGCTCCGGCGGAACCGGGCGCTGAAGGCCACGCGCGCCGCCTCGTGCGCGAGCCAGGCCGGCGGCCCGGCCAGATCGAGGAGCCGCGCGAGGCTTCGGATCTGGATTCGCCGGATCAGGGTTTCCGCGCCGGCACTGGTGCTGATCAGCACCAGTCCGCGGACCCGTTCCGGATACCGGAGGGCGAACTGCAGGGCCGCCATCCCGCCCATGCTGAAGCCGGCGACCACGGCGGGCCGGGCGCCGAGCTGGTCCAGCAGCTCGGCCAGATCGTCGGCCAGGTCGGCGACGGACCAGGGGCTCCCGGGAATCTCGGTGCCCCCGTGGGCCCGGAAGTCCGGGACGATCACCCGGCAGTCGCGCGCCAGATCGCCGGCCATCCGGTCGAACATGCCGCCCTCGCACCACATGCCGTGCGCCAGCACGACCGGCGGGCCGCTCCCCCGTTCCCGGACCAGGTGGTGGATCCCGCGGCAGCGCAGGTGGTGCTCGACGATCGGGGCGGTGACACTGCTCATGAACGGACCACTCCTCGGCGGTGCGTGGCGTGGCTCTTGACCACTCTCCGGTTTTCGGCTATCCTCCGGCCCGCCATGCGAGGACTTCGCAACCGCCGGACTCATCGAAACCCGAACCGCACCGGAGCACGGCCGGGTCGGGGGTAGCGGTTTCGTGGCCTCACCGTTCTGCGACCCGTCCGGCACGCCCGCGACGGGTCGTTCGTTTTGCTTGGGGTGTAGCTCAACTGGCAGAGCGCCCGGCTGTTAACCGGGAGGTTGCAGGTTCGATTCCTGCCGCCCCAGTGGTGCGACCGGCGGGTCGGGGTGAGAGGAAGTCCGCGGCCCGCCGCCCTACCGCCGCTCACCCAGCCGCTCGTATGCCGGGAGGGTGAGGAACTCCTCCGGCAGGTCCCCCAGCACGAGCTGGTCGAGCAGCTCGGCGGCGTCCGCCAGCCGGCGGAGCTCCGGACGGTTCGCCTGAAGTCTGGCCAGCTCCTCCTGCCGGAACTCCCGATAGCGCTCCTCGGTGAACGGCCGGCCGGGGCTGAGCGCCACGCGGTTGTCGAGCCACTGCCGGAGCTGGGCCCGCGAGATCTCCGCGGTGGCCGCGTCCTCCATGAGATTGTCGATCGCCACGGCCCCGCGTCCCTCCAGCCACTGCTCGATGTATTCGAGCGCGACCCGGATGTTGGTCCGCACTCCGGTCTCGGTCACCCGGCCGCCCGGCACCCGGACGTCGAGCAGGTCCCGGGCGGTGACGTGGACGTCCTCCCGAAGGCGGTGCTTCTGGTGCGGGCGCTCCCCCAGCACCTGGTCGAAGACCTCGCGGACCACCGGGACGAGGTCGGGGTGGGCGACCCAGGCGCCGTCGAAGCCCGCCTCCGCCTCGCGCCGCTTGTCCTCCCGGACCCGGGCCAGGGCGCGGGCATTGAGTTCGGGATCCCGGCGCGAGGGTATGAAGGCCGCCATGCCCCCGATGGCGTGCGCGCCACGGCGATGGCAGGTGCGGACCAGGAGCTCGGTGTAGGCGCGCATGAAGGGGACCGTCATGGTGACCTGGGACCGGTCAGGCAGCAGAAAGTCGGGCCGATGGCCGAGGTTCTTGATGACGCTGAAGATGTAGTCCCAGCGGCCCGCGTTGAGTCCGGCCGCGTGCTCGCGCAGGACGAAGAGCATCTCGTCCATCTCGAAGGCGGCGGGGAGGGTCTCGACCAGCAGCGTGGCGCGGATCGTTCCCCGGGGAATCCCGACCGCCTCCTGGGCGACAATGAAAATGTCTTCCCAGAGCTGGGCCTCGTGGCGCCCTTCGAGCTTGGGGAGGTAGAAGTAGGGCCCGCTGCCGCGGGCCAAGAGTTCGCGGGCATTGTGGAAGAGATAGAGCCCGAAGTCCACCAGCCCGGCGGACAGCGGCTCGCCGTCCAGGGTAAGGTGCCGCTCGCTGAGGTGCCAGCCGCGGGGGCGCACCACGAGGGTCGCCAGGCTGGGCCCCAGCGTGTACTCCTTGCCTTCCGGGGCGCGGAACGAGAGGGTCCGCCGGACCGCATCCATGCAATTGGCCTGCCCCCGGATCACGTTCTCCCAGGTGGGCGAGAGGGCGTCCTCGAAGTCAGCCATGAAGACATTGGCGCCCGAGTTGAGCGCGTTGATCATCATCTTCCGCTCCGCCGGTCCGGTGATCTCCACCCGGCGGTCGTCCAGATCCCGGGGGGCGGGGCCGACCCGCCACTCGCCCTCGCGCACCTCCCGGGTCTCGGCGGGGAAGTCCGGCAGGTGGCCTGAGCGATAGGCGCGCCGGCGGGCCTCGCGATCCGCGAGCAGGCGGTGCCGCCGGGCGGCGAAGCGGCTTTCCAGCTCGGCCAGGAAGGCGAGGGCGTCCGGCGTGAGGACACGACTGGACTCGGGGAGCGGGGGTCCTGCGACGGTGACGCGGTTCGGCATGGTCGGGGACGAGGGTGCGAAGTCGAGCTTCGCCTGGTGCCGGTCGGCGCGCTGCCAGGCGTTCGGGATCCGGAGCCCCCGGGTCCTCCGGCGGGAGCGCTGCCCGGATGCCTGAACAATACACCGGCACCGCGATCCCGGCCTTGCGAGTCGGATGGTCCGGTGTCATCCTTTCGCTCCCATGACGGGACCGGTCGCCTTCCTCGGCCTCGGCGCGATGGGCACGCCGATGGCCGCCAACCTGCTGGCCGCGGGGTTTGCGCTCCGGGTCTGGAACCGCACGGCGGCGAAGGCGAAGGCCCTGACGGGAGCCGAGTGGGCGGCCAGCCCGCGCGAGGCGGCCGAAGGTGCCGCGGTCGTGATCACGATGCTCGCCGACGATGCCGCGGTCGAGGCGACGACGTTCGGGCCCCACGGGTTGCTCGCGGGGCTCGGCCCGGACGGGGTGCACGCGGGGATGAGCACCGTGTCGGTCGCCTGCACGCGCCGGCTGGTCGTGGCCCACGCCGAGCGGGGCTCTGCCTACGTGGCGGCGCCGGTCTTCGGCCGGCCCGAGGCCGCGCGGGCCCGGCAGCTCTGGATCGTGGCGGGTGGAGCCTCCGACCGGCTGGCGCGCCTGGAACCGGTGTTCGACGCCTTGGGGCGGGGGGTGTTCACGCTGGGCACGGCGGCCGAAGCGGCGCTCCTCAAGCTCGTGGGCAACTTCCTGATCGGGGCCATGGTCGAGTCGCTCGGCGAAGCCCTGGTGCTGGCGGAGCGAGGCGGGCTCGATCCGGAGCGGGTGGTGGAAATCCTGGGCGAGAGCCTCTTTCCGTCGCCCGTCTTCCGGAGTTACGGGGCGCGCATCGCGCGGGCGGAATTCGAGCCGGCGGGCTTCGCCCTGCCGCTCGCGCTCAAGGATTTCAACCTGATCCGGGCGGCGGCCGAGGAGGCCGGCGTTCCGCTCCCGGTGGCCGAGCTGGTGCGAGGCCGTCTCGAGGAGTCGCGGCGCCGGGGCCGCGACCGGTTCGACTTCGCGGGTCTCGCCGCCCTCGTCCGCGAGGCGGCGGGGCTTCCGCCGGTGAGAAGTTAGGGAGCATGCGGGTCGCGATTTTTTCCGAGGTGTACTGGCCCATGGTGAGCGGGGTCGGGGTGACGCTCCTCCGCCTCACCCGGGGCCTCGAGCGGCGAGGCCACGCGGTCCGGGTATACACCGCCACCTATCCCCTCCCGCCCGGCGCGCGCGACCGGCCCGAGGTCCACCGGTCCCCCAGCGTGCCCCTGTTCCTCTACCCGGACGTGCAGTGGGCCTTCCCGCGCCAGCGGGACCTGCTGGACGACCTGGCGGCGTTCCGGCCCGATGTGGTCCACGTCGCGACCGAGTTCGCGCTGGGGCTGGCCGGGGTGAAGGCCGCCCAGCAGCTCGGGGTCCCCATCGTGGCGTCGGCCCATACCGATTATCACAAGTACGCGGCGCGGTACGGGGTGCAGTGGGTGCTCCGGGTGGGCTGGATCTACCTGCGCTGGTTCTACGGCCACGCGCACCGGGTGCTAGCGCCGTCCCGGGTGTACGAGCGATTCCTCCAGAGCCGCGGGGTGCGGCACACCGGGATCTGGACTCGCGGCGTGGACCCCGCCGAGTTCCATCCCAGGTTCCGGAGCGAGGCGTACCGCCGCGCGCTCGGTCTCGCGCCTGACGACTTGCTGGTGACCTACGTCGGGCGGCTGGCTCGCGAGAAGGACCTCGACCGCCTGATCCGGGCCTGGCGCGCGGTCGGAGCTCGGCGGCGGAACGCGCGGCTGGTGCTGGTCGGGCGGGGTCCGCTCGAGGACGAGCTGCGGCGGAGCGGCATCCCCGGCCTGGTCGTGAGCGGCCTCCGGACCGGCCGCGCGCTGGCCGAGGCGTACGCCTCGGCGGACGTCTTCGCGTTTCCTTCCCCGACCGAGACCTTCGGCAACTCCCTCCTCGAGGCGATGGCCTCCGGCCTCCCGGCGCTCGCGGTCCGGGCCGGCGGCGTGGTGGAGTTCGCCCAGCACGGGGTGAACGCGTGGCTCGCCCCCCCCCGGGACCTCGACGGCCTCACCCACGGGCTGGCCCGGCTGCTCGACGACGCGGAGCTCCGCGCCCGGCTCCGGGCCGGGGCCCTGGCCACGGCGCAGGCCCGCCAGTGGGACGCGATCTTCGATCGGCTGGAGGCCGATTACCGGGCCGCGATGCTGGCGGGCGCCCGGGGGAAGGTGCAGGCGGCCTAGCGCCTCAGCTCGTCAGGCTGATCGCCACATAGGCCAGCCCGGCGATCGCGGCGCTCATTGGAATCGTGAGCACCCAGGCCCACACGATCCGGCCCGCGATCGCCCAGCGGACGCCCGTGATCCGCTGGCTCGCTCCCACTCCCACGATGGCCCCGGTGATCGTGTGCGTGGTGCTCACCGGGATGCCCCAGGCCGAGGCCATGAGCAGCGTGATCCCCCCCGAGGTCTCCGCGCAGAACCCGCCGAAAGGCTGGAGGCGCGTGATGCGATGCCCCATGGTCTTCACGATCCGCCAGCCGCCGAGGGCCGTGCCGAGCGCGATGGCGGTGTAGGCCGAAAGCTCGACCCAGAGCGGCACGACGTCGGCGCTGGGCAGATAGAGCCGGGCCAGCCAGCCGGTTCGCTCCCGGAAGAGGCCGCTGCTCGAGACCAGCAGGCCCACGATGATGCCCATCGTTTTCTGGGCGTCGTTCGCGCCGTGGCCCAGGGAAAACAGGGCGGACGACACGAGCTGGAGCCGGCGGAAGAGCCGCTCCAGCGGGGCCCGCGGCTGCTTCCAGAGGAGCCAGGAGAGGAGCGCGCTCGACCCGAGCCCGAGGGCCAGGCCCAGCACAGGCGAAACAAAGATGAAGGCGATGGGCCTTACCCACCCCTCGGCGATCAGGGCTCCGATCCCCGCCTTGGCCACCGCCGCGCCTCCGTAGCCGCCCAGCAGAGCGTGCGAGGACGAGCTCGGAAGGCCCAACCACCAGGTGACCAGGTTCCAGGCAATGGCGCCGAGCAGGCCCGCCAGGACCACGTGCGGATCCACCACCTCCGGATCGATGAGCCCCTTCCCGATGGTCTTGGCGACCGCGGTCCCCACGGTGAACGCGGCGGCGAAGTTGAAGAACGCGGCCCAGAGCACCGCGACCCCCGGGGTGAGCACCCGGGTGGCGACGATGGTGGCGATGGAGTTGGCGCTGTCGTGGAAGCCGTTGATGAAATCGAATACGAGCGCCACCGCGATGATGGCGCAGACGTAGGGAACCGTGGCCTCCATGGCTCAGCCGTGCTTGATGGAGATGGACTCCAGCACGTTGGCGGCGTCCTCCGCGGTGTCCAGCGTCCGCTCGAGGTTGTCGTACAGCTCCTTCCACTTGAGAAGCTGGACCGGGTCGGGCGACCCCTCGAACATCTTGCCCAGCCACTCGTGGTAGAGCGAGTCCCCCTCCTCTTCGAGCCGCTTCACCGCGATGCAGGCCGTGAGGACGGTCCGATCGCCGTGCCGGGCCAGCCCGCGCACCGCCGTGAGGAGCTGCTCGGCGGCGCGGCGGACCACGTCGGCGAGGAGGATGGCACCCTGCGGCGCCCGGCCGACGTGAAAGATTTGCGAACGGCGCGCCAGGCCGTCAATCAGATCCATCACGTCGTCCAGGCCCGACGCGAGCGCGTGGATGTCCTCCCGGTCGAGCGGGGTGATGAAGCTCCGGTCGAGACGGGTGATCAACTCGTGGGTGATCTCATCGCATTCGTGCTCGATCCGCTTGATCGCGTCCACGAGCGGGGTGCGCTGGTCCGCCTCGGCCTTGAGCAGATCCTCCAGCCGGCTGGCCCCCTCCAGCGTCCGCTCGGCCAGCCGGGTGAAGAGGTCGAAGAAGCGCTCGTCTCGGGGCAGGAACCGCACGATCGGACTCCGGGCGGGCGTTCGGGGATTGTCACGGGCGTGTAACGGCGGGGGAAGATAGCCGGCCCGGGGGCCGGGGCAAGCCGGCGCACGCGGGGACCCGGGCCGGTGCCGGGATGTCCCGCGTCTCGAGGATGGCGGGTCAGCGCTCGCCGGTCACCACCTCCAGGACCTCTTCCGGCCGCTCGAACCAGAAGTCTGGGGCGCCCGGCTCCAGATCCTGCCGCCCGAACGGCCCCCAGAGAACTGCGGCCGTGAGCACGCCGGCAGCCCGGCCGGCGTGGAGGTCGTGGAGGCTGTCCCCCACGTAGAGCGTCCGGGCCGGCTCGACGCCGAGCGCGGTCACGGCCCGGGTGACGGGTTCGGGGTGGGGTTTGGGGTGGACGACATCGTCGGCACAGACCATGACCTCGATGGCGTCTTCGATCCCGGCCAGCCTGAGCCCCCGGTGCGCGCCGTCGCGGGTTTTGCTCGTGACCACCCCGAGGCGGCGGCCGCCCCCGCGCAGCCGGCGCACCAGCTCCGGCACCCCGTCGAAGACCCGGACCATGCGATCGTGATTCGCGAGATTGTACTCGCGATAGGTGCGGACCATCGCCTCCAGCTCGGCGGGGTCGCTGGCCCAGGGGCCGAGCTGGACGCGGAGCGGGCGGCCGACGCCGCGGAGCCATTCGGCGTCGCCCGCGGGGGGGAGGCCGTGGGCGCTGAGGGTGTGCCGGTAGCTTGCCAGGATGAGGCCAATCGAGTCGATCAGCGTGCCGTCGAGGTCGAACAGCACGGCGTGGATGTCGGGCATGGCGGAGAGTAGCGGCCCGGTTGCCGGGGGGTCAATGGCGAGCGGCACGTCACGGCACGCCGGAACTATTCTTCTTCCTCCTCGGCCGGGGTGCCTTCCGGCTTGGCCGTCTCCGGCTCATTGGTCAGCGTCACGCCGTGGTCCCTGACCAGGATCAGGCCCACCAGTCGGGGGATTCCGGGCCGCGGCCGGTCTCGCGGCGCCGGCAGGGCGGCCAGCTCGGCCCGGAGTGCCGCGGCCGGCAGGGCGGCGAGCCGGGCCAGGTGCATCGCCTCGCCGGCCCGGAGGCCGC
>DATLYZ010000041.1:0-12137 GCA_035574255.1 Gemmatimonadales bacterium | reverse complement strand
TGGCAGTTCACCGTTTACCGTTGACCAGCCCCTCCCCCCACCTTAGCTTCCCGCCCTGACGGGGCTGTAGCTCAGCTGGGAGAGCGCTGCAATCGCACTGCAGAGGTCAGGGGTTCGACTCCCCTCAGCTCCACTCCTCCCTTTCGTTCGATTTCCCCGCAAGCAGAGTTCGGAGGACCTGCGGTCGCCGGCCCGGGGTCCGGACCGTGCGTGGGCGAGAGCGGTCGCTCCCCGGTCCTCCCCGAGCGACCTTCTCAGGTCATCCCTGCGCCGGCACTCCCTCGTCATTCCCGCGGCAGCGGGAATCCAGATGGCCGGCCTGGACCCCCGCTTGCGCGGGGGTGACGCTCGGCGGGGGGACAGACCACTTCCCATGGACGCCCGCTTGCGCGGGGGTGACGGAGAGGGCGGGGGTTGCGAGGATCGCACAGCGGCGAGGATCGGGCAGAGGCCAGGATCGGGCAGGGGCGAGGATCGGGCAGGGCGCAGCCCGGGCGCATCGGTCCCCGGCGTTGCCGGGCCGGCGTCGCCTGGGTAGTTTAGGGCGCTCGAACGACCCTGCCCCTTGGTGTAACTGGCAACACGCCTGACTCTGGATCAGGAGAGTCCTGGTTCGAGCCCAGGAGGGGCAACTGGCCGATCCGGCCGGTCTATCCGAGATCCTCCGAGGGATCTCGTGCAACGGGGCCGCTCCCGAGGCGGCCCCGTTCTGCTGCCCGCCGCGCACGCCTGCCGCCGCCCCCGGGCGGCCGCCGAGCCGCTATTCTTGTATCGAAGCACTTCCCGACCTGCGGCCATGCAGATCGCCACCTGGAACGTGAACGGCATTCGGGCCCGGCAAGCCCAGGTTCGCGAGTGGCTGGAACGCGACCGGCCGGATATCGTCTGCCTCCAGGAACTGAAGGCTGAAGCCGCGCAGATCCCCGACCAGGTCCGGCTGGAGGAGTATCACACCTGCTGGCACGGCTGGCGCGCCTACTCGGGGGTTTCGCTCCATGTCCGGAAAGGGTTGTTTCCCGGCGAGCCGCGCTTCAGCCATCCGGATTTCGACCTCGAGTCGCGGATCGTGGTGGCGGATCTGGGTCCGCTCCTCGTGGCCTCGGTGTACGTCCCCAACGGCGGCAAGGATTTCGCCGCGAAGCTCACCTTTCTCCAGCGACTCGCTGCCTGGGCGCGACAGGTCCACGAACAGGGCCGGGACCTGGTGCTGTGCGGCGACTTCAACGTGACGCGGACCGAGCTGGACGTCCACCCCAAGGAGCGCAAGCCGGGCGCGGTAGGCCAGCGCCCCGAGGAGCGGCAACTCTTCGCGGAACTCCTCGGCGGACACCTGACGGACGTGGGGCGGGCGCTGGATCCCGGCAATCCCAACCTCTTCACCTGGTGGCCGCCGTGGCGCAACCTGCGGGCCCGGAACATCGGGTGGCGTCTGGATTACATCCTGGCCACCCCGGCCGTCGCGTCGCGGGCCGAGCGGTGCGCAGTGCTCGCCGACCTGGGAACCAGCGATCATGCCCCGGTGGTGATGCAGGCGGCGCTCGGCGCCTGATGGCCGGGTGCGGGCCGGGCCGAGGGGCCACCGGGTTCCACCCCCGGCAGCAGGAGGGGTGCAACGACCGCCCGCCGGCGCGAATCTGCTAGAATTGGAGAGGCCCGAACACCGGGCCTGCTGTGCCGGAGGTCGTTCATGACAGTGCTGGTTTTCGCCGCCGCGCTGCTCTTCCCGCCGGCGGTCGCCGCCGCGCCGGCGGCCCGTGCCGATCCCCCCGTTCGGGTAAAACTCTCCGATGACTTCTACGCCCGGGGCGAGCGGGCCAGGGTGAAGGTCAAGACGGACCGCGACGGCTATCTGCTGGTGCTCCAGGCCGATCCCGCCGGTCGAGTGCGGGTCCTCTATCCGCTCGACCCCACTGACGAAGGTACCATCCGGGGAGGCAAGGAGTTCGAGGTGCGGAGCCGGGGCGATCGCGAGGCCTTCACCGTGAGCGACCGCGCAGGCAGGGGCATCGTGCTCGCGGCGATCGCGGACCAGCCGTTCCGCTTCGAGGAGTTCACGCGAAACGGGCACTGGGACTACCGGGCCCTCGCCGCCCGGAACGTCGAGCCCGATCCGGAAGCGGCGCTGCTCGAGCTGGTGGACCGGATGGCGGCCGGCCCGTACGACTACGATCTGGCCCATTACACCGTCTCGAACCGGGCCTACTCCCGCCGCTACGCCGGCTGGCATGGCCCCTATTGGAGGTGGGGCTGGTATCCGCCGTACCCAGGGTACTGGGACTGGTGGTACGGCCCGCGGTTCGGCGCCACGATCATCATTCCTTTCGGGCATCGGCACGAGTGGGGGAGGCGCTGGTAGGAGCGCGGCGACCTCCGACTCTGTCGCGCTGGAACCGGTGACGCGTGGCGGGTTCGGCCGCCCCGGTCACCGGTTTTCTTGTCTCGACCGCGAGCGGCGGGCATCCGGCCCTTCCGGCCGCCCGGGTTACCCCGGCGCCCCGGCCCGACTAACTTGGGCGGCCCGGTCCTCCCGCGAGGATGCCCGACATGTTCCCGATCCGTGACACGATCCCGAGCCGGCGCACGCCGTTCGTCACCTGGACGTTGATCGCGGTCAACGGGCTCGTCTTTCTCTTCGAACTGAGCCTGGATCCGCAAGCGCTCGAGTCGTTCTTCTACTGGTTCGGGTTCGTGCCCGCGCGCTATACCCATCCCGCCTGGGCCGTCTGGGTGGGGCTGCCGCTCGACGACTACTGGCCCCTCCTCACCAGCATGTTCCTGCACGGCGGATGGCTCCACCTCGTCGGCAACATGTGGACGCTCTGGATCTTCGGCGACAATGTCGAGGAGCGGATGGGCCCGCTGCGGTTCGCGCTGTTCTATCTCCTCACCGGCCTCGTGGCGGGGCTGACCCACGGGTTCACCAACCCGGACTCGACGGTCCCGACGGTCGGCGCCTCCGGGGCCATCGCCGGGGTGCTGGGGGCCTACTTCGTGCTCTTCCCGAGGGCCCGCATCATCGCGATGTTTCCGGTGTTTTTCTGGCCCTTCTTCTTCGAGCTGCCGGCCGCGTCGTACCTGGTGCTCTGGTATCTGAGCCAGGTGCTCACCGGGACGCTCGCCGGGATGCTCCCGGCGCGGGGCGGTGGTGTCGCGTGGTGGGCGCACGTGGGCGGCTTCGCGGCCGGCGTGCTGCTTCATCGGTTGTTCCTGTTGCCCCGGCGGCGGGCCCCTCGCCGCTTCGAGCCCGACGAGTACGGGATCGAGGGCGCGTGGCTGCCCCTTCAACCGCGGTAGGAGGCCGGCATGGGTCTCGGCGATCTCTTCTGGCTCTTCTTCATGCTGACCGCGCTCCAGCCGGTGCTCCGGCAGCGGCTCTTGGAGGCGTCGCGGCAGCGGCTCCTGGCGCGGATCGAACAGCGGCGGAACTCCCGGGTGATCCTGCTGGTCCACCGGCAGGAGACCATGAGTCTCCTCGGGTTTCCCCTCATGCGCTACATTGACGTGAACGACGCCGAGGAGGTGCTGCGCGCCTGCGAGCTTACCGATCCCACGGTCCCGATTGACATCGTGCTCCACACGCCGGGCGGGCTGGTGCTCGCTGCCCTCCAGATCGCACGGGCCGTCCGCCAGCACCGGGGCAAGGTCACGGCGTTCGTGCCCCATTACGCCATGTCGGGCGGCACGCTGATCGCGCTCGCGGCCGACGAGATCGTGATGTCGCCTCACGCCGTGCTGGGTCCCGTGGATCCGCAGCTCGGCCAGTATCCCGCGGCGTCGCTGCTCAGCGTCGTGGCCCGGAAGCCGATCGCCGACCTGGATGACGAGACCCTTATCCTCGCGGATGTCGGCCAGAAGGCCGTCAAGCAGCTCCGCGACAGCGCGAAGGAGCTGCTCACCCGGACCCAGACGCCGGAGCGCGCCGAGGCGCTGGCGGACCTGCTCGCGACCGGGACCTGGACCCACGACTACCCCATCACCTTCGAGGAAGCCCGCCGTCTGGGCCTCAAGGTGAGTTCGGAGATGCCCCGGGAGTTTCTCCAGCTCATGGCGCTCTATCCCCAGCCGGTGCGGCGGCAGCCTTCCGTCGAGTATCGCCCGGTCCCGCGGCACGCGGCCCCGCGGCGGGAGCCGGGTCGCTGAGCGGGTGGCCTCGGGCGGCTACCAGGTCACCACCACCGGCGGGTTCCGCGGCACGTAGCGCTCGTCGCAGACCGAGGCGTTCACGAACGTGGTACGCCCCCGGACCAGGCGCCCGTATCCCTCGTGGATGTGGCCGAAGACGTGGAGCCGGAGCCGGGAGAGGCCGGGGAGCCGCGCCGCCAGCCTCTCGCAGCCGGCGTGATAGGCTCGCGGTCCCACCGTCCGGTCCAGGATCCCGTGCGGCGGGCCATGGGTCACCAGCACGTCCACGCCGTCCGGGATGAGGGCCCACCGGGCCGCGAGTTCCGGCCCGCCCCGCGGCAGGTTGAAAGCCCAGTCCATGAACCAGGGCTGCCACGGCGAACCCCAGAAGGTGAGGCCCTGGATCTCGACGCCAGCGTCTTTCAGGTACACCACGTTCGGGGGGACCAGGGCTACCGCCTGGGCCGGGGTACGCTCGAAGGCGAAGTCGTGGTTCCCGGCGATCACGACCTTGTGCGGGTGCGGCAGGGCCGCGAACCACTCGAAGAAGGCTCGCACCTCCTCCAGACTACCGGCCCCAGTGAGATCGCCAGCGTGAACCAGCACGTCGCCATCCGGCAGCGGCGGCATCCGGTGGTGGAAATTGTGGGTGTCGCTGATCAAGACCAGGCGCATGGGGGTCGGTTCGGCACGAATCGGTGTCGGGCACCGGTGAAAGGCCGCCGGGGTCCGGCCGCCCGCGGCCGCCGGAATCCGGCGGCCGTCACCGGACCGCTCGGGGAGGGAACCTGCCGCCGGGTCGCCGGATGGCGCCGGCCCTTGCCACCGATGTCACACGGGGCGGCCAGGTTCGGTACGGTCCTTTCGGTCGGGGCCGGGCATGTCGCCTAACCTTTCCAAATCGCGGTTCGTCGCCGGGTGGCAGTGCCAGAAACTGCTCTGGCTCAGGGTCCACGAGCCGGACGCGCCGGAGCTTCAGGTGGACGCGGTGCTCCAGGATCGCTTCGATCAGGGGGCCGAGGTTGGCGCGCGGGCCCGGAGCTCCTTTCCGGGCGGCGTGCTGATCGAGTTGCCGCACGACCACCCCGACCGGATCGCGGCGACCAGACGCGCCCTGGCATCGGGCGCCCCGGCGGTGTTCGAGGCCACCTTCGTGGCCGACCGGGTGTACGCCGCGATCGACGTGCTCGAGCGGACCGGCGAGGGCTTCACGGCGATCGAGGTCAAGTCCTCCACCAAGGTGAAGGACGAGCACATTCCCGACCTCGCCATCCAGGTCTGGGTGGCGCGGCGGGCCGGCGTGGACGTGCGCCGCGCCGAACTCATGCACCTCAACCCCGACCACCGGCACCCGGACTCCGGGCCGCTCTTCGTCCGGGCCGACGTCACGGCCCCGGTCGAGGCGTTCCAGCCGCGGATCCCGGCGATGGTCGAGGAGCAGCTTGCCGCCCTCGCGGGGCCGTTGCCCCCGATTCGCCCCGGCACCCATTGCTGGATGATCGAGCGGGGTTGTCCCTTCTGGGACCGCTGCTTCCCCACCGACGAGCACCACATCTGGAAGCTCTACCGAGCCCACCGGATGGAGAAGTGGGCCCTGGTGCAGCAGGGGATTCACCGCCTGGTTGACCTGCCGGACCGGCAGCGGCTCGACCCGATCCAGCGGCGCCAGCGCGAGGCCCTCCGGCGGGGCGAGATGATCGTGGAACCCGGACTCCGGGACGCGCTCCGGCCGTTCGAGGCTCGGCTGGGCTTCCTCGACTTCGAGACGGTCAACCGGGCGCTGCCGGTCTGGGAAGGGGTGGGGCCGTGGCGGGCGGTGGCCGTGCAGTTCAGCTACCACGAGCAGGAGGACGCCGCGGGGAGGTCCTATCGCCACCGTGCCTTTCTCGCCGAGGGCCCGGAGGACCCGCGGGAGGAGCTGGCACTCCGGCTGCTCGAGGCCACCCGGGATGCCGAGCGCATCGTGACCTACAGTGCGTTCGAGCGGAGCCGGATTCGCGAGCTGGCCGGGTGGCTGCCGCACCTCGCGTCCGACCTGCTCGCGCTGGAGGGGAAGCTGGTGGACCTGCTCCCGGTGATCCGGGAGCACGTCTATCACCCGCGGTTCGCCGGGGGCTTCGGCATCAAGCAGGTGCTGAACCCCCTGGTGCCGGACCTGACCTATGACGATCTGGCGATCGTGGACGGCCAGGTGGCGAGCGTCGAGATCGCGCGGCTCCTCTTCGTCGCTCACAAGGTGCGGGACCGGGACCGGTTGCGGCGCGATCTGCTGGCCTATTGCGAGCGCGACACCTGGGCGATGGTGCGGGTGCTGGAGCGGCTCCGGGAACTGGCCGGGTGCGCGCGGGGGGCCGCGGGCGCGAAGTCTCGAGCCTGACGGGCCTGACGAGGGCGCGGGGCCGGACGATGGGTCAGGCGGCCGGCCTCACCGCCGGACCTCCAGGCGGACCACCGCCGGCCGCCCGTCCTCGCCCTCGATGGCCGCGTAGATCGCCCCGCGCCCGAAGAACTGGTGCCCCCAGCCGGGCATGGCCACCGGCACCGTCACGGCGCCGAGCCAGGCCCCGCCCGGCGCGAAGACGTCGTAGCGGGTCCAGGCGGAATCGGCGGGGGCGAAGCGTCGGACCCAGACGTAGCCGTCGAGGTCCACGCGGAGCATCTGGAACGCGGGAGCCTGCCCGGGAACGTCGGCCAGTCGGGCCGCCTGGCGAGCCGCGGCCTCTCCGACCACGGCCTTGGCGTGGGCCACCACCCGCTCGATGCCCTCCTGCCGCAGCGCGTCGGAGATCGGTTCCGGCGTCCAGGGTCGGGTCAGGACCAGGGTGCTGTCCTCTCCGCGCGGGCTCCGGACGATCCGGTACTCGGCGCTCCACCCGCGGACGAAGCCGCCGGCGGGGTGCAGGGCGAACAGCATTTCGGGGGCGAACGGGATCTGCATCGTCATCCGGACCCGATTCCGTCCGCTGCCGCTCGTGAAGCGCCAGACCCCCCCATCATCCCCGCGGTCCGGGACGTAGAGGGTATCCACCGCCGTCCCGTCCAGGCGGTAGCGGGTGTAGGCGAGCCCCCGCTGCCGGGCGCTGTCGGAGCCGGGCATGGTGGGGATGTACGCCAGCCCCGCGGTGTCCACCGCGATGTCGGACCAGACACAGCAGGACGAGACCCAGCTCCGGAGGAACTTCCCCGCCGTGTCGAACACCGCGGTCCGTCCCTGCTGCGGGTCGTGCACGACCAGCGCGGCGCCGTGCAGGGCGATGAACGGGACCCGGAACTCGCCGGGCCCGGCGCCTTCGCGGCCGATGGTCCGGATGAATCCGCCGTTCGCATCGAACTGCTTGACGACGGCCGGTTTCTGATCGGCGACGTAGATCCGGCCCGCGGCGTCCGCGGCGACGTGCAGGGGCTCGACCAGCTCGCCGGGGCTTCCCTCCGGCGGCTGGATGCGAAGCGTCTCGACCACGCGCCAAGCGCGGCTCGAATCGCCCCAGCCGACCGGCCGGTCGCTGGTGACGACGAGGGTGCCGGATGGGAGCGTGTCCACCCGGGCGGTGGCAATAGCCTCGGCGCCAGGGCGGCAGCCGGCCAGGGCGGCGAATCCCAGTGGGCCCAACAGCAACGGAAGGCACCGGCGGTCCATTGGAAGGCTCACCTTGCCTCTGAAGCGGGGGCAGGTAACCGTTAGCGCATGAGCGGCGAGCCGTCAACCATGCAGGCGATCCGGGTGCACGCGCCGGGCGGCCCGGAGGCGCTCCGCCTCGAGCGCATCGCGGTCCCGCGGCCCGGGCCCGGTGAGGCGCTGGTCAGGCTCGAGGCGGCCGGGGTCAACTTCATTGACATCTACAAGCGAACCGGCCTCTACCCGATCCCGCTTCCGGCCACGCTGGGCGAGGAGGGTGCCGGCACGGTGGTCGCGCTGGGCGAGGGCGTCTCGGACCTTCGCGAAGGCGACCGGGTGGCGTGGGCCAACGCGCTCGGTTCCTACGCCGAATACGCCGTGGTGCCGGCGGCGAAGCTGGTCCCGCTCCCCCCGGAGGTGAGCCCGCGACTGGGGGCGGCGGTCATGCTGCAGGGGCTCACGGCCCACTACCTCGCGCTGTCCACGTATCCGCTTCGCGGGGGCGAGTGCTGCCTGGTGCATGCCGCGGCGGGGGGCGTGGGCCTCCTGCTGGTGCAGATCGCGAAGCGGCAGGGCGCCTATGTGATCGGCACAGTCGGCTCCGACGCCAAGGCGGCCCTCGCCCGGGCGGCGGGGGCGGACGCGGTGATCGTCTACACGCGGGAGGATTTCGCGCCGGCCGCGAGGCGCCTGACCGGGGGGCGCGGCGTGCAGGTGGTGTACGACTCGGTGGGCCGCGCCACGTTCGACGGGAGTCTAGACGCCCTGGCGCCGCGCGGCATGCTGGTGCTCTTCGGCCAGTCTAGCGGGCCGGTGCCGCCGCTCGACCCGCAGCTCCTCAATCGCAAGGGGTCGCTCTACCTCACTCGGCCCTCGCTCGGTCACTATGTCGCGACCCGGGAGGAGTTGCTCTGGCGGAGCGGCGATCTCTTCCGCTGGATCGCGGCCGGGGAACTCACGGTGCGGATCGGCGCCGAGTATCCCCTGGGAGAGGCCGCGGAGGCGCAGCGGGCGCTCGAGGGGCGGCGGACGACGGGGAAGGTGTTGTTGCGGGTGACCGCCGAGGGGTGAACGCCGAGCGGGGTGAGGAACGGGTTGTCACCCCTGCGCAAGCAGGGGTCCAGGCCGGTCGTGGCAGGGAGCCGTCGGCGTCTCTGGATGCCTGCTTTCGCAGGCATGACTCGTGGGGGGGCTCCGGGGACTCCCGCCACACCGCCGAGGCCACCCCCTGCGTCACCCCTGCGCAAGCAGGGGTCCAGGGCCGGTCGTGGCAGGGGGCTGTCGGCGTCTCTGGATGCCTGCTTTCGCAGGCATGACTCGTGGGGGGGGGCTCCGGCGACTCCCGCCACACCGCCGAGGCCACCCCCGGCGTCACCCCTGCGCAAGCAGGGGTCCAGTGCCGGTCGTGGCGCCAGGGCGACCGCTACGCTGCGTGCCCGCGGGCCCGCTGGGCGATGAGCTGCTCGAGGCGGCCCCAGATCTCGGGGCGGATGCTGTCCACCAGTTCCTGCGTCATCTTGCCCAGCATGCTGGCGAGGGCGCTCGTATCGAGTCCGGCGATGCGGCACTCCTCGATCACCGCGATGAAGTGGATCCGCGCTTCGCGGATCATGCGCCCGAAGAGCGCGGCGCCCTCGCCCCGGGTCCCGAGCGCGAGGGCCAGCAGGTAGAGGTCGCGGGCTCCGTCGAGGCGGTGGGCGAGATATTCCATGGTCTGGGGCGAGGGGCGCTCGGGAGCGGTCTGGGGAGTCACGGGCGGTACTCCTTTGGTAAACCGGGTTGCCTCTGGTGTGCTTCCGGAATCATAGCCGCCTGTGGGCTTGCCGTCATTCCCGAGGCCCCTGGGGGTCGAGGGGAGCGGTGGCGCTCTCCCACCGAGCCGGCCTCCGCGCCGCTACCGTCACCCCTGCGTCTCCTCGGTCACCCGTGCCGCCCCTTCCGTCCCCCTCCGCGGACACAGGGGCCCAGTACGGGCACGGCTAGGTGGCGGGGGCTGCTCCCTCCTCCGCCTGCGCGAGGCGTTGGCCCGAGAGCTGTGACCCCGCCGGCAGCCGGTGCCGCACCCCGCCGTGGAGGGCGGCCCGCCTCCCCGCCGCCCCGTTCCGGAAGTACAATGGGGGCTCAGTATCGGAGTGCAAAGCGAGACCGCCGCTCCCGGCGGGCCGTCAAGAATCTAGGCACGAATTCGGGATAGAAAGGGTTCGGATATGCTCCGCTTTGCCCTGACGCTCGCGTTCCTCGCGCCGAGTGCCGGCGCCTGGGCCCAAGATCTCGCTCCCCAGACCGCCGCCCAGCAGGAAGCGGGTGCCCCGGTCATTTACGGGCGGGACACGCTGTTCCTGATTCACACCCGCCTCGGTCCCTTCAGCCCCCAGGATCGCGCGGCCGCCGTGGCACAGCGGCTGGCGCAGATCGCCGAAGAGCGCCGCGGCGACTCGGTGCGGGTGATCGTGGAGGACGGCACGAGCCAGATCGCCGTGGGCGGCGTGATCGTCACCTCCGTGACCGATGCGGACGCGGCCCGGGCGGGGATCGGCCGAGACTCGCTCGCCGCCGAGCGCGCCCGGATCATCGCGCGTGCCCTGGAGCGGAGCTCGCTCTTGGCCGTGCTCAAGACGGTCGCGCTCGGGCTCCTCTTCACGCTGATTGCAACCGTTGTCTTGGTCGTGATCCTCAAGGTCCTCAACCGTGCTTTCCCCGCGCTCTACGCAAAGCTGGAAAGCTGGCGGGGCACGCGGATCCCTGCGTTGCGCATTCAGCGCCTGGAACTCCTGTCGGCATCGCGGATGACGGACGCGCTGATCACCGCCGCCCGCACTCTGCGCGTGGTCGTGGTCGCGATTCTCCTCTTCTACTACGTACCGCTCGTGTTCCGCTTCTTTCCCTGGACCGAGAACTTCGGATCGGCGCTCTTGGGCTACGCCGTAGCGCCGATCCGGCAGGTCGGCCGGGCGGTCCTCGGGTACATCCCGAATCTCTTCTATATCGCGGTGATCGTCGCCGTCACGCATTACCTCCTCAAGTTCATCCGCCTGCTCTTCGACGGGTTGGAGCGAGGGACGATCCGCTTCAGCGGGTTCTACGAGGAATGGGCGCGGCCCACCTACAACATCGTCCGGTTCTTGGTGCTGGCCTTCGCGCTGGTCGTGATCTTCCCCTATCTCCCCGGCGCGGGGTCCGACGCCTTCAAAGGCGTGTCGGTGTTCGTCGGGATCCTGGTCTCCCTGGGATCGGCGGGGGCGATCAGCAACGTGATCGCCGGCGTCGTGATTACCTACATGCGCCCCTTCAAGGTGGGCGACCGGGTCCGCATCGCCGACACCGAGGGGGACGTGATCGAGCGCACGCTGCTCGTGACCCGGGTGCGTACCCCGAAGAACGTGGATATCAGCATTCCCAACGCCATGGTGCTCGGCAGTCACATCACCAACTACAGCTCCACCGCCAAGGAGGGCGGCGTCATCCTGCACACGAGCGTGACGATCGGCTACGACGCGCCGTGGCAGAAGGTGCACGAACTCCTCCTGTCCGCGGCCGCACGCACCGAGGGCGTCCTCAAAGAGCCGGCGCCGTTCGTGCTGCAGACGGCGCTCAATGACTTCTACGTCACCTACGAGCTCAACGTGTACAACGAGTCACCGAACAAGATGCAGCGGATCTACTCGGACCTGCACCGGCACATTCAGGACACCTTCAACGAAGCGGGGGTGGAGATCATGTCGCCGCACTACAGCGCGCTGCGTGACGGCAACCAGACCACGATCCCCGAGTCGTACCTGCCGAAGGAGTACCAGGCGCCGGCGTTCCGGCTCTTCTCGCTGGACGCCGGCACCCACCGCGGCGCACCGGGCGGCGCGCCGTGAGCCGGACGCCGCACCGCCGGCGCGGCGCCACCCGTTGAGCGGCCAGGCAAGGCTTCTGGGAACGCCTCCAGACCGGTTGCGCCGTGAGCCCCGTGGTGCAGGAGCGCCTGACGCCTGGCCGGCTACGGGCGGCCGGCGCAAACGGCGGGGTAGCAGGGGGGGGCAGCCGTCGCGAACTACGGGTACTACGTCTTCCCGATGGATCTCTTTTCCCCCGACTCGGCGGGGGCGTTCCCGGTGATTCATGTCAAGCTCGCAGACCTCAAGAACCCGGACCTGCCGAGCTGTGTCACGCTGCGGCGCGAGGTAATCGCGGTGGTCTGGCGCGACTACGCGGCGCTCCTCGCCCGCGAGGGCCTGCCGGTGCCCGCCGTGGACGCCAGGGCGCCGCACCGTGAGGTGCGCCCCCCGGAGGGATGCTGACGACGCCGGCCTGTGGACGGGCCTGTCGGCCTCGGTGTGGGCCTCCACCTCGGGAAGTGAGGGTCTTCTCCGGATGGGATCGGAACCGCGAGGTGGACTTCGTGGTCCCGACG
>DATLYZ010000040.1:0-24112 GCA_035574255.1 Gemmatimonadales bacterium | reverse complement strand
CGTCACGGTGACCTGGAGCCGGGTCCCGTTGTCGTCGCCTTCGAGGACCCACTGCGCGTTCGGCGCCAGCGGGAAGTACGGGTTGTCTATCGTGGTTGTGAAACCGCCCTGGGCCGGGTCGCAGGCGGCGATGTCCAGGGTCTCGGTGAAGGGGACTGGTTCCGTCCCGCCGTGGCAGGAGGCGAGCGGGGCGGCGAGCAGGAGCAGGGCGGCCGGAATCCGCCATCCGGGCGCTTCGGGTCGAGTCATGGTGACCTCCGCAGGGGGAGGAGGGTGGGTCCGCCGGCGATCCGGTGGACTGGAGCAAGTCGCCCAGCACGGCGGCGCCGGGCTCCGCGAGGGCGGACCTGGCCAGGCGGGGCGCAACGCCGAACGCCCGAGGACCGCGGCGGTGGCGGCGAGGCTCGACGAGGCCCTCCCGTTCCTCGAGGGCGGGAGACGCCCGGAGCGTCGAGGCCGAGGCAATGTATCCTGGCCGCAGTCCGCGGTGTAGCGGCCCGAGCGTCGAGCGGCTGTCCCTTTGTGCGCCGGAGCGCCCGGTCTAGATTGAGGCCCCATGTCAAACCGCGCTCCGGCCCCCCTGCCCGGGCACCTTCGCCTCTGTGTCCGGCCCCGCCCGGGCCGCTCGCCCCTGCGGGGGGTGTGCCCGCGCCGGCCTCCCCTTCCATGACCGGCCGCTCGTGGGCTCGCCCCATCACGGCCCTCACCCTCGCCCTGATCCTCGCCCTCGCCGGCTGGCTCCGCGTCACCGGCATCGGCTTCGGGCTCCCCTACCTCTACCAGCCTGACGAACCCAGCAAGGTCCTGGCGGCGGTGAACATCGTCCGGACCGGCGACCTCAATCCCCACTACTTCGCCAAGCCGACGCTGCTCATCTACGCCAACGCCCTCCTCTACGTGCCGTACGTGCTCTGGGGGAAAGCCACGGGCCGCCTCACGAGCGTTCAGGATCTGGCTCCGCCCGAGCGACTCGTCATGGGAGTCGGCCACATCGCCACGCCGGAGGTGGTGGTCCTGGGGCGCCTGTTGAGCGCGGCGGTGGGAACCCTCGTGGTGCTCCTCACCTATCTGGTGGGGCGCCGGTTCCTGCGCGATCGGACGGCGGCGCTCGTCGCGGCCCTCGTCGTGGCAGTCTCGTTCCAGCAGGTGGTCCAGAGCCATTACATCGAGGTGAACGTCTTTCTCGCCGCAGCCCTGCTGGGCGTGGCCTGGGCCTCGCTCCGGCTCTTGGAGCGAGGCGACCGCGCCTCGTACCTCCTGGCGGGCTTCCTGGTCGGGATCGCGATCACCTGCAAGTATCCCGGCGTCGTGGGGATCGTGTTCCCCGCCGCGGCCCACTGGCTGCGTTCCGGTCGCTCGCTCCCGTTCACGCGGGAGGCGAAGCTCGGCCTGCTCATGGTGCCGGTGGGGTTCTTCCTGGGGACGCCGTACGCCCTGTTCGATCCGTTCAACTTCGTCACCGGGGCCGGCTACGAAGCCTACCACTATTCGACCGGCCACGAAGGCCTGGAGGGGAGCGCCCCCCTCTGGTATCTCCAGTACGCGCTCACCAAGGAAGGCCCGCTCGCCCTGCTCGGCCTCGTGGCCGGGGCGATCGCGCTCGTCAGGCGCGACAGTCGGCGCTTCCTGCTCGCGAGCTTCCCGGTCGTCTACTACCTCTTCATCTCGGTCTTCAAGGTCCGGAACGGCCGGACCTTCCTCCCGCTCACGCCGTTCGCGTTCCTGCTGGCGGCGGAACTGGTCGTGGCGTGGGCCCGCCGGCTCCGCGATCCGGCGTTCCGACTGCCGGTCCGGGCGCTCGGCGCCGTGGCGGTGATCGGCTTCGGCGGGGCCGGGATCGCGGTGCCGCTGGTCAACAGCCTCGGGTTCAACCGCCAGATCCGGACGGTGGACAGCCGGGAGACGGCCCGGGTCTGGATCGCCGAGAACCTCCCGGCCGGAAGCCGGATCGCGATCGAAGCGTTCTCCCCCTGGGTCTCCCCCGAGCGCTTCCAGGTGGAGGGGGTGCGCCGGACGGTCGAGTTCCCCGCCGAATGGTACGTGGCGAAGGGCATCCGGTACATCGTGTTCAGCGAGGGGATGTACGGACGATACTTCCGGGAGCCCGATCGTTACCGGGAGCGTATCGCCCAGTACGAGGCGCTCTGGCGGCGCTTTCCCCTGGTGCGGCGGTTCGACGACGGCGGCTTCGAGATCCGGATCCACGAGGTGCGCTAGGGCCCTCGACCCGGCGGCCGGCCGCCGGACCCGTCAGTGCGCGTGGTGCGCCGGGTGGCCCGAGCCGGTCTCGGCGCCCAGACGGAGCTCGGCCTGCAGGGCGCCTCGCAAGGCTGCCAGTCGAGCCTCGTCCAGGTAGCCGGACCACCGGCGGACCACTCGGCCGTCCCGGTCGAGCAGGACCGTGTGCGGCAAGCCGGGGTAGTGGTACTCGTCCCGCATCCGGCCGCGTCCCAGGAGCACCGGGAAGCTCAGACCCAGGCGCTCGAGAAACCCCGGGACCGCGGCGCTGTCCTCATCCTCGTTCACGGTGAGAAAGACGAAATCCGAATCGGCGACCTCGCGCTCCAACCGAGCGAGGGTGGGGAGTTCCTCGCGGCAGGGCGCACACCAGGTTGCCCAGAAGTCGAGCAGCACCACCTTGCCCCTCAACACGTCGAGAGCGACCTGCCCCCCCCGCAGCGATGCCAGCCGGAAGGGCTTCAGGGGTTCGCGGTGCCCGGGATGCGTGCCCGTGAGGAGGGCCCGCTCATCGAGGATGTAGACCCGGCCCGTCCGGTCGGCGGCCAGCGTGGGCAGCGCGGTCGGAAGCTCGGCCGACCGGAGCAGCACGCCGGTTGCGCGATCGAAGACATCGAGCCGGCCGAGGCGAGTGGTTTCCCCGGCGGTGCTCAGGACATAGAGGTGGCCATCGGGGCCGATCACGGCTCCGAGATTGACCGGGTGATAGGCGATCACCACGCGTCCCTCGGCGACCTCGAAGCGAGGATCCTCGGTACTCTGCGGGAGGCCGCGAGCGGCCACCCACAGGGTGTCACCGGCCGAGGTCATCGCGACGACCTGATCCCGGATGAACGGCACGTGGTACGACCCAGCGACGCGAAGGCGGGATCGATCCCGCCCGTGGTGGGGCCGGGGTGCACGACCGTGGCGGTGTCCGCCGCGGCGTTGACGAGCGCCTGCTCGGCGGGGGTCTGCGCCGGAGCTGCCCTGGTCAGCGACAGCGAGGTGCCCAGGATCGCGCCGAGTGCGGGGAGAATGGTCGGAGCCCTCATCGTTCAACCTCAGCGTCGCGAAGGTGGTGTTGTGTTTCCACCAGCTCGGACACGGGAGGGAGGCGGATTCTTCGCCGCCTGAGGCGGCTGGGCGGAGCGGTGGCAGCGAGGCGAGGCGTCGCCGCGGCGCTTCCCCCGGGTGCAAGGGTGCGACGGCGGCGGGGTGCGGCAGGGGGCAAGCGCGGGCAGGGAGCCCAGGCTATATTCAAGGATCGAGTTTCCCGCCTCCTCCTGTCCCCTGCCGGGGGTGGCTCACTGTCCGCCCGGCATCCCCAGTCTCGCCGCCGAGCGGCTGCTCCCTCACGACCGAGGACTCATGCGGCGCCTTCGGATAGGCATTCTCGACCTCGTCACCAAGAGCCCGAATCCTTCGCTCTACGGGCGGGTCATGAATGCGAACCTCGCCAGCATCATGCCCCAGGTGGTCGGGGTCTGGTGCGAGCAGGCAGGTCACGAGGTGCAGTTCGTCTGCTATACCGGGATGGAGGACATCACCCGGGAACTCGCGCCGGATCTCGATCTCCTCTTCATCGGGGCGTTCACCCAGTCGGCGCAACTGGCCTATGCGCTGAGCAACCTGTTCCAACAGCGCGGAGCCGTGACCGTGCTGGGCGGCCCGCACGCGCGCTGCTATCCCGAAGACGCGGTCCAGTACTTCGATTACGTGCTCGGGTTCACCGATCGGGCCGTGGTGGACGCGGTGCTTCGCGATCCGGTGCCCGAGCGGCCCCGGGGCCGGTTCCTGAGCGCCCCACGGCAGCCGGACCAGCTCCCGGGCCTGGAGGAGCGCTGGAAGTTCGTCGAGGCCACGCTGGCCAAGGCACCGGCCATCCGCATCGTCCCGATGCTCGGCAGCCTGGGGTGTCCCTACACCTGCAGCTTCTGCATCGACTCCACCGTCCCGTATCAGCCGCTGGGGTTCGAGCAGCTCCGCGAGGATCTCCGGTTCATCCGGACCAAATTCAGGAATCCGATCGTCGCCTGGCACGACCCGAACTTCGGGGTCCGATTCGATGACTACCTGTCGGCCATCGAGGACGCCGTGCCCCCCGGCGGGATGCGCCACATCGCCGAGAGCAGCCTCTCGCTCCTGTCGGAACCCAACCTCCAGCGGCTCCGGCGAAACGGTTTCCAGGCCATCCTGCCCGGCATCGAGTCGTGGTACGATCTGGGCAACAAGTCGAAGACCCGCCGCACGGGCGAGGAGAAGCTCCGGCAGGTCGCGGAGCACGTGAACCTGATTCTCCGCTACATCCCCTACATCCAGACCAACTTCGTGCTAGGGCTGGACAGCGACGCGGGATCCGAGCCGTTCGAGCTCACCAAGCGGTTCATTGACCTCTGTCCGGCTGCCTTCCCGGCCTATTCGCTGCTCTCGGCGTTCGGGCGCGCCGCCCCGCTCAACCTGACCTACCAGCGGGCGGGGCGCGTGCTTCCGTTTCCGTTCCATTTTCTGAACAACAACCACGCGATGAACGTGCGGCCGCTCAACTACACGTGGCCCGCCTTCTACGACCACGTGGTGGACGTCTCGGCGCACTCGTTCTCCTGGAAGGCGATCGGGCGCCGGCTCGTGGCGACCCGGACCACGATCCCGCGCTGGATGAACTTCCTGCGGGCCGTGTCCTCCGAGGGATTCGGACGGATCCGCTACCACCGGATGATGCGCCGCTTGCTCGACACTGACCGGTCGGTGCGCGACTTCATGGAGGGCCGGACCGACCGGCTGCCGGCGTTCTACGAGGCCCGGGTGCGGCGCGATCTGGGGCCGTTGTACGCGTACCTTCCGGCGGGGGCGCTCATGCACGACCCCAACGCCTACCTGGCCTCATCGCCTGATACTCAAGAACCCCATGCGCTCCGGCGCGGTATCCGGCCCGTGGTGCCGGCCGGGAGCGAGGTCTCGGCGGCGCCGCCCGCGTGAGGAGGTGTCCGCCGAGGGCGCCGACCGCACGGGGGGGCGCCGAGGGCGCCGCTCCGTTCGGCGGTGGAGGCGTGGGCGGGAGTCAGGCCGGGGGCCCTCGGCGGTCGCGGACCCGCCGTTGCACCGAGGCGTAGATCGCGAGGTTCGCTGCGATCACGAGGGCGCCGAGGACGAGCTGCACCGTACGATCCAGACCGGCCGGGTAAAGGATAGGCAGGACGTAGTGTTCGATAAAACCGCCGCTGTAGCCTAACTCGCCGCCCCTGGCCCGAAGCCGGTTCTCGAGCGGAGTGAGCGGACAGATCCATCCGGCGAACTCGATCCAGGCACCCCAGCACGCCGCCGGGAGATGGACCCACCGGACGCGGGGCCAGCGCAGCACCAGCAGGCCTCCCAGCACCACGAACAGCACGAAGCCCAGGTGGAGGACCACCAGGAGGTCGGCGAGGAGCCGGTAGATCACCGGGGAGAAGTTCCGGTAGCGGGTTCAGACCGCCCGGGCGAGCAGGGGAGAGTCGTCCTCGGCCACGAACCCGACGACCCGCTCGATCAGCGTCGCATCGCCCAGGATACCCTGGTGCCCGAGCCCTCGGGTGGTGAGGAGGGTGGCTCGGCGGGCTGCCCGGGCCACCGCCACGCCGTCCCGGTGCGGTACGGTCCGGTCGTCGGCGTCGTGGACGACGAGAAGCGGCAGGGAGAGTTCCCGGACCAGTCGGTCGGTACGGATCTCGCTCCAGTCCACGCGGAATCGCTGCGCCAGGCGCTCGGCCATGCGTTCGATCACGTGTCGGGGGAACCCGAGCGCCAGGCCCAGGTCCATCGAGAGCTCCATGATGCTGGCCGGCGGCGCCAGCAGGGCCACCCGGCTGGCCGCAAGCCCGTAGCGGAGCGCCATCGCCGCCGTGGGGCCGCCGAAGGAGTGCGCCACGATCGCATGCAAGGGTCCCGCGGCCCGTCCCACCTGGAGCGCAGCCCCGGCACATTCGATCAGGTTGGTCCGCATCCCGTCCGAGTTCCCATGCGCGGGATGGTCGTACGCGACCACGCGGAACCCCCGCGCAACCAGCGGGTCCACGAACGCGTGGAGGCTGGCGGCGGTGGCACCCCAGCCGTGGATCAGGAGGACGGCGGGGCCCTCGCCCCACGAGCGAACCGCCAGCCATCCGTTCCCGTAGGGAAGCCGAGACGATTCTCCCGGGGTACGCGTCCGGGCCGAGCCGGTCTCGGGCGCGCGGCGAGGCGTGAGCAGGACGGCCTCGAACCAGCGCGCGGCCAGATCCGGCATCGCGTAGCCGACCGAGCGGAAAGCGAGCTTGCGGACTCGTGCGATCATGGGGTCCGAGCGTCCTCGAGCAAGCGGTGAAACGCCCGGCGCGCCCGGGTGCGGGCGAGCGGGTCGCGCAGGAGGCGCCGGGCCTGGTGAAAACCGAGGTAGATGGCGTTCAAATCGTGGGTGAACTGGACACAGTCGAGGGTCCGGCGGAATTCGCCGGTTGCGATGGCACGCCGGGCCGCCCCGGCCAGGAACTCCAGCCATTGCCGCTGAGCCGAGGCGACGTACTCTCGGGCCGGGCCAGGCTGGTCGTCGAGTTCGGCGGCCGCCTGGGCGAACAGGCAGCCGCCCCGGGGACCGGCTTGGTCGTTCCAGTTCAGCCAGTTCTCGAAGAGGGCCCGGATGCGGGCCAGGCCGCGGGGCTTGGTCAGGGCAGGACGGATGACGACCTCCCGGAACCGCTCGGTCACGGCCTCGAGCGTGGCGAGCTGCAGGTGTTGCTTGGATCCGAAGTGAGCGAAGAGGCCGCTCTTGGAGAGGCCGGTGTGGGTCGCGAGCGAGCCGATGGTCAGGCCCTGGAGCCCGACCACGCTGGCCAGGTCAACCGCTTCGCGCAGGATGGTGTGGCGGGTCCGCGCGCCTTTCGGCATGGCGCACAAAAGCACGATCGTTCGTGCTTGTCAACGACGGGCCACGGCCTCCGTGGATGAACGGCGGGCCTCCGATCTCCCCCGGAGGCTGGGGCGAGGCGGGGACGAGGCTCCGCGGCACCTGGCATCCCCCGGTGACCGTGGTCACCGGGCCCGAGCTGGGCTCCGATTTACGTTTCCCGGTCGGGTGGACAAGTTTGGACGTGGAATCGAGAGGGGAGGTCGCACCATGTTTCGAAAGGCTCTGATCATTGCCGCGGTGATCGCGGCACCGGGGGTTCTCGCCGCGCAGGCACCCGACGGGCATGCGTCGGACACCGCCAAGGCCAAGGTCGCCACGCACCGGCAGAACCCGCAGGCGCCGGCGCCGGAGGCGTCCGACACGGCGAAGGCCAAAGTAGCGGCCCACGCGGCCACCGCGGTCCGAGGGGGAGTGGTGGACGCCCACGGCCGGCCCGTGACCCCGGCGACCCCGGCCGTGCCTGCCACCCCCGCCACCCCCGCCACCCCGGCTCAGCCCAGCTCGGGCGGCGGCGCCGCGACACCTGCCACGCCGGCGAACCCGGCGACCCCGGCCGTGCCCGCGTCCCCATCCAAGAAGCCGGTGAGTCCGGGGCAATCGGGGGCTCACAGACCGTAGCCGGGCGCCGCGTGGTACGCGTGCGTCGAATGTGGGGCGGCCGGGCACGGTCGCCCCGCGTTCTGCTTCGGGGGAGGTGGTCGCTCGCCAGGGTGGCGGGCGGGCTGGCGCTGCTTTTCCCGGCCGCGGTCGCGGCACAAGTCCGGGCCTCGGTGGCCGCGGGCGTGGGAACAGTCCGGTCGTCCGGCGGGAGCAGCTTCAGCTCCGCGTCGCTCAGCCCGCTGCTCCAGGTGGAGTCTCCCGGCCTGTTCTTCTCGGCCGGCGGGACGCTCGCCTCCCTGCCCCGGGGCGCGTGGTCGGGCCAGGGCCGGCTCGACCTCTGGGCCGCAACGCCGTCAATCCTGTCCCGGTGGCGGATGGCGGTCGAGGGGACAGGGTCGGGCACGACGCGGACCGATGACCGGTGGTCCGCCGCAGCTCACGGCGTGTTCGAGGTGGTCTGGTCGGCGCCGAGCTGGGGCATCGGGCTCGGTGGGGGTCCGTCGGCCGGGTGGATCGCGGACCAGCCCTCGGTGACCGCCTTGCACACCCGCGCCCGGCTGTGGTGGCAGGGGAGGGCCATGGGCGCAGCCATCCTCGCCGAGCCCACTCGCTTCCTGGGCGCGTGGTTCACCGATCTGAGCGGTGGCGTGACGGTCAGCCGAGGTCCGGTGACCGCCTCCGCGTGGGTCCTGGGTCGGGTGAGCGAGCGCTATGCGTCCCGCACCGCCGCGGGCGCCTCGGTGCAGGTGGCCCTGCTCTCCACTCTGGCCATCGAGGCCGGAGGCGGCAGCTATCTCCCGGAGCCGTACGAGGGCCTCCCAGGCACGCGGTACCTCACGGCCGGGCTCCGGTGGTTCACCCCGAGGCGCGCCGCGCTACCCGTGCGATCGGGGGCTCTGGCCCCGCTCAGGCCCGAGCGGTGCGGGGACAGCGTGGTGGTGCGCTTCCGCATGCCGGGCGCCCGGGCACTCGCCATCGCGGGTGACTGGAATGACTGGGAGCCGGTGCCGCTTCGATCGGCGGGGCGCGATCTCTGGGAAGGGGTACTCGCGGTGCCGCGGGGGATCCACCGATTCACGCTCCTCGTCAACGGGATCGAATGGGTGGTGCCGGGTGGGGTCGCGGTGCGCGAACTCGACACCGGGGGCATGGTGGGCCTCATGGTGGTGGAGTAGCGCCTCTCCGCGGCCAGTGCCGGCGTTCTCTGCCGCCCACTGACTCGGCGTCCTTCTGTCGACCCGAGTCCGCAGAGACCACCGATGACACCGAGGGTGGGTCTGCGGACAACACCGATGATACCAAGTGTGGGCCCGCCGAAAACACCGATGATACCGAGCGTGGCGCCGAACGCCCGAGCGCCGATTTCGCGTTCCCTCGGCGCCCTCGGTGGATCCTCCCAGTGCCCTCGGTGTCTTCGGTGGAAGCCCTCGGTACCATCGGCGGAAGCCCCGGTCCCGGGGTCGCCGCACGGGCGGCCCGGAATCGCGGGCGCTTGAGCCCGGGGTTGTCGCCCCCTACGTTCGAGGTGAAGCGGTTCCTCCGGCTTCCCCCTCTCGGAGGGTTCAGCGTGCGCGGGCAGGGAAGGTCGTGCGGCTCGCCGATGCTCGTGCTCTTGGTCGCCCTCGCGGCGTGCCGCGGCAGCGCCGCGCGTTCCGAGGTGATTCCCGTGCCACCACCGCCGCCCGACTCGGGGGCTCGCGCGGTCGATACCGTCCGGATCCCCGCCACCGACCCCGAGCTCGAGCAGCGGGCCACGAGGCTCGCGCTCCAGCTCCTGGAGAAGGAGGCCGAGGTGGAGGAGCTCGAGTCCCGGCTGGACGAGGCGCGGCGCGAGGTGGTTCGCTCGATGGCCAAGCTCAGGACGTTGGCCACGCGGGCCGAAGCCGCTTCCGCGATGGCGGAGGCCGAGATCGCGCTCCAGTCGCTCCGATCGGCGGCGGGCTCGGAGGCCGTGCCGGAGCTGGAGCAGGCCAAGCGGCTCCTGGACATGAGTGCAGCCGAGTTCAACCAGCAGAACTACGGCGGCGCGCTCTACCTCGCCAACCAGGCCAAGGCGATCGCCGTGAGCGGGACCGGCCGATGGCGGGGCGCGGACCGGGTTGCGCTGCGGCCCGGGGAAGCACGTTTCGCCCTCCCCCTCAGGCTCACGGTGACGGGGCGCACCAACCTCCGCGAGGGCCCCGGGACCGGCTACCGGATCCTCGTCACGCTGGACGCCGGCGCCCCGCTCACCGGCGTGTCGTATGTGGGCGAGTGGGTGCGGGTGGTGGACGAAGCCGGCCGCGGCGGCTGGGTGATCTATAGCCGGGTGGCGCGGCGCGGACCCTGAGTCTCATGGACCGGCTCGGGTGGACGGCCCGGAGGCGCTGACGCAGCGGGCCGGGCCCGGCGCCGCGCTCAGCGCGAGCGCACTTCCCGGGTCTTGCGCCGCCGGGCCCGTACCACGCGATCCCGGCCTTCCCGCTTGGCCTGGTAGAGCGCGGCGTCCGCGCTTGCGATCAGCGCCTCCGGCGTGTCGCCGCAGTCGGGAAACGTGGCCACCCCGATGCTGAGCGTGATCTTTTCTCCGGAAAATTCCGCGTCGGCCAGCCGGCTCCGGATCCGTTCCGCCACCTCCGCGGCGCCGTCGAGCCCGGTATCGGGGAGCACAGCGACCAGCTCTTCCCCGCCGTAGCGCGCCGCCCAGTCCACCTCGCGCAGGCTGCCTCGGATGGCGCCGGCCACGCCGATCAACGCGTCGTCCCCGGCCTGATGGCCGTGGGTGTCGTTGAACCGCTTGAAGTGGTCAATGTCCATCATGAGCAGGGCGAAGGTACCGCCCTGGCGCTTCACCCGGCGGACCTCCTGCTCCAGGCTGTTCATCAGGTGCCGCCGGTTATAAAGGCCGGTGAGGCTGTCGGTGATGGAGAGCCGCTCCAGCTCCTGGCGGCTCTCGCGCACCCGGGCGACCATGTTGTTGAAGACCTTGGTGAGATACCCCACCTCGCCGCCACCGATGACCGGCAAGTCCACCGAGAGGTCACCGCCGGCCACCTTCTTGGCGCCGGCCGTGAGCGAATCGAGTGGCCGGACGATGAGGTGGGCCAGGTGCCAGGCGGCGAGTCCGACGACCCCAAGCACGACCAGCACCACCAGCATGGTCATGTTTCGGAGCCGGTTCACCTCCCGGAACGCCTCGTCGGCGGGCAGCTCGGCCACGACCAGCCAGGGCGGGTGCTCCAGAGCGCGGGCCCGGCCGATGACCCGCTGGCCGTCCACGCTGGTGTACTCCGCGGCACGCTGGGTCTCGAGCCGAGCTCGCAGGTCGGCGGCCGCTGCGGGTTCCAGGGAGAGCACCCCAGCGCCTGTCCAACCCGCAGCCGCGATGACGTCACCGTCCTCAGCGACCAGAAAGATCCGGCCTGCCGTGTCGGGGCGGGCGCGCTCCAGGGTGGGGGACAGCGCGGCGAGATCGAGGGTGGCACCCAGGGCGCCGAGCAGGCGGGCGCCGGATCCGGAGACGGGCACTGCCACCGTGATCAAGGCCGGGCCCGGCGCCGGGTCCCGCGGGCTCTCGACGACCAGGAAGTTGTTCGCGGCGAGATCGGTCTGCCAGTTGCCGGGGAGCGGAGGCACGCTCCGGCCGGTGGACGCCACCACCCGGCCTCGCAGATCGATGACGAACAGATCCTGATACACTGTGAGGCGGCTGCGCACCGAGTTCAGGTACTCGCCGAGCCGCGGGGTGCCTGCGAGGCGCCCCGCCGCCGGTGCCGGCCCGCGGAGGGCCCGCTCCAGGTTCTCCGAGACCTCGTAGGAGCTGGCGAAGACCCGGAGATCCAACAGGCGTTCCTTGAGCCACAGCTCCACTTCCCGGGCGGTCTGGTTGCTGGCGCGGGCCAGGTTGTCGCTGATGCGGGCGGCGGAGGCCCGGCGGTGCTGCTCGTAGGAGATCCACGCGGTGCTCACCGATGGGACCAGAGTGGCCGTCACCGCGAAGAGCAACAACCGCTGGCGGATGCTGTCCAGCCGGAGCCATCGCATGACCTAGGATGGCCGGACGGCAGGGCCCCGTCAATCCGGGGCAGGCACAGGGATCAGGCGGTCGGCGCTGGGTGACGCGCCGCGGGTGGCAGGGCCGAGTGCTCGGTGACCCGGTCCCCCCCCCCGGCGGAGAGGGGCCTAGGTCGCGATGACTCCCGCGTAGGCCACCACGTGCCGATCGTCGCCGGTCACCAGGCCCGAGTGCCGGTAGTCCACGATCCGGCAAGCCGTGGCGCCGAGGCGGCGGGCCGCCTCGATGGCCACCGCGGCGGGGGCTCGACCGCACATGCTGATCCCGTGCCGGTGGCAGAGCCGGAGCAGGGCCTCGCCGTCCAGGCGGGCCAGCGCGTCCAGCGCCAGGCGGTCCTTGGCCGCCGCCCGGGCGGCCGGCTCGTAGTGGGTCATGTCGCTCGAGGCGAGGATCAGGGCGGGTTCGGGCCACTCGGCCATGAGCTCGGCGAGCGCCGCCGCGAGGCGGCGGGAGCGGGGCCAGTCGTCCCAGGCGAGCACCAGCGGAACGATCTCCGCCCCCGGGGCGAGCAGCCGCACAAACGGCAGCTCGACCTCGATGGCGTGCTCGGCGGCATGCGCGAGGGGATCCGGCGCCACCAGCTCGCAGCGCTCGGTCAGGCGGGCCGCGAACTCCCTCGCGACCGCCACCGGCCCCAGGGGGGTTTCGAAGGCGCCCTCCGGCCAGAGGCTGGCGCCGGGCGAGGCGCAGCACCCCGTATGGTTGGGGGCCAGGATCACGAGGAGGCGGGGCAAGACGAGCCGGCCCAGCACGGCGCCGGCGCAGCGGCCGGAGTAGACGAGGCCGGCATGCGGTACCATGGCCGCGCGGGCGGCGAGCCGCTCCGCCGGGACCCCCGCGAGGCAGGCCTCCACGACCGCCCGCAGGTCGCCGGGCTCGTCAGGATAGAAACGGCCGGCCACGGCCGCCGGGCGCTGGCTCATGGCTGGAGGTCCGCCCGCCGCCGCAGGGACCCGGCGGCCGGAGCGACCCAGGCGGGGGCACGAGGCATCGGTGGGGTTCCCCGGCTGGCCTCCGGGCCGGATGTCAGGCACTCAATCTGACCGGGAGCCGGCGCCGGCCCCACCGTTCGGGTCGTCCGGCGAAGACCCCCGCACAGGGGGTCCCGCAGCCGGGGCAGCGGCCGTCGTCGGTCAGATGCCAGGCCCGGATCTCGTACCAGTCCCGTACGATCAGCGAGGCGCCGCACGCGTGGCAGAACGTGGTGCCGCCCTCGGGATCGTGCACGTTCCCGGTGTAGCAGTAGCGGAGCCCGTTGGCCAGCCCGATCCGCCGGGCGCGGGCCAGGGTCGCCGGCGGCGTGGGGGGACGGTCCAGCATCTTCCAGTCCGGGTGGAAGGCCGTGAAGTGGAGCGGGACGTCCGGGCCGAGCCGCTCGGCCACCCACCGGGTGAGCGCATCGAGTTCCGCGTCGCTGTCGTTGAGCCCCGGGATCAGGAGCGTCGTGATCTCGAACCAGACGGCCGTCTCGTGCTTCAAGTATTCCAGCGTCTCCAGCACCGGCCGGAGATGGCCGGCGCAGGTCTCGCGGTAGAACCGCTCGGTGAACCCCTTCAGGTCCACGTTCGCGGCGTCCATGTGACGGTAGAACTCGGCGCGCGGCGCGGGGCAGACATAGCCGGCCGTCACCGCGACGGCCTTGATCCCGAGGGCCCGGCAGGCGTCCGCCACGTCCATGGCGTACTCGTGGAAGACGACCGGATCGTTGTAGGTGAAGGCGACACTCCGGCAGCCGAGCCGCTCGGCGGTCGCCGCGATCGCCTCGGGCGTCGCCGCATCGGCCAGGGTGTCGATCTCCCGCGATTTGCTGATGTCCCAGTTCTGGCAGAACTTGCAGCCGAGATTGCAACCGGCGGTGCCGAACGAGAGCACCGCGCTCCCGGGCAAGAAGTGATTGAGCGGTTTCTTCTCGATCGGGTCCACGCAGAAGCCGCTGGAGCGGCCGTAGGTGGTGAGGACGATCTCCCCGTCCTGACAGGCCCGCACGAAGCAGAGCCCGCGCTGGCCCTCGTGGAGGCGGCAGGCCCGCGGGCAGAGATCGCACTGAACCCGGCCGTCGGGGAGGCGGTGCCAATGGCGAGTGCGGGCGACGAACTCGGAGGCGATCATGCACGGCGCCCGGGTGCGCTCGGCAGCCCGGTCACTCCCAAAGCTAGAGGGAGGGGAAGGGTGGGGACAGGGGCGGCCGACACGGGTGGGTGCCACGCGCGGGTCGGGGGCAGGGCCCGCTGGCGCCGGTAGTGACCCGGCGCCCGGGTGCCTATAATGAACGGGGCGGGTTCGCACCCTGCGGGAGCGACCGGACCAGTGGGGTCGGTGCTCGCGACCGCAAACGGTGGACCCCTGAGGGAGGCGGGAGCGTGCCGCCGGGGCCGAGCCGGTTCGGGGGCGGTCGTGGCGCGGCGCGGAGCGAAGGGATGGGGGGATCTGGATAGACGACTGGAGGGCGGACCCATGAACGAGGAAGCCTTCAACCTGAGCATCCGGAAGTTTCTCAAGGAGTTCGGGGTCACAGCACAGCGCGAGATCGAGCGCGCGGTCGCCGAGGCGGTGCGGACCGGACGGCTCAAGGGCAACGAAGTGCTGAATGCCCGGGCCTCGCTCCGGCTGGAGTCTCTGGGAGTGGATCACGCCATCGATGGCCGGATCACGCTCGCGTGACGGCCGTCCGGCCGGGGTCGGCGCGGAGCCTGATCGCCGCGTCCCGCCGCGCTCTCGGGCAGCGTGCCTCGCCTCGTCCGAACGTTGGTGTGATCGGTACCACCACCTTTACGGTTAGCCTGTGTCTTCTTCCGCTTCTCCGGCGCCATCCCGGTCGCCTGCCGTCTCCGCTCCCGCCGCCCAGGCTCTGGCGGACGAAAGCCGTCGGATCCGCGAAGTCCTGACCGAGATCGGTCAGGTCGTCGTGGGCCAGCAGGCGATGATCGAACGGCTGCTCCTCGGCCTGCTCGCCGACGGCCACGTGCTCCTGGAAGGCGTCCCGGGCCTCGCCAAGACGCTCGCGGTCCGGACGCTGGCGGCCACCATCCACGGCGACTTTCACCGGATTCAGTTCACCCCCGACCTGCTGCCGGCCGATCTCATCGGCACGATGATCTACAACCAGCGGAGCGGCGACTTCTCGGTGCAGCGCGGGCCGGTCTTCACCAACATCCTGCTCGCGGATGAGATCAATCGCGCGCCCGCCAAGGTCCAGAGCGCCCTCCTCGAAGCGATGCAGGAACGGCAGGTGACGATCGGCGGGCAGACTCACCGGCTGCCGGAACTCTTCCTGGTCCTGGCCACCCAGAACCCCATCGAGCACGAGGGGACCTATCCGCTCCCCGAGGCCCAGGTGGACCGGTTCATGTTCAAGCTCCTGGTCACCTATCCGGAACGGCAGGATGAGCGGGAGATGCTGGACCGCATGACGGAAGGGGCGGAGCCCACCGCCCGGCCGGTGACCGACCTCGCCCACGTGATCCGGGCGCGGGACATGGTGCGGGGGGTCTATGTGGACGGCCGGGTGAAGGAGTACGTGCTCGACCTGGTGAGCGCGGCTCGCCATCCGGCCCCCGCCGGGTTTCCGGAGCTCGCGCCCTACGTCGAATTCGGTCCCTCGCCGCGGGCCGGGGTCTTCCTCCTTCGTGCCGCCAAGGCGCACGCGTTCCTGGAGGGTCGGGGTTGGGTGACCCCGGACGACATCAAGGCGCTCGTACCCGACGTGCTCCGGCACCGGCTCATTCTCACCTACCGCGCCGACGCCGAGCAGGTGACGGCGGACCAGCTCCTGGGAACACTGCTGGACCGGGTGCCGGTGCCATGAGCGTACTTCGGAGCGGGGAAGCCGTGACCGGTGGTGCGTGAAGGGGTGACTCGTCCCGATCAGGTCGTTAACGAAGTCCGGCGGCTCGAGATCACGACCCGCCACCTGGTGCGCGATCTCGTGGCCGGGGAGTTCTCGAGCGCGTTTCGGGGCCGCGGGGTGGAGTTCGCCGAGGTCCGGGAGTACCAGCCGGGCGACGACGTGCGCACCATTGACTGGAACGTCACCGCCCGCCTGGGTTCGGCCTACGTGAAACGGTACCACGAGGAGCGGGAGCTGACGGTGCTCTTCGTGGTGGACCTCAGCGGATCCATGGGGTTCGGCAGCCGGGTGCGCACCAAGGGCGGGCTCGCCGTGGAAGTCGCCGCCGTGCTGGCGCTGGCCGCCGCGCGCTCGAACGACCGGGTCGGCCTGCTCTGCTTCTCGGACCGGGTGGAGCAATTCATCGCCCCGGCCCGCGGGCGGCGCCACGCCATGCGGCTCGTCGCCGAGCTCCTCACCAGCGTGGCCAGGGGGGGGCGAACCGACCTGGGATCCTGCCTCGCCTATCTCGACCCGCTACTCCGCCGCCGGGCGGTGGTGTTCGTGGTGTCCGATTTCCTGGCGACCGGATTCGAGGAGGCGCTGGGCCGGCTGGCGCGGCGGCACGACGTGATCGCGATCCAGCTCCGGGACCCCCGGGAGCGCGACCTGCCGGCGGTGGGGCTCATTCCCGTCGCGGATCCGGAGACCGGTCGCTTCACCTGGGTGGACAGCGACGACCCCGCGGTGCGAGCCCGCCTGGCGCAGCGGGCCCGGGAACAGGATGCCGCGCTGACGGCTCTGCTCCGCCGGCATGGGGTAGACCACCTCCCGCTCGACGCCGACCGGACCTACGCGGAGCCGCTGCTGGCCTTCTTCCGGCGGCGCCAGAAACAGGTGGGGCGGGTGGCATGAGGGGCGGATTCCTCGAGGGCGCCCCCCGGTCGAGTGGCGGCGGGCCGAAGGCGGTGGGTCGCTCGTTCCCGAGGCGAGCTTCGGGGCTTGCGTCCCTGGTGGCGGGTCTGGTCGTCCTGCCCGTGTGCGTTTCCGCGCAGCGGCTGGAGGTCACCCCCGATCGCGACAGTGCGACGGTGGGCGATATCGTCCCGCTCACGGTGCGCTGGTACCCGCACCCGCAGGACGTGAAGCTGGCGCCGTCACCGGAGGCCCTGGAGCCGCTCCCCGAAGGGTTTCGCCTCGCGGGGGCGGACTCGCTCGTGCGCTCCCCGGACGGTACCTGGCGGGGGAAACTCTACGTCGCGTTCTACCGGCCTGGCTCGCAGGTCCTGCCGCCGTTTCGCCTTCCATTCCGGCGCGGTGCGGCCATGCTGGGCGGTGGGGTCGTGAGCGAGCCGGGCCGGGTGGAGATCGTGCCGACCCTGGGCGGCGGCTCTCCCTCGCTTCGCGACATCAAGGAGATCGAACCACCCCGCCGCCCGCCGTGGCTCGCGCTCGCCGCCGTGCTGGCGGTCGCCGCGGCGGGGTCCGGCGCCGTGTGGTGGGTGCGCCGGAGAGCGCCGCCGGCGCCGGCAGGTCAGGCCGTACTCGCGCCGGCTCCCCGACCCGATCCCTACCGACGGGCGCTTGCCCGCCTCGCCGAGCTGGAGGATGGGAGCGGCGGCGCGGTGGACCGGCACTACGAGGCCGTGCTCGACGTGTTGCGGGACTACCTTGGGGAGGCGCAGGGCCTCCCGGCCCGGTGCCGGACCAGCACTGAACTCCTCGGGGCCCTGCCGCTCGCGCTCGCCGGTAACGGGCTCACGGGGCGGGTGCGTACGCTGCTCGGCGAGGCCGACCTGGTGAAGTTCGCTGGAGTCCGCCCGGGTCAGGCGGCGGCAGCTCGGTTCCTCGCCGAAGCACGGGCGGTCCTCGACGAGTGGCACCGGAGCAGCGGTGCGGCGGGAGCCCCTCGTGCGGCTGGCTGATCCCTGGGTTCTCCTGCTCCTCGCGATCCCGCTCGGGCTGGGCCTCCGGCTCTGGGTGGGCCGCCGGAGCCCGCCACCGGAGCACGTGCGGTTCCCGGTGCTCTCCTGGGTGGCCGACGCGCCGGGCCGGAGGGTGTTCTGGCGGCGGCTGCTCCCGCTCTGCCGGATCGGCGCGCTGGTGCTCTTCATCCTGGCGCTGGCCCGGCCTCAGGCACCCGGCGATGTGCGGGAACTCACGCTCCGCTCGCGGAACATCATCCTCGCACTCGACATTTCGAGCAGCATGAAGGCGGCGGACTTTCAGCCGGGCAACCGGCTGGAGGTGGCCAAGCGGCTGCTGGCGGAGTTTGTGAGGCGGAGGCCCGGCGACCTGATCGGTCTGGTCACCTTCGCCGGGCGCGCCGTGCTCCAGGCTCCACTCAACGCCGACACCGCCCTGCTGGTCCGGACACTGGAGCAGGTGGACATCGGCCAGATCTCGGACGGGACGGCGATCGGAACCGCGCTCGCCCTCGGTCTGAGCCAGCTCAAGGACCTGCCGGCCCGGGCCAGCGCGATCGTGCTGGTGACCGACGGGGCCAACAACACCGGGCTCCCGACGCCCGGGCAGGCGGCCGAAGCGGCCCGCGCGCTCGGCATCCGGATTCATGCCATCGGGCTCAGCAGCAGCGATACCTCCGGGATCATGCTGAACGGGGTGTGGCGGGTGGGGGGCACGGCGGCCCGGCTCACCCGGTGGGACGAGGCGACCTTGCAACGCCTCGCCGAGCGCACCGGGGGCGCCTACTACCGGGCGGTGGACCCCGCCGCCCTGGAAGGCGTGCTCGCCGAGATTGACCGGGTGGAGCGGGTCGAGGTGAAGGTGCCGGAGACGCGCCAGTATCGCGAGCTGTTTCCCCTCGTGCTGCTGCCGGCACTCCTCCTCCTCGGCGTCGAGCGGGGGCTGGGACTGGGCCGGCTCCGATCCCTGGCGGCCCCATGACCTGGGCTCACCCCGCGCTGCTGCTGCTGGCACCGCTGGTGCTAGCCGGCGTGGCCGTCGCGTACCGCCGGGCGGAGCAGCGGCGCGCCCGCGATCTCGAGCGGTTCGGCGATCCGGCGCTCCTGGCCCGGATGTCGCCCCTGGCCGATCCGGCCGCGGTCCGCCGCCGGGGCTGGATGGACGGCGCCGCGCTCGCCCTGGCGGTGGTCGCCCTGGCGCGGCCGCAGTGGGGCGAGGCGCCGGCGTGGCGGGATCAGGCGGGGCGCGACGTGCTGGTCCTGCTCGATCTCTCGCGCTCGATGCTGGTGAGCGACCTCGGCACCACTCGCCTGGAAGCGGCTCGGCGGGCGGTCCCGGCCATCCTCGCGGCGTCGCCCGGGAGCCGGGTGGGTCTCGTGGTGTTCGGCGGGAGCGCGTTTCTCCAGCTCCCCCTCACCGGGGACCGCGCCGCCCTGCTCCGCTATCTCGCGGCCGCGAGCCCCGACGACCTGGGCGATCCCTCGACCGATATCCCGGCCGCGCTCGCCCTCGCCGCGCGGGTGTTCGAGCGCACGGGGGAGCGCGGCTTCCGGACGGTGGTGCTCCTGTCCGACGGTGAGACGGAGGGTGAGCTGGAGCCCGCGCTGGCTCGACTCCGCGACGCCGAGATCCCCGTGCTGGCCCTCGGGCTCGGCACGGTGTCAGGCGGACCGGTGCCCGCCGACAGCACGGAGGCGCCGGAGCCCTGGCACCGCGACGCCATCGGCCGCATCGCCCTGTCCCGGCTGGAAGAGGACCCGCTCCGGCGAGTCGCGGACGCCACCGGCGGGCGGTACGCACGCTGGGACGAGGGGCGCGGGGTGGCACCGCTCCGGGAGGCGCTCGCGCAACTCGCGGCCCGGCCGAATCATGCGGGCCGGGCTACCGAGCCCGCCGAGCGGTTCCAGGGGCCGCTCGCGCTGGCCCTCGGGGTGCTCTTGCTGGGGCCGCTGGCGGGGCGGCGCCGCACGATGGAGGTGGCCCGGCGGGTGGCCTGCCTCGCGTTGCTGGCGCTGCCCGCGGCCGTGTCCGGTTGCGATGAGGCCCGCCGGGAGGCGGCCCGAGGGGCTACCCGCTACCGAGCCGGCGAGTTCCAGGGCGCCTATGAGGCCTTTCGCGCCTCCCTCGCGATCCGGGGCGACCCCTCCATCGGGCTCCAGGCCGGCAACGCGCTGTACCGGCTGCACCGCTACGAGGAGGCGGCGGCGCTCTACCGCGCCTATCCCAGCGCCCCGCCGCTCGCCGCCGCACGGCTCTCCTACAACCTGGGCAACGCGTACGTACGGGCCGCCGAGGAGCGGCCGGGCGACGCGAGCCTCCTGGAAGACGCGGTGGCCGCGTACGAGGAGGCGCTGCGGCTCGATCCCGCCGACCCGGACGCCAAGTGGAACCTGGAGCTCGCGCTCCGGCGCCTCGCCGACGACCGGTTCTCCGGCGGGTCCGCGGGACGCGGACGCCGGGGCGACTACGGTCGCGGCAACCAGAACGTGCCCGGGTACGAAGGCAATCCTGAACAGCGGGTCGGCGCGATGGCGGGAGGCGGCCTGGGGTCGGGCGAGGGGGAGTCGGCGGAGGAGCTGAGCGAGGCCCAGGCCCGGGCGCTGCTGGAAACGGTCGAGCGGGAGCAGCTCCAGAGCCACGAGGGCCGGCGTGCCAGGGCCGGAAGGAGCGAAGGGCGGGACTGGTAGCGCTAGGCGCTCCGGATCGCGGTCGACAGCCACACCGACGCGAGTCCAATCCCGCCGGCCCGAATCACGATTGCCAGGGCTTCCCCGAGGCCGGTCGTCGCCGCGACGTGCGGGGCGGCGAACCAGTAGTAGAGCGCGAGGGCGAGCGCCGCGCTGCCCCGGGCTGCCCGCGCGAACGCCAGGTTCGACCCCAACGCGATCAGCGAGAGCACCGCCCAGCTCGCCGCGGTCCAGGCCCCGGTGATGAGGTACACCCGACCCGCGTCGTGGAGCGACACATCGGGCTGGCTCCCGTAGCCGATGATGAATCCGGGAAAGGCCGTCAGGAACACGCCGGTCGCGGTGCGGAGCCACTCCCGGGCCTGGTGGCGGCCGCCGCTGGCGCCGATGGCGCCGGTCCCGAGGTCGAGGCAGCCGTTCCGGATGCAGGCGGTGCAGGGGAGGCAGCGGGTCTCGCGCCGGAGCGGGAGCGGGTGCTGGCCGTACAACCGCTCGACCGGGAGCACCGGACAGAAGGCGTTGCAGAACCCCGCCTTCACGTCGAATACGGCGCCGCCGGCGGCCGCGACGACGAGCAGGGCTCCCACCAGCGCCAGGAACGCGCCGGCGTCCTGATTGAAGAGGAAGTGGCGGGCCGGAACGAGCACCGCCAGGAGCAGGAGCCCGACCACGGTGGCGCGCCGGACACCTGCCTCCGAGAGCCGGCGCCGTGCGGCCAGGCCGTTGGTGAGCAGCCCCACCGTGGCAAGAGGGCAGACCGCGCGCCAGAGATCCGGGGCGAGGAGGAACGAGGCCGGCAGGAGCGGCACCACGACGTTCCAGACGATCGGCAACAGCACCCGGGGCCAGACCCCCACGGCGGCGAGGAGCGTTCCCGCGCCGATCAGGGCGGGGTATTGCAGCCGGCGGCGGAGCGGGCCGGGAGCGGTCATACGGGGAGTATGCGAGACGGATCTGAAGCCACGGTGAGAACCGGGTGAAGGCCCGAAGGGGCCCGGGGCCGGCTCGGGACCGGGCGCTCCCTCGCTCCCCTACAGCCGCTCCCGGTCTCCCGTTATCTTCCCGCCCCGTCCGAGACGGCTCCCTCCGCTCTCCCGATCCGGACCTCCCAACCGCCGAGGCTCGACCCAGTGACCACCGCGATCAACGGACAGCTCGAACCGGTTGACAGCCTGTTCAGCCGCGACGTGTTCTCGAAGAAGCTGATGCGCCAGCGACTCCCCCAGGATGTGTTCCGCTCGCTGATGCGCACCATTGACCACGGGGCCCCGCTCGATCCCAAGGTGGCGGACGTGGTCGCCAACGCCATGAAGGACTGGGCGATCGAGAACGGCGCGACGCACTTCACCCACTGGTTCCAGCCGCTCACCGGGCTCACGGCCGAGAAACACGACTCGCTGGTGAATCCGGACGGGCAGGGCGGGGTGATCTACAATTTTTCGGGGAGCGATCTGGTGCAGGGCGAGCCGGACGCCTCGAGCTTCCCCTCCGGCGGCCTCCGGGCCACGTTCGAGGCCCGGGGCTACACCGCCTGGGATCCCACCAGTCCCGCGTTCCTGATGCGGGAGCCGAGCGCGGTGACGCTGGTGATCCCGACGGCGTTCGTCTCCTGGACCGGCGAGGCGCTGGACACCAAGATCCCGCTGCTCCGCTCCATGGAGGCGCTCTCCCACCAGGCGCTCCGGATCCTCCGGCTCTTCGGGACCGACCGAGGGGTGAGCCGGGTCTACACCACCGTGGGTCCGGAGCAGGAGTACTTCCTGGTGGACCGGGAACTCTATTTCAAGCGACCCGACCTGGTGATCTGCGAGCGCACGCTCTTCGGGGCCCGGCCGCCGAAGGGACAGCAACTCGAGGATCACTACTTCGGCGCCATTCCGCCCCGGGTCCTCGCCTGCATGGCGGAGGTGGAGCGCGAGCTCTGGCGGCTCGGGGTGCCGGTGAAGACCCGCCACAACGAGGTGGCCCCGGGCCAGTACGAGATCGCGCCGCTGTTCGAGATGAGCCAGCTCGCGAGCGACCACCAGATGCTCATCATGGAGACGCTCAAGCGGGTGGCCCCGCGCCACGGCCTGGCGGCGCTCCTCCACGAAAAGCCGTTCGCCGGGGTGAACGGCTCGGGGAAGCACAACAACTGGTCCATGTCCACCGACCAGGGTCACAACCTGCTCGACCCGCAGGACGAGACCCACACCAACATGCAGTTCCTGGTCTTCCTGCTGGCGGTGATCCGGGCGGTGGATCTGCACGCTGATCTGCTCCGTGCCTCGATCGCGTCGGCGGGCAACGACCACCGGCTGGGTGCCAACGAGGCGCCGCCGGCGATCATTTCGGTGTTCCTGGGCGACATGCTCGAGGACATTCTGGACCAAGTGGAAAAGGGCCAGTTGCGCCGCACGCTGAAGGGCGGCGTCATCGATCTGGGGGCGCGGACCCTGCCGCAGCTCTCCCGGCACTCGGGCGACCGCAATCGGACCAGCCCCTTCGCCTTCACCGGCAACAAGTTCGAGTTCCGGGCGGTGGGATCGAGCCAGTCCATCGCCTGGCCCAACACGGTGCTGAACACGATCGTGGCGGAATCGCTGGACGAGATGGCCACCGCGCTCGAACGGGCCGTGGGCAAGGCGCCGACACCCGCGCGGGTCCAGGCGGCCGCCCTGGCGCTCCTCCGGAAGGTGGTGAAGCAGCACCGGCGCGTGATCTTCGGGGGCGACAACTACTCGCCCGAGTGGCACCGCGAGGCGGAGCGGCGCGGGCTCCCCCACCTGCGCGACTCGGTGGAATCGTTCGCGGCGCTCCGGGCCCGGAAGAACGCGGAGCTGTTCCGGAAGTACGGGGTGCTGAGCAAGGCGGAGTTCGATTCGCGCGTCACGGTGGCGTACGAGAAATACAACAAGCAGCTCACGATCGAGGCCGAGACCGCGGTGGCCATCGCCCGGACCCATATCCTGCCGGCCGCGCTCCAGCACCAGGCGCGGCTGGCGGCGGCGGTCTCCGCCACCGAGAGCGCGGGCGTCAAGGCGGCCGATACGCTCGCGGCGCTGGGCGAGTTCGTGAACCTGGTCTCCCGGTTCCAGGAGTCCATCACGGCGCTCGAGAAGGTTTCGGCCCACGGGGACGACGATCCGGTGAAGCACGCCGCCTGGATCCGCGACAAGGTGAAACCGGCGATGGCCCAGCTTCGCACCTACGCGGACGCCCTGGAGACCCACGTCTCGGCTGACCTCTGGCCGCTGCCGACCTACCGGGAGCTGCTGTTCCTCAAGTAACGGGGGGCAGGCCGAGCCCGGCCCGAACGCTCCCCCAGCCGCGGCAGCGCCACTCCTCCTCAGCGTCGGTTCCCGGCATGATCCAACCGGGCGATGACCCGAGGTGGCCATGGGCCGAGGGCCGAGTGGCCCCCCCTTGCGCTTTGCTCGAACGGCGCGAAGTATTGCGCGCGTCCGACAACCTCGGGAGGCGGTCACATGTCAGCTCAGGGCAATCGGGTGGGTACCTTGGCGGTCTGGCTCGCGGTCGCGGGAGGGGTGGCCGGTGTCGTCGGGTGCGCGGGTGCGGGTGGCAAGTACGCCGGCAACTGGTCGAGGGAGCTGTATGGCGAGGGGACGGTGGAGATGTCCATCGGCAACAACGGGATGGTCCAGGTCACGCTCCCGCAAGGAGATCGGTGGGGCGGCCGGACGATCGAGGGGAAGGTGACCTTCAAGGGCGACACGCTGGTCTGGGGTGACGACTCCGGCACCTTCACCTGCAAGGCTCCGGGGGCCGCCTACGTCCTGACGATGTCGGAGGGCAAGCTCGGCGTGGATGGCGTCGGAGCCGATCCCTGCGGCGCCCGGCACGCAGCACTCAACGGGGAGTGGAGCAAGAAGGGCTAG
>DATLYZ010000039.1:0-7210 GCA_035574255.1 Gemmatimonadales bacterium | reverse complement strand
CCGGCCTGTGGACGGGCCTGTCGGCCTCGGTGTGGGCCTCCACCTCGGGAAGTGAGGGTCTTCTCCGGATGGGATCGGAACCGCGAGGTGGACTTCGTGGTCCCGACGGGCAAGCGGCTCCTCGCCCTGGAAGCGAAAAGCCCCCGCCGGCGCGAGGCACTCCTCGCCATGGATGCCTTCGCAGAGAACCGCCGCCCCGGGGGAACCCCTCTCGTGGGCGGCGACGGCATCCCACTCGGCGAGTGCCTCCCGCTGCGGCTCTTCCGCCACCCCTGCGACAGCAGGGGTCCGGGCCGGCCTGGCCTCGGGGCACGGTGCGGCTCTGTAGTCATCCCTGCGCGTGCAGGGAGCCCGGCTTGTCATGGCAGCGGAAGGACGCCGCGCCTGGATGCCTGCCTTCGCAGGATGACTCGCGCGGGGGGGGGGGCGAGTCCAGGTCTTGCCGCCATCCCATGCGCCTCTTCTTCACCCTCGCGCCCCTCGGTCACCCATGCGAAACCGGGGGTTGAATCCGGCCGGCTCTGGCGGCCCGCCAGGCGGCACCGCAAAATAGAAACCGGGCCCCGCCCCCGGGCCCGGCGTGGAGACTCAGAGCGCGTCACTTGTGTGGCAGGAGCGTCACCTCCGATCGCCGTGGTGGCCGGCCTCCGGTACGGCAGGGTCGGAGCCGGTATCCCGCGCGACATGGCCGTCGTCCGTCGCGGGCGGTTCCAGCCCGGTCGCCGGCAGTGGCCACGCGGCCGCCCGGCGATCGCGGGGGCCGGGACCGTCCGGTCCTCGAGGCTGGCGGCCGGCGGGGAGAGCCCGAATGTCGCACCCCCTCCCCAAGGTTCTCCTGATCGGCCTCGAACGTCGGCCGGGTCGCGCTCGAGCCGCCGGAAGGGGCAACGCTGAACCCGCGGATCCTGGAGCACCTTTGGAGTGCCGAGCCTGAGGTTGCCAACTTCCCGAGCGCTCTGCCTCACTGGTCCAGGACCTGGCCGACCGGCGACGGTTGTGCCCGGGCCTCTGGGGGAAGCGCGGGCGCGGCCGGCTGCGGGTTCCGGGCCCGGGCCGGGACCGGAGGGCGCATGACGGACGCTACACGGAGCCCTCGCTACGCCGAGGTCCTGCTGGATCTGGCGGCCCGGCCGGGCACGCTCGCCCTGCTTCCCCTCTGGAAAGCGCTCCCCAGGCCCGACCGGGAGCGCGCGCTGGTGCTGGCGTTGGAGCGCGAGGGCGCGGGCTGGTTCCGCCGCTATCTGGCGGACGCCTTGGGGCGCAAGCTGTCCGGCTTCCGGCCGGAGACCCTGATGCACTGGAGCGCCGGGCAACTCGCCGCGGAATCTGTCAGGCGCGGCGTGGACAGGGCTGGTGTGCTTCGCCAGGCGCTGGTGGCGCTTCACTTTCCCGAGCGCCGGCACCTCCAGATCGCCTTCCTCGATCGGCTCGGCATCTCTCACGAGGATGGGGCACTGGAGCCGGGGGCGCTGCCGGAACCTGCCGCCCCGCCCGAGCGGCTCGCCGAGGCGGCGGCGGCCCTGCTCGACCGCTACCCGGGTGACGAGGCGCTCGTCTATCTCTTGACGATCCGGGTGCTCGAACCGCGAGCCTGGGCCGGGCTCGACCCCTGGTTTGTCAGGTTCGCCGGAATGGAGCGGCCGGCCGAGGCGGCGGCGCCGAGCCCGGTCCCGTCCCCGGCGGTGCCTGGGGCACCGGAGCCGGCGGAGCCAGCTCCGGAGGTCCTGGCGGCCGGGCCGGGGACGGCCACCCAGCGGCTGGAGGGCCGCGGCCCGGGGCCGCGGGCCGGGCTCGCGGGGCCCGCGGCGGACCTCGCTCCGCTCACCGTCCTGGACAGCCAGGTGACGCTCGCCATCGTGGATGCAGCCGCCGAGGTCCATGGTGCCCTGACGCCCGAGGGCGTGGACGCTCTGGTGGAAGAGCTGGTGCGGTTGAACGGGCGCCGGCATCAGTCCTTTTATCACGTAGGCTTCCGCGACGCCCTGTTCGAGCACCCGCCGGCCGGCCATCTGCCCGCCGAGAACGAGGCCCGGCGGCTCTGGTACAGCGCAGGGTACGTGACCGGGCTCAGGCGCCGGGGCCGGGACTCGGAGATCGTACGCCTCTACGATACGTACCCCTCCGTCAGGCACCTGGGCCGCCGGGGGCTCGGTGCGTACGGGGCCGGAGGCCCCCACGTCTTCACCGCTCTCTGTCAGGCTGGCCGGTTCGCCGAAGCTGCCGCGTTCGTGTCGGCGACGGCGGTGGAGGAATCGGAACGGTTCGAGGAGGCGCTGCTGGAGCAGGCCACGGCACTCCTCCGCCGGGAGGAGGCCGCCCTCGCGGGCCAGATGTTCGGCACCCTGTGGCAGGGGCTCGCAGACCGGAAGGCAGCCGGCGGACAGGTGAAGGAGCGGAACTGGGCGGACGTGCGGCGGCGCTGGGCCCACTGCCTCCGTTCGCGCGGCAACCTGGAGGCGGGGCGCGATCTCCTCGAGGAAGTGCTGGACGACCCGGATCCGAACAACCGCGCGGCGGTCCTCACCGATCTCGGCCTGTGCGATGCAGGCTTCGGCCGGCTGTACGAACTCCGGTATCCCGAGAAGCGGGAGGACGTTCCGGCCCTCAGCGCGCGTCTGGCACAGGGGCTGGCGCGGTTCGAGACGGCGGCGGCGATCGAGGCCGATCGGGCCGCGCACGCCCGGTATGTGCTCGGCTTCCTCGCCTTGCTCGAAGGCCGGGCGGGCGAGGCCGTCCCTCACCTGGCCCAGGCGCTGGCGTTGTTCGAGTCCATCCCGGCGGTCTACTCGGGCGGCGGTCTGCTCTGGCGCGCCCGGCTTCATCTCGCGCTCGCCATCTGCCAGGCGCTGGTCGAACCGCAGCGCTTCGGCCAGGCTGCCCGATGGATCGCCGACGCGATTCGAGATGGGGAACCGGTCCCCGACTATGTGCTGCAGGAAGCCCTGGACACGCTGTCGCTGGCGGACAACGATGCGGCGCGGCGGGCAGCAGAGGCGATCCTCGAGGCGGCGGGAGAGAACCGGCTGGACGTCCTGGCGAACTCGGAGGCGTCCCGCGGGTCGCAGGCGATCGCGGACGCGCTGGTCCGGCGGGCCCGCAACCCGCACCGGGCGCTGGCTCAACGTGCCGAAGACTGGCACCGGGCCCTGCCGGCGCTGCTCCAAGCCGGGCGAGTGGACGAGGCGGCGGAGGGGCTGGATGTGCTGGAAGAAGCCGCCTGCGAGGGGGCCGGCGTCGGGGAGTTCCTGGCCATCCTGGAGGCACCCGCGCGGTACCGTCCGGCCTGGGACCTGGCGGATGCGGAGTGGGCACGGGTGCGGCTTCTCGAATCGCGGGGAGACTACGTAGCAGCCGCGGCGGTGCTCACAAGCGCCTTTCACCGGGTGCTCGCCTCCGACCGGTGGCACCGGCTGGCGGAGGGGGCCGAGTATCTGGAGCGCCTGGAGGGCTACCCGCCTGACGCAGTGGCCGGGCTCGCCGCCCTTCGCGCCCGGTACGAGGCCCTGGCGGCGCAGGAACGGGAGGGCGCGCTGGAGGATCTTGCGCCCGCCACGGCGCGGCCGCTCACCGTGCTCGTGGTGGGTGGTAACGAGACTCAGCAACGGCAGCAGGGCTGGATCGAGGAGGAACTCCGGCGGCGGCACGCCTGGATCGCGGCCCGGTTCATCTACACCGGGTGGGGATCCAACTGGAATGGTTACGTGGCCGAGGTGGAACGCGCGCTCGCTACGGTGGACGCGGTGGTCTTGCACCGGTTCATGCGGACGGGGCTGGGGCGCGCCGTACGGAAGCGGTTAGGCGAGACGCCGTGGTGTGGCTGCGGCGCGCCGGGGCGGGAGGTGGTCCTCCGGAGCATCGTCCGCGCGGCGGCGATGGCGCGGGTGCGGCGGGCACAGGAGGCGGGGTAGGTGATGGGGGGCGCCGGCCGCGGCACCCTGGCCGGCGCCTTGGGGGCGCGCTCGGCCGGCAGCTGGCGGCCGCTCCCCGGGTGAGAGGCGAAGGGGGAGCCGGCGCGGAGGCAGCGTCCGAAACCAGTGCGATCGAGGCCGGAAGTGAAAGCCTACGTCGCGGTCACCGACAAGGACTGGTACGAGTTCCTGAGCCGGCGGCCGGATCTGGACGAAGTGAACTTCTGGCAGCCGGGTGGTGGCCGGGAGTTTCGCGTGCTCCAGCCGGGCCAGCCGTTCCTGTTCAAGCTGCACTACCCGGAGAACGCCATCGTGGGTGGCGGGTTCTTCACCCACTTCTCGCGACTCCCGGTGAGTCTGGCCTGGGAGGCGTTCGGGGAGAAGAACGGGGCGCCATCGTACGAGGCGATGCGGGCCCGGATCGAGCGGTACCGGCGGATCGCGCCGGGGGTCGAGGACTACGAGGTGGGCTGCATCATCCTGGAAGAACCGTTCTTTTTCCCCGAAGGGCAGTGGCTACCGGCCCCGGCGAGTTTCAGGCGCGAAACCGTGCAGGGAAAAGGCTACGACCTCTCGACCGGCGAGGGGCGCGAGCTCTGGGAGGCCGTGCTGGGCCGGCGCGGCCTGGCACGGCGCCAGGTTGCGGAGTCGGTCGTGACGCCGGTGTTGGGCGAGGGGTGGCTCGCTCGCCGGCGGCTGGGGCAGGGGGCGTTCCGGGTGCTGGTGACCGACGCGTACCAGCGGCACTGCGCGGTGACGGGGGAGAGGACGCTCCCGGTGCTCGAAGCCGCGCACATCCGGCCGGTGGCGCGGGGCGGCCTGCACCGGGTGGACAACGGACTCCTGCTCCGGTCCGATGTGCACACCCTCTTCGATCTGGGGTACGTGACGGTGACGCCGGCTCACACTTTCCGGGTTTCCCGGAAGCTCCGGGAGACGTGGCACAACGGGCGGGTCTACTACGAGCTGGAAGGGAAGCGGGTGGAGGTACCGGCCCCGGCGCATCTTCGGCCCAGTCCCGAGGCGCTGGAGTGGCATGGGGATGTGGTGTTCAGGGGGTGAGGGGGACGTGGCTGGTCTGAGCCGTACCACCACTGCAGGTCGCGAGCGGCCGGGCAGTACACCGGCAGATGGAGGTAGCGGATGGTAGGCGAGACTCTTATCAGGCGGGTGAGCTACAGCCTGAGCGCCCTGATCGAGTTCGTTCGACTGCGGCAGGTCCGACTCCCGGACATCCGGCGGCCGTTCATCTGGCCCTTGTTCGACTGGATGTACCGAGGCTACCCTGCGGGCTGCCTCCTCTCTTGGCAGAGTGGGGTGGGTGACGGGTCTCATGCTCGCCGCAGCGCGGAACTCCCAGCTCCGTCAGGTCGGCCACCACGCCAAAGACTGCCCCATCGGAGGATGGCCCATATGGTCCGTTTCGCTCCGCTAGCCACGGTGCTGCTCACGGCCTCGGTCCGCCTCGCTGCCCAGGCCCCGGTTCCCACCCAGCCCGGTACGCTCCGGATCACCGTCGCCATCGTCGGGCCGGATCTCACGGTGAAGCCCGTACCGCTGCACGTGCTGCGTCTGATCCGGGTCACCGGGAGCGGGACGGACACCCTCCTGGTCCGGACCCGGCTCAACGGCACGGCTGAACAGCAGATGCCGGCCGGAGAATGGACGGTCGAGTGCGTCGAGGCGCTCGAGCTGGGCGGCAGCCGCTACATCTGGCGGGTGCCGGTCGTCGTCGAGCCGGACCAGGCGGTGGGACTCGAACTCACCAACGCCAACGCGACAGTTGAATCTGCGGCGCCCCTCGCCGCCCTGCCGGGCCGAGGCGTCGGTCCGGAGGTGGCACTCTTCCAGCAGCTCCGGAGCGGTGTCTTCCGCATCGAGGCGGGCCTGGGTCACGGGAGCGGCTTCCTAGTGGATTCAGCCGGGCTGGTGCTCACCAACGCGCACGTCGTGGCCGGCGTGACGCGCGCGGTTGCCGTGCTGGACAGTGTCACCCGCGTCTCGGCCGATGTGGTTCATCGCGATGAGAACGTGGACCTCGCCGTCCTGCGGATTCCTCCGGCCCTCGCGCAGGGGCGAGCCGTGTTGCGCCTGGCGGAACCCGCGCCCGGCAACGCGCTCGTCGAGCCGGGGGAGCGCTTGATCGCCCTGGGATATCCCCTACACCAGGAACAGACCATGACGGCGGGCATCGCGAGCAGCATCCGCGAAGGCGTGGTCATCTCCGACGTCAACATCAACCACGGAAATTCGGGCGGCCCGCTCGTCAACCTGGCCGGGGAAGTCGTGGGTGTGAACACGTTCGGGGACTTCCCGTCGCAGGGCGGCCCCGGCGTCTCAGGGTCCATCGTGATCACGCGTGCCTTCCCCGCGCTGGAGGCGGCGCGGGCCACCCTCCCGAATTTGGCGGAACCGGGCGCGGTCCTGCTTCCGACGATGCCCTCCCTCCGGTACACCACCGCCCATCTCAAGGCCATCGCCGACTCCGCCGAGATCGGGCGCTACCGCGGTCTCTGGGACATCGGTGCCGGGCGCTTCCGGATTGCGATCGCCACTCCGCCGATCAACTACGTGCACGCCAAGGCGTACGAGGAAGAAATCGGGAAGGACCGGAAGAAGCGGGAGTCGCGCGCAGGGCTTGCCCCGGAGGAGCGCTACTCCGAACTCCGGGAGTTCCGCGACTGGGCGGAATACGTGGGTGATGACCGGGCCGCGGTGGCCGCGATCATGGTGGAACCCAAGGTCGGGGAGACCACAGGGTCGCTGTTCCGCCGGCTCCTCGTGACCGGGGCCTACGGGAAGCAGACCATCCGCTACAAGGGCGACCTGCGTGAAGCGGAGGTGTACCGGAACGGGGAACGCGTGCTTCCCATTCGGGGCGGCACCACGCCTGTCAAGGCGTTCGTCGACAACGTGTGGGTGGACCTCAAGGACGTCGCGAACTACGGGTACTACGTCTTCCCGATGGATCTCTTTTCCCCCGACTCGGCGGGGGCGTTCCCGGTGATTCATGTCAAGCTCGCAGACCTCAAGAACCCAGACCTGCCGAGCTGTGTCACGCTGCGGCGCGAGGTAATCGCGGTGGTCTGGCGCGACTACGCGGCGCTCCTCGCCCGCGAGGGCCTGCCGGTGCCCGCCGTGGACGCCAGGGCGCCGCACCCTGAGGTGCGCCCCCCGGAGGGATGCTGACGACGCCGGCCTGTGGACGGGCCTGTCGGCCTCGGTGTGGGCCTCCACCTCGGGAAGTGAGGGTCTTCTCCGGATGGGATCGGAACCGCGAGGTGGACTTCGTGGTCCCGACG
>DATLYZ010000038.1:0-48747 GCA_035574255.1 Gemmatimonadales bacterium | reverse complement strand
ACCCCCGCCTCATCGGGGAAGACCACCTCGTGGCCCGCCGGTTCCACGACCCGCCGGATCTCCCGCTGCTTGCCGGCGCTTCGGGTTGCCACGAGGAGCTTCACCGGCCGAGGGCCTGCCGCTGGGCCTCGAAGAGTTGTCGGATTCCGGCTTCGGCCAGGGTGAGGAGCTGGTCGAGTTCGGCGCGGGCGAAGGTGCCGTGCTCGCCGGTGCCCTGGACCTCGACGAAGCGGTCGGGGTGGACCATCACCACGTTGGCATCCACCGCCGCTTCCTTGTCTTCGGCGTAGGCGAGGTCGAGCCGCGGCTCACCGGCCACCAGGCCGACGGACACCGCGGCGACCAGCCGGCCGAACGGGTTGGGCACGCCGCTGCGTTCGGCGAGCCAGGCGCAGGCGTCGGCCAGCGCCACGCACCCGCCGGTAATCGCCGCGGTCCGCGTGCCGCCATCGGCCTGGAGCACGTCGCAGTCCACCCGGATGGTGTACTCGCCAAAGGCCAGGGTGTTCATCGCGGCGCGGAGCGACCGCCCCACCAGGCGCTGGATCTCGTGGGTCCGGCCGCCCGGTCCGCTCCGCTCCCGCGCGGTCCGCTCCTGGGTCGCCCGGGGGAGCATGGCGTACTCCGCGGTCACCCAGGCTTCCCCGCTCCCCTTGCGCCAGCCCGGCACCCCGGCTTCCACGGTGGCGGTACAGTGCACCAGGGTCCCGCCCATCCGGATCAGGCAGGAGCCCTCGGCGTAGGGGTTCACCCCGCGTTCGAGCGCGAGGGGCCGGAGCTGGTGGTTGGCGCGGCCGTCAGGGCGCGGCACGGAGACGCTCCACGAGGGCGGTGGTCGAGAAGCCGACGGCCAGTTCCACGTGTCGCACCCGGCCGCCGCGCGCTTCCACGAACTCGGCGCCCACGGTGTCGTCCCGGGAGTAGTCGGCCCCCTTCACGAGGACGTCGGGTTCGAGCGCCATGATGAGCTCGAGCGGGGTGTCCTGATCGAACAGGACCACGCAGTCCACGGCCTCGAAGGCGGCGACCACCCGGGCCCGTGCTGCCTCGGGGACGATCGGCCGCTCGGGCCCCTTCCCCATCCGGCGCACCGAGGCATCGGTATTGACGCCCACGACGAGCGCATCGCCCTCGCGGCGGGCGGCCTCGAGCAGCACCACATGGCCCGGGTGCACCAGGTCGAAGACCCCGTTGGTGAACACGACGATTCCCCGCTGCGCCGCCCGCCAGGCCACGGCGGCGGCCCGATCGCGGATCTTGACGCTCGTGTCAAGCGGCATTCTCGGGAGGCGGCCCGGTCGGTGGGACGCGGGCGAAGATGAGTTTGAGCGCGACCGGCGCCAGGAAGGTCGTCGCCATGACCATGAGCAGGATGGCGCTGAACACCTCGCTGCTCAGCAGGCCGGCGCGCCGCCCGAGATCGGCGAAGATGAGTCCCACCTCGCCGCGAGGCACCATGCCGACGCCGACGGTCAGGCGGTGGTACCGCATCCAGGGTGCGGCCCAGCCGGCCGCGACCTTGCCGAGGATGGCGAGGAGCACCAGGGTACCAGCCACGGAGAGGAGCGCCCCCGAGCCGGGGCGGCCGGGGTCGAGGAGGGAGACGTCAGCGGCGGCGCCCACGTTGACGAAGAAGATTGGCGCCAGCACGGCGGCGATCGGCTGGATCTGCTCCTCGATCTTGTGGCGGTGCTCGGTCGCCCGGAGCACCAGGCCGGCCGCGAACGCGCCGATGATGAGTGCGGACCCGACCTTGGCGGCGAGCGCGGCGAGGCCGAGCGCGAAGGCGAGCGACAGCACGACCAGGGTGCGGCGGGCCCGCATCCGGGCCACCCGGTCGGCCAGCCGCGGCATGAGCAGACTCCCCACGACCACGGCGGCCACCAGGAATCCCACGGCGACGGCGAGCGTGGTGGTGACGCCGAAGAGGCTCACCGTCCCTCCGGCCGCGATCCCCGAGACCACCGACAGGATCACGAGCCCCAGCACATCGTCAATCACCGCGGCCCCGAGGACGATGCGGGCCTCGGGCGTCTCCATCCGGCCCAGGTCGCCGAGGACGCGGGCCGTGATGCCGACCGAGGTCGCCGTGAGGGTCGCCCCCACGAAGACCCCGACGGTCCAGAGATCCGGCCGGTCGGCGAAGGCGTGGGGAACGTGGGCCCAGTAGTACCAGCCGAAGAGGAAGGGCAGCGCGACCCCCACCATCGCGACGGCCGTGGCGGCGGGACCCACCCGGATCATTTCCTTGAGGTCGGTTTCGAGACCCACCTCGAAGAGGAGCAGGATGACGCCGAGCTCGGCGAGCAGGCTCACCGCATCGGCATTGGGCGCGCCGGGGCCGGGTACCACGCCCAGGACGTGCACGCTGAGCAGGGCGCCGGCCACGAGTTCCCCGAGCACGCCGGGGAGCCCCACGCGTTCCGCGAGCTCGGCGAGGACCTTGCCCGCCGCGAGCATGGCCGCGACGACCATCAGCAGGTCGGGGACCGAGCTCTCCGTGGCCGCGGCGAAGAGCGCGGAGGGCAGGAACACGACGGCCGCGAGCAGCAGGCGGGTCGGTCGAGGGGCCGATCCGGGAGGCCGCCGCATCAGAGCGGTTCTTCCGCCTTGGGGGTGAAGGTGAAGGTGTAGGAGAAGATGGGCACCTTCACGGTTTCCTGGTAGGTGGTGGTGATGAGGATCTTCCGCGGGCTGCCGGAGCGGGTCACGGTGAACTTCTTGGCCTCGGGCGGCAGTCCCAGTTCCTCGGCCTTGGCCTCGAGCCGCCGGCGGATCACGCCGTCGGTCAGGGTGGGGGCGAGGCGCGCCTGGACCCGCATTTCGTCGAGCAGGCGGTAGTACCGGACCCACGGCTCGCCGAAGTGCACCCCGTAGTAGATCGCGGCCACCAGGATCACCAGGGAGACGAGGCAGCCGGACGTGCTGCCGCCCCGGCGTCGCGCGGGCGCCGTCACCATTGCGATTGGGCTCCGTCCACGATATCGGTCACGATCTTCTCGAGCGCCTTCTGCCGGGCCTGCGCTTCGGTTTCCCGGCCCGGCTCGTATTCCCCTTCGCGCATCAACCCCTGGCGGGCCCACAGGGTCCGGCCCGTCCGCTGATCTACAATCTCGATGTTCACCGTGATCTGGACCAGCCGCCGGTTGACCTGGACTTCCCGATTCTGCCCCGCCTCGAAGGCGACCACCACGTCGGGGTCGTAGCGGGTGATACTCCCCCGGACGACGGCGTCGGCCTGGGTCTCGCCCGCCTGGCGAAGCCCGAGCCGGCCCTGCACCGCTTCCCGGACCGCGTTCGAGATCTCCTGCGTGAGGATGGGCTCGGAGGTCAGGTTGTCGAACGGCAGCACCGCGACGGTCTTCACGTCCGGCGGCAGACCGCCGCCCGAGAACTTGTAGAGACAGGCCGCGGCCAGCAGAAGACTAGGGCTCAGGAGGCGTCCAGGTTTCCGGAGCAAAGGCGGCAGTCGGAACGGTCGCGTAGAACTTGATCTCCAGTTTTGCCGGTCCGCCCGGCACGAGGAGCCGCGCGTTCAGCGGGGTTCCGTCCGGCTGCAAGGTCACCGTGGCGCGCCCCACCACCCGCCCGCCGTGCCGGGCTTCAGCGGCGAACCGGATCCGGGAGCCCACCACGCGCTGGTACTCCACGGTGTCGGCGCCGTCGGCGTAGCGCCAGGCGGTTCGCCCCGCCTCACTCACGCCCGCCAGCCGGGCGGCCGGGGAGGGAGGCCGGGCCACACCGAACAGAGCCCAGAGGAGCGGGTAGTTGGGCACCAGATCCTTCACCGCCCGTTCCGGGACCACCCACACCGCCGTATCGCCCACGACCATCGCCGAGCCCTTGCCGATGCCGAGCGACCCGGCGATGTCGAAGCGCAGCGAGTCGGGGACCGCGATCCGGGCGCTCCCCCGGCCACCCTTGCTCGACTGCTCGTCTTGGAAGAGCCAGGTGAAGCGGTGCACGGCCCCGCGGGCCGGCCGTGTGGTCTCCACCCAGTGCGCCACCTGCTCCGCGCTCACCCTGGCCGCCTGGGGCGGCACCAGCGTCGGGGCGGGAGTCCGGCAGGCGAGGGCTCCCAGCGCAAGATAGACCGCGCCTAGCGGGCGGTCAAGCCGAAATGCTTGCGGCATCAGTAGTTATATCCGAAGAAGAACTGCACGAAGCCGGCCCGCTTGTGCCGGGGGAGGAGCCCGTAGCCGCGGAAACCGCCGTCGCTCCAGCGCCGGCCCCAGTCCAGCCGCAGGACGAACCCCGAGGCTGCCGGCATGCGGAAGCTGACACCGTAGCTGCCCAGCACGGCGCGATCTTCCTCCGGGAACCAGGCCTTGCCCACGTCGGCAAAGAGCGCCCCTTGCACCTCGGGGAAGCGGATCGGTCCCACCGGGGTGCCGAGCGTAAAGTAATCGAGAAGCGGGAAGCGCACTTCCTGGTTGAGGAGCCAGGCGCGCGATCCCACGATGAAGCCGTAGAGGGGATAGCCGCGGAGCGCGAGGCTGCCGCCGAGGTTGATCCGTTCGGGGCGATCGGCGCCGCTCCAGAACCCAATGCCGCGGATGGCGTAGGCCGAGCGCCGCGCCAGCCGGAAGTACTGGCGCAGATCGGCCAGCAGGACATAGCTGTCGAACCGGGCGTTACTGAAATCGCTGGAGAGGCCGCCGGTCAGGGCGGCGTAGTGCCCGTCCAACGGTCCGGTGTAGGTCCAGAGGGCGTTGTCGTGGATGAAACTCAGGTAGTGCGAGGCGATCCAGCCTTCGCGCCTGGGCTCCTCGACAGGGAGCGTGAAATCGGTGCGGTCCGAGTGCTGGACTACGAACCGGCCCTCGATCCGCGCCAGCCTGGTCAGCGGATACCGGAGCAGTCCGAAGCCGCCGGTGGCGGATTCGAAGTAGGCGGGCGTGAAGTCTCCCTCGTACTGGTTGCCCTTGAACCGGAACGCTCCCACGCCCCAGTTGAGCCGCCGGGTCTGGTTGAGGTAGAGCCCCAGCAGGTTCACGTTGCTGAGCAGGCTGCTGAAACGGCGGCCCTGGTAGGTCGCCAGGTTCACGTAGAACAGGTTGTCGCTCAGCACGTCGCTCACCAGGAAGGCGAGTCCCTGGGCCGACCCGACCCGGGGGACGTACACCGCCTCCGCCGCGGCGAGGTCGAGGGTGTACTTGCGCCGGTAGGGCTCTCCCTTCACGCGGGCCATGGCGCCGGGTTCGCCGCGGGGCCAGGTCCACGCGCTGTGGGGTGGTGGGTCGCCCGGTCCAAAGGTCTGCCGGCGGGCCAGCGAGTCCGCCGGATAGAGGTAGATCCCTAACGAGAGTTCGTTGAAGCCGGTGACGAGGTAGGCATCGCGCCCGGGCACCGGCACCGGGTCGAAGGCGCCGGTCCAGGCCGAGGTCTCCCGGCGCCCGTCGCCCAGGGTGTCCACCGAGAAGACATTGAGCACCCCATCGCGGCTCGAGCTGAAGACGATCCGGTCGTCGGCGGTCCACCAGGGCGACTCGTCGCGCCAGGGCCCGAACGTGAGCTGCCGGATGGCCCCGCGCTCGAGGTCGAGGACGAACAGGTTCATGGCACCGTCCAGCCCGCCCGCGGTGCGGTCCGAGGCGAACACCACCCGGCGGCCGTCCGGGCTCACGCTGGGATCGAGGTCCTGGTAGGGGTCGCGGGTGAGCGGCTCCAGCGCGCCGTCCGGCAAGGTCAGGCGGTAGAGATCCGAGACGCCGCTCTCGGCGAGCCCCGAGAAGATCACGCTCCGCCCATCGGGTCCCCAGACCGGCGAGAGAATCGAGACCAGCTCCGGAAAGCGGTAGCGACCGGCTGGCCGGCGGCGGGCCAGGTCCCAGATCACCAGCGCGTCACGGTCCTGGAACTTGGTGCTGAAGAGGAGCAATCCCGGGCGCGAGGCGTCCACCCGCGAGTCGAAGGGGTGGAAGGATTCGAACTCGGCCGTGCGGCCGCTGGCTACCACGCTCCGGGCGCCCCCGCCGTCGAGCGGGCGGCGGTAGAGCGTGAAAAAGCCGCTCGCGGGGGACGCGTAGAAGACCTCGCCGCCGACACTGTCATCCGGCGCGAAGGCCGGCTTGACCGCCGCCCGGGCGACCAGCGGTGCCACGGCGGGCAGGGCGGCCCGGCCCTCGATCGCCGGGTAGTAGGCCCGGCGCATGGCCACCTGGAACTCCTCGTTGAGCTGCGCGAGGGATCGGCCGTAGGTGGCCTCGATGGCCGCCTCGAAGCTGTCGAAGCGCCAGAGCTCCCGGTAGAACAAACCCACCCGCCAATCACCATAGGTCTCGGCGAGCCAGCGGTGGATTCGCCCTCCCAGCGGGTAGACGATCCCGCCGGTGACCGCGGCCAGTTGCTGCAGGTCGGGGAGCCGGCCGCTCAGCACGAGGTCCCGGAGGATCATCTCGTCGCGGGCGTCCTCCCCCCCCGACCACAGCTCCGCCAGTCCCTCGGTCCACCAGAGCGGTAGCGGCACGCCGGCCGCCCGGGGCGAGCGCTCGTAGCGGTCGAAGAGCAGGCTGATCTGGAAGACATGCACCATTTCGTGGCGCAGGGTGTGCCGGAACTCCGCGAGATTGCCCCGGAAGGGGAGGGTCACGCGGCGCTTCAGGAAATCGGTGACGCCGAGCAGACCTTCGGGCGGCGTGAACGGGAGCACGTTGGTCTGCTCGAAATCGGTGTGCGAGGCGTAGATGATGAGCGGCACCCGGCTGGAGACCGCGTGTCCGAACTTGAGGGCCAGCGCCTCGTAGCTCTCCTCCGCGTAGGCCAGGGCGACCGGGGCGAGCTCCGCTTCGGCCGGGTAGTAGTACAGGTCCACGTGCGCGCCGCGGAGCACCTGCCAGTCGAGCTTGCGGTACTGGATCTTGTTCTGCCCGAGCTGGGCAAACTGGGCGGCGAGCGGCGGTGCGGCGAGGAGCAGGAGCGCGCCCAGCGCGAGACGGGCCCTCATCGCCGGACCGTGCGGATCACGTCCCCTTCCGTGACACGGAGCAGCGCCGGGACCCCGTCCGTGACGCGCCCGAACGCGGGATACCGGCCGTCCAGATGCGGCTGGGGGCTCAGCGTGATGAACCACTGGCTCCCTCCAGTGTCCGGCCCCGCGAGCGCGAGGCCCACGACGTAGGCCCCGTAGCGCCGCCGGGTGATCTCGTCGCGGAGGACGGTTCCCGGCCCCCCCCAGCCGTCACCCCGGGGGTCGCCGGTCTGGACCACGAAGTTGGGCACGACCCGGTGCCATCGCATCCCGTCGAAGAAGCGGCGATCCACCAGCCGGAGGAACTGGGCCACCGTGAGGGGCGCCTCCGCGCCGAAGAGCTCGAGCTTGACGCTGCCCACCTGCTCGATCTCGACGGTGACCTCGGGATACCGATCGGGCGAGGTACCGAGCAGGAAGCGGCGCACGATCCCACGATAGTCCTCCAGCGAGCGCCCGGTCTGGATCGGGAAGGCGGGCCCCCAGGCCGCCGCGGCGGCGGGCCACTCGGACTCGGCCCAGCGCCGCAGCTGGTAATCCCCCGGCACCGGCAGCGCGGCCAGCGCCTCGGTGTCCACGCGGCGCCGCGCTTCGGGCGATCCCCGGCCGATCGCCACCAGGGCCCGGAGAGCCGAGAGCGCCGCGTCGGGGAAGGAGTCGGGCCGCGCCGCCTTCACGGCCGCCACCAGCGCCGGGATATCGGCGGGGTCGGCGGCTCGGGCGATCCCGTCGGCCGCGAGGCTCCGCACCGCCGCATCCGGGTGGCCGAGCAGCTCCCGACAAGTGGCGACGAACGCGGGGTCGGCCTCCTGCACGCGCTGGCCCCAGGCCGCCAGCGCAGCCGCCACCACCCGGCTGTCCGGGTCTCGCAAGAATTCCGGCCGGCCGGCTGGCCGGACCAGGGTCCACGCTTCGGCGGCCACGGCCCGCTCCCGCCACGAAGGGCTGGTGCGCCAGGAGGATTCCACGGTGAGGAAGGCCATGGAGTCCACCCGCGCCAGGCTCCGGAGCGCGGCCTTCTTGCGGGCGAAGCCACTCTTGCCGGCCAGCACCCGCCGCAGTCCCTCGGCCGCGGCGGGGCTCGGCATCTCGCCCAGGACCTCCGCCGCCTGGACGGCCACGTTGGGTACCGGGTCATCGAGGAGGCCGATCACCCGGTCCGCCCGGGCTGCGGCGCGGAACGTGGCGAGGCTTCGGAGCGCCTGGATCCGGACGCCCGCGTCGAGATCCCCGCTGGCTCGTACCAGGAGGTCGGCAACGGTCTCCGGAGCGAGGCCGGCGGTATCGGCATAGGCCCGTGTCAGGGCGCGGGCTGCGGCCTGGCGCACCAGCGGGTGGCGGTCGCTCAGGGCGTCGAGCAACCGGGGTGCGGCCGCCTTGGCGCGGAGCCGGGCCAGGGAATAGACCGCCCCGATGCGGGTGTCGTCGTCCCGCGCGGTGGTGTAGCCGAGCAGCGGCTCGATCGGGGCAAGGTCGCCGAGCCGCCACGCCTCCTGCACCGCGCGGCGCACGAAGAGGTCCCCGTCCTCGCGGCCGCCGAGCCGGCCTCCGCCCAGGATTTCGGCGAGATAGCGCGCGGCTCGCTCGCCGCCGAGGCGGGCGAGGGCGGTCACGATTTCGAGCCCCACCGGCCGCGCCACCCGCTCCCCCGAGGCGCGCTGGATGAGCGGGTCCACGCCTTCGGGCGAACCCAGCTGGCCGATCGCGAACGCCGCCACGGCCTGCACCGTGCTGTCGGGATCCCGCAGGGCCTGGACCAGGAGGGGAAGGCCGGCCGGATCCCGGAGCCGCCCCAGCGCCATCGCGGCGACTTGCCGGACCGAGGAGTCGGGCTGCGCGAGGCCGGTCCGGAACACCGACTCGTCGAACCGCCGCGCGTCCTCGGCGGCAAGGAGGTTGGCCAGCACCTCGACGGTGGCTTCGTCCTGGGCCGCGAGGCGGGCGGGCAAGGCCGCCATGAGGAGCAACAGCCCCCTGGCGAGCCGGTGCGTCATCGGTCGCCTCCGCCGGCCTCCAGCGCCTGGACCACGGCGTCCGGGAGCCGCGCCACGCGGTGGTGGCGGTCGAGACAGATCAGGCTGGTTTCCGCGTCCGCCACCCTCACCCCGCTGGTTTCCAGCTCCAGCTCATAGGTGAAGGTCACCCGCCGCGAGCCCACCTCTTTCACCCGGCACCGGATCCGCACCACATCGTCGTAGCGGGCGGGCGCGCGGTAGCGGACCTTGAGGTCGGTCACCACCAGGCGAAGCCCCTGCTCCTCCAGCTCCCGGTAACTGAACCCGGTCCGGCGCAGGTGCTCGGTGCGGGCCACGTCCAGCCACACGACGTGGCGGCCGTGATAGGCGACGCCCATCTGGTCGGTCTCCGAGTAGTTGACCCGATGGGTGATGACGGTTTCGGCGGGCGGCGCGTGCACGGTCAGGGTGGGGTGGAGTGGCTGAGGACGCGGCTCCAGGGCGGCCGGGTGCACGGTCGTGACGGCCGGCCCGGCGCCCCGACCTCACACGGCGATCGCCCCGCGGTCCGGCCGCGCCCTCGCAACCTATCCCGCGCCCGGGGCCCAAGTCAAAGCCCGGGCCGCTTGCGGCCTCCTCCCGGTGCAGCCACCTTATGCGCCGTGCACTGCGAGCGCCTGGTAGTGGTCGGGGACGCCCATCTGGGCCGGGAGCCCCCGGAGACCGAGCGAGCCTTCCTGGCGTTTCTCGAGGCCGTGCCCGAACTCGGGGACGGCCTTCTCGTTGCGGGCGATCTCTTCGAATTCTGGTTCACCTGGCGCCGCGCGGTGCCGCGCCGCGGCGCGCGGGTCGTGGCCCGCCTGGCGGCGCTTCGCGCCCGACTCCCCGTGCTGTTCGTGGGGGGAAACCACGACCGCTGGGGCGGCGACTTCTGGGATCGGGAGCTGGGCATCGCGTATGCCCCGCACAGCGCCCGCTTCACGGCCGGCCGGCGCGCCGGGCTGGTGCTGCACGGCGACGGGATCACGGAAACCCACTGGTCGGCGCGCCTGCTCCACCGCGTGACCTCGCACCGGCTGACCATCGGCGCCTTCCGGCTGGTGCATCCCGACCTCGCCTGCTGGGCGGTGGACCGCCTGAGCGGCGTGCTGGGCGACACCACCCGCGACCCCCAGGTGCTCCAGGAAGCGGCCCGCCGCCAGCGGGAGTGGGCCCTCCAGGCCCTCCGCCGCGAGCCCCGGCTCGACCTGGTCGTGATGAGCCACACCCACATCCCGGCGGCCGAGGAGGTCGAACCGGGACGGTGGTACCTGAATCCGGGGGCCTGGTGCGACGGGTATCGTTACGCGGTGGTCGAGGCCGGCGCCGTTCGGCTGGCCGCCTTCGCGTGAGGGGAAAGCGACCGGGTCATCCGAGCCGCACCACCTCCGCCCGCTCCAGCCGCTCGCCCACGAACCGGGACCCCACTTCCCGGAACCGCGGCTCGTCGTCGCTCACGACGAAGCGGTGTGACACCTGCCCGTCGCCGCGGGCCGCCAGGCCGTGCTCGGTCAGGGCCTGCTCCACCGCCCGAGCCGTTTCCTCGGCGCTGTCGATGAGGCGGACGCCTGGACCCATGACCCGCCCCAGCAGCGGCTTGAGCAGCGGGTAGTGGGTGCAGCCCAGCACCAGCACATCCACGGCCGCCCGCCGGAGGCCCGCCAGGTACTCCCGGGCGATGAGTTCGGTGGCCGGATGCTCGAACCAGCCCTCCTCGACGAGGGGCACGAACAGCGGGCAGGCCTGTTGCTCGACGGCCAGCGCCGGCGCCAGGGCATGGATCGCCCGGACGTAGGCCTGGCTCGCGATCGTGCCGGCGGTGCCGATCACGCCGATCGGGCCGCCCCGGCTGGCGCGGACGGCGGCGCGGGCTCCCGGCTCGATGACACCGATCACCGGGACCGGCGATTCGCCTGCCAGCGTCGCGAGCGCGTGGGCGGTGCTGGTGTTGCAGGCGACCACGACGAGCTTCACCCCTTCGCCGAGCAACCAGTGCAGGATCTCCCGGCTGTAGCGCCGGACCGTCTCGGGGCTCTTGGGACCGTAGGGCACCCGCGCCGTGTCGCCGAAATAGACCGTTGACTCGCGAGGCAGCCGTTCGTAGATCGCCCGGGCCACCGTGAGCCCGCCGATCCCCGAGTCGAAGATGCCGATCGGCGCGTCCGTCACGGAATCCGCACGGGAATCCGCACCCCGGCCCCCAGGCCGTCAGGCAGCGCGTGAACCTGGAGATCGGGCGGGAAGTCCCAGAGATGGGTCGAGACGTAGGCCTCGATGGCCGAGAAGAGGTGATTGAAGGCGAGCAGCACCAGCCAGTCCTGCCGTTCCTTGCGCTTGGCGCCGACCCGGCTCGAGCCCGTGTGCTCGAGATGGCTCAGCTCGTGCGACACCTTGAGGGTCATGCCCAGCGTGACCCCCTCCCAGGCCACGAAGAGCGCCCCGGTGAGCTTGCGGTCGAGCCGGGCCTGCCCCCAGCCGGGAAGCAGCAACGAGCGCCAGAACCCGCCCATGGGCGACAGGGGGGGGCGCGGCGCTAGGCTGTCCCGCGCAGGGACGGCGACGCCGGAGTCCGGCGCCACGCGCAGCGAGTCCTGGGCCCGGGCCCGGTCTGGACCCCAGGCCAGGACGCCGAGCGCCGCCGCCACGGCCAACCAGGGTCTCACCGCACGATCTCCCGGATCGCCGCCGCGAACCGATCCACATCGTCCTCCGTGGTGTCCCAGGCGGTCATCCACCGCACCTCCGAAGTGGCCGGGTTCCACACGTAGAACCGGGCCCGGGCCTGAAGCGCCGGAATATGACGGGCCGGGACCCGGGCGAACACCCCGTTGGCCTCGACCGGCTGGGTGAGTTCGATGCCCGGGATCCCCCGCACCTGCTCCGCGAGCCGCCGCGCCATCCGGTTGGCGTGCTCGGCGTTGCGGCGCCAGAGGTCGCTGCCGAGCAGCGCGGTGAACTGGACGGCGAGGAACCGCATCTTGGACGCGAGCTGCATCGCTTGCTTGCGCACGTACTGGAAATCCGCCGGCTCGAGGCCGTTCAGGAAGAGGACCGCCTCCGCGCCGAGCAGGCCGTTCTTGGTCCCCCCGAAGGACACGACATCCACTCCCGCCTCGGTGGTGAGCGCCCGGAGCGGGAGCCCCAGGCCGGCCGCGGCGTTGGCGAGGCGGGCCCCGTCCAGGTGCAGGTAGAGCCCGAGGCGATGAGCGGTCTCGGCCAGGGCCCGGATTTCTTCGGGGCGGTAGACGGTGCCCAGCTCGGTCGCCTGCGAAATGGAGACCACCCGGGGCTGCACCCGGTGCTCGTCCCCGATGCCCTGCCAGTGCCGCTCGAGGTCGGCGGGCCGGAGCTTGCCGTCCGGCGAGGGACAGAGCAGGAGCTTGCAACCGATGAATCGTTCGGGCGCTCCGCACTCGTCCAGGTGAATGTGGGCCCCTTCCGCACAGATCACCGCGTGGTGCGACGCGGTGACGGCCCGGAGTGCCAGCACGTTGGCCGCGGTCCCGTTGAAGACCAGCCAGGCGCGGGTCTCGGGGCCGAAGTGCTCGCGGAAGCACGCGGCGGCGGCCTCGGTGTAGGGATCGTGCCCGTAGGCCGGCACGTGCCCGACGTTGGCCGCGGCGATCGCGGCCAGCACCTCGGGGTGGACCCCGGCGTTGTTGTCGCTGGCGAAGTGGCGGATCGGGGTCACACGGCAACGATGACGGGGAGCGCGGCGGGGGCGATCCGCACCTCGACCCGGTCGGATCGGGCCCGCAACTCCCCGTCCAGCTGGGCCTGGAGAATCCCCTCCCCGCTCCGTACCTCGACCCGGGTGGCGCGGAAGCTGCGGACCTGGCGGAGCCCGGTGTGCCGGCCGAGCATCGCCAGCGGCAGCTTGGCGAGGATCCCGGCCGCGGACAGGTGCCGGATAGCACAGACATCGAGGATGCCGTCGTCCGGCACGGCGAACGGGGTGAGGCGAAACCCGCCGCCCACCACCGGCCCGTTGCCGATCTCGAGGAGCAGCAGCCGGTCGGTGAAGGTGCGATCGTCGGCCGTCACCTGGGCCTCGAACGCCCGATAGCGGCGGATCACCCGGGCCACCGCCCAGAGATACACGGCGAGCCCCCGCCCCCGGGTGGATTGATTGACCAGTCGGGCCACCTCGGCATCGAATCCGATCCCGATCGAATTGACGAAGTACTCGCCCCAGGCGTGCCCCACGTCCAGGCGGCGCACGAGGCCGCGGGCCAGCCGCCGCACCGCGTCCACCGGCCGATGGCCCAGGGTCCGGATCAGTTTGGCGAAGTCGTTGCCGGTACCGGCGGGGATCACGGCCACCGGGGGGCGGGCGTCGCCCCGGGCCTGGAGCACACCGTTGACCGCCTCGTGGACGGTGCCGTCACCCCCGACCACCAGGATGCGGGCGACGCCCACCTCCGCGGCCTGACGTGCGAGGTCCACCGCGTGTCCGGGCGCGGCCGATTCCAGGGCATCCACCCTGCCCCAGGCTTCCTGCACGGCGGCCTTGACCTCGGCCGCCACCCGCCGGGCACGTCCATGGCCGGCCGCCGGGTTGACGAGCAGCAGGGTGGTCAAGGGCCGGGGCGCATCGCTCGTGAAGGCATGGCGGGATGCTCCAGAGTGGCGGGAGCGTGTGGGAATCGAACCCACCGGAGACGCCGGAGGCGCCTCCGACGCGGTTTTGAAGACCGGCCAGGCCACCAGGCCCGATCCGCCCCCGGCTCCTGGAGCGGCACGCGAGCCGTGACCGGTTCGCCGCCGCCCGGGCTGCTACAGGACCGCGATCGCGTCAATCTCCACCCGCACCCCCCGCGGCAGCGCCGAGACGGCCACGGTGGACCGGGCCGGCTTGTGGTCGCCGAAGGCGCGGGCATAAACCTCGTTCATCGCGACGAAGTCCGCCATATCCACCAGATAGACCGTGGTCCGCACTACCTTGTCGAGCCCGGACCCCGCCGCCTCGAGGATCGCCCGCAGGTTGGCGAGCACCCGCTCGGTCTGTTCTCGGATGCCGCCCCCCACGATGTCCATGGTGGCGGGGTTGAACGCGATCTGCCCCGCGACGAATACCAGCCCGTTGGCGATGGTGGCCTGGCTGTAGGGGCCGATGGCCCGGGGCGCCTGCTCGGTGGCGACGAGGCGGATGCTCATGGTCAGAACAGGCCCTCGATCCGCCCGTCCGGGTGCACCCGGATCTGCTCGGCCGCGGGCGACTTGCTGAGGCCCGGCATGGTCATGATCTCGCCGGCCAGCGCCACCACGAAGCCCGCCCCCGCCGAGGGGTAGACGTCCCGGACGCTGATCCGGAACCCCTTGGGCCGGCCCAGCTTGGTGGGATCGTCGGTGAAGGAGTACTGGGTCTTCGCCATGCACACCGGGGTCTGGCCCAGGCCCATTTCCTCGCACTGCGCCATCGAGCGCTCGGCAGCGGCGGAGAAATTGACCCCATCGGCCCCGTAGATCTGGGTAGCGATGATCTCGATCTTCTGCTTGATGGGAAGGGCGAGATCGTAGAGCGGCTTGAAGGCGCACTTGCCCGCGTCCAGCGAGGCCAGGACCTCGCGCGCGACCTCCAGGCCTCCCTCGCCGCCCCGGGCCCACACATCGGAGAGCGCGGCCCGGGCCCCCCAGCCCTGGGCTTCCTCGAGCACGATTCTTTGCTCTTCCTCGGTATCGGAGAGGAACCGGTTGAGCGCGACCACCACCGGCACCCCGAACTTCTGCACGTTCTTCACGTGCGCCTCGAGGTTCACGAGACCGCGCCGGAGGGCTGCCACGTCGGGCCGGCCCAGATCTTCCTTCCGCACCCCGCCGTGCATCTTGAGGGCTCGCACCGTGGCCACGATGACGGCGCATTCCGGCTTGAGGCCGCCGAACCGGCATTTGATGTTGAAGAACTTCTCGGCACCCAGGTCGGCTCCGAACCCGGCCTCGGTGAGCACGATGTCGGCGAGCGCGAGGCCCAGCCGGGTGGCCGCAAGCGAGTTGCACCCGTGCGCGATGTTGCCGAAAGGCCCCCCGTGGACCAGCGCGGGACCGCCCTCCAGGGTCTGCACCAGGTTGGGCAGGATGGCGTCCTTGAGGAGGAGGGTCATCGCGCCCGCGGCCTTGAGGTCAGCGGCCCGCACCGGTTTCCGGTCGCGGGTGAGCCCCACGATGATGGCCCCGCAGCGCTGCTCCAGGTCTCGGAGGTCGGCGGCCAGACAGAGGATCGCCATGATTTCGCTCCCCGGCACGATCACGAATCGTTCCTCGCGGGCCGGGCCGCCGTTCAGCCCGCCCAGTCCCACGATCACGTTGCGGAGCGCCCGGTCGTTCATGTCGATCGTGCGGGGCCAGGTGATCCGCCGGGTGTCGAGCCCCAGCGCGTTGCCCTGGTGGAGATGGTTGTCGAGCATCGCCGAGAGCAGGTTGTGCGCCGAGGTCACCGCGTGGAAGTCGCCGGTGAAGTGGAGGTTGATCTCGTCCATCGGCACCACCTGGGAATAGCCCCCGCCCGCCGCGCCGCCCTTGACGCCGAAGACCGGTCCGAGCGAGGGCTCCCGGATGCAGAGCACGACTTGTTTCCCGAGCTTCCGGAGCGCCTGCGCCACCCCGACGGCGACGGTGGACTTGCCTTCCCCGGCGGGGGTGGGATTGATGCCGGTGACCAGCACCAGGCGCCCCTTGGGGGAGCGGCGCGCGATGGCTTCGGGCGTGACCTTGGCCTTGTACCGCCCGTAGGGGAGGATCTCGTCCGGGCCGAGGCCCACCTCGGCGGCGACGTCGGCGATGGGCCGCAGCTTGGCGGCCTGGGCGATCTCGATATCGGACGGGACGCGGGTCATGGACGTGACGGGTGAAGGTTGAGGACGACCCGGTCGCCGAACACCCGGCGGGCGTTCTCGCCCGTCAGGCGGATCAGCTCCCCGGGAGGGATGCCGCGCACCGCAGCGAGCCGCTCGGCGGTATGGCGGACCAGCGCCGGCTCGTTCCGGCGGCCGCGATGCGGCGCCGGGGCCAGGTAGGGCGCGTCGGTTTCCACCAGCAGCCGGTCCGCCGGGACCAGCCGGATCGCGTCATCCCGGCTCCAGCTCCGGAAGGTGACCATCCCGGAAAAGGAGACATAGTGGCCCCCATCCAGGGCGGCCCGCAAGAGGCCGGGGCCGCCCGCGAACGAATGCAGGATCGCGGTCACCCCGGGAAACTGGCGGAGGACGGCGGCCACGTCGTCGTCCGCGTCCCGGGCGTGAATTACCGCGGGGCGCCCGGCCTGCGCCGCCAGCTCGAGCTGGCGCTCGAAGACCGCCCGCTGGACGGGGCGTGGCGCGTGATCGTAGTGATAGTCGAGCCCGGTCTCCCCCACCGCCACCACCCGGGGATCCTGGAGGGCCGCGGCCAGCCAGCGCCCGGTCTCGTCGTTCCACTGCGCGGCCTCGTGCGGGTGGAGCCCCGCGGTGGCCGAGATCCGCCGGTCCTCCGCCGCGAGCGCCAGCGCCCGCGCCGCCGCCGCCGGGGTCTCGCCGATCACCACGAGGTGCTCGAGGCCGGCGGCCCACGCCCGTTCCAGCACCGCCCGGCGGTCGGCGTCGAACGCCGCGGCGGCGAGGTGGCAGTGGCTGTCCACCAGCACGGGCTAGGGCCTCCCGGCGGCGCCTACCTCCCCGCGCCCACCTGTTCCCGCGCTGCGCCGGCCGGCCGCGCCGCGGCCCCTTTCACGCCCCGGGCCTCGGCGCCGGGCCAGCGGTGCTCGATCCACATCAGCACCGGCGAGGCGATGTAGATGGACGAGAAGGTGCCGGTGAAGACCCCGAAGAACATCACCAGGGCGAAAGGCCGGATCACCTCCCCGCCGAAGAGTGCCAGGGCCGTGAGCGTCGCGAGCGTGGTCCCGTGCGTCAGAATGCTCCGGGGCAGCGTTTCGTTGACGGAGCGGTTCAGGATGTCGCTGAACCGGTCGCGCTTGTACTTGTGCAGGTTCTCCCGAACCCGGTCGAAGATGATGATGGTGTCGTTGAGCGAGTAGCCCACCATGGACAGCACCCCGCCCACGACCACCAGGCTCACCTCCAGCCGGAGCAAGGCGATGAACCCGATGGTGAGCAGGATGTCGTGAGCCGTCGCGGCCACGGCCGCGAGCCCGAACCGCCACTCGAACCGCCAGGCCAGATAGGCGAGCACCGCGAAGAAGCTGTAGAAGATGGCGAGCAGGGCCTTGGTGCGAAGCTCGCTCCCCACCTTGGGTCCGACCGCCTCGGTGCGGAGGATCTCGTAGCGCCCGCTCCCCACCACCTGGTCGAGCGCGGCGCTCACCGCCTTGGCGGTCTCCTGCGTGTTGTCGGCATCGATCCCTTCCTTGGCGGTGCGGGCCCGCACCAGCCACTCCCCGGGCGCGCCGAAGGCCTGGATCTCCGCCCCGTGCACCCCCTGAGCCCCCAACCCCGCCCGCAGGCGCGCCACGTCGAGGTCGGTGGCGGTCTTCACCTGCACCAGCGTGCCCCCGGTGAACTCGATGCTGTAGTTGAAGCCCCAGCCGGTCAGGGCGACCAGCGAGAGCAGGAACATGAGACCGGTGACACCGTAGGCGTAGCGCCGCGCCCCGATGAAATCGTAGTTGGCGTTGGCGAAGAAGCGGATCATCAGATGCTCAGCGTCTGCATGGCCGGCCGGCGGTCCAGCCAGATCATGTACAGGGTCCGGGTGACGAAGACCGCCGTCACCATCGAAGCGAGGATGCCGATGATGAGCGTGACCGCGAAGCCCTTCACCGGTCCGGTGCCGAACTGAAAGAGAAAGAGCGCGGTGAGCACCGTCGAGACGTTGGAGTCCACGATCGCGTTCATCGCGTGCTTGAAACCCTCCTCGATCGCCAGGCGGACGGTCTTGCCGACGAGCAGCTCCTCCCGGATCCGCTCGAAGATGAGGACGTTGGCGTCCACCGCGATCCCGATCGAGAGCACGAAGCCCGCGATGCCCGGGAGAGTGAGCGTGGCCTCCAGCATGGCCAGCGCCCCCAGCGCGAACACCATGTAGAGCCCCAGCGCCACCACCGCGAGCACGCCGCTCAGGCGGTAGATCGCCACCATGATCGCGATCACCAGCAGCGTCCCCACCAGGCCGGCGGTGATGCCGCCCCGGATCGAATCGCGCCCCAGGCTCGCCCCCACCTGCCGTTCCTCGACGATCTTGAGCGGCACCGGGAGCGCGCCCGCCCGCAGGGTGAGCGCCAGGTCGCGGGCCTCCTGGAGCGTCTTGCCGGTGAGTGTGATCTGCCCCCGCCGCTCGATCCGCTCCTGGATGACCGGCGGAGTTCCCTGGACCCGATCGTCCAGCACGATCGCCATGTAGTTGCCCACGTTCCGTCCGGTCCCCTCTCCGAACTTCCGGGCCCCCGCCCGGGTGAGCTGGAACGTGACGATCGGGCCGTTGGTGAGCGGGTCGAGCTCCTCGCGGGCGTCCTCGAGGTTCTCCCCGGTGACGATGGGACGGTCCTCGAGCACGTAGAGCCGGCGGTAGAGCTTGGCCCCCTGCCCCACCGGGGCGGCGGCCCAGCGGTACTCGTAGTCCCGCGGGAAGAGCGCGCGGACCTCCGGCAGGGTGAGCAGGCTGTCCACCCGCGCGACGGCGTTCTCCTCGACCACGTACTCACCGGGGATGGCGCCGGGCTGGATCAGGCTGGAGAGCGCTCCTCCCGCAACCGGTGTGGTGTCGGCCTCGGGCTTGGTGACGGTGTCACCCTGGAGGAGCTGCTGGACCGCCGAGGGTTGGGCCGCTCGGACACCCGGGCCGGCGGTCACGCCGAGCCGCGCCAGGGCCCGGTCCATCGCGGGGAGTGCCTTGTCCAGGGCCTGGCTCCGGTCGGTGATGCGGAATTCGAGGAACGCGCTTCGCTGCACGATCTGCTTGGCGCGGTTGGGGTCGGTGATGCCCGCCAGCTCCACCACGATCCGGTCGTCCCCCTGCTTCTGGATCAGCGGCTCCTGAACTCCGAACTCGTCGATCCGCTTGCGGAGCACCTGGAGGGCCTTGTCAATATCGTCCGCCGGATTGGCCGAGACCCGCTTGGACTGGTCCAGCTCCAGCGCGAGGTGCATGCCGCCCTGGAGATCGAGGCCGAGCTTGAGGGGCACGCGCCGCTCGACCACGTCCCGCATCTGCCCGGTGTTGGGATCGCGTTCCCGCAGAGTGACCTGCCGGGGAACGAGGTAGGCCACGGAGCCCGCGATCATGAGACCCGTGACGATGATTCGCGATCGGAGCGTCGTGAATAGCATGCGAGGTCAGGCGTGTGACACGCGGCTAGAGTCGTCGGCGGTACCGGCCCGCGCCAGCGCGTCGAGCGCCTGGTCCCGGTCCCGCTGGAGCTGCTGCTTCAATTCCTCCGGCGAGGCGAAGCGGCGCACGTCCCGGAGGCGTTCCACCCATTCCACCCGCACCCACTGCCCGTACAGGTCACCCTCGACGTCGAAGAGGTGGACCTCGAGGGACCGGCTCGATTCCCCGAACGTGGGGCGCGGCCCCTGGTTCAGCATCCCCCCCGACCGGCCGCCGGCCCACTCCACCCGGGCCGCGTACACCCCGTCCGGCGGGAGGAGCTTGCGCGGATGAATGCCGCCCACGTTGATCGTGGGCACCCCGAGCCGCCGGCCCCGGCCGGCCCCTCGCTCCACCACCCCGCTCAGCGTGTACGGCCGGCCCAGCAGCCGGGCGGCGGTGCGGAGATCGCCGCCCGCCACGGCCCGCCGGATCTGGGTGCTCGAGACCGGGTGACCGCCCAGTTCCACGGAGCCCACCACGTCCACCGCGAAGCCATCGCTCGCCCCGAGCCGGCGCAGGGTCTCCACGTCGCCGCTTCGGCCCCGGCCGAAGCCGTGATCGTGTCCGATCACCAGCTCCCGCATCCGGCAGCGCCCGATCAGGACCTCCCGCACGAAGCGCTCCGGCGAGTACTCCGCGAGGTCGCGGTCGAAGCGCAGGAAGACTACGTAGTCGAGCCCCGTCAGGGCCAGCACCTCCCGCCGCTCCGGCCCGGTGGTCAGCAGGAGGGGTGCCGCCTTCGGGTTCACCACCTCCAGCGGGTGCGGCTCGAAGGTGACCAGGACGCTCTGCCGCCGGCCCGCCTCGGCTCGTTGCACGATCTCGCGAAGCACCGCGAGATGGCCCAGATGCACCCCGTCGAAGGTCCCCACGGTGACCACCGTACCGCGGGGCGAGTCGGGCAGGAACGCCATCATCCCTCCGGGCGCTCCAGGACCACCACGGGCTGCAGGATCGCGCCCCGGGCTTCGCAGATCGCCACCAGCCGCTCGCCCCGGAGCACGGCCACGGCCCGGGACGCCGGGCTGGCGCCGTCCGGGGCCGGCACCAGGCCGGGCTCGGGCCGTTCCACCGCCCGCCCGAATCCCAGGGCGCGCGCCGCGTCCTCCCCCACCTCGACCCGGGGCAGATGCGGCAGGACCGCAAGCGGTGACCCGAGCGGGGTCTCGGGTCCCAGCCGGTCGAGCCCGATCGCCTCCTCCACCCGCAGGGCTCCGATCGCCTCCCGGCGGAGCGCCGTGAGGTGCGCCCCGGTGCCCAGGCGCTCGCCCAGATCCCGGGCCAGCGCGCGCACGTAGGTCCCGGCACTCACGGTGCACCGGAACTCGAGGTCGGGGAAGCGGTACCCGATCAACGAGATCCGGTGGACCACCACCTCGACCTCCGGGAGCTCCACGGCCTCCCCCCGGCGGGCCCGCCGATAACTTCGCTCGCCGGCCACCCGCTTCGCCGAGTAGACGGGCGGGCGCTGGCGTTGCACGCCCGCGAGCGCCCGAAGCGCCTCGCGAACCGCCGCCTCGTCAGGGGCCGGCGCGGCCGCCCCTCCGGCCACCACCTCGCCCGTGAGGTCGTCGGTCGAGGTGCACACACCGAGCCGGGCCGTGGCGCGATAGGTCTTCGGTGCTGACTCCACGAAGCGCGCCAGCCGGGTCGCCGGGCCGAACAGGAGCACCAGCAGTCCGGTGGCGAACGGGTCCAGCGTCCCCGTGTGCCCCACCGCCCGGAGCCGGTAGCGGCGGCGGGCCAGCGCCACGACGTCGTGGCTGGTGCACCCCGCCGGCTTGTCCACCAGCAGCGCGCCGGTCAGTCCTTGCGCTCCTCGGCCCGAAGCTCGGCCAGGATGTGGTTGATCCGCTGCGCGTGCTCCAGCCCGCGGTCCAGCTCGAAGCGCAACTCGGGGATCACGCGGCTGGCCAGCGCCTTCCCCAGCCGAGACCGCAGAAAGCCCGCGGCGCTCCGGAGACCCTCGAGCGCCTTAGCCTTGTCCGCGGTTTCCCCCATCACGCTCACCAGGACGGTGGCGTGGGAGAGGTCGTTCGACACCCGGACGGCGGTCACGGTCACGAACCCGATGCGCGGATCCCGGAGTTCGGTGAGCAGCGCGTCCGCCACCACCTGGCGCACCGTCTCCGCGACCTGTTCCGGGCGCCGGGGTCCGCCTTTCATACCGCCGTTCGCTCCGTCTCGATGATGCGGACGCCGTCGGCGGCCTCCACCACCGCATCCGCCTCCCGCAGGATCTCGTCCACCACCCGCCGGTCCGACCCGACGGTGACGCAAGCCAGGGTGGCACGCTGCCAGCGGTCCTGATGTCCCACTTCGGCCACGGCGACATTGAGCTTCCGCCGCAGTGCCGCCTTGAGGGGCTGGAGCACCGAGCGCTTGTCCTTGAGCGACCGGCAGCCCTCGAGGTGGAGGTCCCAGACCTGCACGGCCGTGACCATGGGGGCCCTCAGGCGCCGGCCCGGCGCGCCGGGCCGCGGCGCCGCCTCATGCCGTTCCCTGACCGGCCGCCGAGGCGGCGAGGGTCCGCTTCACTTCCTCGACCCGGTACGCCTCGATCACGTCGCCGACCTTGATGTCGTTGAAGTTCTCGATGCTCAGACCGCACTCCAGACCCTCCCGGACCTCTTTCACATCGTCCTTGAACCGCTTGAGGCTGGCGAGCTGCCCGTCGTAGACCTGGACGCCGTCGCGGAGGACCCGCACCCGGGCCGTCCGCGGGATGACACCGCTCTTCACCACGCAGCCGGCCACGGTGCCCACCTTGCTGATCTTGAAGAGCTCCAGCACGGTCGCCTCGCCCAGCACCACCTCGCGGGTTTCCGGCTTGAGGAGCCCTTCCAGCGCCGCCTTCACGTCGTCCACTGCTTCATAGATGATGCGGTAGGTCCGCACGTCCACCCCTTCCCGCTCCGCCGCGGCCCGCGCGTTCGAATCGGGCCGGACGTGGAACCCGATGATGATCGCCCCGGACGCCTTGGCCAGGAGCACGTCGCTCTCGGTGATGGCGCCGACCCCGCGGTGGACCACGTCCACCCGGACCTCGTCGGTGGAGAGCTGCGCCAGCGCGTCGGCCAGCGCCTCCGCGGGCCCGCCCTGATCCGCCTTGATGATGAGTCGCAGGGTGCCGACCTGCCCCTGGGCCAGGGCGCGGGAGATGTCCTCCAGCGTGCCGCCCCGCGCACTCCGGCGGTTCTGGGCCTCGCGCTCGAGCCGTTGCCGCTTCTGAGCGATCTCGCGCGCCTCGACCGCATCGGCCACGACCAGGAAGCTGTCGCCCGCCGCGGGCACCCCTTCGAAACCCAGCACCTGCACCGGGATGGAGGGGCCCGCCGCCTCGACATGCTTGCCGCGCTCGTCGAACAGCGCGCGCACCCGGCCCGAGTATTTCCCGCAGATGAAGTTGTCGCCGACCTTGAGGGTCCCTTTCTGGACCAGCACCGTCGCGAGCGGCCCCTTGCCCGGGTCGAGCGAGGCCTCGAGCACCGTGCCCTGCGCCGGACGGTTGGGATTGGCCTTGAGCTCGAGGATCTCGGCCTGGAGCAGGATCTGCTCCAGCAACTGGTCCACATTGGTGCCCTTCTTGGCCGAAATCGGCGTGGCCAGCGTGGTCCCGCCGAACTCCTCCAGCACCACGTTGTGGGCCAGCAGGTCCTGTTTCACCTTCTGCACGTTGGCCCCGGGCAGGTCGATCTTGTTGATGGCGACCACGATCGGAACCCCCGCGTTCCGCGCGTGGCTGATCGCCTCGACCGTCTGCGGCATCACCGCGTCCTCGGCGGAGACCACCAGCACGACGATGTCCGTGACCTGGGCTCCGCGGGCCCGCATGGCCGTGAAGGCCTGGTGCCCCGGGGTATCGAGGAAGGTGATCTTGCGGCCGTCCGGCAAGGTCACGTGATAGGCGCCGATGTGCTGGGTGATGCCGCCCGCCTCACCCGCCACCACGTTGGTCTTCCGGATGTAGTCGAGGAGCGAGGTCTTGCCGTGGTCCACGTGACCCATGATGGTGACCACCGGCGGGCGCGGCTCCAGCCCCTCGGTCTCGTCGGCGGGCGCGGCCTCTTCCACATCGGCCCGGTACGCCTCCTCCCGGACGGCGGTGAAGCCGAACTCCGAGGCGATGAGCTCGATCTGGTCGAAGTCGAGGCGCTGGTTCACGGTGACCATGAGGCCCAGCTCCTTGAACGCAAGCTGGACGATCTGGGTGGCGGGCACCTTCATCAGGTCGGCCAGCTCGGCCACCGAGATGAACTCGTTCACCTTGATGATGGTCTTCTGCCGTTCCCGCTCCTCCTTCTCCCGCGCCAGCTGCTCCCGGAGCGAGGTGTCGTCGCGGCGGGTCTTGCGGCCCGCACCCCGCATCCCGGCCAGGGTCTTGAGGATGTTGGCCGCCACCGCCTCCTGGTCCACCAGGGTCTTGCGACCCTTCTTCTTCTTCCGCGCCCCCTTCTCGGCGTCGGGACCGAACACCCGGGCCTTGTCGCGATCCACCGTCCCGGTCCCACCCCGCGCCGGGGTGGCCGCCGTGGCGCTGGAGAACACCGGCTTGGGCCGCTGGGGTCCCGCGAACCGGGGAACCGACTGGCCCGGCGGTACCACCGGCCGGGGAATCCGGGTGGGGATCCTCGGGGCGCCGACCGGCGACGGCGAGGCGCTGGCTGCGGGCTGCAATCCCGGCGCGGGCCGCTCCGGCTCGCGCGCGGACGGCTCGCCGCTCTCGGCGGGCGCCTCCGGCTCCGGCGGCAGCGGCGGAAGATCCTTGAACAACTGGCGCGCCCGCTCCTCGAGGGAAAGCGCCGGGGCCGGCTCCAGCCGTTCGGGGGGGCGGCTCAGTTCGAGGGCCAGCTCGGCAGCGGCGGCGCGTTCGGCCTCCGCCTGCGCGGCTGCCTCGGCCTGGGCGATCTCCGCGGCGGTGCGCCGCCGCTTGACCGGCTTGGGCGCTTCCTCGGCGGGCGCCTCCGTGCCGGCCTTGCCGCCCGTGGCGCCCTTGGCCGTCTTCGTGGCTCGGGGGGTGGCTGCCTTGCGCCGCCCTTTCTTGCCGGTGTCCTCCGGCGCAGCCTGCGCCTTCCGCTTCTCGCGCTCCCAGCGGACGCGGATCGCAGAGACCTGGCCATCCTCGAGCGGCGACATGTGACTCCGCACGAAGATGTTCATGTCCTTGAGCATGGCCATGAGCTGTTCGGCGGGAATGCCGAACTCGGCTGCCAGATCATGCACTCGGGTCTTGACCACTCACGCCTCCATCGGACCGGCTCTCAGCGGCCGGCCCAAGCATCCCGCGGGCCAGTGCCCGCTCCACCACGCCGGCGACCATCACCGGCGGGAAACCCAGTCGGGCCCCAAGCGTGGCCGCCGGAGGCCCGGCGACGAGCGGAACGCCCCGCGCCGCCGCCAATCGTACCACCTTGTCCCGGGCCCGGGGACTCGCGTCCCCCGCCACCACCACGCAGGCGACCCGGCCCGCCTGGAGCGCCGAGCGTACCCGGTCCACCCCGACCACCACCTGCCCGGCCCGGACGCCGAGCCCGAGCAGGCGCAACAGCCGCTCAGCCGGCGGAACGTCCGTCGTCGGTCCCCTCCGCCTTCTCCTCTTCGGTGAGCTCGGCGAGGAAGGCCAGCAACGCGTCCGCCCGTTCCGGCGTCATGCCAGGAATCTTAGTCATCTCCTCGCGCTCGAGATCGATGATATCGCTCAGCGTCCGGTAGCCCGCCGCATGCAGAATCTCCAGCAGATCGGGCGGGAACCCGGTGAGCTCGGCGAGCGGCACCTGGGCGACCGCCTCGTCCTCCGGCGGCAGCGGCGCGAAAAGTGGACCTTCCCCGCCCCGCTCCAGCCACTCCCGGCTGGAATACAGGTCGATCTTCCACCCGGTGAGCTCCGAAGCGAGCCGCACGTTCTGGCCGTTCCGGCCGATGGCGAGCGAGAGCTGGTCGTCGTCCACCACCGCCTGAATGGTCTTGGTCGCCGGGTCGGAAAAGACCCGCGCCACCCGGGCCGGCGCCAGCGCCAGGCGGGCGAAGCGCTCGGGGTCCGGCGACCAGGGCACGATGTCAATGCGCTCGCCGCCCAGCTCGTTCACCACCGCCTGCACCCGCGACCCCTTGAGGCCGACACAGGCGCCCACCGGATCGATGGCGTCGTCGCGGGAAATCACCGCGATCTTGGTCCGGCTCCCCACCTCCCGGGCCATGGCCCGGATCTCGACGATCCCCTGCTGGATTTCCGGCACTTCCAGCTTGAACAGCGCCTTGACGAACAGCGGGTCGGCCCGGGACAGGATGAGGCGCGGGCCCTTCGGGGTCTCCTCCAGCCGCTTGAGCACCGCGCGGATGGTATCCCCCTGGTGGAATTTTTCGCGGTGGTTCTGCTCGCGATAGGGGATGATCGCCTCCGCCTCGCGGAACTTGTTCAGCATCACCACGATCTTGCCGCGCTCGATCTGCTGCACTTCGCCGGACAGGAGTTCGCCCACCTTGTTGGCGAACTCCTCCCGGATCCGGGAGCGCTCCCCTTCCCGCACCCGCTGGATGATCCGCTGCTTGGCGGCCTGCACCGCCAGGCGGCCGAACTCGTGGAACGGGACCTCCTCCTCCAGCATGTCGCCGACCTGGAACTCGGGGTCCTCGTACCGGGCCTCCTCGAGCGAGATCTGCGCGCTGGGATCCTCCACGGTCTCCACCACCTGCCGCAACCGGACCACGCGCAGCGTCCCCTTCAGTTCGTCGAACTCCAGCTCGAACCGGACGTTGGGGCCGTAGCGCCGGGCCAGCGCGGCGTGGATGCCGTCGCGCAAGAGTTCGAGCAGGTCCGAGCGGTCCAGCTGCTTGGTGCTCGACAACTCTCGAATGGCGGCCAGGACCTCGGCGGAACTCGTCATGCTGTCACCGTCTCCCGCCCGGGACCGGAGGGTCGCCGGGCGCTTCCAGAATAGCCTCTGTCACCTCGTCCAGCGCGACCACGAACACCGACCCGTCCGCCCGCGCCAGCTGGACATGCTCCTCGTCGGGCAGGGCGACGATGCGGACCCGCGGGCGGCCCGGCACCCCTCGGGCCTTGAGCCGCACCCAGCGCCCCGCAAAGCGCCGCCAGTGCTCCGGGAACCGCACCGGTCGTTCGAACCCCGGCGACGAGACCTGAAGCTCGTAGCGAGCACCGACGAGGCCGGTCCTCTCCAGCGCCCGCTCCAGGACCCGGCTCATTCGCGCACAGTCGTCGGCCGTAACGCCGTGCCCCGGGCGGCTGTCCGGGCGGTCAATCCTCACCTGAATGACAGGGTGCACCGGCGGGCCCACCCGGCGGAACTCGACGAGCTCGAATCCCTGCTCGGCGACGTGGCGGCGGACGAGATCGAGCGTGGGGTCGGAACCCATCGCAACGCGGGAAAAAAAATGTGGGGGAACTCCCCCCACATCCTCTGGCGACCCGGCTCGGAGATCCCCGAACAGCAGCGGAAGAGTAGCCGGGAGTAGGGGTTTCGTCAATGGCCGCCAGGCGGGCTTCCCGCCTGCCGGAGCGAGCCAGCGACCGGGTCGAGAGGCAGCGACTGGAACCCGGCCCCTACCCCCCTTCCGGCGCAGTCATGCCCAGGTAGGCCACCATCCGGCCATCGCGGCCCCGGCTCGCCCGGTGGCTGAAGAACCGGTCCCGGTCGTGCGCCGAGCACCAGGTGGAAACGGAGATCCTGGGGACCCCGAGAGCCCGAGCCTGGGAAGCCAGCACCTCGCGCAGGTCGAGATGCCAGGGGCCCGGGCCTTCCGCCGGGACGCCACAGGCCGAGCTAACTTCAGAACCAACTTCATAACACTCACCGCAAATACCTACACCACAATGCATTACGATATCGGATGGCACCGCGCCACAGCCTTCATGCAGCACCTCCAGGCCGCGGGCCAGAATGCCCGATGCTGTCCCCCGCCACCCCGCGTGGAGCAAGGCGATGGCGGGGATCTTGGGAGCGAGGAGGTAGACCGGGATGCAGTCGGCCACGGTCACGGTGAGCAGGAGTCCTGGGGTGCGGGTCGCGTGGCCGTCCACCCCGTCCACGATCACCCATCCCGACCCGCCCGGGTGCCAGAGAACCCTGGTCTGGTGAACCTGATAGCCGAGGATGGTGGCCCCGAACCCGGGCTCGGCCTGGCGGAACCGCCTCCACCGCGCCATGACCTCCCCCACGGGCGCGTCGGTGCCGAGGCCGAGGTCGAACCCCGACCCGGCGGGGTCGGTCCGACCCGTGATGCCGGCCACGACGCCGTGGCGTTCGCGCCAGTCCGGAATCTCGAAGCGCGGCACGGGGCCGGGGACCGGAGTTTCCTGCACCCGGGGGAACTGGGACACCGGCTAGCGGGAGCGATCGAGCGCAAGCGCTGCGGAGTTGATGCAGTAGCGGAGCCCGGTGGGGGGCGGCCCGTCGTCGAAGACATGGCCCAGGTGGGCGTCGCAGCGGGCGCAGTGCACCTCGGTCCGCACCATGAAGAAGCTCCGATCGGCCTCGGTTTCCACCGCGTCCGGGGCCACCGGTCGGGTGAAGCTGGGCCAGCCGGTACCGGAGTCGAACTTGTCGGCGGAGGAGAAAAGGGCCGTGCCGCAGCAGATACAGCGATAGGTGCCGGGGTCGTGACAGTCCCAGTACTCCCCGCTGAAGGGGCGCTCGGTCCCCTTCCGCCGGGTGACCTCGTACTGCCGGCGGGTGAGTTTGGCTCGCCATTCGGCGTCAGGCAAGGTGAGTTTGTCCATCGTCACCAGCCCTCCGTGAGGAGTGCCGTCCCGAGCCGCCGCACCTCGGAGACCAGGCGGTCGAAGTCCTCCCGGCGGCTTCGGTGGTTCACGTTCGCCACCCGGAGGCCGTAGCGCCCGCCGACGGTGGCGTTGGTGGCCACCGCGGCCCCGCTTTCCTGGAGCCGGATCAGGAGCTCCGCGTTGAGCGCGTTCAGGCGCCCGTCCGTCGCGCCGGGCTGGGTGAAACGGAAGACCACGATGTTGAGCGGCACCGGCGCCAGTCGCTCCAGGTCGGGGGCCGCATCCACCAGGCTCGCGAGGTAGCGGGCCTGGGCCACGTTCTGGGCGATCACCTCGGCGTAGCGGGCGAGCCCGTGGGCCTTGAAGCAGAGCCACACCTTGAGCGCCCGAAAGCTGCGACTGAGCTGAATGCCGAAATCGTCCATCCAGTAGGGACCGCTGGCGAGGCCCCGGTCGCCTCGGGCAAGGTAATCGGGATTGAGGGCGAACGCCTGCCGGTGGGCGTCCCGGTCGCGCACCAGCACTACCCCCACCTCGATCGGCAGGCACATCCACTTGTGGAGGTCGAACGCCAGCGAGTCCGCCCGCGCCAGCGCCCGGAGCCGCGGCTGGTACTCGGGGACGAGCGCCGCCAGGGCGCCGAAGGCGCCGTCCACGTGGAACCAGAGGCCGTGGTGCGCGGCCAGGTCGGCCAGCGCCTCGAGGTCGTCCATCGCCCCGGTTCTCACGGTCCCGGCGTTCCCCACGAGGCAGCAGGGCCGGGCCCCGGCCGCCCGGTCGGCCTCGATCAAGGCGGCCAGGGCGGGCACGTCAACTTCGAAGGCCTCGTTGACCGGCGCCAGCCGCAGCGCGTCGCTCCCCAGCCCCAGCAGTTCCACCGCCTTCTGGACCGAGCTGTGGGCCTCGACCGAGGCGTAGACCGTCAGAGCCGCCTCTCCGCCGCCGAGGCCGCGGCGCCGGACGTCCCATCCCGCGCCCCGGTTCCGGGCTACGGCGAGGCCAAGCAGGTTTGCCACGGAGCCGCCGCTCACCAGGATGCCGCTCGCGTCCGCCGGGTAGCCCAGCATTGCCTTGCACCAGTCGAGCACCTGCGCCTCGACATACCCGGCGATGTGGTCCGCGCCGCCGCAGTTCGGGTTCATCCCGGCCGCCAGCATCTCGGCGAGTGCCCCGAGCGGGCTTCCCGTGCCGATCACCCAGCCCCAGAAGCGGGGGTGCACGTTGCCCATGGGATGGGGCAGGACCAGAGATTGGAAATCGCGATAGGCCTGCTCCGCGCCCTGGGCCTCGCGGGGTAGCGGCTCACGGAAGCGGGCCTTGACCTCGGGGGGAATCGGGCGCCAGACCGGGCGGTCGCGCACGGTCTCGAGCCAGCCCAGCAGGTCATCCACCATGCGATGCCCCAGCGTCCGGAGCGCGGCCCAGTCCTCTGGATCGAGGGAGACCTCGGCGGCCCCCGGCCGGGTGGGCACGGCCTGGCCGGGCTCGTGCGCGGCCATCGTCAGTCCTCCCGCTCGATCTCGGCGCCGAGGGCGCGGAGCCGGGCGTCAATGGCCTCGTAGCCCCGTTCGATCTGGCCGATGTTGTGGATGGTGCTCGACCCCTCGGCACAGAGGGCGGCGAGGAGCATGGCCATCCCTGCCCGGATATCGGGCGACTCGACCACGCCGCCCCGGAGCGGCGAGGGGCCGGCAATCACGGCCCGGTGCGGGTCGCAGAGCACGATCCGGGCGCCCATGCCGATCAGCTTGTCCACGAAGAAGAGCCGCGATTCGAACATCTTCTCGAAGACGAGCAGCATGCCCTCGCACTGGGTCGCCGTGACGATCGCGATGGACATCGCGTCGGCCGGGAAGGCGGGCCACGGGCCGTCTTCGAGCTTGGGGACGTGTCCGCCCAGGTCAGGCCGGACCCGGCGCTCCTGCCCGTGGTCCACGACGAGCCGCGTCCCGTCCAGTCGGGGGCGGACTCCCAGGCGTTCGAAGCCGAGCAGCGTGGCCCGGAGGTCGTCCGGCCGCACCCCCTCGATCGTGACCTGGCCGTTGGTCACGGCGGCCAGGCCGATGAAGCTCGCCACCTCGATGTGGTCGGGCCCGATGGTATAGGAGCAGCCCCTGAGCGGCCGCGCTCCCTCGATGACGTAGGTGTTGCTGCCGATCCCTTCGATCGAGGCGCCCATGGCGACGAGGAGCCGGGCCAGGTCCTGGACATGCGGCTCGGCCGCGGCGTTGCGGAGCACGGTACGGCCCCGGGCCATGACCGCGGCCATGAGCGCATTCTCGGTCCCGGTCACACTGGGCTCGTCGAGGAAGATCTCCGCCCCCTCGAGCCGGCGGGCCTCGATCTCGTAATTGGCCCCCAGGGTGAGTCCCGCCCCGAGCTGCTCGAGGGCGAGGAAATGGGTATCCACGCGGCGCCGGCCGATCACGTCGCCGCCCGGGGGCGGCATGGTGACCCGCCCGAAGCGGGCCAGCAGGGGCCCCGCCAGGAGGATCGAAGCCCGGATCCGGGCGCAGAGGTCGGGATCGAGCGGCTTGGGGCGTGCGCCCCGCGCATCCACCCGCACGCTGTTAGGGCCGGTCCACTCGACGGCGGCGCCGAGATCGGCCAGCAAGGCCAGCATGGTCTCCACGTCGCGGATCCGCGGCAGGTTGTGGAGTTCGACCGGCCCATCGGCGAGCAGGGTGGCGGCGAGGCTGGGCAGGGCGGCGTTCTTGTTCCCGGCCGGCCGCACCGACCCGTTGAGCGGCCTGCCGCCCTTGACGAGGAAGCGCGAGGGCATGGCCAAAGGTCATGACGCTTGGTGTGAGCGTCAAGCCGGTAGTAGTTTATGGGCGTGCTTCCGCTGCTCCAGGCCGCCGTGCCCGGTTGGGTCGGACCGATGGTCGCGATCTCGCTCGCGATCATCGCCCTGAGCTTCGTGGCGATCGCCGCGGCGGCCCTGGCCGCGACGCGGCGCGCGGCGGTCGAGCTCGAGCAGCTCCACCGGGTGGTGGAGGGGCTCCGCCAGGATCTCTCGCCCGCGGTGACGGCGGTCTCCGCGATCTCCAACGACGGGCGGCGGCTGGTCACGGTGCTGAGCGACGAGGCCGAACAACTGGCCCGGGCCAGTCGCCGGCTGCGCGAGGCGCTGCGGGACCGACTCGCCAATCTCGATGCCGTGTACGAGGTGCTGGAGGGGGAAATCGAGGAGACCGCGCTCGACGTGGCGACCACGTTGCGCACCTTCCGCACCGGCCACGGGTGGTATGCCCGCCTGCGCCGTCTTCTGGGAGGCCGGCGACGGCGTTGACGGTGCGGCCCCTGCTCCTCCCCCTGGGAGCGGCGCTCCTGGTGCTCTGCCTCGCTCCCGCCCCCCTCCTGGCCTGGACGCCCGGCACGCACGTGTATCTGGGCGAAGCGGTCCTGGCCAACCTCGGTGTCTTGCCCGCGGCGGTGGCAGACCTGCTGCGGGCCTTTCCCTTCGACTTCCTCTACGGCACCATCGCCGCCGATTCGTCCATCGCGAAAAAGTACGCTCCGGTCGGGCGCCACTGCCATGCCTGGCACGTGGGCCAGGAGATCTACGACCGGGCGCCGACCGACGCGCTGCGGGCGTTCGGCCTGGGGTACCTGTGTCATCTCGCGGCCGACGTGGTGGCCCACAACTTCTTCGTGCCCCGGCAGCTCGTCCTGACCAGCTCGACCACCGGGTTCGGCCACTCGTACTGGGAGAGCCGGTTCGAGACCCCGCTGGGCGACACCTACGCGCGCACGGCCAAGGAGATCATTCTCCTCGACCACGGGCCCGCCGATGCGCACCTCGATGCGATCCTGGCGCCGACCATCTTCAGCGTGCGAACCAACCGGCGGCTGTTCCGCGGGCTGGTGCATCTCACCGAGACTCAGGGCTGGCAGCGCGCCTTTCTGGTGGCCGAACAGGCGAGCCGCTGGGAACTTCCGGTGCGCGAGATCGAGCGGCACCTGTCGCTCTCGTTCGACTACACGATGGAGCTCCTGGCCCAGCCGGAGGCGGAGCCGCGGCGGCTGGATCCCTCGGGCGACGAGCGGCTCCGGCGGGCCAAGGGGATGCGGCGCGAGGCGCTGCTCGCCGGCGGCTGGAAGGACGCCGAGCGCCTGCGGGCGGTGGCGGACCAGCATTTCGGGCTCCCGGAGCGCCCCCTCGCCTTCTGGCCCCGGGCCACGGTGGAGAAGCCGTGGGAGGAGCGGGTACCACGCCGGCGCCGGAAGCGGCTGCGTGGGCCGGCCTGAGACCGCCCACCCCCGGTCCCGCGCACCCACGCCTGGCGGCATGAGAGGCCGTCTTCTTCTCGGGCTCGCGTTGGCCGGGGCGCCGGGTGCAGGGGCCGGCCAGGCGCTGGTGCGCACTGAACCCCCGGCCCCGATGCGGGGGGCGCTCGCGCGGCTGGTCGTGACCCCGGCCGGGGAGCCGGTGACGGCGATCGCCGGGGAGATCGGCGGCGAGCCGTTGCATCTGGAGAGCGCGGACGGCCTCACCTGGCGCAGTCTCTTCGGGGTCCCGTTCGCGGGTGGCGAGCGCCTCGAGGCGGTGCTCGCGCTCCACCGGGCCAGCGGCGCAGTGGACACCCTCCAGCTCGAGCTCCCGGTGCGGCGCGCCTCGTACGGGATCGAGACCCTGCGCGTGGCGCCCCAAATGGCCGAGCCGGACAGCGCGGCCCGGGTCCGCATCGCGCGGGAGAACGCGCTGGCCCGGGAGGTCTCGCGGGCCGCGCACGAGACCCCGCCCTTGTGGGACCAGGCCTTCCTCCCGCCCCGGCCCGGCCGGATCACCAGTCCCTACGGCACCGGCCGCCGCTTCAACGGCCGGATCGTGAGCCGGCACCTCGGCACCGACTTCGCGGGCCGGCTCGGGGATCCCGTCCACGCGGCCAACCGGGGCCGGGTGGTCCTGGTGGCGGATTTCTATCTCGCGGGCACGGTGGTCTACCTCGATCACGGGGGCGGCCTGACGAGCGCCTACTTCCACCTGAGCCGGGTCGACGTCCGCCCGGGCGAGATCGTGGAGCGCGGCCAGCGGATCGGCGCCGTGGGCGCGACCGGCCGGGTCACCGGCCCTCACCTGCACTGGGTCATGCGCTACGGCGCCGTCACCGTGGACCCGGAGAGCGTGCTCGCCCTGCTGGGGGAGCCGGCCGGCTCGCCCGAGGCGGGTGGACCGCCGTGACGCGCCTTCCCCGCCGCCGCAGCCCAGGGGCGGCCGGGCGGCGCCCGATTCCCTAGGGTGCCGGCCCGCGCCCGGCCCAGGGCAGCGTCCGGTTGGCGTACTCCGCCTGGCCCGTGACCACCAGGTAGAGGTAGGACCCCAGGCAGAAGCGGCCGAACACCAGGGCGGCGAGCGCCAGGAGCAGCAGGGCCTCGAGCCCCAGCGCGAGGGCGACCCGGCCGGCAAGGAGGGAGAGCCCGATCCCGAACATGAACGTGCCCGCCATCGCCTGGGCGAAGCGGCGCGGTGCCGGCGCCGGCTCCAGCCGCGGGCGGCCCTTCGGCCCCGCCACGAGGGCGTTGTAGAGGGCATCGAACGGATTGAGCCGCGGGAACGCCGCATTCCACCAGAGCAGGGCCCCGAGCGCGAGGAAGTAGGGGCCCGTCTGGAACAGGAGTCCGATCAGCACCAGGACGCCGATCACTCTGGGCTGAAACATCAGGGCCTGGTACCGGAGGTCGCAGCCCTGGGCCGGGGCATCCCGGAAGCCCTGCTGCCGGACAAAGTTGAGCTGCGCCGTCATGGTACCGTCCCAGGCGGTTCGAGGGCTCCTGCTTCATGTCGCCGGCCTCCGGCCGGCGGCTGCTCCTATCCTCCCAGCCGGCTCCGGAGCACCTCCCCCACCCGCTTGGGATCGGCCTTGCCCTGGCTCCGCTTCATCACCTGTCCGGTGAAGAACCCCAGCAGCTTGGCTTCCCCCGCTCGGTAGCGCTCGACCTCTCTGGGATTCGCCGCGAGCACCTCGTCCACCCAGACGCCGATCGCCTCGGCGTCGCCCACCTGGATCAGACCCAGCCGCTCGGCCACGGCGCGGGGCGGGTCACCGTCCGATCCCAGCTCCGCGAAGACCCGCTTCGCCGCCTGATGGCTCACCGCGCCATCCTTGACCAGCGCGATGAGCGCGGCCAGGCGCTCCGGCGCCACCGGGAAGCGCCCGGTCTCGTTGTAGTCGCGGATCGCGTCGGTCATGATCCAGTTGGCCGCGGCCTTGGGCTCCGCGCCGGCCCGGACCACCGCCTCGAAGTAATCGGCGATCTCCCGCTCCGCGGCAAGCACCCCGGCGTCGTAGGCCGGGATGGCGTAGGCCGTCATGAATCGCTCCCGCTTGGCGTCAGGCAGTTCGGGGAGCGCGGCCTGCTGCTCCTCGATGAAGCGCCGGGTGAGCACCAGGGGAGGCAGGTCGGGATCGGGGAAGTAGCGGTAGTCGTGGCTCTCCTCCTTGCTCCGCATCGGCGCGACCTCGCCGGTCGCGGCGTTGAAGAGCATCGTGACCTGCTCCACCTTCCCGCCGCTCTCCACCACCCGAATCTGCCGGTCGCGCTCCACCGCCAGCGCCCGCTCCACATTGGCGAAGGAGTTCATGTTCTTCACTTCGGTCTTGGTGCCGAGCGCCGGCTCGCCGGCCCGCCGGATGGACACATTGGCGTCCACCCGCAGGCTCCCCTCCTCCATGTTGCAGTCGCTGACCCGGCAGTAGAGCAGAATCTGCTTGAGGGTGGTGAGATAGGCCCGCGCCTCCGCCGGGCTCCGGAGATCGGGGTCGCTCACGATCTCGATGAGTGGCGCGCCGCAGCGGTTCAGGTCCACCGCCGTCCGGCCGGGCAGGCGGTCGTGGAGCGACTTCCCGGCATCCTCTTCCAGGTGGAGCCGGGTGATCCCGATCCGGATCCGCCCCCGTTCGGGTGAGTCGATCAGGATCCCGCCCCGGGTGGAGAGCGGCTCCTCGAACTGCGAGATTTGATACCCTTTGGGGAGGTCGGGATAGAAGTAGTTCTTGCGGGCGAACACGCTCCGGGTGTGCACCGTGCAGCCCAGCGCCAGCGCGGCCTGGGTCGCCAGCTCCACGGCCCGCCGGTTCGGGACCGGCAGCGCCCCGGGCAGGCCCAGGCAGACCGGGCAGACCAGGGTGTTCGGCGGCGCCCCGAACCGGTTCGCGCAGCCGCAAAACATCTTGGACTGGGTGAGGAGCTGGACGTGGACCTCGAGCCCGATCACGGTTTCCCAGGTCATCAGCGCACCTCCCGGGTCGGGTCGAGCACGGCTTCCAGCGCGGCGGCGACGGACAGCATCCGGGCCTCGTCGAACTGGGGGCCGATGAGCTGGGCGCCGATCGGCAGGCCGTTGGAGCGGCCCACGGGCAGACTCAGCGCGGGGAGTCCAGCGAGGTTCGCCGAGCAGACGAAGATGTCCGCGAGGTACATGGCGACCGGGTCGTCGGTTTTTTCCCCGGCCCGGAACGCGGGCGTGGGGGCGGTGGGCGTGAGGATCAGGTCCACCTGGTCGCGGTCGAACACCAGTCGGAAGTCCTGGGCCAGGAGTGCCCGGACCTGCTGCGCCTTCCGATAGTACGCCTCGTAGTAGCCGGAGCTCAGCACGTAGGTGCCCACCAGAATCCGGCGCCGCACTTCGGGGCCGAAGCCTTTCCCCCGGGTGGCCCGGTACAGCGCCCGGACATCGCCCTCCGGTCCCACGTGACGGGGGCCGTAGCGCACGCCGTCGTAGCGGGCCAGATTCGCCGCCGCCTCCGCCGGGGCCACGATGTAGTACGTGGGGACCGCGTACCGGGTATGGGGCAGGCTCACCTCCTTCACGGTGCCCCCCAGCTCCTGGATCGTCCGGGCGGTGTGATCGAGCGCCGCCCGGACCGCGCCGTCCAGGTCAGGAGGGAAGTACTCGCGGGGCATCCCGAAGGTGAGCCCGCGGAGGTCCGGCCGCGGCGGTTCCAGCGCGAGTGGCGGCCGGGGGGCGGAGGTGGCTTCGTGGGGGTCGTGCCCACTGATCACGGCGAGGACCCGGGCCGCGTCGTCCACCGTGCGGCCGAAGACGCCGACCTGGTCCAGGGACGAGCCGAACGCCACCAGCCCGAACCGGCTCACCCGCCCGTAGGTCGGCTTCACGCCGACTATCCCGCAGAAGCTGGCCGGCTGGCGCACCGAGCCTCCGGTCTCCGAGCCGAGCGCGGCCGGCACGACACCCGCCGCCACCAGGGCCGCCGAGCCGCCGGAGGAGCCGCCGGGAACGCGGGTCGGATCCAGCGGGTGCCGCACCCGCCCGTAGGCCGAGTGCTCGGTGGACGAGCCCATGGCGAACTCGTCGAGGTTGGTCTTGCCGGCGATGATCGCGCCCGCGGCGAGCAGCTTCTCGATCACCGTGGCGTTGTACGGCGAGACGTACCCCTCGAGGATCCGCGAGGCGCAGGTGGTGGGCTGGTCGGTGGTGACGATGTTGTCCTTCACCGCGACCGGCACTCCGGCCAGGGGCAGCCGCCGCCGTTCCTCGGGAGGCAGGGCATCCACCCGATCGGCGTAGCGATCGAGCAGGGCCTGCGACCAGTGGAGCGTCGCATTGAGATGGCTCGCGGCGGCGAGCCGCCGGCCCACCTCCCGCGCGGCGGAGCGAGCGCTGGTCCGACCGCTCCGTACCGCGTCCGCAATGAACCGGACCTCGCTCATTCCTCCTCCATCGCGCCCAGCCGGGGCACCACGAAGAACCCCTGGACGAACTCCGGTGCCAGCTCGGCGGGAGGCCGCGCCAGGGGGACCGGCCGAACCACATCGTCGCGCAGCGGGGTGGCCTCCGGCCCCGCGAGGAAGGGCGGGGCCTCCTCGCCGGCCGGGACCTCGTTGAGCTGGGCGACGTAGTCCACGATCCGGCTCATCTGCTCGACCAAGGTCGGCAGGTCGGCCTCGTCCACGGCGAGCTCGGCGAGCCGCGCCACATGCAGCACCTCGTCCCGGCGTACGCTCATGCGCTCTCCCACTCCCGTTCGAGACCGGCGTAGGCGACCAGGAGCTGTTTGACGCCGACCGCCTCGTCGTCGAACTTGACCGCCACCTTGAGATCCTTTCCCGACCCCGTGAGGCCCTGGATCGTCCCGCTGCCGAAGCGCCGGTGGCGGACCCGTTCGCCTTTCACGTACCGCGGGAGGTCCTGGGAGACCTCCTCCGGCGGCAGGGCGGCGGGCCGGTACGAGGGCCCGGGAGTCTCCGGCTCCCCGGCCGGCCAGGTGCTCCGGTCGTCGAATCGCCTGGATGATACACGGCCGCCCCAGGGGGGCGCCCACAGGCTGCTGGTGCGCTTCTCCTCGACCAGTCCCGGCGGCAGGGCTTCGAGGAAGCGGGAGGGGCGCCCGGGGCGCAACTCCCCGCCCCGCCGGCGCGCGCGGGCCCAGGTGAGGTACAGCTTGTCCTTCGCCCGGGTAATGCCGACATAACAGAGCCGCCGCTCCTCTTCGAGCCCGCCCTCCTGTTCCTCCGCCCGGAGCAGGGGGAAGAGGCCGTCCTCGAGTCCGGCGATCACCACCACCGGCCATTCGAGCCCCTTGGCGGTGTGGAGCGTCATCAGGGTGACGCCCGACGCGTCGCCCAGCACCGTGTCGTGCGAGGTGAGGAGCGCCGCCTCGGCCAGAAAACGCTCCAGCGGGGTGGCCGGGTCGTCCGGGCTCGGCTCCGCCACCTCCGCCCACTCCGCCGCGCTGGCCACCAGTTCGCGCACGTTCTCCCAGCGTTCCACCCCTTCCGGTCCCTCGGCCAGCAGGTAGTCCTCGTACCCGATCGCCTCGCACAGCGACTCGATGATTCGGGCCGGCGCCCACTGCTCCGCCACCGCGGCGAGCCGGGTGACGAGCTCGGTGAACGTCCGGAGCGCCTCGCGCACGTTGGGGCGGAGGTCGGGCACCCGGTCGGCTACCTCGGCGACCTGGAAGAGCGGCTGCCGCCAGCGCGCCGCCGCTTCGGCGAGCGTGGCGAGACTGCTCTCGCCCAGCCCCCGTTTCGGCACCCCGATGGCCCGGAGGAACGCCTCGTCGTCGGCCGGATTGGCGACGAGCCTGAGGTAGGCCAGGATGTCCTTCACCTCGCGCCGTTCGTAGAAGCTGATGGCCCCCACCACGCGATACGGCACCCCGGCCCGGCGGAAGACCTCCTCGAGCGCGCGCGACTGGGCGTTGGTCCGATAGAGGACCGCCATCTGATCCCAGCTCCAGTCGCCCTGGGCGCTCCGGCGCTTGAGTTCCCGCACGATCCACTCCGCCTCGTCCCGCTCGTCGGCGGCGGCGACCAGCGTCACGGGTTCGCCCCCCTGCCGCCGGGTTCGCAGCACCTTGCCGAGCCGGGTCGTGTTCCCCTCGATCACGGCGTTGGCGGCGTCGAGGACCACCCGGGTGGAGCGATAGTTCTCCTCCAGCCGGATCAGCGTGGTGCCGGGGAAGTCGTGCTGGAACGTCAGCATGTTCCGCACGTCGGCACCCCGCCAGCCGTAGATGGACTGGTCGTCGTCGCCCACCGCGCAGACGTTCCCGTGCGCGCCCAGCAGTCGGACGAGCTGGTACTGGGCGGCATTGGTGTCCTGGAATTCGTCCACCAGGAGGAAGGCGAACCGCTCGCGGTAGAGGGCGAGCCGGTCGGGCCGCTCCCGGAAGAGGGTGAGGGGATGGAGCAGGAGGTCGTCGAAGTCCATCGCGTTGGCCGCCTTGAGGGCCGGCCCCAGCGCGCGGTAGACGTCGGCCGCGACCTGCACCGCCCGGTCGAGCGGCGCCCCGGCCTCGAGCTCGTCGGGGCCGACCAGCCGGTTCTTCGCCGCCGAGATGAGCGACTGGACCAGGCGGGGGGGGAAGAGCCGGGTCGAGTGCCCGCGCTGCTCCATCAGCCGCTTGATCACGCCCAGCCGGTCGTCCTCGTCGTAGATGGTGAACCGGCGGGTGAATCCCAGCGCCTCGGCCTCGCGGCGCAGGAGTCGCGCGGAGAGCGCGTGGAAGGTGCCGATCCACAGCCCGGCCGGATCCTGGCCCAGGAGGCGGCCGACCCGTTCTTTCATCTCGCCGGCCGCCTTGTTGGTGAAGGTCACCGCGAAGATGCGGTGCGGCGGGACCCCCTCCTGGTCAATCAGCCGGGCGATCCGCATGGTGAGCACCCGGGTCTTGCCCGACCCCGCGCCCGCCACCACCAGGAGCGGCCCGTGGACGTGCTCCACCGCGGCCCGCTGGGCGGGGTTCAGGCTCTCGAACCCGAACGGGAGAGGGCGTTCAGCGCTCATGACGCGGGATCCGGATCAGAAAACTGGCACCGGCCTCGGTATTCTCAAGGACCAATTCCCCGCCATGGGAGTCTTCCACCACGCGGCGCGCGAGTGCCAGGCCGATCCCCCAGCCGCCGCGCTTGGTGCTGGTGCCCGGATCGAAGAGGGTCCGGCGGATCTCCCGGGGAACGCCGGGCCCGTCGTCCGCGACCCGGACCCAGGCCGTCTCGCCCTCGACCCCCGCGGCGAGCCGAATGGTCCCGGCCCGGCCCTGGAGCGCATCGATGGCATTCTTGACCAGCGACTCGAGCGCCCACTCCAGGAGAATGGGATCGCCCAGGATCACGGGGCCCTGGTCCCCGGTCTCGACCACGAGGGCGATCCGGTTGGCCCGCTGGGGCAGTCGGGGGCGGAAATACGCCGCGATCTTGCCGACCAGCTCGCCGATCGGGATCGGCTCCCGCCGGATCGGGTGGCCGATCCGCTCGAACCGCTGCGCCACGCGCTCCAGCCGCTCGGCGTCGGCGGCCAGGTGGTCGGCGAGCTCGGGCGAGCCCTCCGCCCGGGTGCGCAGGTGTTCGATCCAGCCCTGGAGGCTCATGAGGGGCGTACCCATCTGATGGGCCGCCTCGCGCGCCATGGCCACCCAGAGCCGGTCGCGCTGCGCCGCCATGGCGTTCCGCCAGGCCACGAACCCCACCGCCACGATCACCGCCAGGGTCAGCCCCTGGAGCAGCGCGAGGGCGGTGAGCTGGCGCTTGGCCGGCACGGCGCCGTAGTGGAGGGTGACCCCCAGGGCGGGATCGCTGATCGGCGGGTTCTCGCGGTCGAGCACCCGCGCGTAGGCCTGCACCCGCGGGTGATCGAGGGGGGCTCGGAACGGCAGGTTGGCCGCCGCGGTCACCCGCCCCGCCGTGTCCGTGAGGACGAGCGGGATCCCTTCGCGGCGCACCTGCTCGCCGAGCCGGAGCAGCGCGTCGGCGGCGGCGGCGGGTCTGGGATCGTTGAGCCCGGCAAACACTCCAGCGTAGAGGCGGCTCAGGGCGTCCGCGTCGGACCGGAAGTGCCGGAGCATGATCCACCCCGATCCCGCGCTCAGGCCGGCCAGCAGCGCCACCAGCAGCACCACCAGTACGGGAGCGAGCCGGCCGAAGTCGCGGCTACGCACGCGGTGTCAGGCGGTCGGTGCCGAGGTAGGGGACCAGCGCCTCGGGAACCCGCACCGACCCGTCGGGCTGCTGGTTGTTCTCGAGGAGGGCGATGATGGTCCGCGGAAAGGCGACCCCGGAGGCGTTGAGAGTGTGAACGAACTCGGGTTTGGCGCCCGGCTCCCGCCGAAACCGCAGATTGGCGCGCCGGGCCTGGAAATCGGTGAAGGTGCTGGAACTCGACGCCTCGAGCCAGGTCCCGACTCCGGCGGCCCACACCTCGAGATCGTAGGTACAGGCGCTGGCGAAGCCGGTGTCGCCCGCCGCGAGCGCCACCCGCCGGTACGGGATCCCCAGCCGCTCCAGGACCGTCTCCGCGTGGCGGGTGAGTTTCTCGTGCTCGGCGGGGCTCTCTTCTGGCCGGCAGAGACGGACCAGCTCCACCTTGTCGAACTGATGCACCCGGATGAGCCCGCGGGTGTCCTTGCCGTGCGCGCCGGCCTCCCTGCGGAAGCAGGGTGTCCAGGCCGTGAAGCCGAGCGGGAGGGTGCGGCCGTCCAGGATCTCGTCGCGGTAGAGGTTGGTGACCGGCACCTCCGCGGTCGGAATGAGGAACAGGTCGTCCGCGGCGGCGTGGTACAGCTCTTCCTTGAACTTGGGCAACTGGCCGGTGCCGGTCATCGTCGCCCGGTTGACCAGGTACGGTGTCGCCAGCTCGACGTAGCCGTGCTCGCGGGTGTGGAGGTCGAGCATGAAGCCTGCCAGCGCCCGGATGAGCCGGGCACCCAGCCCGGTGAAGAGCGGAAACCCGGAGCCCGCGATCTTGGCGCCGCGCGGCAGGTCCAGGATCCCCAGCGCCTGCCCCAGCTCCCAGTGCGGTCGGGGTTCGAAGCTGAAGGCCGGCGGCTCGCCCCAGGCCCGCAGCACCCGATTGGCCGACGCATCGCCGTCAGGCACCGACGGCAAGAGCAGGTTGGGCACCGTGAGGAGCACCCGTTCGAGTTCGGTCTCGACCTCCCGGACCCGGGCCTCCAGCGCCTTCGCCTCCTCGCTGGACTGCTTGAGGCCGGCCAGCAGGTCGTCCGCCGGCTGCCCCGCCCGCTTCCGGCGGGCGACTTCCTCGCTCGCCGCGTTCCGCTCCGCCTGGAGGCGCTCCAGCCGCACCAGCGCCTCGCGCCGGCGCCGGTCCAGCTCCAGCAGGGCCTCCACCGTGCGATCGAGCGCGGGATCGAGCCGCCTGGCGAGCGCAGCGCGGACCCCGTCAGGGTCCTGGCGAAGCAGCTTGATGTCAATCACGGTTCAGTTCTTGGGGATGCCGAGAGCGAGCGAGCGGTAGCCGCAGTTGTTGTTGGCCACCACCCGGAACTGGAGGGTCTCGGCGACCGGGTCCACCGCGAGAACCTCGAGCTTCCCGTACTGCGGCACGCCGCCCAGGGTGGTGCAGATCGGCCGGGACCGGAGGAAGAAACGATCGCCGGGCTGCACCGCGACCGTGTCCTCGGTGACGTAGCCGTTGAGCGGGGCCCGGAGCATCTGGTCGAACCCCAGCGCACTGCGGAGCAGGCCCGGCTTGAGCTCGTTGCCCGGCGAAAGTCCCAGCACCGCGAGCGGAAGAAGACGGGGCTCCCCGGCCGGGCTCAGATCGAAGGCGAACTCGAACGCGACGGTTTCGTAGGTCCGCACGGCCGCCCGGTCCACCAGCGAATAGGCCCCGGGATTCCGCACCGCGGCCGTGGAGAGGGCCCAGAGGGTGACGGTATCCACGGCATTGGCCTGGGTGGCGTTGGGCAGCTCGTTGGGATCGCTGCACGCCACGGCCAGGCCGAGAACCAGCATGAGCGCGGCACGACGCATACGGGGGGGAAGCTAGCAAGGCGGCGAAGGGCGTCAACCCGCAGTCGTTGCTTGACTTCGCTCCGGGCTCGTCCTACAATGCGGCAGCATTCCCCCGCTCGAGCAAGGACTCCGCATGCCCGGCCTGCGCGACCTGGTTCAGAGCCTCGCGGCCCGTCCCGAGGTGGACGCGGTGGTGGTGGTGAGCGGCGACGGGTTGCCGATCGACCACGCCGGCCGTACCCCGGTGGACGCCGAGGCCATCGCCGCGCTCACCACCACGTTCGCCAGCGGCGCCCGGCGGCTGGGCCACGCCGCCCAATGCGACAACCTGGCCAGTGGGGTGCTGGAGTACGGCGACCGGCTGGCCGTGGTCCGGGCCCTGACGGCCGACACGCTGCTCTTCATTCTCGCCGCCCGCGCGACCAACATCGGGCCCCTGCTGTTCGATCTTCGACGCGACGCTCCCCGTCTCGCGTCCCTCCTCTGAGCCGGTACCGCGATGCGCTGGGCCGTCATCCTGGCCGGGGGCGCAGGGAGCCGCTTCTGGCCGCTCAGCACGCCGGTGGCCCCCAAACAGCTCCTCCCCCTCACCGGCGAGCGCTCGACCGCCGAGCAGACCATGCAGCGGCTCGAGGGCCTGATCCCCCGCGAGCGGGTGCTCGTGGTGACCGGCCCCGCCCTGGGGCCGGCCCTCGCGCGGGCGCTCGGGCTCGGACCCGGGAACCTCCTGCTCGAGCCCCGGGCGGCCTCGACCGGCCCGGCCCTGGTGTGGGCCACCTGGGAGGCCCGGCGCCGCGATCCGGAGGCCCAGGTACTCTCCCTCCACGCCGACTGGGCGATCCGGGACGACGAGGCCTTCCGCCGCACGGCCGACGAGGCGCTCACCGCGGCGGCCCGGCACCGCCGCCTGGTCACCGTGGGGATCGTGCCCACCCGGCCGGACACCGGCTACGGCTACATCGTGCCCGGAACCCCGCTCGACCACTCGGCCCGCGGGGTGGTGCGCTTCACCGAGAAACCGGATGCGGCCACCGCGCTCGATCTCATGGCGTCCGGGGCGCTCTGGAACAGCGGCCTGTTCGCCTGGACGGCGGACACCCTGCTGGCCGAGGTGCGCCGGCACACCCCGGAGATCGCCCCCCACCTGCCGCTGCTCGAAGAGGGCCGGGTGGCCGAGTTCTTTCAGGCCGTCACCGCCGTCTCGATTGACGTGGGGGTGCTGGAACGGAGCGCCGCGGTGGCGGTGGTCCCGGGCCATTTCACCTGGGACGACGTCGGCACCTGGGACGCCCTGCCCCGGGTCCGGCCCCGCGACGCGCGGGGCAACGTCGCCGTGGGGCCGGTCCATCTGGTGGACACGGAGGACTGTGTCGTCTGGTCGGACGGCGATCCCGTGGTGCTGAGCGGGGTCAGGGATCTCGTGGTGGTGCGGGCCAACGGGCGGGTGCTGGTCATGCCGCGGAAGCTGGCCGGGAACCTCAAGGCGATCCTAGAGCGGTTGCCGCCGGAAGTCCGGGACGTGCCGTGAGGCCACCGGGGTCCCCCGTGCCGCTGCCCCTCTATCTCCTCGAGCCTTGGGACCCCGGTCCCGCCTGGGCGCCGTTCGCCGGAGTGCGGCCCATCGCGGAACTCCGGGCCGGGGTGTGGAAGATCCGGGAACGATGGGAAGCCGCCCTCGGCCTGGAGACCGCGGCCATCCTCGGCGCCCACATCGAAGGGTTCTACGAGGGGTTCGAACCGCCCTGCCGGGGTGTGGGGGCGATCGTGGGGCCGGCGGTCGTGGCGGCGGCGTGGTTCGCCCCGACCGGGCCGGCGGTGGAGCTCGAGGCTGGTGTCAGGCGCCTCACGCACGCCGACGAGACAGTGGCGTGGGTCGTCCCCGCCGGGGCCCGCTGGGACGGTCCCGACCTCTCGGGGCCTGCGAGCCCCGTGCCCGGCGTCCGGCTCCGCGGGGTCCACGATCTCCTCACCGCGCTCGAACGCTACCTCGCCCCCGACTGCCTGGCCTTCCTCGCGGGCGAGCACGATCCGGTCCCGGCCGGGAGCGTCGTGCTGGGCGCGGCCGAGCGGGTCGTCTGCCGCGGGGCGCAGGTGGAGCCCGGCGTGGTGTTCGACACCCGGGGGGGGGCCGTGGTGCTGGAGGCCGGTGTCGAGGTCCGGCACGGTACCCGGCTCGAAGGGCCGTTCTACGCCGGCCCCGGCTCCCGGATCCTGGGCGGCTATCTCCGGGCCTCGGTGCTGGGGCCGCGCTGTGTGGTGCGCGGCGAGGTCACCGCCTCGGTTTTCCTGGGGTTCAGCAACAAGGCCCACGACGGCTTCGTGGGCCACTCGGTGATCGGCCACTGGGTGAACCTGGGCGCCCTCACCACGACGTCCAACCTCAAGAACACCTACGGCGAGGTGGCGCTCGAGGTGAGCGGCACCCGGCTCCCCACCGGGCGGCAGTTTCTCGGCAGCCTGATCGGCGACCACGCCAAGACGGCGATCGGGACGATGCTCGCCACCGGGACGGTGATCGGCGCCGGGGCGAACGTTTTCGGCGAGGTCCGCCCACCCCGCTACGTGCCGCCCCTCGCTTGGGGCGCTGGCGCTGCGGAACGCCTGACGGAAGACGGGTTCCTCAAGGTGGCCGAGCGCGTCATGCCGCGGCGCGAGGTGGCCTTCACGCCGGAACGCCGGGCCTCCCTCGTTGCCACCTACCGCCGGCTCGCCCGATGACCCGGTTCTACGTGCTGGGCTCGGGCTCGGCCGGGAATGCGGCGGCGATCGCGGCCGGCGGGGAGGTGCTGCTCGTCGACGCGGGATTCAGCGCGAAAGAGATCGCGCGCCGGGCCGCCGCCGTCGGCCTCGATCTCACCCGGCTCAGCGCACTGGTCCTCACCCACGAGCACGGCGATCACACCGCGGGCGCCGCCCGGCTCGCCCACTCGCTCGGACTCCCACTCCTCGCGACACCCGGCACCTGGGACCGGCTCCGGCGCCGGATGCCGAAGGCGCCGTTCCAGGCGCTCGCCGTGATGGGCGAGACCACCTGGGGCCCCTTCCGGATCGAAGCCTGCCCGACCAGCCACGACGCCGCCCAGCCCGTCGCGATCGCGGTCACCACCGCCACCGGCCACCGGATCGGCATCGCGTACGACCTAGGCCGGCCCACCGTGGCCGTCCGGTATCTCCTGCGAGAGGCGCACGCACTCCTCATCGAGGCGAACCACGACGAGATTCTGCTCCGGACGAGCCGGTACCCGCCCGCGGTGCAGGCCCGGATCGCCGGCTCCGGCGGGCACCTGTCCAATCGGGCCACCGCCGATCTCCTCGCCGAGCTCTTGCACCCCGGGCTGCAGGCCGTGGTGCTGGCCCACCTGAGCGGCCAGTGCAACACCCCGGCGGAAGCCAGGGCGGCGGTGGAACCGGTGCTGAGACGCGCCACCCGGCCCCCGGTGCTCCACGTGGCGGATCAGGATGTCCCCCTCCCGCCGATCGAGCTGGCGCCGGTGGCAGAGAAGTTCGGGTAGAGATCGCTCATCGCGAGGAGCGCAGGGCGCGGCCCCTGTCATCGCGAGGAGCGCACGGCGCGGCCCCTGTCATCGCGAGGAGCGCACAGCGCGGCCCCTGTCATCGTGAGGAGCGCAGGGCGCGGCCCCTGTCATCGCGAGGAGCGCACAGCGCGGCCCCTGTCATCGCGAGGAGCGCACAGCGCGGCCCCTGTCATCGCGAGGAGCGCACAGCGCAGCCCCTGTCATCGCGAGGAGCGCACAGCGCAGCCCCTGTCATCGCGAGGAGCGCAGGGCGCGACGAAGCGATCTAGCCCGGGATCGCCCGGCGCCAACCCGGCCCGCCCGCGCCGTGCGAGGCACCCCTCGATAGGCCCGCAGGCCATTCCGCGTACCGAGGAGACGCCGGCACGGTCCCTCGGGGCTCAGGGCGCCTCCGCCTCGAGAACCTGCTCGGAAGCCTGGCTCGAAGGAGAACGAATCTGTCCCCGGCCTATTTCGTCAGTGATCTCCGCGGCCGTTCAGGCGCGTCATGAGGTTAGTTCAGCGTTGGAGAATGAGGTCCCCACGGGGGAACCAGTAGGGGGCCACGGGACCTTGTAGTCGGGTTGACGACCTGACTCGGAGGCTTGCAAAGCGGATGAAAGGGTTCTGCCAGGGTTTCAGGATGACGGAATCGGCTTCCTGGGTTGCAAACAGGCTCATCCCCCGGAACTCATATGGCTGGGGCGCGCGGTCCGGACAGATCGCCACTGTTGATGTCGGAATCATGGTGTAGAGGGTGTCCGGAGAGGAATAGATGGTCGTGTCGAAGGTAGCGATCCAGGACGTGGTGCATGGTATGCGGACGCCCGGGATTGTGTCGGGAGCCGAGATCGGTACCGTCGCTCGCCAGGAACCAGCGAGGCGAAGGGTCGAGGGGTCGAAGGAATCGCCGGCGCCCCCGCAGGACACGAGGAGCGCGGTCGCAGCAAGCACAAGGATCGCGCTCATGGTCTGGTGGTCCTCCTGTGCGGTCTAACGGCCCCGGATACGCTGCAGGGGCTGCGGCTCGCTCGGCAAGCCCAACCCGTCGCGGCAGGGGTGTCTCGGTGTGTCGAAAGCCGACGGCCGCACCCTGTCGGCTCAGCTTCATGCGGTAGTTAGATGGCCGATGGCAGCTCGCGGCAGCCAGGAAAGCCCCAGCCCGACTCGGGTGAATCCCTGGCCGCTGATTGGAATATTGCGGACCCAGTTGTGCGTCACTTGTAGTTCGACCCGGCAGCCGCGGCTTCCCGCTCGCCGATCGAGATGGTAGGTGAGGAGCGGGCCGAGGCCGTAGAAGCTGGGGTCCACGGTGACTGCGGCGGAGTTTCCCTGGGCGATTCGGCCCACCGCCTCGACCGCCAGCGCCCGACCGCCGACCCAGGTCCTCCAGAGGCGAACCCGGGGTTCGCCGAAGACGCTGGTCACCGGGTGGGAACCGGCGTACCGGCCGTCAGAGAGGATCCCCACCAGGAGGCTCAGCCGGCCGCTGGACCCGGGCAGCACCCCGACCTGAACGTCGGTACTGGCCTTGGCCGACGGGTCGGCCTCCTCGGTGCGATACCCGGAGTGATACCCGCCGGCGACCGCGAGTCCGACGCCCCACTCGCGCTCCCGGCGGGCCTGAACGTCGGCCTCCCGGGCGCGATCGGCCCAAACCCACACGGTGACCGTGTCCTGACTGGCCGGGGGCGCTGGAACGAGGCGGTGGGCGTCGCTGACAACCGGCTACACCTCGAACACACTCGACCGGCCGCCCTGTCCCTCCCGCGCGCGGACGACGAAGGCTTCTGCTTTCCCGCTCACCGGCACCACCCGCAGGCTGGTGCTCGCGGGGAGCAGGGCGATGCGATACTGGCCTTTGCGCCGCAGGAACAATGCAAGACTGTCTCGGGAGGGCCCGCTGCGTCGAGCGGCGAGGAGGAGCGTGTCGCCGAGGGTTGTGTCGGGCATCTGTCCGGGAAGCCGGCCCGGCAGGAGCAGGCCGAGGCGGGTGAGACCAACAGCGCACTCGGCGGCGCGACGTGAGATCATAGGCATGGCTGGTGAGGAGGAGACGGCCGGCGAACCGCCTGGTTGAGCTGCAACTGGCCGAAAACAGAGACGGCGCAGCCGCCAGCCGCAACATCCGTCACTTCTCTGCTCCAACCTATTGTTAGACGCCGCGCCGCGAATCCCAATGCTCCCCGGCGGCACCAGCGCGCCGCAGGGCGAGCACACCGAGAAAGTACGGCATTAGCCACGGCATGGCGGGGATACCCACGATGAAGCCCGGGCGCGTGTACCACGGCGCGGGATCGCCGCCGGGCACCGGGAACGACACGCCACGGAGCAGAAGCAGCACCAGCGCCACCACGTTGAGGACAACGTAGGCCTGCGCAGGGCCCCGCCCGAGCCAGCTCGCTGCGGCGAAACTGCGCGCGAGCGCGGCTGTGGCGACATAGGCGAGCGCGCCGCCGGCGAACAAGAGCGCGTCGAATACGTTGTTCATCGTTGCGACGCCGGCACTGACGGTGCCGGTGGACACCCTGAGCGCAAAATCCCCGAGCTGGAACGCGGCCCAGACGACGTAGACTGCGCCGGAGAGGGTCCCCATGGCAAGCGCCACGGCGGCGTAGACACGCTCCCCGGCGTCGCGCAGGGCGTCCCGCAGGAGGACGAAGCCGCCTGTCACCCCCGTGCTCGCGGCCAGCAGGACGCCGTAGCGCATCTTGTTCTCTGCTGGCGTGGCGTCCCAGGGCGGACCGAGGCCGATCCAGAAAAGCGCCACGAGGGCGACGGGCGTGAGCAGGAGCGCACCGGCTAGCCCGAGGAGCGAGTCGCTGGCATCGCTTGACGCCTTGGTCGGCCGTGCCAGCGTCACCGTCGAGAGAGCGATCGCGCCAAACAGCAAGAGACCACCGGTCACATGAATGATCGGCACGCGTAGGGGGCGCGCTGATGCCAGCGGGAAGATGATCACGGGCGCCGTGCACAGGAATCGGTAGGCGATCCGGCGAA
>DATLYZ010000037.1:0-15016 GCA_035574255.1 Gemmatimonadales bacterium | reverse complement strand
CCGGCGCCTGCCTGACACCGGCTTCCGGAGGCGCCTCGCCGGCCGCCGCGGGGGTCCGATCCGGCCCTCCGGCCGCGCGGCGGGCCGGGCCCTCGCTGGTCGTGGGGTCCGGGAGCCTCGTCTCCCACCCCGCCGAGCAGTAGATCTCGCCTCCTCCCAGCTCGGCCTGCTGGCGCAGATACCGCCCGAGTTTATCGGCCAAGTCTGGCCTCCACCGCGTCGAGAATCCGTTCGGCGACGTCCCGCTTGGAGCTCAACGGAACTTCGGTGCGATTCCCCTCGCGGTCCAGGAGGGTGACGCGGTTGGTGTCCACCTCGAATCCGGCGCCGGGCTCGCGGGCGTCGTTGATCACGATGAGGTCGAGCCCCTTCCGCTCCAGCTTGGCCCGCCCCCGCGCGATCGCCTCACCAGTCTCGAGCGCGAAGCCGACCGCGAGACTCCCCGCCTTGCGGAGCGGCCGGGTGGCCGCGAGGATGTCCGGCGTGGGCTCGAGCGCGACGTGGAGCGGTCCTTCCTCGCGCGGGCGCTTGGCCTCGGCGGGCTCCCGCGCGCGGTAGTCGGCCGGTGCGGCGGCCATGAGGAGCACGTCCGCGACCGGCAGCTCGGCGCGGACCGAGTGCTCCAGCTCGGCCGTGGTCTCCACCCGACGGACCTCGACGCCCACGGGATCGGCGAGGCCGCTCGGACCGCTGATCAGGACCACCTCCGCTCCCCGTTCCCACGCCACCTCGGCCAGCCGGTAGCCCATCTTTCCGCTGCTGCGGTTGGTCACGACCCGCACCGGATCGAGGGGTTCCCGGGTCGGGCCGGCCGTGACCAGCACCCGTTTGCCGGTGAGCGGGCCGCCGCGCCGGAGGAGCCGGGCGGCCCAGGCCAGAATGACCTCCGGCTCGCTCATCCGGCCCGGCCGGTCGGACGGTCCTTCCGCGAGCGCGCCCACCTCCGGCCCCACGAACTCGAATCCGCGCTGCTCGAGAATCGCCCGATTCGCCTGGGTCGCCGGGTTGGCATACATCTCGTCGTTCATGGCCGGGGCGAGGAGCACCGGCACCTGGCGGGCGAGCAGCAGGGTGGTGAGCAGATCGTCGGCCAGGCCCAGCGCCACGCGGGCGAGCAGGTGGGCGGTGGCGGGGGCGACGACGATGAGATCGGGCGACTGCGCCAGGCGCAGATGCTGGAGGGCCTGGTCCCGCTCCCAGAGCGAGGTGAGGACGGGCCGGCCCGAGAGGGCTTCGAAGGTGAGGGGCCGCACGAACTCGGCGGCTCCTTCGGTGAGCACCACGTCCACCCGGGCGCCGGCCTCCGCCAGCCGCCGGACCAGGACGCAGCTCTTGTAGCAGGCGATGCCGCCCGACACGCCGACCACGACGTGGCGGCCGGCCCACACGGTCAGGCCTCGGAGCGCCGCCGGCGCGAGATCCGGTAGTTGAGCTCGCCCCGCACGAGCGCGTCCATCGCGATCGTCGTGAGCTTCTCCTGCCGGTTCGCCACCCGGTCCCGCGGCAGCTCGTTGATGTAGCGGGCGAACTTGGCCGCAACCAGCACCCCCAGATACTTGTTGCCCGCCTGACGGGCCGCTTCCGTCGGTGTCCAGATCTTCATGGGATTCCTGACTCCTCGCTCGTCATTCGGTTCCGTTCCCTCTCGCCGGCGGCGGCCGGGCGCCGCCCCGCGATCCCGCCCCGCTGCCGGGCACGAGCCCGCTTTCTCAGGCCCTCACCCGCTCTGCTTCCTCCGCGATCGCGCGCCGGAGCCCGGCCACGAACTCCGCCAGGCCCTCCTGGCGCGCGACCCGCCGCCCCTCCGCGTCGAGGATCGCGCCCACCTCGGCCGCTGCGCGCTCGAGCTGGTCGTTGATCACCACGTAGTCGTATTCCCCGACCGTGGTGAGTTCCTCCAGCGCATGCACCAGGCGGGCCCGGAGCGCCCCGGGTGGCTCGGTGCGCCTGGCCTGAAGCCGCTCCACCAGCGCCGCGCCGGACGGCGGCAGCACGAACACGTGGACCGAGTCCGGGAATCGGCGCCGCACCTGCCGGGCGCCGGCCACCTCGATATCGAGAACCACGTGGCGGCCGCTCGCGAAGACGCGCTCGACCTCGGCCGCCAGGGTCCCGTACCGCTCGCCGTTGTACGTGGCGGTTTCGATGAACTCCCCCGCGGCTTCCCGCCGCTCGAACTCGGCCCGGCTCAGGAACCAGTAGTCGCGCCCGTCCACCTCGCCCTCCCGGCGCGGCCGGGTGGTGGCGGAGACCGAGTATCCGAGGTCGCTCCGGGTGGCGAGCAGGCGCCGCGCGAGGGTCGTCTTGCCGCCCCCGGAGGGCGAACTCAGCACCAGGACAAAGGGCGTCACTCCAGGTTCTCGAGCTGTTCCCGAAACTTCTCGAGCTCGCCCTTCATGAGGATCACCTGCTGGGCGATCTCGGCGTCGTTCGCCTTGGCGCCGATCGTGTTCACCTCGCGCCCCAGTTCCTGGGCCAGAAAGCCGAGCTGCTTCCCCACCGGGCCGTCGCCGTTCAGGGCGGCGCGGCACGCCTCCAGGTGCGCCTTGAGCCGGACCAGCTCCTCGGTGATGTCGAGCCGGTCGGCGAGCAGGGCGAGTTCCTGGGCCAGGCGCTGTTCATCTACGGGGCGGCCGTCGAGGAGCTGGCCCACCGCCGCCCGAAGCCGGTCCCGCTCCTTGACCAGCCGTTCGGGCGCCCGCGCGGCGATCCGGTCGGCCGCCCGCTCGAGCAGCGCCAGCCGGTGGCGCAGCTCCTCGACCAGGACCGCGCCCTCCCGGCGGCGCATCGCCTTGCAGTCCCGGATCGCCTGGGCCACGGTCGGTTCCAGGTCCGCCCAGGCCACCCGCACCTCGTCCTCGGGGCCGGCACTGATCACGTCGGGTTGCCGGACGATCATCGCGAGGTCCACCTGTCCCGGCACCCCCAGCCGCGCCTGCAGGTCGCCGAGTGCGATGGCCACCGCCCGGGCCCGCTCGAGGTTCACGGTAAAGCCGCTGGCCGGACGCGCTGGCGGCTCGGTCCACCGCACGGTCACGGCGATATGCCCCCGGTCGAACTCCCGCCGCAGCCGCTCCCGAAGCTCCGCCTCCAGCGCCGCGAGATCGCCCGGCAGCTTGACCGAAGGGTTGAAATGGCGGTGGTTCACGGTTCGGATCTCGACCCGGAGCCTCCCGCCGGCGACGGACCCCTCCGCCGCCCCGAACCCCGTCATGCTGTAGGCCACGCTCCGCTCCGACACCGAGTCCCGGGAAAGCCCGCAAATCTAGTCGGACCAGCGGGTTGAAGGTAGGGCTAGTTCAAGAACTCCCACCTCACCCCGAACGTCTGCCCGTAGCGCAGGACCTGAAACCCCGGCACATACGTCTTCCGGGAAGCCCGCAGATTCACCCGGTCCCAGTAGAGGGTGAACTGATCGAGCCGGATCGAGAGCGAACTCCGAAAGAAGGTGGCGCCGTCGAGGCGGATCGGCTGCGCCGCGGCGTCGCGCCCGATCACCCCGTCGCCCCAGGACTCCATCGCCGCCTGGGCCTTGAGATCGAAGATGCCGCTCCGGAAGGTGCGCCAGAACTTGGAGCGGATCGTGATCGTGGTCAGGGAATGGGTGGGCGGGAGCCCATCCGGGGTCCGGCTCCTGGGGTCGCTGTACCAGCCTTCGAACGCGAGCCACGGGACGGGGGCGAGCCGCCAGCCCACGGTGAGCCATTCCGTCGCCGGCGCGGCCCCGATGGTCGGAACCGTCGGGAGGTAGGGTCGGTATGGTTGGGGCCGAAAGGCGTCGGTTCGGGCGTAGCCCACCTCGAGCCCGGCCCAGCGCCGCTGCCAGCCCAGGGTCGCCTGCCAGTCGGTGAGGGTTTGCGCCCGGTCGCTCGCGAGGCTCGGCGCGCTCACGATCCCGCCCGAGCGGACCGCGCCGCCGAGCTCGACGCCAAGCGGAAGCCGCAGGGACCCCCGGGCCCCGGCCCAGCGGGTGGTCCGGTCCCCGTCATGGGTTTGATAGGCGCCCTCCGCGGCGAGCGCCAGGAAGCGGGTCGGGCTCCAGCCGAGCTGAGCCCCGAGGTCCAGCGGGGTCCAGCGCGACCGGTTGAAAGCCCGGAGCGTCACGTCGAAGGTCCGTCCCCGCCAGGTGGCGATCGCGCCGCCTTGCCGCACCTCGTCCGCCACGCCCCCCCCGCTCCAAGTCGTCCGGCCGAGGAGCAGATCCACCCGGGGACCGGTGTCGCCGCCCCGCGGCCGCCAGAACAGCCGGAACAGGGCGTCGTTCCGGCGCCCGCTGAGCCGGAGATCGAGCGAATCGGTTCCCTCGACGAAGGGCTTGCGGTCGGGATCAGTCCGGACGAGTTGCGCGAGGAGCCCGAACTGCGGGCCGGGTATGAAGCTGGCCTGGAGCCAGGCCTGCGTCAGGTCGAAGTCGCTGGCCGTGCCGGTCGCGGTGGGAGCCACGAACCGCTCGCCGGCCACGGCGAAGCCGAGCCCCGAGGGGTAGCGTTTCTCCAGGCCCGCGACGTAGCGGGCGATGCCCTTGTCCCCCGCGCTGATACCGATCCGCGAGCCCGGGGCCTTGCGGTCGTGGCGGCGGGTGAAGAGATACACCCGGAGTCCGCCGGGCCAGCGGTCGATCTCGACGCGAGAGAAGAGGCTCAGCGAGAACAGGGAGGGGTCAATGCCGGTGCTGTCGGGGCCGATCGGGATGTAGGGGAGCCCATCCAGATAGTACTCGACCGAGGCCGGGCCCCGAGCCCGGAAGTTGGGATACTCCACCCGGCCGAACCATCCGCCGCGCCAGAGGTACACCCCCGGCACCCGCTGGAGCAGATCGCCCAGGGTCTCGGCGATGGACCACTCGATCGAGTCGCGCTCGAGCACGACGCGGCTCGACGCCGGACGGGGGCCCTCGACGCCGGGGTATGGCAGCACCGGGAGGCGGATCAGGTTGGCGGCCTGCGCCGCGAGGTACTTCTCGGTCGTGTTGACGGTGTCCACCGGAAGCGAGTCCGGCGGCAGGGAGTCGAGCGGGACCTGGGCGGCGGCGGGACCGGGGACGAGGAGCAGGAGCGCGACCCAGCAGGGGAGCAGGGTGCGAAGGACGGGGAACGGGAAACGCGCCACGGGAAGCGGGACACGGGAACCGGGGTCCGGCCTTCGCCGGCTCCCCGGCGTACCGGTGTGGCGGCCCTCGAGGGCCCGATCACCGCAGCGGGAACGGTCGCCGGCCGGGCGAGCTGGCCGTTCAGCGTTCACCATGGATGGCCGCCCGTTCCCCGATCATCGTTGGCCGTTCACCGTTTCCGGGTCACCGTGTCTCCGCCCCCCGGCCTAACACAAATTCCGAGAAGATCCGCACCCCCATCCCGAGCGGTCCCTTGGCTCGGGCCGGATCGTCCCGGTCGCTGTACGCGGTGCCGGCGATGTCGAGATGGGCCCAGGGGAACCCGGCGGCGAACTCGCGGAGGAACCAGCCGGCCGTGATGGAGCCGGCGGGGCGGCCGCCCGAGTTCTTGAGGTCGGCGATTTCCGACTTGAGCTGCTCGCGGTACTCGTCCCAGAGCGGCAGCGGCCACACCCTCTCCCCCGCCCGCTCGGCGGCGCGCCGCACCTCGTCGAGGAGCGCCTCGTCGGTCCCCATGAGACCCGCGGCCACGTGCCCGAGCGCCACCACCACGGCACCGGTCAGGGTCGCCGCGTCGAGGGCGCAGGCCGGCTCGAAGCGGGCGGCATAGGACAGTGCGTCCGCCAGAATCAGGCGGCCTTCCGCATCGGTGTTCACGATTTCCACCGTCTTTCCCTGGTGGGTGCGGATCACGTCGCCCGGCTTGAGCGCGGTGCCTCCCGGCATGTTCTCGCAGGACGGCACCAGACCCACCACGTTCACCGCGGGCCGGAGCCGTCCCAGCATCTCGAAGGTGCCCAGGACGGCGGCGGCGCCGGACATGTCGTACTTCATGTCCTCCATTTTTTCGGCCGGCTTGATGGAGATGCCCCCGGTGTCGAAGGTGATCCCCTTGCCCACCAGCGCCACCGGCCGCGCGGTCCCCTCTCCTTTATACTCGAGGACGATAAACCGCGGCTCCTCCGCACTCCCCTGCGCCACCGCCAGGAGAGCGCCCATGCCCTCCCGGCGGATGGCCGCGCGATCGAGCACCGTGAGCCCGAACCCGTACCGGCTCGCGAGCTCCTCCGCCCGGGCCGCGAGATAGCTCGGCGTGCACACATTGCCGGGGAGCACCTGCAGCAGCCGGGCCAGCGATTGGCCGGCGGCGATCGCCGCCCCCACCGCGTGCCCCCGTTCCACTTCGGCGCTGTCCTCGGGGGCGAGCACCACCAGGCGCTCGAGCTCCGGTTTCGGCTCCTCCGGCGGCTGCTTGAGCTCGGTGTATTGCCAGGCGCCGAAGGCGAGGCCCTCCGCGATCGCCTGACCCGCCTCGCGCCACGACGCGCTCCCCCGCCCTTCCGGCGCCAGCATGAAGGCGCCCTCGCGCACCCCGATGGCCCGGGCTCGCCGGGCGGCGATGGCGGCGGCCCGGCGGATCTGGGTCCGCCCGCATTCGTCGGCCTTGCCGAGCCCCACGAGCAGGAGCCGGGCGGCGGGCCCGGGCGGATGGAGCAGGGCCGTGTCGTCTTTCCTGGCCTTGAAATCGCCCGACTCGTAGAGCCGGGTCAGGGCGCCACCCGTCTGGGCATCGAGCGCGCGTAGTGAGGCGGGGAGGGCGTCCTGCGGCACCGCGAGGGCGAGCCAGGGCGTGGCGTAGCCGACGGGCCCGGCCGCGGCGACCGTTGTGGTCAAGGGCATCGGCAAACCTCGCTATTTCCGACTGCGGATCGGACGATAGGTGAGCTCGAGCGGGCCGGTGTAGGCGGCCCGGGGCCGGAGCATCGTGTCGTCCCCGTACTGTTCGAGCACGTGCGCCACCCAACCCGGCATCCGGCTCACGGCAAAGACCGCCGTGAACAGGTCCACCGGAATCCCCAGTGCGCGGTAGAGCGGCGCCAGGTAGAAGTCCACGATGGCGTGCTGGCCCGACTCCCGCTCCATGCCGAGTTCCAGCTCGCGGGCGGTGCGGAACAATGTCCAGAGACCGGCGCGCTCGCAGGCCCGTTCCGCGAGTCCCCGAAGGAACGCGGTGCGCGGGTCCTCGCCCTGGTAGACCACGTGGCCGAAACCCGGAATGCGCGCCTGGCGTTCCCGCCGCTCCCGGAGCCACTGGCTCACGGCGTCCGGACTGCCGATTTCCTCGAGCGCCCGCATCACGTTCCGGGTGTGGCCACCGTGGCGGGGTCCCCCGAGGGCGGAGGCGGCCGCCAGAACCGCGGCGAAGACGTCCGCTCCGGTCGAGGCGACCACCCGGGCCGCAAAGGTGGAGGGGTTGAGCTCGTTCTCCGCCCGGAGGATGAGCGCGGCGTCGAACGCCCGGGCCGCTTCCGGGTCCGCGGGCTGGCCTGTGAGCATCGCGAGAAAGTTGGCGGCGAAGCTCAGGCTTTTCCTGGGAAGCACCGGCTTCTGACCGCTCCGCAGCCGGTGAAAGGCGGCCACCAGGGTGGGCGCCACCGCGATCAGACGGCGGCCCTGCGCCATCGCCGCCTCGGGCGAGGGGGGCAGGACCGTCCCGTGCTCCAGCGCCAGCGTGCCGAGCGCCGAGCGGAAGACGGCCATCGGATCGGCGCCAGCGGGGGCGGCCTTGAGGGTCCGGAGTGCCGCAGGGGAGAGCTTCTGCTGGGACCGGAGGTCGGTGGTGAATCGTCGGAGTTCGAGTGCGGTGGGCAGGTGGCCCACCAGCAGGAGGAACGCGGTCTCCTCGAACGTGGACTTCTCCGCAAGCTCGCGTACGTCGTACCCGCGGTAGGCCAGCCGGCCGTCCTCCGCGGAGAGGCGGCAGACGGAGGACTGAAGCGCTACGACGCCGTCCAGGCCGCGGGACGGCCCGTGGGGAAGGGGTGTGGTCATGGCAGGGAAACGGGCCGGAAGGTTACCCCCGGCGCCGCGGCATCGCAACTGTGTGGAGGCGACCCGCCGGATCCCTTCAGGCGAACACGGGTGCCGGCAGGAACCCCACCCGCGCCAGCGCGAGGCGAGCCTCCTCGACGGCGGGGCCGCGACCCTCGCGGAGTTCGACGTTCTGCTCCAGCGCGGCCCGTACGGTGGGTTCGAGAGCCGCCGGCACGGGCCAGTGCACGCCCACAGCGTCCTCGTCGGGGAGGAACGGATCGTCGAGGAACGCAAGCCACTCGGCCAGGTCGAGCACGGTTTCGTGCAGGGGGGCTCCCACCACGATCACGCGGCCGTCGGCGTAGACCGCGTCGCCCCGGTTGAGTACGGGGAGCGGCATGGCGACTCGCACCCGGCCGCCAGCCCCCGGCTCCTCGCGAAACCGCGCCGCCGCCACACTGCAGCCCACGAGCTGCCGCCAGATCCGGGCGGCCTGGACCGGGGAGAGCGGGCGTCCGGCGGGCCGCGCCCGCCGGTCCGACTCGCACGGCGTCCCCATTCGCGGGTCCACTTCGAGGAGCCGCGCCACGAGGCGGCGGCCGGCCGATTCGATGCACTCCACGCGCAGCTCGCGGCCCGGGACCCAGCGGTGCACCGTGACCGTCGCCTCGAGACTCCCGTCCCCGCGCTCGACCCGGACCCGCTCGATCGAAAGCGGGGACGCAGTGAAGCAGGGACTCGTGCGGGCCCATCGTTCCAGCAGGGCGTGGGACGTCGTGAGCTCGACCGCCGCCTCGTTGTCCCGCGCCACGTTGAGATAGAAAGGCCGCGACCCCGGCACCTCCCTGCCGGTTACGAGCCCAGGCTCGACCAGCCAGACGCTCGCCGTGTGCCCGTCCTTCACGAGCCAGACGGAGGTCTCCTCCCCGTCCGACGGCCAATCGCGGCCCGGTGGGAACCCCTCGCCGGCCAGCAACGGCCAGCGTTCCCGCAGAAACACGCCGCAGGCCAGCGCCGCCTGCGCCGCCGAGAGCACGCCCGCGGTCACCGCCGCGTCACGCCACGCCGCGAGCCCGTCCGCCGGCAGCGCGAACCGCGCCGCCACCGTGCTCAGCTCGGCGCCATCCAGCAGCGCGTCCAGCGCCGGGGCCACCGCTTCCCAGGGGAGCCCCAGCGCTTCCACGGGGAGCGAGCCCAGCCGGGACAGCAGGCCGCGCGGAATGGTCCGGAAGTGAAGCTCGGCGGGCGAGCCGTCCCCGGACGGGCCGAGGCAGTGGGTGGGCACCAGGTGTGACATGCGGTCGCGTGTTCCGTTCAACCGGACGGCGCTATCATACGGCACGCCGGCGCGCCAGGACACTGTGGGAACCCGCAGGTGTCCGAGTCCCGACTGAGGTGCCCGCGAGCCGATCCCGCAGCCGCTGATCGAACCTGTGGGTTCCCACAGTGTCTGGTGCAGAACGGTTCCGATACGCTCGGAGCACGCCCGCGCGCGTGCGGCCCCGCCCCCCCACCGGAGGAACCCGTGCCCAAGCGAACCCGTCGTCAACACCGAATCACGCTGCGAGAGGCCCGGGAGCTCGTGCAGCGCTACCGGAACTTCACCCGCGAACACGGCGGGGCGTTCGCGAAGGACGCGATCCTGCGCCTGCTCGATTATCCCGGGGCGGCCGGGCTCCGGATCTGGTACGGCCTGCACCAGGACGGTTCGCCCGCCCCGGTGCTGGTGGCGGTGGACGCCGACCACGAGGACCTTCTCGAAGCGGGAATCCTGGAACAGCACATGCCCTGCCCGCCCTACTGCGCGCGGACGAGTCCCCTCGGCCCGCAAGGCCGCGCCGGCCGCGCGCGCCGCCGCGCTGCGCGATGAAGGTTCCACTGATCGCTCTCGTGGCGATGTACGCGCAGGCACTGCCCCTGCTCGGCGTCCTGCGCGACCGGGGCCGCACCCCGGTGGCCCGGCGCTGGGTGGCGCGGTGGTGTGCTCTGCTGCTGCTGACCGACCTGGTTGCCACCCTCGTCGCGCGCCTCCACGGGTACAACCTGTGGGTCTTCTACGCCCATGTCCCGCTGAGCCACGCCCTCGTGCTGTGGACGCTTTCGCTCTGGCAGACCAGCGCCGTGCTGGTGCTGGCCTATCGCCTCGCGATTCCGCTCAGCCTCCTCGTGCTGGCTGCCCTGCTCTTCGCCAAGAACCCCGGGGCGGCCGCCGACAATTTCGGAATTCCGGCGCTCCGCCTGCTTGCCCTGGCCGGGGCCGCCGCCACCCTGGTGAGCCGGAGCGCCACCGCGCTCGAGCCCGTAACCCGGCAGGATTGGTTCTGGATCACGCTGGGCATTGCGATATACTTCGCGCTGGGGGTCGCCTTGCAGCCGTTCGTGACCCTGCTTCTGGCCGAGCGGGTGGATCTGGTGGATCTGGCCTACCGGACCAAGGCCTGGGCTGACGTCGGAGCCTTTCTGCTCATTACCCGGGGAATGCTGTGTCCCCTGCCCCCGACGCCGTCTGGTGGATCTTCCTGAGTGCGGCGCTCGCGCTCTGCGTCATTCTGGTGGCGCTGGGCGCGGCCCTCGTCCTCACCCAGCGGCGGTTCATCACGCTGCACCGGGAGTATGCCGAGCGGCTCCTCGAGGCCCAGGAGCAGGAGCGGGCGTGGGTCGCCCGCGAGGTGCACGACGACGCGCTGCAACGGGTGGCCCTGGTGGTCCACGAACTTCAGGACATCGCGGCCGAGCGCGAACCGGGCGGCAACGGCCGCTGGCAGCGGCTGGAGGCGGTTCGGGAGGAGATCGAGGATCTGGGCGTGATGCTCCGGCGCCTGGCGCACCGGCTCCACCCCTCGGTCATTGATCAGGCGGGTCTGGTCCCCGCCCTTCGGGCGCTGGCCACCGACATGGCGCGCGGATCGGGGCTCGAGCTCGAGGTGGCGGAGGACGCCTCGCAGCCCTGGCACCTCCCGCGGGAACGGGCCCTCTTGCTCTTCCGCATCGCGCAGGAGGCGGTGCGGAACATCGCCAAGCATGCCGCCGTGGCGCGGGCCACCGTCCGGGTCGCGGTTCGGGATGGGACTCTGGAACTCGCGATTCAGGACGCCGGGCGAGGCTTCACGCCGAACGAGCTGGCGCAGCGCCGCGGCCTCGGCCTCATCAGTATGGAGGAGCGGGCCCGGCTGGCCGAGGGGCGGCTCGAGATCACCTCGAAGCCGGGCGGGGGGACCACGGTGCGCGTCACCGTGCCCGTGGAGCGGGGGGCGACGTGACTCAGCGAACCGTGGTCCTGATCGCGGACGATCATCCGCTCGTGGGCCAGGGGCTCCGCGCCCTGCTCCGGCCCTCGTGCGTCGTGGGCGGCGTGGTGCACGACGCCCGGGAGATTGTGGCGCAGGTCGAGCGGGTCCGGCCGCAACTCTTGCTGCTCGACCTCTCGATGCCGCACCGGAACGGCCTCGAGCTGCTCCCCGAGCTGCGGACCGCCTTCCCGGACCTCAAGATCATCGTGGTGACGATGCATCTGGACCGGGGCCTGGCCGATCTCGCGCTGGAGCGGGGGGCCCACGGGTTCGTGCCGAAGGAAGCGTCCGCCGAGGAGCTCAACGAGGCGATCGAGCGGGTGCTCGAGGGCGGAACCTACGTGTCGGCCCGGGTGCCCAAGCGCGCCTATCGGGACGGCGCTGGATTCGACGATCCCGACCTCGACCGCCTCACGCCGCGCCAGCGCCAGATCCTCGACCTGATCGCCGAGGGGAAGACCAGCGAGGAGATCGCGGAGGCCCTCGGCGTGAGCCTCCGGACCGTGGAGTTCCATCGCTCGGGGATCCGGCGCACGCTGGGCATCACCTCGGAGTTCGGGCTGGTGCAGTTCGCCATCGTGGTCAAGCTGCGGCGCGGCGAGGCCCCTTGAACCGCGGCGTCACGCGCGGCGGGCGTCCGGCTCGATGTACTCCTCCTTGTAGAGCCGGATCAGCTCGAAAAAGTACGACACCGCCAGCGGCCCGATCAGGATCCCGAGCAGCCCGAAATAACTCACCCCCGCCACCGCCCCCACCAGGGTGACGAGCGGGTGGATCTGCGCGTAGCGCCGGAACACGGCGGGCCGGATCACGACGTCTACATTGGCCACCAGGACGAGGCCGATCAGCGCCAGGGTCACGCCGGCGCCGATCCGACCGGCCAGCACGAGCGAGAGCACGCCCGGCACCCACACCAGCCCGGCCCCGACCACCGGCAGGATCGCGAGCACCACCGTGACCAGCCCCCAGAAGAGCGCGTTGCTGAGACCGGTGAGCCAGAACCCGAGCCCGACCAGCGCGCCCTGGACGCAGGCCACGAGTCCGGTGCCGATCACTGTGGAGACCGTGACGTCATGGAACCGGGCCCGGAGCAGCTCGGCGCTGGCCGCCGAGAACGGGATGTAGGGCTTCACCGCCTCCCAGGTGCGCTCCGGCCGCTGGAGCAGAAAGTAGGCGATGAAGAGCGCGATGGTGAGGTTGAGTCCCACCCGCGTCGCCGTCCCCACCAGCCCGAAGGCATTCGCGCCGATCCAGGTGATGATCTGATCCACCAGCCCGGCGAGGCGAGGTCCGATCTCGAAACCGCCGATCTCGAGCGCGGCCAGCCGCTCCAGCAGCGGCCCGCCGATGACCCCGGTTGCGATGTCCCGGGCCTGGTCCACCACCAGACCGGCGAAGACCACGGTCGGGATCAGGATCAGGGCGAGGGCCAGGGCGACCACGAGCCCGGCGGCCAGGGCCGGCGGGAGCCACCGCACCAGGAACCCGTGCACCGGCCGGAACACCACGTAGAGGACCAGCCCGCCCACCAGCCCGCTCGCATAGGGCAGCAGGGCGATGAGGAGCCCGAGGCCGAGGAGGAAGATCAGCCAGGCGGCCCGCTGGTGGTTGCTGTCGGAGAAGGCCATGGCGCGGGAAGCTAGCCGGAGCTTGCGAGGCGGACCAGGGCCGCCGCCGGCCCGCCCGGCGCCTTCTCGTGCCCCCCTTCGATGCGCGACGGCCGCCCCTGCGAGGCGGCCGTCCGATTGTCCCACCCCCCGCTCCGCGGGGTCAGGGAAGCGCCGTGAAGGTGAAGCTCTCCACGTCCGAAGCCCCGGCGTTGTCGTACACCGTCAGGGTCCAGGTCCGGGTTCGGGGCGAGAGCGTCATGCTCCAGAGCGCCTGGGTGGAGATCACGTTCGCCGTCGCACCACCCGGTCGCCATTCATACCGCACGATGGTCCCGTCCGCGTCGCTGGAAGCACGCCCGTCGAAGGTGCACAGACCGCCGCTCACGCAATTGACCGACACCGCCGCCGTGGGCGGCTGGTTGCCGGGCGGCGGGGGCGGCGGGGGCGGCGGCGGCGCGCTCAGGAACCCCATGTAGAGCAGGCGATTGGGCGAGCCGCTCCCGGCCCCCGTCACCTTGTTCGGGGTGGCGTTGGTCACGATCGCCGACGCGACCTGGGCCGGTGTCGCGGCCGGATTCCCCTCGAGGTAGAGCCCGGCCACCCCGGCCACATGCGGCGCCGACATCGAGGTCCCGCTCAGGACCGCGGAGCCGCTCGGAATCCACGCCGCCCGGATACCCGAACCGGGCGCGAAGAGATCGAGGCAGGTCCCGAAGTTCGAGAAACTGGAGCGGGCATCGCTCGACGTGGTGGCCCCTACCGTGAGGGCCGCCGGGGTGGAGGCCGGCGAGAAGCTGCATGCGCTGGCCGCGCTGTTGCCGGCCGAGACGGTGTAAGTGATGCCTGAGGCAATGCTGTTGGCCACCGCCTGGTTGATCGCTGAGGAGAACGAACCGCCGAGACTCATGTTGGCCACGGCCGGGCGGATCGCGTGCTGGGTCACCCAGTCAACCCCGGCAATGACGGTCGAAGTGGTCCCGGAACCGGTGCAGTCGAGCACGCGGACCGCGATGATCGTCATCCCCTTGGCCACCCCGTAGGTGGCACCCGCAGCCGTCGAGGCCGTGTGGGTGCCGTGGCCATTGCAGTCCGCGCCGTTGCCGCCGAACGCGTCGAAGCCGAAGGAGGCTCGGCCTCCGAAATCCGGGTGACTGTAGAGGATGCCGGTATCGATCCCGTAGAACCGAACCCCGGCGCCGGTCCCGGAGTACGTGTAGGCGCTGTTGAGCGGCAGGTTCCGCTGATCGATCCGGTCCAGCCCCCACGACGGGGTCGGCGTCTGGGTCGCCGTGGTCCGGTAGAGCTGGTCGGGTTCGATGAACTGGACTCGGGGGTCCTTGCGGAGCTCCTGCACCTGGGCGTCGGTCAGGTCCGCGGCGAACCCCTGAATCGCGCGCTCGTACGTGAACCGCTCCCGCGCGCCCACCTGGCGTGCCAGGGAAGCGCTCACGGCCTTGGCGCCGGCCAGCCCCCGCTGGAAGACCACGACGTACGCCCGGGTCTGCCCGGCCGACAGCACCTGGCTCGGCGCGGGACCCATCGGTGAGTCCGGCGTCCCCGAATCGCCGCTGCAGGCAGCAAGGCCGAGCAGCGCCATGGCCGGTACCAGCCAATGCCTCATAGCTCCTCCCTTCGCGGTCGCGTGGCGTGCCGGATGGGGCGGAAGGCAGTTCCGGTGGCTCCGGCATCGGCCATCGGCTCCGGCTCTAGGATACCAGACGGAACGGGTCGCGGACAGAGTCTCTCCGGCGCCACATGTCGCGGGAGGGCCACATGGAGCGCGCAGCCCCGGGTGGTGCCGCCCGCTGCGCCGTCCGCCTCACGCGGCCACCACGGTGGGCCGGTCCAGGATCCGATCCGCGGCGGCCCACCCCTGCCTGATGCAATCGGGAATTCCGACGCGTCGATAGGCACTGCCGGCAAGAGTCAGCCCCGGCAGGCTGGAGAGCACGCGCGCGATCCGCGCCAGGCGCGCCCCGTGGCCCCGGTGGTACTGCGGCATCCCTCGCGGCCAGCGGAAGATCCGGGCGAGGTCTGGTTCGCTGGCGATCCCGAAGCGCCGTTCCAGCTCGCTCCTGGCCAGCTCGATGAGCGTGGCGTCATCCGCCTCGACCACGGCGTCGTGTCCGCCCGTCCCACGAAGAGGCGGATCGGCGCCTCCCGGTCCGGGGTGCGGTGGGGCGCCGCCTTGC
>DATLYZ010000036.1:0-6787 GCA_035574255.1 Gemmatimonadales bacterium | reverse complement strand
ACGGAGCACCACTTCGTCATGCCTGCGCACGCAGGCATCCAGGCGGTGTGCGGGCCACGGACCACGGTGGGGGTGGATTCCTGCTTGCGCAGGAATGACGGTTGGGCCCCGGGCGCCCGCCCCCGCCCATTCCGCGCGCGTGTCCGCCGGCGTGCCGCCCTACCCGTCGCTCCTCAGGCCATCCCCCGCCTGTCCGCCTCGCTTCGCCCCCTCCGAGAGCGAGGCGGCGTAGCGGGGCGAGGCGGCGGCCCGTGCCACGGCGTCGTCGTCGGCCCCGGCCAGCGCGGCCTCGTCGGCCGCGAGGCGGGCCTGGACGGCGCACACGCGGGCAATCCCCTCGTCGAGCCCGATCGCCGGGGTGAACCCGAGCAGCCGGGTCTGGCGCTCCAGGGTGGGGCGCTTGACGGGGGTGATCCCCGGCGGCAGCGGGCCTTCGCTCACGAGCCCGGGATCCACCCCGAGGGCCCGGGCGATCCGGTGGGCGAGATCGGTCATGGTGACCACCTCGGGGTGGCCGATGTTGATCACGGTGTACTGCTCCAGGCGACCCGCGGCCTCGATGGCGCGCACCGCGTCCAGGATGTGGAGCCAGCTCCGGGCCGCGCCACGGTGCACCTCGATGGGGCGGCCCCGCGCCAGATTGGAGGCGAAGCGGATCATCGCCGACCGGTGCTCGCCCACGGTCTCGAGCTCGTCGTAGAACATGCAGGGCCGCACGACGACCGCCTTGAGGCCGTGCACCCGCACCTCGTACTCCACCAGGTGCTCGCCGAGCAGCTTGGTGAGTCCGTAGCGGTTGGCCGGCCGGGGGTGCGACTCGGCCTCGTCCAGCACCGTGCACTCGGGCCCGTACACCTCGGAGGTGGAGAAGAACACCAGGCGGCTCCCGCTCCGCTTGCAGAGCTGGATCACGTTGTTGATGCCGCCCAGGTTGGTGGTGATCGCGAGGGAGCCGGCCTGCTCGCTCGTCATCCGCCCTACCAGCGCCGCGCAGAGGAACACGACGTCCGGCCCCCAGTCGAAGGCGGGGAGCAGGTCGAGCGGATGGTTCATGTCGGCCATGACGAACCCGGGCCGCCAGCGGGGGAGAATGTCCGCCTCCATGACCTCGTAGCCGATCGAACGGAGATGCACCACCAGGCGGGACCCGATGTTGCCTTCGGATCCGATGACGAGAGCCCGGGTGGGCTGCGTCTGAGATGCCATGGAAACTCCTTCGTTGAAGGCCAGGCGCGGCAGCCCAACTGGCCGGATGGCTTCGGGCGCCGGCGCCTCGCCATGATGCTCCCCGCTGCCGGCCCTGCCGCGCCGCCTAGCCTCTCGCCTCCTTCAACGGCAATCCCCCGTCCCGCTCCAGCGCCTCGACCTGCGGGCCGAGCGGCCCCAGCTCGAAATACTCCCGGAGGAGGCCGAGGGCGCGGGCGAAGAACCGCCGCTTGACCTCACCCGGAAGATCCATGCCGGGAAAGAAGGCCAGCGCCGGCACGTCTTCGCGGCCCAGGACGTCGAGCGGATGCAGCAAAAAGCTGGGCGGCGTGTTTGTCAGACGGCAGGCCCGGGCGGCGCCGTGCAGGTAGAGTTCCGCGAGCCGCGGCGCTACGCGGCTGAGGTACAGCAGATAGCTCAGGTGAAAGGGGACGCGCAGGCCGGGGACCGTGGTGACCGGGATCTCGAGCAACGATCGCCCGCCGTCGAGGCGCCAGCGATAGGGCTTGTTGCGGCGAAACCCTTCCGTGAAGGCACCGAACAGCGCCTCCCGCTCGCGACGCTCCGCCGCGCTCAGGCGGGCGGTCTTCAGGAAATACCATCGTGCCAGCGGACCGATGAACGTGGGGAGGGTCGAGGCGTCGTAACGATACCCCCGCCGCTCGAGCACGTCGAGCAGGAGCGGCGACCAGCTGAACCCGGGCCCCCGGAACCCGCGCGGCCGCACTCCGGTCGCCGCCTCGATGGCCTCCTCGGCCCTCGCCAGCTCGCGATCGAGCCGGTCGCGGTCGTAGCGGTGCAGCCAGCACTCGTGCTCGAAGCTGTGGTTACCGACCTCGTGGCCCCGGCGCACGACCTCCGCCAGCACGGCGCGATTGGCCGGACGCGCCGCGTCGTACCCGACCAGGAAGAACGTGATCCTGAGCTCGAGCCGGTCGAGCAACTCGAGCACCAACGGGAAGAATGCGGGCAGGTACGAGGGGCGTTCCGCCCAGCCGGGGTCGCCATGGGTCTTGAGATACGACCAGAGGTCGTCGGCGTCCAGGGAGACGCTGGCGAGGGGCTTAGGAGCCATCGGAGGACCGGGGCGCGGGTGTTCCGGACGCGGAGTCCGGGGGCTGGGCGGGGTGGATTGCCACGGGCCCGCGCTGCGCGCGGGGCCCTCGCAATGACGGGGCCGCGCTGCGCGCGGGGCGATCGCCGTGACGCCGGATCCCGAGCGCCACCCTGGGCCCGTCGGCGCGCCGGCCCGCCCGGAGCGAGGCGCCGGGGCCCGCCAGTCCGCCTTCAGGGAGCGGCATGCACCGGAGGACTCGGGGCTCGGAGCGGCTGCGCCCCGGCGAGGAGGGTCTCGAGCTCCCGCGCTTTCGCATTGGCGAGCGCTACCGTCTCGTTCAGGTTGAGGGTGCCGTTGACGATCTGCGCCGAGTTGACCACGAACACCGAGCCCAGCGAGGTGGTGGTGGGCGGCAACGCCTGGGCCGAATAGTCGAGGGTCGCCAGGGCCTGGACCTCGCGGGCCCGCGCCACCTGGAAGGCCACGACATCCTCGCGTCGGAAGCCGCGATACATCGTTTCCAGCGCCGCCAGGAAGCGCTCGCGGATCAGGGCGTCGTCCCAGCCCCATGCAGGGTCCGCCTGGGTCACGTAGCGAGGCAGGTACACCAGCGTGTGCCCCCCGAACCACGCGGGATCCACCAGGGCCGTCATCTCCACCACGCCGGTGAAGGGGATCTCGGGATCCGTGATATTGGTGAGATAGTAGCCGGCCAGCGGCTTCCGGAGGAGGAGCGACGGACAGATGATGCCCTGGTACACCACCCGCGCGAGCCGCTCGCGTTCGGCGGGGGCGAGCCCGGGGCAGAGTTCCAGGATCCGGCCGCACGGGACCGTGAGGACCGCGGCGTCGAAGGCCAGCCGGCTCCCGCCGGCCAGCGTCACGGTGGCGCGTTCCGGTTCCCCCAGCACGGCGCGGGCCGCCTCGCCCAGCCGGAACCGGACGCCCAGCGCTTCGAGGTGCTCCCGGAACCGGCGCAGGACCGGCGCGTAGCCGCCCTCCACGTAGCCGAACATCTCGCGCTTGAGTCCGCTCCGGCGGGCCGCGTAGAGCCGGACGATGTACGCCCAGATGAACGCGGCGCTCGTCTGGCGGTAGTTCTCGCCCAGCTTGCTCTTGAGGAGCGGGAGCCAGAGCCGCTCGAAGGTTCGGGGCCCGGAGAGCCGGCGGAGCCAGTCGGCCACCGGGATCCGTTCCAGAGGCCGGGCGTCCCGGATCCGCGAGGCGTGGAGGATCGTGGCGGCGAGGCGCGCCTTGTCCAGCAGGTCGAGGGGCGGGAACCGGAGAAAATCGAGGGTGGACGACAGGGAATGGAGTTCGCCGTCGGCGTACACGCCGGTCCGGGTGATCTTCCAGCGAATGCGGTCGGCCAGGCCGAGCTCGGCGAGCAAGCCCCGGAGGTGCCGGTCCGAGAGCAGGATGACGTGGTAGAACCGGTCCCAGGTGTACCCGCCCAGCTCCTGCGGCGAGGCGAGCCCGCCCGGGGACGGCGCGCCCTCGATGACCGTGACCCGGTGCCCGGCCTGGCGGAGCCGGAGCGCCAGCGTCATCCCGAGGACGCCGCCGCCCACGATCCCGAGGTCAGCCCCCGCGCCGGGCAACCGGAGCCTCCACGGATGCGGGTGGGCTGTCAGGCACCCCGGGCGGGCGACGGGCCGGGCGCCGGAGCCGGAGCCAGGCGAATCGGCCCAGCAGGCGGAGGTGGCCCAGGATGGTGCGGGCGATCTTCATCTTGGAGCGGCCCAGCATCCGGACTTCGAGGCTCGCGGGATACTCCACGACGGTCCTCCCCTCCAGGATGAGCTGGCCGGCCAGCTCCGGCACCCCGAGATACCCCGAGCTCCGGAGGGTGCGGCCCAGCATCGCCGAGCGGCGATACACCCGGAAGCACGCGGTCCAGGTGTGGAGCCGGGCGCCGAGCACCAGCCGGTAGAGCGCCGACGCGGCGCGCGAGAGCGCGAGCCGCCACCGGGGGACGTTGCGGACGGCGCCTGACGGATGGTAGGGCGAGGCAGTGACCAGATCCACCCCCTCGGCGAGCAAGGGGATCATGCGCGCGAGCTCGTGGGGATCGTAGGTACAGTCGCAGTCGATCGAGCAGACGATCTCGGTGGGGGCGCGGCGGATCCCTTCGAGGATCGCGAGGGCCACACCCCGGTTCCGCTCCTGCCGGACCAGGGTACAGTCGGGCCGGTCGCCGAAGAGGCGCTGGAGCGAGGTCCAGGTGCCGTCGCGGCTCGCGTCGTCCACCAGCACCAGATGCAAGCGGTAGCGGTCCGCCAGGGCCCGCTCGACGCTCTGGAGCGTGTTGGCGAGATAGGGAAGGATTAGCTCCTCGTTGTAGCAGGGCACCACGATCGTGACCGGCGTCACGTCGGTGCCTGACGCGGCGGGGTCCGGGGTCGGGGCCCCGAGCCGCGCCGCCGGACCCGGCGGGGCGGGGGCCTCCCCGCGCGGGGCCCCGGTGCTCAGGCCCAGGAAGTCGGCCACCGCGGTGAACCGGTACCGGCCGAGGTAGTAGCGCAGGAGGTCGGGGACGCGACGCAGGTTCCGGTAGTGCCGCACATGCTGCAGCCAGGAGGCGGCCGTGATCCGGGGTTGGTCCGGATCCAGCTCCCAGGTGTGGAAGTACATGACGAAAGGCGCGCGGTAGGTCCGGTGCCACCGGTCCACCGCGCGCTTCATCAGGCTCGGCGGGAACTGGCGGAACCAGTTGCCCCCCGCCACCGGGATCATGAACCCGAACAGGTCCATCGCGGAAATGGGGAACTCCCACAGCGTGCGGTCGCCGAACTGGTGCAGGTGGGCGAAGCGACGCCACGGCTCCGCGGCGAAGCGCCGGAGGATCGGCCCCACGCTCGAGTCGTAGTCGTACCCCTCCGCCGCCAGGACGTCGAGGGCCCAGAGGTCGTCCGGCCCGAACCAGGCGTCCGCCACCCGGTAGCCCAGCACCTTCTGGCCGCTCGCCCGCTGCAGCGCCTCCCGAGCCCGCGCAAGGTCGTCCCGGAATTCCGCCGGCGTCATCTGGCGGATGCTCCGGTGGTAGTAGCCCTTGCTCGCGATCTCGTGGCCGTGCTCGGCCACGGAACGCACCACTTCGGGAAGCTGATCGGCCACCCAGCCCAGCACGAAGAACGTGGCCCGGACACCGAGCTCGTCCAAGAGTTCCAGCGTGCGGGCCGTGCTGTGGGCGATCCGCGTCTCGAAGCGGTACCACTGGCCCCGCTGGATCAGGCGGTTGAACGCCCCGACCTGGTAATAGTCCTCGAGCCCTACCGTGAGCAGGTGCCGTGACTCGGGCTGATCCGTGGGCATCATGGGCCGTCGCGACGGGGAGAACCCGCGGCCAACGGGGGCAAGAGCAAGGCCACACCCCCGGAGCCCGCCAGCCGAAGCCGAGCCCGCTCCTCGGGCATTGCCTCGAGCGGGGCGAACGCCGAACCCTCCCGGACTGTGGCACGAGTGCGGCCGAGTGTTGGACCCATGCCTCATGTGGAGCCGGGCCGACGGTGTCAGCGGCATGCCGGCCACGCTGCGCGGCCTGCCCCGGTCACGGATCGCGGTGTCGCCCGGGGCAGCGGGACAGCGCCAGCCTCGGATCAGGTGGCACCCGGCTTGCGCCCGGAACCGCGCGGCGCCGCCGCCGCACGGCGGCCGAGAACTCGAGCCGGAGCTTGAACCTGGGATGCACTCTCAGCGCTTCGAGGTCAACCTGAGCACGGCGGCTTCGACCGCGCCCAAGCCGAGGCTGTCCGTGGTGTTCGTGTCCCGGCGGGAGGCGGCCGGAATGGCGGCCGCGGTGGAGCGACTCCAGGCCGCCTGCCGGGAGATGGCGGTGGAGCTGGTGGTGGTCCGGGCGCTCCGGCCCGGCGAACTCGCGCGGCTGCCGCCCGGAGACGACCGGGTGCGGCTGATCGCGGCCCCGCCTGACACACCGGTACACGATCTCCGGCGTCTGGGCATGGCCGAGGCGACCGGCGATATCGTGGCCTTCACGGAGGAGACGGGCGCCCTGGCCCTCGACTGGAGCGAGCTGTTTCTCCGCTGGACCGGTGAACTTGCCGGGGCGATGCCGCCGCGGACAGCCGATCCGGCCGGCTGGCGAGGCCTGCCGTGAGGGAGGCCGCGGCCGAGCCGAGCCCTGTCGCGCGGGCCGCGTTCTTGCACGGAGACTTCCGCCGGCCCGGCCGTCCGGGCGGTGTGGCGTCGTGTCCGCTCACGGATCTGGAGTCTCGATGACCCCCAAGCCCGCGCCCCGCGCCGTGGCCCGGCTGCAGCCGGGCGACCGAACCGTCGTGATCGGGGCGGGGCCCGCCGGCCTCACGGCGGCGTACCTCCTCAGCAAGCAGGGCCACGCCGTGACCGTGCTGGAGGGCGACGAGACCGTCGGCGGGATCTCGCGCACGGCCCAGTACAAGGGCTTTCGCTTCGACATCGGGGGGCACCGCTTCTTCACCAAGATCGCGCCGGTCGAGGCGATGTGGGAGGAGGTGCTGGGCGACGAATTCATCTCGGTCCCCCGCC
>DATLYZ010000035.1:0-8473 GCA_035574255.1 Gemmatimonadales bacterium | reverse complement strand
GCCGCCCCGGCGCAGGCGGCGAGAAGCGCGACCAGAGTAACCGCCCCGAGCGGGGATGGCCGTCGGCGGATCAGGAGGACCTCAGGCAATCCAGAGGGGAAAGCACGAAGGGACCGAGGTGCGGCCCCGCATACCGACTGGTGACCCTGAGCAGAAACGCCAGGATGTCCCGGGTCTCTTCCGCGGTGACGATCGCGTCCACGAAGCCGCGGGCCGCGGCGTACTTGGCATCGAGCTGGTGCTCGTAGTCGGCCCGCATCGCCTCGACCGCCGCCTTGACGGCGGGGGGGGGGTCGGTCCGCTCGGCGCGGGCCCGGGCGAGCTCCGGTCCATGCACGGCTTCCACGGCCGACTCCCCCTCCATCACCGCCATGCGTCCGGTGGGCCAGCTCAGGATGAAATCGGGATCGACCCCCTGCCCCGCCATCGCGTAGTAGCCGGCTCCGGAGGCGTGGTTCAGCGTCAGCACGAGCTTGGGCACCACCGCCGTCGCCATGGCTTCCACGAAGCGGGCCCCGGCCCGGATGATCCCGGATTGTTCGGCTTCCGGCCCCACCATGAAGCCGCTCACGTCCTGCACGAAGAGCAGCGGCAGCCGCTCGCGGTTCGCGTTTTCGATGAAATAGGCCGCCTTCTCGGCGCTCTCGGTGTAGATGATCCCGCCGATCCGGGGGGCCTGGCCCGGCTTGCCCCGGATCACCGCCCGGGCGTTGGCCAGCAGCGCGACCGGATGCCCCTCGATGTAGGCGTGCCCGCAGAGCAGCTCCTTCGCCACGGCCGGCTGAAACTCCTCGAGCCGGCCTTCATCGAGCAGGCAGGCCAGCACGGCGTGCATGTCGTAGGACATGCGGTGGTCGGCCGGGAGCAGGTCGTAGAGGTCGGCCGCGGGCCGGGCGGGCGGGCGCGCCGGCTGGAGGCGGTGCCGGACGCCGTCCGGGCCCGGGAGCCGCGCGATGTGGCGGCGGAGCAGCTCGAGACACTCCGCGTCGCTCGCCGCCCGGTAGTGCGCCACGGCCGAGAGCTCGGTGTGCAGCCGGGCGCCGCCCAGGCTCTCCGCGTCCACCGACTGGCCGGTGGCTCCCTTGACGAGGTTGGGGCCGCCCAGCCCCATGAAGCTCGTGCCCTCGACCATGATGATGAGGTCGGAGAGGGCCGGCAGGTAGGCGCCGCCCGCCACACAGCTCCCCATCACCGCGGCGAGCTGCGGGACGTGCAGATAGCGGCGCATGATCGAGTTGTAATAGAAGATGCGCGCCGCCCCGTACTGGCCCGGAAACACGCCGCCCTGGTACGGCAGATTGACCCCGGCGGAGTCCACCAGATAGATGATTGGGATGCGCTGGCGCATCGCGATCTCCTGGGCCCGGAGAATCTTCTTGATGGTCTCCGGCCACCAGGAGCCGGCCTTCACGGTGGCGTCGTTCGCCACCACGACGACTTCGCGACCTTCCACCACCCCCACGCCCGTGATGACGCCGGCCGCCGGCGCCTGGCCCTCGTACTGGTCGTACGCCACGAGCAGCCCGATCTCGAGCCACGGCGTCCCGGGATCGAGCAGCCGCGCCACCCGCTCCCGCGGGGCGAGCTGCCCGCGGGCGTGCATCCGGGCCACGCGTTCGGGCCCGCCGCCCTCGCGCAGCCGGGCCGCCAGCGCCAGGTACTCGTCGGTGAGCACACGCAGGCGCGACGTCCGCGCCGCGGTGGGTCTGGCCTTGCCGGTCACGGTGTCTCGGCTCAGTCCTTGAGATGCTCGGCCGCCCAGCCGCGGAGGTAGGCCACCAGCTCCGAGGTGGGCGTCCCGGGCCCGAACAGCTTCCCGATCCCTTGCCGCTCCAGGGCCGCGATGTCTTCCTGCGGGATGATCCCGCCGCCCGTGACCAGGATGTCCGGACGGCCCATGGCGTCCAGGAGCTGCCGCACCCGCGGGAACAGGGTCATGTGGGCGCCGGACAGAATGGAGAGACCCACGACGTCCACGTCTTCCTGCACGGCCGCCGTGGCGATCATTTCCGGGGTCTGGTGCAGGCCGGTGTAGATCACCTCCATCCCCGCGTCGCGGAGCGCCGCCGCCACCACCTTGGCACCGCGGTCGTGGCCGTCCAGGCCGGGCTTGGCGACCAGGACGCGCAGGGGACGGGAGGCCTTCTTCTTCTCGGGTGCAGTGACCATGCCGTCAGGCGTCAGGGGTTGGAGAATCGGGCCGGGCGCGCGGCCCGGCCGTCCAGAATGAGCTCCGCGGCCTGGGGGATGTCACGCGCGGTGCGGACATCCCGGCCGGCGTGGCGCCCCAGGGGGTCGAGCAGGATCGCCTCGAGCCCCGCCCGCCGGGCGCCCACCACGTCCACCTCGTAGATATCCCCGACGTAGAGCGCCTCGCCGGGGGCCACGCCGAGCTCCGCGAGCGCCGCCGAGAAAATGCGAGGATCCGGTTTCTCCACGCCGACCAGCTCGGAGTCTATCACGACGTCGAAGTAGGTACGCAGCCCGGCCGCGACCAGCGCCTCCTCGCAACGCCCGTCGCTGTTCGACACCACCCCGAGCCGGAGCCCGGCCGCTGCGAGGCGGACCAGCGCGGGCCCGGTCCCCGGCGCGGCCCGGCTCCAGAGGTGTCGCTCGCGGTGGAGCTGGAGCAGCGCCGCCCGGACCAGCTCCAGGTGCTCGGCCGGCACGCCGGCCTCGAGAAACAGCGTCTCGAGATACCGGCTGGCCCGCTCCCGGTCGCGCCCGTCGCGGCGCTCGAGGACCTGAGCCGCCCGGCCCTCCGCCAGCTCGAGCGCACGGGCGGTGAGCGGCCGGCCCACCGCCTGGCCCACGCCCCGGGCCAGCCGGTCATACTCCAGGGAGAGCAACGTGTTCCCGGCATCGAACAGGACGGCGCGCAGGCTCATCGGAACCGGAGCAACCCCGCGAGGCCGTGGATCGCACGGCGGGCCGCCTCGTCGTAGAGCACCTCGACATCCACGCGCTGCCGGAGCGCCTCCTCGATGGCTTCGTCCACCACGTCCAGGACCGGCACCACCTCGCCCTCGCCACGGAGGTCCCGCTCCGCCAGCGCGAGCCGGCCGGTCGCGGTGGCGCGGAACCCCGGGCTCTGGATGTCGGCGTCCACCAGCAGGGTCCGCACCTGCCCGCGGCCCAACGCCCGCAGCGTCTCGTCCAGGCCGTCCACCGCCCACCCGATGCCCCGCGCTTCCTCGAGGCCCCGCACGATGCTCCGCTCCGCCTCCCGCTCGTATTGCGCGCGGGCGGCGAGCGTCGCCTGATGCACCACCGCCGGGGCGACCTCCTTGGGATTGAGGCTCACGACCCCCATCAGGCGTTCCGCCAGGTACGGATGCAGGAAGGCCGCCACGGCCGCCGCCTCGCGCCCCGGCCCGGCCAGGACGATGCCGTGCACCGGGCGCTGCCGGTGCAGCTGGAACAGGCGTTCCGCCACGGCGGCGAAGTGGCGATTCTTCTCCTCCCGGATCCGGTTGTGATAGGTATACTCGCCCAAGCCGGGCGAGCTTTCCCGGTCGGGCCGGAACCGGCCCCCGCGCGTGCTGGTGGCCCGGAGACCGTCCAGCTCCTCGGCGCCGAAGGCCGTCACCTGGAAGAACCGGGCCGAGGTCCGGTCCACCACCGCGGTGAACAGGGTGCCGACCTCGTCCTCGATCGCGGCGAGTTCCCGGACCAGCGGGGTCCGGTCCACCGCGAGGCGGGACCGGTACACGCCCGGAAGCGGCACCACCTCGAAGAGCCGCAGCGGCCCCGCAGCGAAGATCGCCATGCCCTGGGTGGCGGGCAGGTGGTCCGGATCGCGGAGGTAGTCCTGGATCCGGCGGAGATCGGCGCTCACCTCCTCGCACACCCGGCGCTCGAGCCCCAGGGTGGCCAGGGCGCCCTCCACCTGCCGCACCCGGTTCTTGAGCTTGATCAGGTACTTGCCCCGGGCCCGGTCCCGCGGCTCGAGCTTGAGGTAACAGGTGACGATCCGGTGCTCGTCCGTCCGCAGTTTCGTCAGGCGGGCCAGCAGCCTGGCGATGTCAATGGGTGTCGTCATGGTCTCCGTTTCACCACGCCGGCCTGGCGGACCCCGTTCCCCGCACGCCCCCCTAGAAGAAGACCGGTTCCCGATAGGTGCCGTACACCTCTTCCAGCACCTGTCGGATCTCGTACAGCGTGCAGTACGCCCGCGCGCAGTCGAGCATGGGCGGGATCAGGTTGCGATCCTCCTGGGCCGCTCGGCGGAGCTCCGCCAGCGCCTGCTCGACCCGGCCCCGGTTCCGTTCCGCCCGCAGCCGCGCCAGGCGTTCGCGCTGGATCGCCTCCGCCTCGTCGCCAACCTTGAGCACCTCGACCGGCGGCTCGTCGTCCTCCAGGAATTCGTTCACCCCCACCACCAGCCGCCGCCGCTCCTCGACCTCCCCCTGGAACCGCGCGGCCGACTGGGCGATCTGCCGCTGGAACCAGCCCTTCTCGATTGCCGCCACCACGCCGCCCTGCGCCTCGATCTCCGCGAAGAGCCCCAGCGCCTCGCGCTCGAGCGCGTCGGTCAGGGCCTCGACGTAGTAGGACCCGCCCAGCGGATCGGCCACGTTCGCCACGCCGGTCTCGTAGGCCAGGATCTGCTGGGTGCGCAGCGCCACCCGCACCGAGTGCTCGGTGGGCAGCGCCAGCGTCTCGTCCAGCGCGTTGGTGTGCAACGACTGCGTACCGCCCAGCACCGCGGCCAGGGCCTGGTAGGCCACCCGCACGATGTTGTTCATCGGTTGCTGGGCCGTGAGGGTCACCCCGGCGGTCTGGCAGTGGAACCGCATCTGCCAGCTCCGCGGGTTCCGGGCGCCGTATTTCTCGCGCAGGAAACGGGCCCAGATCCGGCGCGCGGCCCGGAGTTTGGCGACTTCCTCGAAGAAGTCGTTATGCACGTCCCAGAAGAACGAGAGCCGCGGCGCGAACCGGTCCACGTCCAGGCCCCGGGCGATCCCCCGCTCCACGTAGGTGAACCCGTTGGCGAGCGTGAACGCCAGCTCCTGCGCCGCCGTGGCGCCCGCCTCCCGAATGTGGTAGCCGGAGATCGAGATGGTGTTCCACTTGGGCGTGTGCTCCGTGGCCCACTCGAAGACGTCCACGATGATCTTGAGGGCGGGTTCCACCGGGAAAATCCAGGCGTGCTGCGCCATGTACTCCTTGAGCATGTCGTTCTGGATGGTGCCCTGGAGCTTCCGGATGTCCACCCCCTGCCGCTCCGCCGCCGCGACATAGAAACAGAACAGCATCGCCGCCGGGCCGTTGATCGTCATGGAGGTGGAGACCCGATCCAGCGGAATCCCGTCGAACAGGTCCTCCATGTCCTTGGCGCTCGAGATGGCCACCCCGCACTTCCCCACCTCGCCCTCGGCCCGCGGGTGGTCCGAGTCGTACCCCATGAGGGTCGGGAAGTCGAACGCCACGGACAGGCCGGTCTGGCCGCGGGAGAGCAGGAATTTGTAGCGCGCGTTGGTGTCCGCCGCGGTGCCGAAACCCGCGAACTGCCGCATCGTCCACAGCTTGCCCCGGTACATCGTGCGGTGGACGCCGCGGGTATAGGGGTACTCCCCCGGGAGCCCGTTGGCCGTCGCGGCCTGGGGCCCGAGGTCGAGCGCGGTGTACACCGGCTCCACGCTCCGGCCCGACACCGAGGTGAAGTCCACCTCGGTCCGAAGCGGCATCCGCGCGTACTGCTCCCGCCACGCACGAAGCTCGGCGCGCAGCCGCTCCAGCTCGCGCTCCTGCTGCTCCAGCCGCTCCACCAGCTGGCGCATGCCGAGGTCCGCCTCGAACGCGGTCATACCTTGCTGCCTTGCTTGAGTCCGTCCAGAATGTCGGCCGCCAGCTCGTAGGGGCTCAGGCGCCCGGCGACCACGTCGTCCAGCCGGTCCAGGATCACCTGTTCCGCCGCCGTCTCCTGCCAGACCCATTGGGCCAGGGCGCGGTTGACCACCTCGCGGGTCCGCTCGTAGAGGCGGCGGCGGCGGCGGCGGGCCAGCTCGCCCGAGCTCACCAGCCACTCGTGGTGGGCATCGAGCCCGGCGAGCAGGGCCGCGATCCCTTCACCCTTGGACGCGACCGTGGCGAGGACCGGCTGGCGCCAGCCACCGTCCTCGCGGCCGGTCGCGGTACCACCGGGCTCGCCGCTCCGGGTGGTCTGCCCCGCCTTGAACGCCACCCCGTGATGGGCCGGCACGTGCCGAAAAGCATGGCCCGCCCGGATGCCCAGGGTCACTTCGATCTCCTGCCGCAACCGATCCGCCCCGGGGCGGTCGGCCTTGTTGACGACGAACAGGTCGCCGATCTCCATGATGCCGGCCTTGAGGGTCTGGATCCCATCGCCCGATTCGGGCACCAGCACCAGGACCGTGGTGTCGGCGCTGCGGGCCACGTCCAGCTCCGTCTGGCCCACGCCCACCGTCTCGATCAGGATCCGATCGAAGCCCCCGGCATCCAGCACGTCGCACACCTCGCGCGTGGTCGTGGCGAGCCCGCCCAGCGAGCCCCGGGTCGCCATGGACCGGATGAACACCCCGGGGTCGAGCGCGACCGATTCCATCCGGATCCGGTCGCCGAGCAGGGCCCCGCCGGTGAACGGGCTGGTGGGATCCACCGCCACCACGGCCACCGTGAGCCCGCGGGCCCGCAGCGCGAGGGTGAGCTGCTCCGTCAGGGTGGATTTCCCCGCTCCGGGCGGGCCGGTGATCCCGATGCGCCGGGCATGGCCCAGGCGGGGGTGAAGGGCGGACAAGAGCGCCTCGAATCCGGGCCGGCCGTTCTCGACGAGGGATATGGCCCGCGCGATGGCAGGTGCCCTCCGGGCCTCGAGATCGGCCAGCAGGGAGGCGACATTCATAGCCAGTAAATTCACCCGCCCGAAGAAGATATGCCAGTCTGACCTGACCGGGCCGTCCCGCTACCTCGGTCGGTGCCCGGTGCCCTGGCTCCGTTGACCGACCTTCGGACGCCCCGCCGCCGCGGGCGGCGCCGGCCGAGGCACCGGTCGGCCCGCGAGGTGTCACCGACCGCCGGTGCCGGCGGACGATCCTCGCTTGACAACCTTCCCGCCAAACCCTAACCTCGGCACGCAATCCTCTTCCGAAAGGTCCGTCTTCCCATCCAGCAGCCTCTGCCCGGCGCGCTGCCGCCGGGTGGAGACGCTTCCGGCCCCGGGTCACGGGGCATCGCAGGGCGACGCAAGGGGAGGCTCTCGCATGCCAGCCAGATCGGTCAGCAGAGTTCGCGGAATCCACGCCGCCGGTGCCGTCCTCGTCGCCATGTTCGGCGCGGCACGGCTCGATGCCCAGGCCAGCCGGCTCACCGGCCGAGTGACCGACCCGGACGGCGCGGCCGTGGCGGGCGCCACGGTGAGCCTGAGGGGCACGGTGCTCCGCGCCGCCACCGGCAGCCAGGGGCGATACACGATCAGCAACGTCCCGGCGGGGCACTACACGGTGATGGCGCGCGCCATCGGTTTCGCGCCGGGCGAGACCGAGGTCACCATCGCCGCGGGGGAGACCGTCACCCTCGACCTCACCCTCACCCGGGCGCCGATCGAGCTCGCGCCCATCAACGTGGTCGTGGGATCGCGGGCCCGGCATACCGCGGCGGAAGAGCTGGCCGTCCCGGTGGACGTCTTCACCGCGGACCAGATCGCCCAGCAGGGCACCACGGAGACCAGCCAGATCCTCCAGGCGCTCGCGCCGTCGGTGAACTTTCCGCGGCAGAGCGTCACCGACGCGACCGACATCGCCCGGCCCTTCACGCTCCGGGGCCTGTCGCCGGATCACACCCTGGTGCTGATCAACGGCTGGCGCCGGCACCAGACCGCCGTGCTCAACACCTTTGCCTACGGCATGGGCGCGGGGTCGAGTGGGGTGGACCTGAACTCGATTCCGAGCGGAGCCATCGAGCGGATCGAGGTCCTGCGAGACGGGGCCTCGGCGCAGTACGGCTCGGATGCCATCGCGGGCGTGGTCAATATCATTACCCGTACCGACTTCGACGGCTTTCAGCTCGAGACGAACCAGGGCGGGTTCGATGAAGGCGATGGATACTCGCAGGACTACAGCGTCGCATTCGGAGCGCAAGGGGAGCGCGGGCGCGCATTCTTCACGGCCGCGTACACCCGGCAGGATGCCGTCTTCGCACCGGATCGGGAGCTCTCGAGGGAAGTCGTGTTCGGCGCCGGTCCGGGGGTGGGCGGGAGCTCGGGCACTCCGCAGGGGCGCTTCATCTTCCTCGATCCGAGGGGCGATGTGGACGGGGACGGCGAGCCCGATGTCGTCGACATCACGCTCGACACCGGAGCGGTCAACGACGCGACGCGCACGGCCATTTACGACCCGAACAACCCGACGGGCGGGGATTTCCACGCCTTCGGCACGCTCGATCGCTTCAACTTCAGGCCGTACAACTACCTGGTGACGCCGAACCGGCGCGTGAATCTGTTCGGCAAGGCCGA
>DATLYZ010000034.1:0-65373 GCA_035574255.1 Gemmatimonadales bacterium | reverse complement strand
CCTCGTCATTCCCGCGCAAGCGGGAATCCAGGGCCCGTCGACCCGCCACGGCAGCGAGAGCCGCCCCCCCCCCCCGCGTCATCCCGCGAAAGCCCCCCGTCATCCCCCGAAAGGTGCCCCCTTTCAGCCCCGGAAAGGCGCCCCCTTTCAGCCCCCGAAAGCCCCCCTCGTCATTCCCGCGCCCCTCCTCGTCATTCCCGCGCAAGCGGGAATCCAGGGACCCCGGGCCCGCCGCGACAGCGAGAACAGCCGGTCCAGGGTTCACGAGGGTCCAGTGGACCCTGAGGGGAAGGGGGCCGGTCAGGACCGGATTCCCGCGTTATCTTTTATCCCCATGCCCAGGTCCGTGTACATCGAAACCTATGGCTGCCAGATGAACGTGGCCGACACCGAGCTCATGCTCGGGGCCATGGGAAAGGCGGGCTATGTGCGCGTGGATGTGCCGGACCACGCGGACGTGCTCCTCGTGAACACCTGCGCCGTGCGGGAGAACGCCGAGCAGCGGGTGATCGGGCGGCTGGGCGAGTTGCAGCGGTTCAAGCGGACCGGCGGCGTGCTGGGTGTGGTGGGCTGCATGGCGCAGCGCCTGGGTCCCCGGCTCCTCGACCAGGTGCCGCGGGTGGACCTGGTGGCCGGGCCCGACGCGTACCGAAACCTGCCCGCCCTCGTGGCCCAGGCCGCGGCAGGGAACCGCCTCAGCGACACGGAATTCCGTGCCTGGGAGCATTACGAGGATGTCCCCGCGGTGCGCGAGCCTGGCCCGAGTGCCTTCGTGACGGTTCAGCGGGGCTGCGATTACCGGTGCACCTTCTGCATTGTTCCGTACACGCGGGGTCCCGAGCGAAGCCGCAGACTGGAGGATGTGGTACGGGAGGTCGCCGGCCTCGCGGCGGCAGGCACCACGGAGGTCACACTCCTTGGGCAGACGGTCAACAGCTACCACGACGGCCGCCACGATTTCGCCGACCTGCTGCGCGCGGTGGGCGCGGTGGACGGCATTCGGCGGGTCCGTTTCACCAGTCCCTATCCCACCGACTTCACCGCCCGCGTCATCGAGGCGATGGCGGAGGTCCCGGCGGTCTGCGAGCATGTCCACCTGCCGGTGCAGAGCGGATCGAACGCCGTGCTCAAGCGGATGCTGCGCCGCTACACCCGGGAGCAGTATCTCGCGGTGGTCGAGCGGCTCCGTTCGGCGATCCCAGGGATCACCTTCTCCACGGATATCATCGTGGGTTTCCCCGGCGAGACCGAGGCCCAGTTCCAGGACACCCTCAGTCTGGTCGAGGAAGCCGGGTTCGACGACGCCTACACCTTCCGGTACAGCGCCCGGGAAGGCACGCCCGCCGTGCGGCTCCGCGACCAGGTCCCCGAGAGCGTCGCCGCCGAGCGGCTGGAGCGGCTTATCGAGGTCGTGCGGCACCAGGCCCGGCGCAGGAACCTCGCCCGGGTGGGGAGCCGGGTGGAGATTTTGGTCGAGCGGCCCGCGAAACGCGGCGGGATGCTCCTCGGACGGACCCGGACCAACCTCCTTGTCCTGGTGGATCTCCCCCCCTCGGCCGTGGGCGAGTACCATGAAGTGGTGCTCACCGGCACCACGGGATCCACGTTCACGGGAGCGGTGGCCGGCCGGTGCCCCAGCCCCCAACTGGCGGTCCTATCGTGATCCGGAACCTGCTCGAGGAACACGTTCATCAGGAATACGACTCGCTGGTGCGCCACTTCCCCGACTTCTGTGGCTGTCCGGTGTGCCGGGAGGACGTGCTCGTCTACGCGCTCAACCGCTTGCCCCCGCATTACGTGGCGGGGCTCGAGGGTCGGGTGCTCACCGAGGTCACCCTCGAGAAGGACCAGAGCCGGGCCGAGATCGAGGTCGCCTTGATGGAGGGGATCCGCAAGGTGAGCCTCTCGCCGCGTTGCGGCCGGCGGGGCAAGGTGCAGGCCTGACCCGGAGGCCACGCTGAAGGCGCGGCCCGCGATTCTTCTGCTGGCGGGTTACGGGGCCGGTCTCGCGACCGGCCTCGCGCGTTTTCCGGTCCCGGCCGGCGTTGTTCTGGTCCTCGCGGCCGCACTCCTCTGGTGGCTCCGCGGTCTCCCGGCGGTGCCGCTGCTGGCCAGCCTGCTGGGGCATGTCTCGGGGCTGGTGGCGCGGGGCGCCGAAGCTCGGAGTTGCGCCGGACGGCTCTCGGGACTGGCGGTTCTCTCCAGGCCGGCCGGGCACGTGATGCCAGCCGGTCCTCCGACGGCCCTGGCAACCGTGCGGGGCAACCCAAGCGACGGGGCCGGGCCGGCCGCCGGCGTGGCGGGAAGTCGGGGTGAGTTCGCGGGGGGTCATCCTGTGGGGTCGGGGGACCGGATCGCCCTCACGCTGCGCTTGGACGAGCCGGTCCTTCCTGACGCCCGGCTCGCCAGCGCTCGACCGGTGGATCTCGGGTGCCGGGGATCGGTGCCCGCGCGCTGGCCGGGCGACACCGCGCTCGAAGCCGGGTCGGTGCTTCGCGTCGAGGGCCGCTGGATTCCGGACCCAAGGCCTGACGGGTGGCGAGCGCGGGGGGTTCTCGTCGTGGCCGAGTGGGTGCCGGTGCCGGAGGCGTCAGGGCCGACGGTGCGCGAGCGCCTCCGCACCTGGCTTGCCCGCAGGAGCCGTGAGCTGTACGGGGCCCGAGCGGGAACGGTGGAGGCCCTGGTCGTCAACCGGCGCGCCGCCATGCCCTCCGAGCTCCGGGAGCGATACGCCAGGGCCGGCCTGGTGCACATCCTCTCGATCTCGGGATTTCACGTCGGCGTCATCGTGGGGTGGCTGGCGCTTCTCCTCGGCCTGGCGAACGTCCCGCCGGGGCGGCGGCAGCTCTGGGCCGCGGCCGGCGCCCTGCCGTACGTGGCGTTCCTCGACTGGCCCGCGCCCGCCACCCGCGCCGTGCTGCTCGCCACGGTGGCGGCCATCGAGCGGGCCCGCCAGCGGAAGGTGCAGCCCGTTTCGCTGCTCGGCTTCACCTGCCTCCTCGTCCTGCTGCTCGACCCCTGGGCCCTCGCGGACCCCGGCGCCTGGCTTTCCGCCCTCGCCCTGTGGGGCGCCATGACCTTCGCGCGGTGGAGCGACCGGGCACTGGGGCCCGGCTGGCACTGGCGCACGCTGTTCGGGTCGCTCGGTGCCACGCTGGCCACCGCGCCGCTGACCGCGGCACTCTTCGGGACCGTCTCGGTGGCGGGGATCGGGCTCAATTTCGCTGCGATCCCCCTCGCGGCCCTTGCCGTACCGGGGCTTTTTCTCAGTCTCCTGGTCTCCCCCTTCCTCCCGGCGCTCGCCGAACGGCTCGCCGCAGGGGCCGGCCTTCTCCTGGCCGGCCTGGACCAGCTCGCCTGGTGGGGTGGCGGCCTCCCGCACGCCTACGTGGTGCAGCCGATGGCCTGGACCTCGGCGCTCCCGTGGGCCGGGCTCCTCGGCGTTGCCCTCTGGTGCGTCGCGGGGAGACCCACGGCCGGGGTCACCTTCCATCGCTGGGCCCAGGGACTCGCCCTCGCCGCCTGGTGCGGCGTGTTCGCGGCCTTCGGGGGCCGCGCGACTGACGGACGTTCGGGGCTCGCGTTACATTTTCTGGACGTCGGTCAGGGCGATGCCGCCGTGCTGCGGACCCCCGCCGGCCACTGGGTGGTGGTGGATGCCGGCCCCCGTAGCGAGGGGTGGGACGCCGGCCGCCGGGTGGTGGCGCCGTTCCTCGCGGCGCGGGGAGCCGGACGGATCGCGGTGCTGGTCCTGAGCCACCCGCATGCGGACCACCTGGGTGGCGCGGGCGCGGTGCTCGAGCGGTTTCCGACCGATCTCGCGATCGAGCCGGCGGAGCTGGTGGCGGATCCGCTCTACACCGAATTTCTCGACCAGGTGGCCGCGCGCGGCATCGCCTGGCAGCCGGCCCGCCCGGGGCTTCGCTTCGAGCTTGACAGTGTCCGGTTCACTCTGCTGCACCCAGACACGGCCTGGGCCGAGTGGCGGCTGGACCTGAACGAGGACTCGGCGGTGCTGCTGGTCGAGTACGGCGGATTCCGGGCCTTGCTCACGGGCGACGCCGGCCTCCGCGCCGAGGCCCGCTTGCGAGGCCGCGTCGGGCGGGTGGCCGTGCTCAAGGTCGGGCATCACGGGTCTCGCTCGGCGACCGGTCAGGCGTGGCTCGAGGAGCTGCGACCGGCGGTCGCCGTCGTGAGCAGCGGCGCCGGCAATCGCTACGGGCATCCGCACCCGGACGTGCTGGCCCGGCTGGCCGGTCGCGGCATCTCGGTCTGGCGCACCGACCGGGAGGGAACCATCAGCGTCTGGACCGACGGGCGCGAGATGGAGGTGACAGGGCGAGGGAGGCGAGGGAGCTGCCCGGCGGCTGCGCCCGCCGGGTCGGGGTGCTGAGGTGGGCCCTGCGGGGGAGCCAGGTACCGGCGCCCGGCGCGATCCCCCCGGGCGGGTCCGGCGGCCCCGCCTTCGATCGGCCCGTCGATTCCGTGAGCCATGGAGCCTACGCCGTGCTGCAACCCCAGACCCGCGTCGTCACCATCGAGCGCTTCATCCTCGATCAGGAACAGAAGTATCCGGAGGCCACCGGCGAGCTCTCCAACCTGCTCTACGACATCGCGCTCGCCTGCAAGATCATCGCGGCCAACATCCGGCGCGCCGGCCTCGTCAACATTCTGGGGAGCGCCGGAGCCACCAACGTCCAGGGCGAGGAGCAGCAGAAACTCGACGTCTTCGCCAACGAGACCATGAAGAACGCGCTCAGCCACACCGGGCGCGTCTGCGTCATGGCGTCGGAGGAGGATCGGGACGTGGTGCCCGTGCCGGAGGAGTATCCGGCGGGAAAGTACGCGGTGCTCTTCGATCCGCTGGACGGGTCGTCCAACATTGACGTGAACGGCCCGGTCGGGACCATCTTCAGCATCTACCGGCGGGTGAGCCTAGAGGGGCGCGGGAGTCTCGCCGACGTGCTGCAGCCCGGCTGCAAGCAGGTCGCGGCCGGCTACGTGATCTACGGTTCCAGCACCATGATGGTGTACACCACCGGGCAGGGCGTGGCCGGGTTCACGCTCGATCCCTCGATCGGCGAGTTCCTCCTCTCCCACCCCAGGATCGTCACCCCGCGCGTCGGCATGTACTATAGCGTCAACGAGAGCAACTTCGGCCGCTGGTCGAAGGGCATCCAGTGGGCGGTGCGGGGACTCCACGGCGACCGCCCGGAGGAGATCAAGGGGAAGAACAGCCGCTACATCGGCTCGCTGGTGGCCGACTTTCACCGGAACCTGATCGCGGGCGGGATCTTCCTCTATCCGGCCGACATCAAGAATCCGAGCGGGAAGCTCCGGCTGCTCTACGAGTGCGCTCCTATGGCCTTCATCGCGGAACAGGCGGGAGGCTCGGCGACGGACGGTACCCGGCGGATTCTCGATATCGTGCCGCGCGAGCTCCACCAGCGGACGCCGCTCGTGATCGGGTCGCGGGAGGACGTGGGGTATGTGGCGGATACCTTGCGCAAGATGGGGGAGGGATGAGGACCGAGGCGCCGTCGCCGGCACCGTCACGCTCCGGCCGCGACCCGCATGACCGCTGACCGGAAGCCGGTCTATACGCCATCCGACTGGCAGGGCTCACCCGAGCGCGACCTGGGCTCACCGGGCGCGTTTCCGTTCACGCGCGGCATCTACCCCGGCATGTACACCGAGCGGCTCTGGACCATGCGCCAGTACGCCGGCTTCGGGACGGCGGAGGAGACCAACGAGCGGTTCCGGCACCTCCTGGCGGCGGGGCAGAGCGGGCTCTCGGTGGCCTTCGATCTGCCGACCCAGATGGGCTACGACTCCGACCACCCCATGGCCGAGGGGGAAGTGGGGCGGGTCGGGGTGGCGATCGACACGGTGGAAGACCTGGCCCGGCTCTTTCACGGCATCCCGCTGGACCGGGTTTCCACCTCCATGACGATCAACGCCACCGCGGCGGTGCTGCTCGCGATGTACGTCGTGGTGGGGGAAGAACAGGGCGTCCCCCGGCAGAAGCTCCAGGGGACGGTCCAGAACGACGTCCTGAAGGAGTACATCGCGCGGGGGACTTACATCTATCCGGCGGGGCCGTCGCTGCGCCTGACGACCGATATCTTCCGCTTCGTGGCCGAGGAGGGGATGAACTTCAACCCCATCTCGATCAGCGGCTACCACATGCGCGAGGCGGGGGCGACGGCGGTCCAGGAGGTGGCGTTCACCCTGGCCAATGCGCTGGAGTACGTGAAGCACGCGGTGGCGGCCGGGCTCGAGGTGGACCGGTTCGGCCCCCGGCTCTCGTTCTTCTTCGCGGCCCATAACGACCTCTTCGAGGAGGCGGCCAAGTTCCGCGCGGCGCGGCGGCTCTGGGCCCGGCTGCTCCGGGAGCGCTACGGCGCGGGCGACCAGGCCTGCCGGCTCCGGTTCCATACCCAGACCGGTGGCGTGACGCTCCAGGCCCGGCAGCCGCTCAACAACGTGGTCCGGGTCACCGTGCAGGCGCTGGCCGCCGTGCTGGGCGGGACCCAGTCGCTCCATACCAACGGCTACGACGAGGCGCTGGCCTTGCCCACCCGGGAGTCGGCCACGCTGGCGCTCCGGACCCAGCAGATTCTGGGCTACGAATCGGGCGTGGCACAGGTGGTGGACCCGCTGGGCGGGAGCTACTACGTCGAGGCGCTCACCGACCGGATCGAGCGGGAAGCCCGGGCCGTCATCGAGGAGGTGGACCGGATGGGGGGGGCGGCGCGCGCCATCGAGCGGGGGTTCTTCCAGGACGCCATCGCCCGGAGCGCGTATGAACTCCAGCGGCGCCAGGAGTCGGGCGACCTGGTGGTGGTGGGCGTGAACCGGTTCACCGACGACTCGCCGGTCCCCACGATCCCGGCGCCGGACTATCCGGCCCTGGCCGCCCGCCAGCGGGTCCGGCTGGCCGAGGTGAAGGCGCGGCGGGATGCCGGCGCGGTCGAGCGGGCTCTGGCGGCGCTGGCCCAGGCCGCTTGCGGAACCGCGCCGCTCATGCCGCCCATCATCGAGGCGGTGCGGGCGCGGGCGACCCTGGGGGAGATCAGCGAGACGTTGCGCGGCGTGTGGGGGGTGTATCGGGCGGGGTAGGGGCCGGGAGAGCGAGCCGGTCCCGAGAGGGGCTCCGGATGCCGGGAGGTCCCGGCGGCGCCCGGCCCTGAAACTATCTCGTGCGCCCGGGCGAAGGGCGAGCCGGGGGATCACATCATGAAGCTCAACCCGGGCTTCTGGCGCCCGGTCGCCATCGGGCTCAGCGCCCTCAATGTGGCCGGCGCCGGCTTCGCCGCGGCCCAGGCCGAGCCGTGGCATGCCACGACGCATGCGGTGCTGGCGCTGGCGTGCTGGCTCTGGGCCCAGCGCCTTCGCCACGGCGCCCGCGCGAGCGAGGTGGATCGCTTGCGGGCCGCGGTGCGGGCCCAGGCCGCGGCGCTGGAAAGCGCGGGCCTGGCGCTGGCCGATCAGTCGGCCCAGCTCGCCGAGCTGGAAGAGCGCCTCGCGTTCGCGGAGCGCATGCTGGCCCAGGCTCGGGAACCGCGAGACCCGGGGCCGCCTGGCGAGCACCGCTGACCACCGTACGCGGGCCGCGCCACGGTCCCACCGGCTGCCCCCCCCCACCCCCCCCCGGCCCGCCCGCGGGGTCTTGGCGTCGGGGTACCCGGGCCGGTGACGTGACGAAGGGGCCACCGGGTGGAAAGGGGTGAGACCGGATCATGCCGCGCCGCTTTTGCCTCGTGGACGTCTTTCACGGCGAGCCACCGTTCTCCGGCAATCCCCTGGCGGTCGTCCTCGACGCCGAGGGCCTCACCACCGAGGAGATGCAGCGGATCACTCGCTGGATGAACCTCTCGGAGACCGCGTTTCTCCTCCCACCCACGGCGGCGGGCGCCGATTATCGGGTCCGCATCTTCACCCTCGAGCGGGAACTCCCGTTCGCCGGACACCCGACCCTGGGGAGCTGCCACGCGTGGCTGCAATCGGGCGGGATCCCGCAGCGCGAGACCCAGGTCGTTCAAGAGTGCGGCGCCGGGCTGATCCCGGTACGCTGCACGGAGCAGACCCTGGCCTTCGCGGCACCACCGCTGATCCGCAGCGGCCCGGTGGATGAGACCACCGTCCAGGCCATGGCGGGGTTTCTCGGCATCCGGCGCCCGGAGGTCGTGGACGCCCAGTGGGCGGACAACGGGCCTGGGTGGGTGGTCCTGCTGCTGCGGTCGGCGGAGGCGGTGCTGGCGCTCGACCCGCCTAAGACCCACCCCAGCCGCATCGAGCTCGGCGTCATCGGCCCCTATCCACCTGGTGATGCGGCCGCCTTCGAGCTGCGCGCGTTCTTCAGCGACCACCAGGGGCGGGTGCTGGAAGACCCGGTAACGGGGAGTCTGAACGCCTCCGCCGCGCAATGGCTCCTGTCGAGCGGCCGGGCCACGGCGCCGTACACCTGCGCTCAGGGGACTCGCCTCGGGCGGAGCGGGCGGGTGTTCATCAGCCAGGACGGAGCCGGCACGGTGTGGGTCGGGGGCCGGACCCGGACGCTGTTTGCCGGCGCCTGCGGGTTCTGAGGATCCTGGCGCGGGCCGCCCGCCCGACAGGGCTCGGGGCCAGGGGAGTTGCGATGCGGTGACCTCGGTTTCGGCTGCCACCTCGCCGCCGCCCCCGGGGGATCGGCGGCAGCGGATCGGATTCGCCGGCGGGCTCGAGGCCTTCTGGAGTCTCCCCGGCGATCTGTTGCTCCAGGCACTCGACACCAGCGAGGCCGGCCTCACCGCGGCGGAGGCGGCGGCCCGGCGGGCGCGCGTGGGGCCCAACACCCTGGTCGAACGGCCCCGCTCCGATGTGCCGGCCCTCCTCCTGCGGCAGTTCACGAGCCCCATCGTCCTCATTCTGATCGCCGCCGCCCTCCTCTCCTGGTGGCTTCACGATCCGACGGACGGCCTCATCATCCTGGCGATTGTCCTGGCGAGCGGCGTGCTCGGCTTCTGGCAGGAGCACGGGGCGGCTGCGGCGGTGGAGCGGCTGCTGGAGACCGTCGAGCTCAAGACCACGGTGCTCCGGGACGGCCGGGAGGTGGTGATTCCCACCGATGAGGTGGTGCCGGGCGACATCGTCCTCCTGGCCGCCGGCTCCGGCATCCCCGCCGATTGCCGCCTGCTGGCCGAGCGCGATCTCTTCGTCAACGAGGCGGCCCTGACCGGCGAGAGCTATCCGGTGGACAAGAGCCCCGGCGTGGTACCGGCGGAGACCCCGCTCGCCCGGCGCGACAATACGCTCTTTCTCGGCACCCATGTGGTGAGCGGGAGCGGGCGGGCGGTGGTGGTCCGCACCGGCCGGGCTACGGAGTTCGGCCGGATCTCGGAACGGCTGCGGCTCCGTCCGCCGGAGACCGAGTTCGAGCGCGGGGTGCGCCGCTTCGGCTATTTCCTGCTCGACGTCACCCTGGTGCTGGTGATCGCCATCTTCGCTTTCAACGTCTATCTCCACCGCCCGGTCCTCGACTCCTTTCTCTTCGCGCTCGCGCTCGCGGTGGGCCTGACACCGCAGCTCTTGCCGGCGATCATCAGCGTCAACCTGGCCAAGGGCGCCCGGGACATGGCCGCGCGCAAGGTGATCGTCAAGCGCCTGGCGGCGATCGAGAACTTCGGCAGCATGGACGTGCTCTGCTCCGACAAGACTGGCACCCTCACGGAGGGGCGGGTGCGGGTCCAGGCCGCGCTCGATCCGCTGGGGCAGCCGAGCGAGCGGGTGCTCTTTCACGCCTACCTGAACGCGGCGTACGAAACCGCGTTCAGCAATCCGATCGACGAGGCCCTCCGGACCCATCGGCCGTTCGCGCTGGAGGGCTGGCGCAAGCTGGACGAGGTTCCGTACGATTTCGGCCGCAAGCGGCTCAGCGTGCTGGCCGAGCACGACGGGCACGCGATCCTGGTCACCAAGGGCGCGCTCCCTCGGGTGCTCGAGGTGTGTTCGGCGGCCGAGGCGGGGGACGGCCGGATCGTCCCGATCGGCGAGGTCCGATCGGGCGTGGAGCGGCTCCACGACGACCTGAGCGCCCGGGGCTACCGGACGCTCGGTGTGGCGCTCAAACGGATGGAGCGCGCGGGGCCCATCCGGCGCGAGTCCGAGGCGGACATGATTTTCCTGGGCCTGGTGGCGTTCGCCGATCCCCCAAAGGCCGGGATCGCCGACACGGTCCAGGCACTGCGCCGGCTCGGGGTGCAGGTGAAGATGATCACCGGCGACCACGCGCTGGTCGCCGCGCGGATCGGCGCGGACGTCGGCCTCGCCGGGCCGAAGGTCGTCACCGGGCCGGAACTCCGGGCGCTCAGCGACGAGGCCCTCCCGGTACGGGCCGAACAGGCGGCGATTTTCGCGGAAGTCGAACCGAACCAGAAGGAGCGCATCATCCAGGCCCTGCGCAAGGCGGGTCATGTGGTGGGGTACATGGGCGACGGGATCAACGACGCCCCGGCCCTCCACGCCGCGGATGTGTCCATCTCGGTGCAGGGCGCGGCCGACGTGGCGAAGGGCGCGGCCGACATCGTGCTGCTGGAGCAGGATCTCGCGGTGCTGGAGGCCGGAGTCCGCGAAGGCCGGCGCACCTTCGCCAACACCCTGAAGTACGTCTTCATGGCGACCAGCGCCAACTTCGGCAACATGTTCAGCATGGCCGGCGCCTCGCTCTTCCTGCCGTTCCTGCCCCTCCTGCCCAAGCAGATCCTCCTCACCAACCTGCTCACCGACGTGCCCGAGCTCACCATCGCCACCGACCGGGTGGACGCGGAGTGGGTGGAACGGCCCCGCCGCTGGCACATCGGGTTCATCCGCCGCTTCATGCTCACGTTCGGGCTGGTGAGTTCGGCCTTCGACTACCTGACGTTCGGGGTGCTCCTGGTGCTCCTCCACGCCGATCCGGCGGCGTTTCGCACCGGATGGTTCGTCGAGTCCGTGGTGTCGGCGACCCTCATCGTACTCGTCGTGCGGACCCGCGGGCCCTTCCTGCGCGGGCGCCCCTCGCGCCCGCTCCTCCTCGCGACCTTGCTGGTGGTCGCCCTCGCGATCGGCTTGCCCTACACGGTGCTCGCCCGGCCCTTCGAGCTGACACCCCTCCCCCCGGCGTTCCTGGCCTGGCTCGGCCTGATCGTGCTGGCCTATGTGGCCAGCGCGGAGGGAGCGAAGCGGTGGTTCTACGCCGCGGAACGGCGCGGACCACGGGGAGGGACCAGGGCCCGTCCCGGCGTCGAGGGGTAGGCGGAGCGAGCGGGCTGTTGCGGCAGCGTCGAGGCCGAAGGCTGCGGCACGGGCGGGCGGTGTGAGGCAGGATGGCAGCGGCGGCACCCGTGCTGTAGTATAGGGACTCGCCGCACTCTCGGGCCGCCGCCAGCCTATGCCCCGCGTGCTCGTCGTCAATGCCGACCCGGAGGTCCGGGGGGCGCTCCGGGCGCTCCTGCTCGACAACCACTACGACGTCGAGGAGGCGGCGAATGCTCCGGACGCGCTCGTTCGGGCAGGCCGCCGGCCTCCCGACCTCCTCCTGACCGACCTGCTGCCGCCGGCACTGGGCGGCTTCGACCTGCTTCGCCGCTGGAAGGCGGAGCCGGCGCTCCGGGCCATTCCCGTCCTGGTCCTCACCGCGGCCTGTCGCGATCCCGAAGACGAACAGCTGATCCGGGCGCTGGGCGCGGAGGCCGTGGTCCGCCGTCCGGCGGCGCCCGAAGCCACGCTGGCGGCGATCCGCGACCTGCTCGACCGGGCCGCGGCCGGCTCCACCGCCGGGACGGCCGGCTTCCCCGGGGCCTCCCCCGACCTCGAGCGTCTGCTGGCCGGCCGGTGGGTGGCGGCACAGGAGGCGCTGGTCGAGGTCGAACGCGCCTTGGGCCAGCGTGAAGCCCGGCTCCGGACGATCATCGCCACGGAACCCGAGTGCATCAAGCTCCTGGCGCGCGACGGGAGCCTGCTCGAGATGAACCCGGCGGGGCTCCGCATGCTCGAAGCCGAGTCCTTCGAGGAGGTCCGGCTCCGCTGCGTGTATCCCCTGGTCGTCGAGGAACATCGGGCTGCCTTCCGCGCCTTGATCGAGCGGGCGTTCGCCGGCGCCTCGGGCACGCTCGAGTTCGAGATGGTGGGTCTCAAGGGAGGCCGCCGGTGGCTCGAGACCCAGGCCACGCCCCTCCGCGACGCCGCAGGGCGGGTGGAGGCGGTGCTGGGGGTGACGCGGGACATCACGGAACGCAAGCGGACGGAGCTGGCCCTTCGCGAGAGCGAGGCGCGCTACCGGACCCTGTTCGAGTCGGCTGCGGACCCGGTGCTGGTCGCGGATCGGGAAGGGCGTCTGCTAGACGCCAATGCCGCAGCCTGCCGCGCGTTCGGCTACGACCGGGACGAGCTGATCGGATTGCGCGCGGTGGATATCCTGGCGCCCGAGGAGGCACCGCGGGTCGGGCCGGAGATCGCGCGGCTCCGGGCCGGGGAGGTGGTCCGCAGCGAGTGGCGTTGCCGCCGCAAGGACGGGACCGGGTTCGACGGCGAGGTGCATGCCACGGTCCTGCCTGACGGCCGGCTCCTCGGCGTGTTGCGGGATGTGAGCGAACAGCGCCGATCGGCCGCGGCGCTCGAGCGCGCCCGGGAGCGCCTCCAGCACATCGTCGAGGCCACCAACGCCGGCACCTGGGAGTGGAATGTCCAGACCGGGGAGACGGTGTTCGACGAGCGCTGGGCCGCCATGCTCGGCTACCGCCTGAGCGAGCTCGAACCGGTGGGGAGCGACACCTGGACCCGGCTGGCACACCCGGACGATCTCGCCCGCGCCAACGCGCTCCTCGCGAGGCATTTCGCGGGCGAGCTGCCGTACTATGACATGGAGCTCCGCCTGCGCCACAAGGACGGGCGCTGGGTCTGGGTCCACGACCGCGGGCGGGTCATTGACCGGACTCCTGACGGCCGGCCGCTCTGGATGTTCGGTACCCAGACCGACATCACGGAGCGGAAGGAGGCCGAAGCCGCCCTGCAGCGGAGCGAAGCGCAGTTCCGCCTGCTGATCGCCCATGCACCGGAAGCGATCGTGCTGCTCGACGTGGCGACCGGGAAGTTCGTCCTGGCCAACGCGGCCGCGGAGCGGCTGTTCAAACTCCCGGAGCGCGACCTGTTCAAGGTGGGGCCGGTGGACCTGAGTCCGCCGGCCCAGCCAGACGGCCGTCCCTCCGCGGCAAAGGCCCGTGAGTTGATCGAGGCGGCCCTGGCAGGGGACACCCCTGCCTTCGAGTGGACGCACCTTGACGCCGAGGGGCGCGAGATCCCCTGCGAGGTTCGGCTGCTACGGCTCGAGGCGGAGGGCCGCACCGTGGTGCGCGGCAGCATCGTGGACATTGCGGAGCGGAAGGCGGCCGAACGGCGGATCCGCCAGCTCAATCGCACCTACGCGATGCTGAGCGAGGTCAATCAGGCCATCGTGAGGGAACGGGACCTGCGGGTGCTCCTCGCAACGATCTGCCGGGTCGCGGTCGAGCGAGGCGGGTTCCCGTTGGTCTGGATCGGCCTGGCCGACGGCGAGGGGCGGCTCAGGGTCGCTGCGCACGCGGGGGCCGGCCCCGACACCCTGGCCCTCGTGCGGGCCCTGGTCGAGGGCCCCGAACCGGACTGTGCCTTCACCTATGAGGCGCTCCGGGCGGGGGTGCCCGCCGCCTGCCAGGACATCGCAGCCGACCCCCGTGCGAAGGGGTGGCGGGCGGCGGCCCTGGCCCGAGGGTTCGCGGCCATGGCCTCCTTGCCCCTCCGGGTGGCGGGCAGGGCGGCTGGCACCTTCAATCTCTACGCCGGGGAGCGGGAGTTCTTCGATCCCGAGGAACTCGGGCTCTTGACCGAACTGGCCGCCGACATCGGATTCGCCCTGGAGGTGGCCGAGCGCGAGCGGGAGCGGGTCCGGGCGGAGCAGGCGCTGCGGGAAAGCGAGGAGCGGTTCCGGGAGATCGCCGAAACGGTGGAGGAGGTCTTCTGGATCGGCGACGCCCGCGGCGAGCGGATCCAGTACGTCAGCCCCGCCTACGAGCGGATCTGGGGACGCCCGCGATCCGCCTTGCTGGAGACGCCTCACGACTGGCAGGCGGCCGTGCATCCCGATGACCGGGACCGGGTCGCGCGGGACACCGGGAGCCCGGCCGGCGCCGACTGCGACCTCGAATACCGCATTGTGCGGCCGGAGGGGGAGGTGCGCTGGGTTCGCCACCGGGCGCTGCCGGTGCGTGATTCGGCCGGTCAGGTGGTGCGTGTGGTGACGGTCGCGAGCGATATCACGGACCGGAAGCTGGCCCAGGCGGAGCTGGAACGGCGGGAACAGCGCTTCCGCCTGCTCATCGAGAACGCCCCCGACATGATCCTGGTCGTTGACGACACGGGGGTCCTGCGGTTCCGCAGTCCCTCAGCCACTCAGGTGTTCGGCTATCAGGACGAGGAAATGATGGGCCGGAACGTGCTCGAGCTGGTTCACCCCGACGATCTGCCTGCGGTGCAAGCCGCCCTCGCCGAAGCCCGGGCGAATCCGGGCCGGCCGGTCCGGGCCGAGTTCCGGGCCCGGCACCGCGAGGGGCATTGGCTCACCCTGGAGACGGTGGGCCGGAGCCTGCCGGAGCAGGCTCCCGAGGGGTTCATCGTGCTCAACGCGCGCGACCGCACCGAGGTCCTGCGGCTGGAGGAACAGTTCCGTCAGGCTCAGAAGCTGGAAGCGATCGGGCGGCTCGCCGGCGGGGTGGCCCACGATTTCAACAACATCCTGGCCGTGGTGCTGATGCAGGCCGACCTGACGCTCACCGATCCCGGCCTGACCGAGGAGACGCGGGAGAGCTTGCAGGCGATTCGCGCGGCCGCCCGGCGGGCCGGAGACCTGACCCGCCAGCTCCTGCTGTTCGGGCGGCGCCAGGTGATGCAGCCCCGCGAGCTGGACCTCAACGCCGCGGTGACCAGTCTGGCCGGAATGCTGCAACGCCTGCTGGGCGAGGATGTACATCTGGAACTCCACCTCCACCCGGTGCCGTTGACGGTCCGTGCCGATCCCGGGATGCTGGACCAGGTGTTGATGAACCTCGCGGTGAACGCCCGCGACGCCATGCCGGGGGGCGGCCGGCTGGTGATCGAGACCACGACGCGCACCGTCACGCCGGACCTTGCAGCCCGGTATCCGCAGGCGGCACCGGGCGAGTACGCCTGCGTCCGCGTGGCGGACACCGGGCATGGCATCCCGGCCGACGTCCTCCCCCACATCTTCGAGCCGTTCTTCACCACCAAGGAGCCGGGCAAGGGCACCGGGCTCGGCCTGGCCACGGTGTTCGGCATCGTGAAACAGCACGGTGGCGCGGTCGCGGTGTTCAGCGAGCCGGGCCAGGGCGCCACCTTCGAGATCCTGCTCCCCGTCGGACCCGCCGGCGTTGCGGCCCTCGCGCCGGCCCCCAGGCCGGCCGCCCTCCGAAGAGGGGAGGAGACCGTCCTCGTGGTCGAGGACGATCCCGCCGTTCGCCGGCTCACCCGGCTGACCCTGGAGCGCCACGGCTACCGGGTGCTCGAAGCCGCCGACGGACCGGAGGCGGAACGGCGCTGGCGGGAGCACCAAGGCCGGATCGATCTGCTCCTTACCGATGTCGTGCTCCCATCGGGGGTGAGCGGCCACGAGCTGGCCCGGCGGCTGAGCGAGGCGGGCCACGGGTTGCGCGTCGTCTTCACGAGCGGGTACAGTCCGGAAATCGCAGGGCGGGAACTCGAGCTGGGCGAGCGGGAGCGCTTCGTGCAAAAGCCGTACACGCCGGACGAACTGCTCGAGGCCGTGCGGCGGTCCCTCGAGGCGTGAGGCGAGAACCCTGGCCAATCGCCGTTCCGGGGCTGCCGGCCACCCCGGCGGCGATCAGAAGGACGCCTGGATCCCCAGGTGCACGACGAGAAGGTCCGTCTCGCTCCGGATCGGGTCGAACGTCACCCCGCCCCCGGGCGCTGGCTGCAGGCTTCCCTTCCGGAGGTATCGGGTCTCGCCGTGGCTCTGATATCGGAGCCCGCCATCGAGCCAGATAGGCTTGTACCCGCGTTTCACCCGGAACTGAAGCCCGCCGCCGGCATACCAGCCGAACACCCAGTCGTTGAAGTTGGTGGTCCGCGCGAAGGACCCGAAGTTGTCCGACCCCTCGACGCTCGATTCCGTGGCGAAGTCGGAGGCCCCGATTGCGGCGAACAGGTAGGGGCGCCATTCCCCCTGGCCGAGCAGGAGTTCGGGCCCGAACCCGAAGGAGTAGATGTTGTTGCTGGTGGTAAGGTCCACCAGGATCCCCGGCACCGTGGGGGAAAGCGGCACGCGGGTGGTCTCGCTGCCGTACTGGATCCACGAGCCGTAGAGGCGCAGGCCGAACAGCCCGCTCCGCCCGAAGTAGAAGCTCACGTTGCCCCCCAGCCCATAGCCGGTGCCGACGAAGTCGGCGAAGGCGCCCTGCGGCAAGGCGAGCTGGAGATGGATGCCGCCGGCGGCCTTGGGAACCACCTCGGGCACCTGGGCCGCTTCGCGGAGTCCGTCCTGGGCGGCAAGCGGCTTTGGATTCGCGAGCGAGGCGAGGGCGAGAAGCGAGAAGCCGGCGAACAGGATGTCCGGGGCGCGCATGGGAGTCCGGGGAGCTGGTCCCGCGATCAAGAAGGCACGAGGCGCGGCCGGGCGCAAGGTGTGGGGGGTCACTTGCGGGGACTAGCCAGGGAGGCCCGCCCTCGGGTCATCCCGGCGTACGCCGCCGGCTCCCAGGGCGCTGGCGCTCCCCCCCCCCGCGTCACCCCGGCGAACGCCGGGGTCCAGGCCACCGAACCAGGCGGCATGGATGCCTGCTTTCGCAGGCATGACGGGGGGGCGTGGCGGCCCCGTGGCGCTCCCCTCTCCCTCCGCGCCGCTCCGTCACCCCGGCGAACGCCGGGGTCCAGGCCACCGAACGAGGCGGCATGTAGGCCTGCGTTCGCAGGTATCACGGGGGATGCATTCCCAGGCATGACGGAGGGCTGTGCGCGGGCAGGGTCCCCCGTTTCGGGTGGCCACACCCACTCCCGCTTGAATCCCGGGCTCCAAGCCGCTAACATATTGCCCCAGTTTCTCTTAGGGCACCGAGTTTCATGCCGACCTACGATTATGTCTGCCCGGCCGGGCACCAGTTCGAACTGTTCCAGAAAATCACCCAGAAGCCGCGCGCCAGGTGTCCGACCTGCGGCAAGCCGGCTTCGCGGAAGATTTCCGGCGGGGCCGGGCTCGTCTTCAAGGGGAGCGGGTTCTACATCACCGATTACGGCAAGGACGGCAAGGGCCCGCGAAAGGAAAAGGAGGCGGAGGGCGCGGCGAAGACCGACTCCACGGGGCCGGACTCCGGCGCCCCCAAGGCTTCCGGGCCGGCGCCCGCCGCGAAGCCGGCCAGGACCGGGAAGTCCGGTTCGCCCCCCCGGTCGGGCAAGGGGGAGGGGAAGGGGTCGAGTGAGTGAACTGATCCGCGCCGAGCTGGCGCGCGCGGCGGCCGCCCTTGGGGCTCCCGGGGCGGCCTTCGTGCTTGAACGGCCTCGGGACAGCGGGCATGGTGACCTCGCCACCAATCTCGCCCTGGTGCTGGCCCGCACGCTCAAGACCGCTCCTCGCGCGGTGGCCGAACGCATCGTGGCCCAGCTCGCGCTGCCGGCCTCGGTGGTCTCCCGCGTGGAAATCGCCGGCCCCGGCTTCATCAACTTCTGGCTGGCGCAGGACGCGCTGGCGACCCTGCTCCAGACGATCATCGCCCAGGGCGCCGCCTTCGGCCGGCATGATTTCGGGGGCGGGGCCCGGGTGAACGTCGAGTTCGTCTCCGCCAATCCCACGGGGCCGCTCCACGTGGGGCACGGGCGCGGCGCGGCGCTGGGCGACGCGATCGCGGCGCTGCTCGAGTGGTCGGGGCACCGGGTGACCCGGGAGTTCTACGTGAACGACGCCGGGACCCAGATTGATCGGCTGGTGGAGAGCTTCTGGGCGCGGATTCAGCAGCAACGGGGCCGGTCCGCCGAGATCCCGGAGGGGGGGTACCACGGCCTCTATCTGGTCGAGGCGGCCGAGCGGGCGGTCCGGGAGCTGGAGCCCGGGTTGCTCGACGGCCCCTTCGAGCAGGCGGCCCCGGTCCTGCGGCCCTACATCGTCCGACTCATGCGGGAGGAGCAGGACGAGCTCCTGGCCCGGTTCCGGGTCCGGTTCGACGAGGTGACCTCCGAGCAGGCCCTCTACGATTCGGGTCAGGTCGCGCACGGCCTCGCGCTCCTCGCCGAGCGGGGTCTCACCTACGAGAAGGATGGGGCGCTCTGGTTGCGGACCAGCGCGTTCGGCGACGACAAGGACCGCGTGCTCCGCAAACAGGATGGGACCTACACCTACCTGGTGCCTGACATCGCCTATCACGTGAACAAGTTCGAGCGGGGCTTCCGCCTCGCGATCGACGTCTGGGGCGCCGACCACCACGGCTACGTGCCCCGGATGCGCTCCGTGCTCAAGGCCCTCGGCCTGCCGGACGACTTCTTCGAGGTGGCGCTGGTGCAACTCGTCAAGGTCGTCAAGGGCGGGGAAGAGGTGAAGATGTCCAAGCGCTCGGGCGAGTTCGTGACCCTGCGCGACTTGGTGGACGACGTGGGCGTGGACGCGGCCCGGTACTTCTTCCTCATGCGCCGGGGCGATTCGCAGTTCGTCTTCGACGTGGACCTGGCCCGGAGTCAGACCGAGGAGAACCCGATCTTCTATGTCCAGATGGCGCACGCCCGGATGAGCGGCATCTTCCGGGTGGCGGGCCGGGCCCCGGAGAGCGTCTCGGGCGAGGTGTCGCTCGACGCGCTGCCGGCCTCCGAAGACCGGGACCTGCTCACCAAGCTTGCCGCCTTCCCCGACGTCACCGCCCGCGCGGCCCGGGAGCGGGAACCGCACCGGATCACGGCGTACCTCGAAGACCTCGCCCGCGCGGCCCACGCCTGGTACCATCATTGCCGGGTCCTCGGGGAGGCCCCGGCCACGGAAGCGGCTCGTCTGGCCCTGGCCCGCGCGACCCGGATCGTCCTCGCCAACGGCCTCACCCTGCTCGGCCTCTCGGCCCCGGACCGGATGTGACGGCATGAAACTCCTCGCGGTCGGCTCGGTTGCCCTCGACTCGGTGCACACGCCCTTCGGCGAGGCGACCGACGCGCTCGGCGGCTCGGCGGTGTATTTCAGCGTCGCGGCGTCGCTCCTGACGGGCGTCCGGGTCGTGGGGGTCGTGGGGGACGACTATCCCATGGCCGAGCTGGAGCGGCTCGCCTCCCGGGGGATCGACTGGTCCGGGGTGGCGCGGGCCCCCGGCGAAAGCTTCCGCTGGCGCGGCAAGTACTCCTTCGATCTCTCCAGCCGCGAGACCCTGGAGACGCGGCTCGGCGTCTTCGCCAGCTTCCGGCCGGCGCTCCCCCCCGACTGGCGGGCGACCCCGTTCGTCTTCCTCGGCAACATCGACCCCGAGCTCCAGCTCGACGTGCTGGACCAGATGACAGCGCCCCGGCTGGTCGCCGCCGACACCATGAATTACTGGATCGCCGGGAAACGGGACGCGGTGCTCCGGGTGCTGAGCCGGGTGGACGTGCTCCTGATCAACGACGACGAGATCCGCCAGCTCGCCGAGGACTGGAACGTGCACCGGGCGGCACGCTGGGTGCTGGGCAAGGGACCCCGCCGGGTGGTGGTCAAGCGCGGCGAGCACGGCGCCCTGCTCGTGGAGGCCGGCCGGACCTTCTACACCCCCGCCTATCCGCTGGAGGAAGTCTTCGACCCGACCGGCGCCGGCGACGCGTTCGCCGGCGGGTTCCTGGGGTACGTGGCCCGCACCGGTGACGTCACCAGCGAGGCGCTGCGCCGCGCGATGATCTACGGCGCGGCGATGGGCTCCTATGCCGTCCAGAGCTTCGGCGTGGCAGGCTTCGGCGGGGTGACGCCCCAGACCCTCCAGGAACGGGTGCGCAGCTTCCGCGATCTCACCCACGTCGAGCTGGCGGAGCTGATCGCGTGACCGCGCGCGAATACGCGGCCGCCGGCGTGGACCTCTCCGGCGCCGAACGCGCGAAACAGGTGATCGGCGAGCTGGTGGCCGGCACGCGGACCGCGCTCTCGCTGGGCCGGCTGGGGGCGTTCGGCGGCATGGTCCGGGTGCCGCCGGGCTACCGGCGTCCGGTGCTCGTGATGAGCACCGACGGGGTCGGCACCAAGGTCCTGGTGGCCCTCGCCGCCGAGCGGTACGACACGGTCGGCGAAGACCTGGTCAACCACAGCGTCAACGACATCCTGGTCCACGGCGCGACCCCGATCGCCTTCCTGGACTATCTCGCGGGCACCGCCCTCGGCCTGGAGCAGATCCGGGGCATCGTCGAAGGCGTCACCCGCGGCTGCCGCGCCCACGGCATGGCGCTGGCCGGCGGGGAGACCGCCCAGATGCCGGGCCTCTACCAGCCGGGCCACTTCGACCTCGCCGGGACCATCGTGGGGGTGGTGGAGGAGGATCAGGCGATTCACGGTGATGCAGTCCGCCCGGGCGATCGGCTTCTCGCCTACGCGTCCACGGGCCTCCACACCAATGGGTACACGCTTGCCCGGCGGGTGATCTTCGACACCATGAAACTCGCCCTGTCGGACGAGCTTCCCGGCACGGGCCAAACCGTTGCCGACCTGCTGCTTGCGGTCCATCGGAGCTACGCGCGCGCTGTGATGCCGGTCATCTCGCGGGTCCACGGCCTGGCTCACATTACAGGGGGTGGCATCGGCGGAAATCTGGTGCGGATCTTGCCCGAGGGCTGCGAGGCGGTGGTGGATACCACGAGCTGGACCTGGCCTCCCCTCTTCCGGGTATTGCAGGAGGCCGGACGAGTGAGCACCGACGAAATGCGTGACGTGTTCAATCTGGGCGTCGGGCTCGTTGCCGTGTTGCCCGAGGAAGCCGTGGAGGCTGCGCGGCAGGCGGCCCAGGGCGAGGGTGTGGCGACCTGGGTCCTGGGCGAGGTCCGGCGGGGCGAGCGGCGGGTACGGTTCTGTTAGGACTTTCGTCACCCCGGCGGAAGCCGGAGTCCGTGCGGGCAGGGCCACCAGGCCGGGCGGGCATGGATGCCTGCGTTCGCAGGCATGACAGGGGGGGGCGTTGGCCGGCATGGATGCCTGCTTTCGCAGGCATGACGGGGGGGTAGTGATCAGGTCGGCACAACGCCGGGGTTCGAGGCCCGGCGCTGGACTTCAGCGTGGAGGACTCTGGTCATGCGAGTGCATCGTGCTCTCGGTCCCTTGACGCTTGCCCTAATTCTGGCGGTGCCGCTCGCGGCCCAGAACGCTCAGTGCAATGCGCTCGTGCTGCAGGCCGACCGGAACGTTTGCAACGCGGCGATTGACGGCACCCGGGTCTTCCATCCGGTGGCGGGACTGCTGGTGAGCGGCGGCGACGCGGTCCTCGGGTCGTTCCGCTCCCTGGGCGGATTCCCGCACCTCTCGGTCACGGTGCGCGTGAACGCGACCAAGCTCAAGACGCCCGATCTCGGCTACGACGGCACCACCGGGACCACGGTCCCCACCGCGGACGAGATCACCGCGCCGGCCCCGCTCGTCGAGGCGGCGGTCGGCGTCTTCAACGGGGTGGGGGAGAGCCACTTCCTCTCGATCGACGCGCTGGGCTCCGCGCAGCTCCTGCCGGTGAACGCGGTGGACAACCTCACCGTTGACGACAACGCGCGGAAAATCGGCGACATCGCGCTCGGACTCGGCTTCGGCGGCCGGGTGGGGATCACGAGCGGCAAGGGTCTGGTCCCCGCGATCGCCGTCTCGGCGATGTACCGGTCCATCCCCAAGATCACCTACGGCGACGTCCCGAGCGGCGATCAGTACAGCTTCGGCGTGGACCTCAAGGCCACCAACCTCAGGGCCACGGCCGGGTACAAGTTCGCCCTGCTCCAGGTGGGGGCGGGACTCGGCTGGGACAAGTACACCGGCGACGCCAGCCTGCAGTATCGGACCTCGCTCGGCACGCAGAACGCCAGGGTGGATCTCGACGCGAGTCGCACCTTGGCCTTCGTCGGCGCGGGTCTCGATCTGCCGATCGTGAAGCTGGGCGCCGAGCTGGGCTACCAGTTCGGCAAGGACGAGAAGCTCTCGACCACCTTCCAGGACAACGACCCGGGCGATAACCGGCTGTTCGGGAGCGTGGGGATCCGGTTCGGATTCTAGCGTTGCTGGGTCAGGCCGGCGGGCGGCCGGGGGCGGTGGTGCGCTCCATCTCCTGCCTCCCCCCCCCGGCCGATCGTTGCTGCGGGTTCCCTGGACCTTCCGGTGGCGCGGCCGCTGCGCGGGCCGCACCCCGCCTTGCCCCTCCCCGGCGACCGGCCGATCTTCCCCCGCGTGAACGAGTTCGATGCCATGGGGCGGGCGATCCAGCTGGCCTGGCGCGGCTGGGGCCGGGTGGCGCCCAACCCGCTGGTCGGGGCCGTCCTGCTCCAGGGTGACACGATCATCGCCGAGGGGTATCACGCCGAGTTCGGCGACCTGCATGCGGAATCGGCGGCGCTCCGGGTGGCCGGGGAACGGGCCCGGGGTGCGACCCTGGTCGTGACGCTGGAGCCGTGCAATCACCTCGGGAAACAGCCACCCTGTGCCCCTGCCCTGGTGAGCGCCGGGGTGCGGCGCGTGGTCGCCGCGCTCGCAGACCCCAATCCGGAGGCGGACGGCGGCCTGGAGCGGCTGGCCGAGGCGGGCGTGGCGGTCGAGCTGGGTCTCCGGGCTGATGAAGTCCGGGCCCAGAACGCGATCTTCCTGCACCGCTGGCGCGGTCTGGCGCGGCCCTTCGTGGCTCTCAAGCTCGCCACGACGCTGGACGGGCGGATCGCTGACCCGAGCGGCCGGTCCCGCTGGATTTCGGGGGAGGCGGCCCGGGACTTCGTCCACTGGCTCCGGGCCGGGTTCGACGCGATCGGCGTGGGCGGATTCACCGCCCGCACCGACGACGCCGCGCTCACCGTCCGGGGCGAGGTCCAGCCCCGCAAGCCCCCGCTGCGGGTGGTCTTCGACCGGATGGGCGAGCTGCCCCAGTCGCTCACCCTGGTGCGCACCGCCCGCGACCTCCCCACGGTGCTCGTCACCCAGGCCCTGGCGCCCCCGCATCGCCTGGCGCAGCTCGAGGACGCCGGGGTGATCGTGCATCGGGTGAAGTCCCTGGCCGACGGGCTCGGCGTGCTGTACCGGAGCGGGATCGGCTCGATCCTGATCGAAGGCGGAGGCCGTCTGGCCGGCGCCTTGCTCGCGTCGGGGCTGGTGGACCGTTACTACTGGATCCAGTCGCCCGTCTGGGTCGGCGACGAGGGGGTGCCGGCCGTTTCGGGACTTCCCGGCGTCTCCCTGGTCGAGGCGGAACGCTGGCGTGTCGTGGACCGGCGGGCCCTGGGCGAGGACACGCTGCTCGTGGTGGACCGGGAGGCGGGGTGTTCACCGGCATCGTGACGGCGATCGGGACCGTGCGGGCCGCGCGGGCCAGCGACGGGGGAGTGGCCCTCGCGATTGCCGCCCCCTACCGGGGAATCCGGCGGGGGGAGAGCATTGCGGTGGATGGCGCCTGTCTCACGGTGGAGCGCCGGGGGGCGGGATGGTTCGGCGTCCATGTGATCCGGACCTCGCTCGAGCGCACCCTGTTCGGCGACTACCGGAAGGGTCGTCGCGTGAATCTCGAGCGGGCGCTCCGGGTCGGCGACCGCCTGGGCGGCCACCTGGTGCAGGGGCACGTGGACGGGGTGGGGCGGGTGGCCGCGGTTGGGCGGCACGGGGACGCGTGGCTCATGGAGCTGGAGGTCCCTCCCGAGGTGGCGGCGTGCACCGTGCCGCTCGGCTCCATCACGGTGGACGGGGTGAGCCTCACTGTGAACGCGATCCCCCGGCCCGGCGTGCTCCAGGTCTCGCTCATTCCTTATACCTTTCAGCACACGACGCTCGGCGCCAGGCAGCCGGGCGACCGGGTCCATCTCGAAGCGGACCCCATCGGGAAGTACGTGACGGCGTTGTTGCAGCGGAAGGGAGAGCGCGGGGAGCGGGGCGAGGGCGGCAGGCGCCCCGTCCCCGGTCCTCCGAGAGCCCGAGAGCCATGAGCTTCGGAACCATCGAGCAAGCCATCGAGGATCTTCGCAACGGCAAGTTCGTCGTCGTGGCCGACGACGAAGACCGGGAGAACGAGGGGGACCTGATCTGCGCCGCGGAACTGGTCACCCCCGAGATGGTGAACTTCATGATCACGCACGCCCGGGGCTGGGTGTGCCTGGCGCTCACCCCGGAGCGCTGTGACCAGCTCGGGCTCCAGCAGATGGACAGCCAGAACACCGAGTCCATGCGGACGGCGTTCACCATCACGATCGACGCGCACGAGCGTTTCGGTGTCACCACCGGGATCTCGGCGTCGGACCGGGCCAAGACCATCCACGTGGCCATCAATCCGAAGACGGTGCCGTCGGACCTCCGCCGGCCCGGGCACGTCAATCCGGTGCGGGCCCGGCCGGGCGGGGTGCTGCAACGGGTAGGGCACACCGAGGCCGCCGTGGACCTGGCGCGGCTCGCCGGGCTCTATCCGGCCGGCGTGATGTGCGAGATCCTGGCCGAGACCGGCCACCCCATGCGGCGGGACGAGCTCATCGAGTTCGCCAGGCGGCACGGGCTCACGTTCGTGACGGTGGCGCAGCTCGTCGCGTACCGGCTCCGGATGGAGCGGCTGGTGCACCGGGTGGCCGAGGCGCGCCTGCCTACCGAATACGGGGATTTCCGGATCATCGCCTACCAGAACGACGTGGACACGGCGCAGCACGTGGCGCTGGTCATGGGCGAGGTGGAGGGCCGCAAGGACGTGCTGGTTCGCATGCACTCGCGGTGCCTCACGGGCGACGTCTTTCATTCGCGGCGCTGCGATTGCGGCCGCCAGCTCGACGCGGCCCTGCGGCAGGTGGCCGAGGCGGGGGAGGGCGTCATCGTGTATCTCGACCAGGAGGGCCGCGGGATCGGGTTGCTCAACAAGATCAAGGCCTACGCGCTGCAGGACGAGGGCGACGACACGGTCGAGGCCAACGAGCGGCTCGGGTTCCCGCCCGATCTGCGCAACTACGGGATCGGCGCCCAGATCCTGCGCGATCTCGGACTGTCCTCCATCCGGGTCATGACCAATAACCCGCGCAAGCTGGTGGGGCTCGAGGGCTACGGGCTGGAGATCGTGGCTCGGGTTCCGCTGCTCACCGATCCCACCCGAGACAATCGCGCCTATCTCGACGCCAAGCGCGACAAACTCGGCCATCTCCTCGCCCACTGACGCCGTGCCCGAATACCGGGGCCAGCTCCGACCGCGGGGCCGGGTGGCCGTGCTCGTGAGCCGGTACAACGAGCGGGTCACTGCGCGGCTGCTGGACGGCGCGCTGGCCTGCTGCCGCGAGGCCGGGCTGGCGGAGGGCGAGGTGGACGTGGTGTGGGTCCCCGGCGCGTTCGAACTGGGCGCCGCCGCCGGGGCCCTCGCCGCCACCGGCCGCTACGCGGCGCTGGTGGCGCTGGGGGCCGTGATCCGGGGCGAGACGGCGCATTTCGAGTACGTGGCGGGCGAGGCGGCCCGGGGGCTCGGAGCGGTGGCCGCCCGTCACGGGCTCCCGGTGGCCTTCGGGGTTCTCACCACCGACACCCTGGAGCAGGCGCTGGCCCGGGCCGGCGGCGCGCTGGGCAACAAGGGGTACGAGGCGGCGGAGGCCGCCATCCGGCTGGCCGATGCGCTGGCGGAGGTGAAGGCGACCCGGCGGAAGCCGGCCCGCCGGCCCCGGCGGGCGCCTGGGAAGCGATGAGCGCGCTCAGGCCGGAGAGCCGGGCCCGGGCCCGGGCGGTGCAGATCCTCTACTCGTGGGAACTCGCCGGCGGGCTGCCGGTGCGCGAGGTGGCGCTCCGGGTGGCGCGAGTCCTAGGTCCCGATCCAGCGATCGAGGACCGGGCCGCGGCACTGGCCGAGGCGGTGGTGGCCGAGCTGCCCGAGCTGGACCGCCACGTGGCGGAGGCGGCCGAGCACTGGCGGCTCGAGCGGATGGCGGCGGTGGACCGGAACATCCTGCGGCTCGGCATCCATGAATTGCTCCGAGGTGAGGTGCCCCCGAAAGTCGCCATTGACGAGGCGGTGCACCTGGCCCACTCGTTCGGCGGATCCAAGGCGCCGGCCTTCATCAATGGCGTGCTGGATCGGGTGGCGCACGCCCTCGGGCGCCTGTGAACATCCTGCTCGTCAACTGGCAGGATCGGGCGAACCCCCAGGCGGGCGGCGCCGAGGTGCATCTCTTCGAAATCTTCCGGCGCATCGCGGCCGAGGGGCACCGGGTGCGCCTGGTCTGCTCCGGGTGGCACGGCGCCCGGCCGGTGGAGGAGGTCGAAGGGATCCTGGTGGAACGGCACGGCGGGCGCCAGTCGTTCGCCCTGCTGGGCCGGGCGGCGGTCGGCCGCGCGGTGGAGCGGGAGCGTCCCGACGTGCTGATCGAGGACATCAACAAGGTGCCGCTCTTCACCGCCGGGGTGTTCGACGGGCCGCTCGGCGTCATCGTGCCGCACCTCTTCGGCGCCACGGCGTTCCTCGAGGCGAGCCCGCCGGTGGCGGCACTGGTCTGGCTCCTGGAGCGGCCGATTCCCCGGGCCTACCGCCGCGCGGCGTTCCACGCCATCAGCGACAGCACGCGCGACGATCTGGTGGCGCGGGGGGTGCCGCGGGAACGCATCACGGTGATCTACCCGGGGGTGGACAGCGTCCGGCTGCGTCCCGATCCCGCGTTCCGGCGGACCCCCACCCCCTCGTTTCTGTACGTGGGCAGACTTCGGCGCTATAAGGGGGTAGAATACGCCATCCGGGCCCTGGCCCGGGCCCGGAGCCGGCGGAGCGACTTGGTGCTCGACATCGCCGGCTCCGGCGCCGACCGGCCCCGGCTCGAGGCCCTGGCCCGGCGGCTGGGCGTGGGGGACGCCGTGCGGTTCCACGGCTTCGTGCCGGAGGAGCGGAAGCTCGAACTCCTCCGCACCACCTGGGCGAACCTCTTTCCTTCGCCCAAGGAGGGCTGGGGCATCACCAACGTGGAGGCGGCGGCCTGCGGAACGCCTTCGATCGCCTCCGACAGTCCCGGCCTCCGCGATTCGGTGCGGCACGGGGAGACGGGATGGCTCTGCCCCCACGGCGACGTCGAGGCGCTCGCCGAGCGGATGCTGGAACTGGCGGAGAACCCCGACCTGGTGGAACGCCTGGGCCGGCAGGCCCGGCGGTTTGCCGAGGGCCTCACCTGGGAGCGGACCGCCCGGGCCACCTGGCAGTGGATCGAGGCCGAGGTCGTGCGCGGTTACCCGGGCCGGGGCAGGTAGTTTACGGGAGCGCCGGACCCCCGGGCGCCCGGCGCGGCCGCCGGGCCGGGAAGCCGGGCGCGTGGGCCGTCGGGTGCAGGATTCTTCAGCGTGGAGGAGCGCGGTCATGAACATCTCCATCACCGCCCGGCATTGCGAGATCTCGGAGGAGCTCCGGGAGCGCACCCGCCAGGTGCTGGAGCGTCTGGGGACGCTTGTCAGGCGGCCGCTGGAGGCGGCCGTGGTGTTCGATGTGGGGCCTCAGGTCGCCCTGGCGGAAATCCGCCTGAAGCGCGGCCGGAGCGACGTGCTGGTGGCGACCGGCCAGGACAAGGACCATCGCTCGGCCCTGGATCGCGCGGTGGACAAGATCCGGCGCCAGGTGGAGCGCGACGACCCGACCTCCAAGCGCCGCGGAGCCCGGGAACTGGCGTGAACCGGCCGCTCACCCTCCGCGACCTCCTGTCCCGCCGGGGCGATCCCCTGCAGCTGGAGCCGCTCACCGGCGAACTGGGCCTGGACCGGCCGATCCCCGATCCCGAGGCGGCCAGTCCCGGCCTGGCGCTGGCCGGGTATACCGGCCGCTTCATCCCACGGCGGCTCCACGTGCTGGGCGAGACCGAGATCAGCTATCTGAACGCGCTGAGCGCCGAGGAGCGGCGGCGCCGCCTGGAGCGATTCTTCGAATTCGAGATCCCCTGCATCTTCGTGACCAAGGGCCAGGAGGTTCCCACCGAGCTGCTCGATCTGGCCCGGGTGCGAGGGGTGCCCCTCCTCCGCAGCCGGCTCAAGACCGCGGAGTTCTACCGCCGGATCAAGCCGATCGTGGAGGAGGCCTTCGCGCCGCGCACGACGCTCCACGGCTCGCTGGCCGATGTGTACGGGGTCGGGCTCTTCTTCATCGGGCGCTCGGGCATCGGCAAGAGCGAGTGCGTGCTCGACCTGGTGGAGCGGGGCCACCGGCTGGTGGCGGACGACGTGGTGCAGGTCACCCGCCGGGGGACCGACATCCTGATCGGGCAGGGGCACGAGCTGGCCGCCCACCACATGGAGATCCGGGGCATCGGCCTCATTGACATCCCGGCCCTGTTCGGCATCCGGTCGGTGCGGCAGCAGAAACGGATCGAGGTGGTGGTGGAGCTCCAGGACTGGGAAGTGGCCAAGGACGCCGAGCGGACCGGCCTCGACCAGCTGGAGATGGAGATCCTCGACGTCAAGCTGCCCAAGGTTATCATCCCGCTCAACCCCGGCAAGAACATCACCGTGATCTGCGAGGTGGTCGCCATGATGCATCTGCTCCGCTATTCGGGGGTGGACGTGGCGTCCGCCTTCAACGAGCGGCTGATCCGGAAGATGCGGGAGCGCCAGGGGCTTCGCGAATATCTCCAGGAAGACTATGAGTGAGCCGCTCGCCGGGGTGGTGATCGCGCACGGCAGCCTGGCCGAGGCGCTGGTGCGCGAGGTGGAGCGGATCAGCGGCGTCACCGGCGCGCTCCGGGCCGTTTCCAACACCGGGCTGGGTGCGCCGGAGCTGGAGGAACGGCTCCGGAACACGGTGGGGGAGGGGCCCGCGGTGCTGTTCGTGGACATGCCATGCGGGTCCTGCTTCTTTGCCGCGATGCGGCTGGAGCGGACCCTGCCCGGGGTACGGGTCGTGACCGGGGTGAACCTGCCGATGCTGCTGGACTTCGTGAACAACCGCTCCCTGGTGCCGCCGGAGAGCGCGGCGCGCTGCGCCACCAAGGGGAGCGACGCGATCCGGCATCCCTGATGCCGGTCGTGCTCTTCCGCGTGGACGATCGCCTGGTGCACGGGCAGGTCGTCATCGGCTGGGGGAAGCCCCTCAACATCCGGTTCATCGTCCTGGTGGACGACCAAGTCCACGCCAGCGACTGGGAGCGCGATCTCTACCGCATGGGCGTGCCGCCTGACATCGAGCTGATCTTCACCGACGTGGCGGGCGCGGCCGCGCGGCTGCCCGAGTGGCAGCGGGACCCGCGGCCCGGGATCGTCCTCACCGCCGACGTGGCCACCATGGTCGCGCTGCGCCGGGCCGCGCCGGAGGTCACCCGGATCAACCTCGGGGGCGTGCATCACAAGCCCGGGCGCACCGCGCGGCTCCCCTACGTGTACCTGAGCGACGAGGAGTACCGGCTCCTCCAGCAATCCGGCGCCGACGTCTCGGCCCAGGACCTGCCCACCTCGGCGCCGGTGCCGCTCGCGGAGCTCGCCTGACATGACGCCGGAGACGCTCGCGGCGCTCGCGCTGTGGGGGACGGTGGTCGGGGTGGACCTCGTCACCTTTCCCCAGGGACTCCTCTCGCGGCCCCTGGTCGCCGCCCTGGTCGCCGGCCTGATCGCCGGCGATCCCGAGGCCGGCGTGGTCCTCGGTGTCGCCCTCGAACTCTTCGCGCTCGACGTGTTGCCGGTCGGGGCCGCCCGCTACCCGGATTACGGACCGGCCGCGGTGGCCGCCGTGACCGTGCTGACCCAGCGCCCCTGGCCTCAGGCGCTCGGGTACGCCGTCGCCCTCGGGCTGGCGCTCGCCGCCCTGGGCGGCTGGACCCTGGTCTGGCTCCGCCACGCCAACGGCCGCACCGTCCAGCGGTACGCGGCCGGCCTTGCGGCGGGAAACCCGCGCACCATCGCCCTGGTGCAGTGGCGGGGCGTGGTCCGCGACGTGGCTCGCTCCTTCGCCCTCACCGTGGTGGGGCTGGCCCTGGCGCTCGCGGTCCGCGAGGCGGTGCCGGCCGGCGCCCACCCCGGATTGGTGACCGCGGTGGCGGTGGGGACCGGCCTCGCTGCGGCGGCGGGGGGCGCCGTCCGGAACGCCGGCCGCGGGGCGCGGCTCCGCTGGCTCGGGGGAGGGGTGCTGCTCGGCATGCTCCTGGTGATACTGCGATGACCGGTGCGGTGCGGGCCTTCTTCCGGCTTCTCGTCGTGCAGGGAGCCTGGAACTACGAGCGGATGACGGGGATCGGCCTGGGCTACGCGGCGGAGCCCATGCTCGAGGATCTCAAGGAGGCCGATCCAGCGCGCCACGCCGAGGCCAGCGTGCGCGCCGCCGAGTACTTCAACTCGCATCCGTATCTCGCCGGGGTGGCGCTGGGCGCCCTGGTCCGCGCCGAGTACGACGGCGTGCCCGGCGCGCAGATCTCCCGGCTCCGGGCCGCGCTCTGCAGCCCGCTCGGAGCCCTTGGCGACCAGCTCTTCTGGGCCGGCCTGGTGCCGGCGGCGATGGCGATCGGGATTCTGGGCGCCGTCCTGGGATACCCCTTCCCGGTGCTCCTCGCCGTGCTGGTCGGGTACAACCTCGTTCGCCTCGCGACCGGGGTCTGGGCCCTGCGGGTGGGGCTCGCGAGCGGCATTCGGGTGGCGGCGGCACTGGCCGGCTCCTGGGTGCAGCGGCTGGTGGGGCCCATGGGCGCCGCGGCCGGGTTCCTGGTGGGCCTCGCCCTCCCGCTCGCCGGGGCGTGGCTGTTCGCGCCCGCTCGGCCGGTCGAGGTCGCCGCCGGCCTGGGGGCCATGCTCCTCGGCCTGGGGGGTGGATGGCGATTGGGCGCCCGCCTTCCTACGCTTCGGTTTGCGCTGGCTGCGCTGGGGCTCGCGGCCGTCGTGTCCTGGGTCGCGCCATGACCGAGCGCCAGGCCAAGATCGTCAACTCGCTCGGCCTGCACGCCCGGCCGGCCGCGCAACTGGTGAAGCTGGCGAGCGGCTTCCAGGCGGAGATCGAGATCGAGAAGGACGGCATGGCCGTCAACGGCAAGAGCATCATGGGGGTCATGATGCTGGCCGCCGAGTGCGGCAGCACCATCACGCTCCGGGCCACCGGCCCGGACGAGGAGCAGGCGGTGGAGGCGCTGAGCCGGCTGGTGGCCGAGGGATTCGGAGAGCAATGACCGGCGGAGAGCGGCTGCTCAGGGGGATCGGGGTGTCGCCCGGCATCGCGTTCGGCACGGCGCAGATCGTGCGCCTCGACGTGCCCGACGTCCCGAACCGGGCGATCACCGCCGGGGAGGTGGAGGCCGAGGTGGCCCGCCTCCGCCGCGCCGTGGCCGAGGTGAGCCGGGCGTTGAGCGCCCTCCGCGACAAGGTGCGCGAACGGGCGGGACAGGAAGAGTCGCACATCTTCGACGCCCAGATCCTGATGGCGCAGGACGAACAATTCCTGAGCGAGGTGGAGCAGCTCATCCGCCAGAACCTCCTCAGCGCCGAGACCGCCTACGAGTTCAAGGCGCTGGAGGTCCGGAACCTCTGGGCCGGTTCGGGGAACGCGTTGCTCCGCGATCGGCTGACCGATCTGTCCGCCATTCACAACCGGATGCTCCGGCAGCTCCTCGGCAAGGACGACGACGAGCTGGGCGACCTGGGCGGGGACCAGCGAGTCATCGTGGTCGCCCGCGAGCTGTCCCCGGGACTCACCGTGCAGCTCGACCGCGACCGGGTCGTGGGGCTGGTCAGCGAGGAGGGGACCCGGACCTCCCACGCCGCGATCCTGGCCCACAGCCTCGGCATCCCCGCGGTGATGGGCGCCACCGGCGCGCTGGACCGGATCAAGTCCGGCACGGTGCTCCTGCTCGACGGCCAGGCCGGCACCGTCATCCTCGATCCGACCCGGGCCGAGCTCGAGCGGGCCAAGGCGCTGGAGGTCCGGCGGCGGCGGCTGGAGCTGGAGCTGGAAGCCGCGATCACCCAGGCGCCGATCACGCCGGACGGCGTCCAGCTCGTCCTCATGGGCAACGTGGACCTTCCGGACGAGATCATCCCAGCCGCCCAGCAGGGCGCCCAGGGCGTGGGCCTGCTCCGCACCGAGTTCCTCGTGACCGGGCGCGCGGCGCTTCCCACCGAAGACGAGCAGATGGAATACTTCCGCCGGGTGTGCGACGCCTTTCCCACCTACCCGGTGGTGGTCCGGACCTTCGACCTGGGCGGGGACAAGTTTCCGGCCGCCTTTCGCGCGCCCCCCGAGGCGAACCCCTTCCTCGGCTGGCGCTCGATCCGGGTGTGCCTCGACCATCCCGAGATCTTCCGGCCCCAGCTCCGGGCGATCCTCCGGGCCGCCGCGGACCGCCGCCTCGAGGTCATGCTCCCGCTGGTGACCCGTCTCGAGGAGGTGCTCGAAACCCGGGAACTCCTGCTCGAAGAGGCACTCAACCTGGGCCGGGAGGGGGTGCGGGCCGCCGCCTCGGTGCCGGTGGGCGTCATGATCGAGACCCCGGCCGCCGCCCTCATCGCCGAGGTGCTGGCGCCCCACTGCGCGTTCTTCAGCGTGGGGACCAACGACCTGGTGCAGTACACCCTGGCGGTGGACCGCGGCAACGCCCGGCTGGCGGACCGCTTCACCCCGCACCACCCGGCCGTGCTGCGCCAGCTCAAGGCGATCCTCGAGGCCGGCCGGGCGGCCGGCATCCCGGTCAGCGTCTGCGGCGAGATGGCCTCCGATCCGCTTTCCGTGGTGCTCCTCCTCGGGCTCGGCTACCGGACTTTGAGCGTGGCGCCGCCCGCGCTGCCGCTGGTCAAGTGGGTGGTGCGCACGATCCCCTCCGCGGTGGCCGAACAGGCCGCCGCGGCCGCCCTGGAGGCGAGCCGGGCCGCCGACGCGACCGAGGCGCTCCGAGCGGCCATCACCGCGCACGTGGATGCCCGGCTGCTCGACCTCGCGGCGGCGTTGCCCAGCCGGAGCTCCAGGACTACCTTGCGAGCCTGATCCGAACCTTACCTCTCGATCGATCGCCCATGGCCAAAGCCCACCGGCACGTCTTCACCTCCGAGTCGGTCACCGAAGGTCACCCCGACAAGCTCGCCGATCAGATCTCGGACGGCGTGCTCGACGCGATTCTCCGCGACGACCCCGATGCCCGGGTGGCCTGCGAAACCTTGGTGACCACGGGCATGGCGCTGGTGGCGGGGGAGATCACCACCTCCACCTATGTCCACATCCCGGACATCGTGCGGGAGACCGTGGAACGGGTGGGCTACGTGAACGCGGCGCACGGCATCGACGCGCGGACCTGCGCGGTGCTCACCACGATCGACCGGCAGTCCGCCGACATCGCGCTCGGGGTGGACCGCAAGCGCCAGGGCGCCGGCGATCAGGGCATGATGTTCGGCTACGCGACGGACGAGACGCCCGAGCTCATGCCGATGCCCATCATGCTGGCGCACCGGCTGGTGCAGCGGCTGGCCGACGCGCGGCGGGGGGCCAACGGGGTGAAACACCTCCCCTGGCTCCGGCCGGACGGCAAGAGCCAGGTCTCGGTCGAGTACGAGGGCGACCGGCCGGTTTCGGTGCGCACCGTGGTGGTCTCCACCCAGCACGAGGAGACCTGGCACGGCCGCCCGCTCCACAAGGGCAGCCTGCTCCGCGATGCCGTGACCGAGGTGGTGATCCGGCCCGTGCTGGAAGAAAGCGGGCTCGACATCAGCAAGACGGCCCTGTTCATCAACCCCACGGGCCGGTTCGTGATCGGCGGCCCCCACGGCGATGCCGGGCTCACGGGCCGGAAGATCATCGTGGATACCTACGGCGGCATGGCCCGCCACGGGGGCGGGGCGTTCAGCGGGAAGGACCCCTCCAAGGTGGACCGCTCCGGCGCCTACGCCATGCGCTGGGTGGCGAAGAACATCGTGGCCGCCAGGCTCGCCCGGCGGTGCGAGGTGCAGGTGGCGTACGCCATCGGCGTGGCCGATCCGGTTTCGGTCATGGTGCAGACCTTCGGCACCGGCGTCGTCCCCGATAGCAGGCTGGAGCGGGCGGTGCGCGCGGTCTTCGATCTGACGCCTCGGGGCATCATCTCGGCGCTCGACCTGCGAACGCCCATCTACCAGCCCACCGCCGCGTACGGCCACTTCGGGCGCAAACCGGTCACGCGGGGCCGGCATCACTTCTTCTCCTGGGAACGCACCGACCGGGTGCGGGACCTGCAGGACGCGGTGCAATGATCGAAGTGACGGTGGCCCACCTGGGCCTCGACCGCAACACCAACTCGCCGGTCGTCATCCTGCGCGAAAAAGAAGGCGACCGGGTCCTCCCGATCTGGATCGGGCCGGCGGAAGCGAGCGCCATCGCCATGGAGATGCAGGGTCTCAAGCCGCCCCGGCCCATGACGCACGATCTTCTCAAGCAGGTGATCCTCGGGCTCGGGGCCACGGTCCGGCGCATTCTCATCTCCGCGCTCAAGGACAAGACCTATTACGCGGAACTCTGGCTCGCCCGCGAGGACCACGTCTTCCAGCTCGACGCCCGGCCGTCCGACAGTATCGCCCTCGCCCTCCGGGTGAACGCGCCGATCTATACCGATCCCTCGCTGCTGGAGCAGGGCGCCGTGGAGACCGGCGAGCCGCCCTCGGGGAGCGGGCTCGACGCCGACAAGCTCCGCGCCTACCTCGAGGACATGGACCCCGAGGACTTCGGGAAGTTCAATCCGTGAACCCAGGGCCGGGCCGGGCGGCAGGATGAGGCGGGGCGGTCGCGCGGCGGCGCTGACCGCCCTTGTCGTGCTAGGCGCGCTGAACCACCTCGCCGCCCAGCGCGCCGCGACGGTGAGCGGGCGGGTGGTGCTGGTCCGGCGCGGCGATTCGGTGCCGGTGGCCGGGGCCCGGGTGACGCTCCACCGCATCGCCCGCGATCGCCAGGGCCCGCTCGACTCCACCTGGACCGGGCCCGGCGGCGAGTTCCGGTTCCGGCTCCGGGCCGACACCTCGGCGATCTACCTGATGAGCGCGCCGCGGGCCGGCATCGAGTACTTCTCCGCGGCACTCCCCGGCGATTCGGTCCGGCCCGATTCCACCCTCCGCATCATCCTGTGGGACACCTCGACCACCCAGCCGGTCGAGACCGACGCCCGGCACGTGGTGGTGAGCCGCCCCGGCCGGGACGGTGGCCGGGGCGTGCTCGAGATCGTCACCCTGGTCAACCGCGGCGATCGGACCCGGATCGCCCGGGACAGTACCGACCCCACCTGGGCGGCGCCACTCCCGCGCGGCGCCGCCTCGTTTCGGCCCGGCACCGGGGACTTCTCCCCGGACGTGGTAATCGCCCGGCACGACAGCGTGCTGGTCTTCGGGCCGGTGGCGCCGGGCTTCAAGCAGGCGGTGTACACCTACGTCCTCCCGCGCGCCGTGCGCCGGGTGACGATCCCGGCGGCCGACTCGGTGGCTGCCTTCGATGTGCTGCTGGAGGAGACCGGGGCCACCGCCCGGGGCGGCGCCATCGCGCTCCGCGACACCCAGACCATCGAAGGGCGGACCTTCCGGCAATGGGCCGGGTCGGTGGGGCCTCGCGAGCGGGTGGAGATCTCGTTCGCCGGCGGCGGGCCGCCGGGCTGGCTCCTGCCCGCGCTCGTGATCGGCGTGGCGCTCGCGCTGGGCGGGGCCGGCCTGCTGCTGCTCCGCCGCCGCCCGGCCCCGCCGGCGCCGGTGGAGACGGCCAACGCCCTGGTGCTCCAGATCGCGGCCCTCGATGCCCGCTACCGGGGCCGGGAACACGACGTGTCGCCGGAGGAGTGGCGGCGCTACCAGAGCGAGCGCGCGGTGCTCAAGGCCCGGCTCGAGGCCCACCTTGCGGCGCGGCCGCCGGGTTCCTAGCTTCCGCACCACGTTCACAACTCGACGCGAGCCGGGACGCTCGGAAGCCGGTGCAAATCCGGCGCGGCCCCGCCACTGTCACGGGTAGCTGGTACCTCTCCGCTCACGACGCCACTGGGCAACCGGGAAGGCGAGCGGACGCCCGAAGCCAGGAGACCTCTCGGCTCGTGCCACCACGAACACCCTCGGGGGAGGGATCGGTGGCGACACTGGCCCGCCGTCTTCGGCCCATGTCCGCCCATCTTCGGTTCCCCGGGGATGGGCGGTCGGCTTGAAAGCCTCCCGAGCCGCCGCGCTCATCCTCGGTCTGCTCGCGGCCTGCGCGCCCGCCCGCGCCGGCCGGGACGCGCTCGCCGTCCGCGACGACGCCGGGGTCACGGTACGGCTCGCCCGCCCGGCCGGCCGGGTGGTCTCGCTGATTCCCGCGACCACCGAACTGCTCTTTGCGATCGGGGCGGGTCGCACGATCGTCGGGCGCACCCACTGGTGCGACTACCCGGCCGAAGCCCGGTCCATCCCGGACTTGGGCGACGGCCTCCGGCCGAACCTCGAGGCGGTGGCGGCAGTCCGGCCCGAGCTGGTCGTGCTCTACCGGTCAGCGCAGAACGCGGAGGCCGCCGCCCGGCTCCGCGCCCTGGGCATTCCCGCGGTCCAGTTCGCCGTGGACCGGCTGGCTGACGTCCCGCGCGTGGCGCGCGCGCTGGGCGCGCTCACCGGGCGGCGCCGCGGGGCCGATTCCCTCGCCGCCGCGTTCGACACCGCCCTCGCGGCGGCCACCACACCCGCCTCGCCGGCCGCTCCCGCGCTGCTCCTGCTCGCCTGGGACCAGCCGCCGATGACCATCGGGGCCGGGAGCTTCCTGAGCGAGGTGGTCGAGCGGGCCGGCGCGCGGAACCTCTTCGGCGACCTGCCGGCCCCGTCAGGCACGGTGAGCCTCGAGACCATCGCCACCCGGGATCCCGACGCCATTCTGGTCGCGACCGAGGGCGAACCCGCCTTCGTGCGGCGCCCCGAGTGGCAGGCGATCCGGGCCGTGCGGGAGCGGCGCCTGGTGCGGGTCACCGGTTCGAGCTTCAGCCGCCCGAGCCCGCGGGCCCCCGAGGCGATCCGGGAACTCCGCGCCCGGCTGGCGGAGGTCCTCCGATGAGGGGGCACCGCTGGGTCGGGCTGGGAGCGGTGGCGGTCGTGGCCTGCGCCGCCGGTGTCGCCATCGGGGCGGCGCCGCTCGCGCTGCCTGACATCGGGCGGGGCCTCCTCGGGGCCGGCGGCCCGGCCGCCACCGTGGTCCGCGAGCTCCGGCTCCCCCGGGTCGTCCTCGGCTTCCTGATCGGGGGCAGCCTGTCGGTCTCCGGTGCTGCGCTCCAGGCCCTGATCCGCAACCCCCTCGCCGAGCCCTACCTCCTCGGCCTGTCCGGCGGGGCCGCCCTCGGCGCCGTCGCCGCGATCGCCCTGGGACTCCCGGGCGCCTGGAGCGTGCCGCTCGCCGCGTTCGCCGGCACCCTGCTCGTGCTGGCGCTGGTCTACCGGCTGAGCCTGATCGAGGGCCGGCGCCTGGAGCCCCATGTGCTGGTGCTGGCCGGCGTCGTGATGAGCGCCTTGACCGGGGCCCTCGTGACGGCCGTGCTGGTGCTGGCCGATGCGGCCCGGCTCAAGAACGCCTACACCTGGCTGCTGGGGGGCCTGGAAAGCGCGTCGTGGCCCGCGGTGCTCCTCTTCGCGGGCTACGCGGCGCTCCCGCTGGGCCTTCTGGTCCTGCGCAGCCGGACCCTCGACCTGCTCGCCCTGGGCGACGAGCCCGCGCGCCATCTCGGGGCCGACCCCGATCGGGCCCGGCGCGAGGTCTATCTCGCCACCGGGCTGCTCACCGCCGCCGCGGTGGCCGCCTGCGGCATGATCGGCTTCGTGGGCCTCATCGTCCCCCACGCGGTCCGCCGGCTCTGGGGCCCGCTCCATCGCGCCCTGCTCCCCGCCGCCTTCGTCCTGGGCGGCAGCTTCCTGGTGCTGGCCGATGTGCTGGCCCGCAGCGTGGCGCGCCCGCTCGAACTCCCGGTCGGCGTGGTGACGGCCCTGATCGGGGTGCCGCTCTTCGCCGTCCTGCTCCGGCGGAGCCTCACATGATCCTCCGGGGGACCGACCTCACCGTGCGCTACCGCGGCCTCCCGCGGCCCGCCCTGGAGGCGGTGGACCTGAGCCTCGCGCCCGGCGAGCTCCTCGGGGTGGTGGGACCGAACGGAAGCGGCAAGACCACCCTGCTGCGCGCCCTCCTCGGCGCCGCCCCGCTCGAGCGGGGGCGGGTCGAGCTGGACGGGCGGCCGCTCGCCGCCTGGCGACCGCGGGAGCTGGCCCGGGTGGTGGGCGTGGTGCCGCAACGCGAAACGCATCTCTACACCCTGCGGGTACGGGAGACCGTGGCGCTCGGCCGCTATGCCTGGCTCGGGCCGCTCGAGGCCGAACGGGAGGCGGACCGCCGGGCCGTGGCCGAGGCCATGGCCCGCTGCGACGTGCTGGACCTGGGGGACCGCCGCACCGACACGCTGTCCGGCGGCGAGTGGCAACGGGTCCGCATCGCGCGGGCGCTGGCCCAGGAGCCCCGGGCCCTGCTCCTCGACGAACCCACCGCCTCGCTCGATGTCCGGCACGAGATGGAAGTCTTCGAGCTGATCCGGCGCCTGGCGGGGCAGGGGATGGCGGTGCTGGTCATCACCCATCACCTGAACCTGGCCGCCCGCTTCGCCTCGCGACTCCTGCTCTTGCACCGCGGCCGGGTCGCCGCCGCCGGATCGCCGGAGGAGGTGCTCGAGCCGGCCCGCCTGGCGCAGGTCTTCGAATGGCCGGTCGCCGTGAGCCGCCGGGACGGCGGGGCGCCCCAGGTGATCCCCCTCCGGGCCGGCGAGACCGAGGAGGGGATCTCGTGAGGCGGGTCGCGTGGCCGGCGGCCTGGCTCCTCCTGGGCTGGACCCGCCTGCTCTGGGGGCAGGCCCCCGCCTCGCTCGGCGGCACCGTGTGGGACGCCGAGTCGGGCCGGCCGGTGGCGGAAGCGGAAGTGCGGGCCGCGGGTCTCGCGGTGCGGAGCGGAGCGGACGGGCGCTTCAGCCTGGGGACCCTCGAACCCGGCCGCCTGACGGTGCAGGTGCGGGGCATCGGGTACCGGCCCGCGAGCCGCGAGGTGGATCTGCTCCCGGGCCAGCGGCTCGCCCTCGAGATCCGGCTCGTGCCGCTGGCGATCGAGCTGGACACCATCGCCGTGGCCGGCGCCCGGGCGGGGGCGGGCCTCGCCCTCGAGCGGGCGGCCCTGGCGGCGCGGGGCCGGGATCTGGCGGCGGCGCTCGACGGCTGGGAGGGGATCGCGATCCGGCGGGGCGCTTCCGGCGAGGCGTCCCCGACCGTGCGCGGCAGCGCGCCGGACGAAGTGCTGGTGCTGGTGGACGGCTTCCCCCTCAACGATCCCTACACCGGCCGGGCGGATCTCCGGCGGATATCCACCGCGAGCGTGCGCCGGGTGGTGCTCGAACCCGGCCAGCACACCGCGCGGTACGGCGCCCGGGCGGTGGCCGGCGTGCTCCGCATCGAGCTGGCCGCCCGGGTCCGGCCGGAACTCTCGCTCTGGAGCACCACCCAGGGCGCGCAGGGCGGGGCGGTCGCGGCCGGGGGGGGGCGCGCGGCGGCCACGCTGATGCGGGACGAGCTCCCCGATCGGTATGCCTACGATGTGCCGGCCGTCCGGGGCGGCGGAACCGGCACCCGCACCAACGCCGGCGGCACGATCTGGAGCCTCACGGGCCGCTACGACGGCCCGGTCGAACTCAGCCTTCGCGGCAGCCGGTCGGTCCGCGGCGTGCCGGGACCCGTCACCAACCCGACGCCGAACGCCGGCGCGTCGGACTGGTCGCTGCTCGTGGGCGCGCGCACCCGGGGCGCCTGGCAGGTGAGTGCCTCGTTCGAGATGCTGTCCACCCGCTTCCGCGACCGGGCCCCGCCCGTCGGGCCGGCCTACGACGCGGAGACCGGCGGGATCGGCGCCGGGCTCGAACTCGCGCGGGGGTTCCCCGCCGCCGGAGGCCGGTGGACCGCGGCGGTCCTCGCCAGGCACGACCGCTTCCACGGCGACGGGGTGCGGGACGGGGCCGCGTTCTCCCGTGGCGGCCTCCGGGTGAGCGGCAGCCTCGATCCCGGCGGCCGCATCCACCTCACCCCGGTCGCCCGGCTGGACTGGTGGGACGGACTCGACCGCCCGGTCGCGAGCACCCGGCTCGACCTCGCCGCCGAGCTGGGCGGGGTCCAGCTCGATCTCGGCGCCGGCAACGGGGTGAGCGCCCCGGTCCTCGCCGATCTCCTCTTCCGGGGCGGGAACGGCGTCCGGGTGAACCCCGATCTCAAGCCCGAGCGCGTGGTGTGGGAAATCGAGGGAGGGCTTCGCGCCGCCGGGGCCGTGGCCGGCGCGCGGGTGAGTGCGGGGGTCCGAGCCTATGACGGCCGGGTCGCGGACCTGGTGCTCTGGGGCTTGAGCCCCGGGTTCGGGTTCGTCTGGATCCCGCGCAACTTCGACGTGCGGCGCCGGGGCGGCGAGGTGACCTTGGAGGTCGAACCCCTGGCCGGCCTCACTCTGCGAGGGACCGGCGCTCTGAGCGCCGTCACCCATGACCGGCCCGGCGGCGCCCAGGTGCTCTATCGCCCGCGCTACACCGGCGAGGCGTCGGCCGAATGGCGTCGAGGCCGGTGGGCCGCGAGCGCCCGCTGGCACTACATCGGATCTCGCTACCCCAACAACTCCGGCCTCAACCCACTGGCCGGTTTCGCCCTGTTCGATCTGGGCGCCGAGGTCCAGGTGGCCGCCCCGCTGGCGGCGCGCGTGGACCTGTACGATCTCACTGACCGCCGCCCCTCGTTCATCGCTGGCTTCCCGGCGCCGGGCCGCCGGGCTCAGTTCACCCTAACTCTTCGACTGCCATGACCCGCACTGCGCTCCTCGCTCTCGCCTCGACGCTCGTCCTCCTCGGCTGCGCCGAGACCTCCGCTCCGTTGCCCCCGCCGGACGAGGTGCTGCTCGTCGTGAACAGCACCGAAGCCTCGCTCAGCGTCGTCCCGGTGGACAATCCGGGGGCCGCGGTCAAGATCCCGCTGGGCGGCACCACCCCCACTCCGGTCGGGGTGAGCGCCCGCGAAGGGGTGGCGATCGTGCCGATGGGCCTCGATAACGCGGTCGCGGTCGTGGACCTCCGCCAGGCGAGGGTGCTCCGCACCATCCCCCTCGCGGCCAACTCGGGCGCCACCGGGTCGGCGGTGGTGGACGACTCGATCGCCTACGTGGCCAACCCCAACCTCAACACCGTGACCCGGGTCAACTACCTCACCGGCGATACGGCGAGCCTCGCGGTCGGCGTCTTTCCGCAGGGCGTGGTGTTCTCCCGGGGGCGGATCTTCGTGCTGAACGGGAACCTGGTGAACTTCGTCCCGGCGGGCCCGAGCTGGCTCACGGTCATCAACCCCACCACCCACACCGTGGAGAACGACTCCGTCCCACTCACCGGTCCGGGCAACGCCGGCTTCGCCGACGAGGGGGCCGACGGCATCCTCTACGTGATGAACACCGGGCCGTACGACGGGATCACCCCGGGCCGGCTCTCCCTGGTGGATCCCGTGGGCCAGAACGAGCTGGCGAGCTTCGCGGGCTTCGGCAACGCGCCCGGCCCCGTCGCGGCCGGCCCCGGCCGGCTCTACGTGAGTTCCTACGCCGAAGGGCTCATGGTGTTCGACACCGATCAGCGGCGGGTGGTGCGCGGCGCGGGGAACGGGCTCCCCATCGCCAACAACGCCACCGTGGCGGTGGATGCGGAAGGACGGATCTATGCCCTGGAGACCGGCCCCTGCTCGGGTGGCGTGCCAGGCAAGGCGCACGTACTGCGACCGGATCTGTCGGAGATCCGCCAGATCACGCTGGGCGAGTGCCCGGTGGGCGCGGTGGTGACCGAGATCCCGTGAGCGCTTCGCCCGCGTTTCATCCCGCTTCGCCGGTGCCGAACCGTCATGCCCGCGCAAGCGGGCATCCACCCCACTCGAGCGGGCTCGTGGCGCCCGGCACCGCCCCCCCCCCCACCGTCATGCCCGCGAAAGCGGGCATCCAGTGCCCATCGGTCATGCCGGCGCACGCCGGGATCCAGACCCGACCAGTCTCGTACACCGGCACCGCCCCCCCCAACCGTCATGCCTGCGCAAGCAGGCATCCAGTGCCCATCGTCATGCCGGCGCAAACCGGTATCCACACCGGACCAGTCACCCGGGACCATCCCCCCCTAACCGTCATGCCCGCGCAAGCGGGCATCCACCCACTCGAGCGGGCTCGTGGCCTGGCACCGCCTGGACCCCGGCGTTCGCCGGGGTGACGATCCCGGCGTCGGGCTGGGATACCGGTTCTGACCGGTGATCGGGCGGGCCGGACCTCCGGCCCGCCCGGGATCACCGCCCGCCGAACCGGGGGGGCGCCGGTATAACTTGCGGCATGCCGCTCGTCGCCACCCCGGCCATCATCCTGAGCACGCTCCGCTACAGCGAGACCTCGAAGATCGTCCGCCTGGCGACCCGAGATCACGGGGTGCAGAGTGCGATCGCCAAGGGGGCGCTGCGGCCCCGGAGCCGGTTCGGAGCCTCGCTCCAGCCCCACTGCGACGGCGTCGCCCATCTCATCCTCTCCGAGCGGCGGGAGCTTCACATCCTCACGGCGTTCGACCTGGTGCGCCTGCGGGTGTCCCTGGCCGGCCATGTCGCCCGCTATGCAACGGCCGCGGTCCTGGCCGAACTCATGCTCCGGTTCGCTCCGGCGGCGCCGCACCCGGAGAGCTTCGACGTGCTGCAACAGGGCTTGAACCGGCTGGAGACCACTGCCGCGTCCGAGCTTGCGCCGGTGGCGCTTCAGGCCGTCTGGGCCCTGGTGGGGGCGCTGGGCTTCGCTCCGGCGCTCGGCGCCTGCGTCCAGGACGGCACCCCGGTGCCGGCCTCGGGCGGCCTCCTCTTTGGCACGGCGGAAGGCGGTGCCCTGTGCGCCGGCTGTGCCCGCGGCCGGGACGTGGTGCGGCTCCCCGAGACCGCGCGGCAGGCGCTCGCGGCGCTGGTAGACCCGTCGGCCGCGCCGCCGGTCCTGGAGGCGCGCCATGCCGCGGCGCACCGGCGCCTCGTCGCGCGCTACATCCGGCACCACCTCGCCGAGAGCGGGGCGTTGCCCGCGCTGGAATTCTGGCAGCGGGCGTGGGGGTAGAGGGGCGTATGATCATCGGCACCGCCGGTCACATCGACCACGGCAAGTCCGCCCTGGTCGAGGCGCTCACCGGCCATCGCATGGACCGGCTCGCCGAGGAACAGCGCCGCGGGATCACCATCGAGCTCCACTTCGCGCCCTACCTCCTGCCCGGTGGCGTGGCGGGCGTGGTGGATGTCCCCGGCCACGAAGACCTGGTCCGGACCATGGTGGCCGGGGCGGCGGGCATTGACCTCGTGCTGCTGGTCGTCGCGGCGGACGAGGGGATCATGCCCCAGTCGCGCGAGCATCTCGCCGTGGTCGAGCAGCTCGGCATCCCCGTTGGGATCCCGGTGATCACCAAGGCCGATCTCGTGGACGAGACCTGGCTCGACCTCGTCCGGCAGGATGTCGAACACTGGCTCGGCGCCTCGCCGGTGCGGTTCGGCCCTCCCGTCGCGGTCTCGGCCCGGACCGGCCGCGGGCTCGAGGAACTCCGTGCCGCGATCGCCGCCGCGGCCGCGCAGGTGCCGCCCCGACCCCGCGACGACCTCTTCCGGCTGCCCGTGGACCGGGCCTTCTCCAAGGCGGGCGTCGGCACCGTGGTGACGGGGACCGCGTGGTCGGGTAGCATCGCGATCGGGGACGAGGTCTGCCTGCTCCCCGCCGGCCGCACCGGCCGGGTCCGGTCGCTGGAACGCCATGGCAGCCCGGTCACCGCGAGCGAACCGGCCAGCCGCACCGCGGTGGGCATCGCCGGACTGGGGCGAGACGAGGTCCGCCGGGGCGACGTGCTGGTCCGCGCGGGCGATCCCTGGCAGCCCGCCACCGCCCTCGATGCGCGCCTGACGATCCTCCCGCTCGCGCCTCGCGCCCTCGCCCACCGCACCCGGGTGCGCGTCCACCTCGGCACCGCCGAGATCCTCGCGCGAGTGCAGGCGAGAACACCGATCCCGCCCGGGGGAAGCGGGCTGGTCCGGCTCGTGCTCGAACAGCCTGCCGTGGCGCGCGGCGGCGACCGGTTCGTGCTCCGGAGCTACAGCCCGGTCGCGACCATCGGGGGCGGCCTGGTGCTGGATCCCTGCCCGCCGGCGCGCCGGCCGCTCTGGCCGGTGGACCTCGACTCGAACGATCCCGCCGCCCGACTCCGGGCCCTGGTCGCCCGGCGCCCATCGGGCCTCGCCCGCCCGTCGCTCCCCGTGGTCCTGGGGGTCCCGCCGGGATCGCTCGAGGCGGTGCGCGAGCGGGCCGGGCTCGATGCGGCCGGCGATCGCCTCGTTCCGGCCGGGGCGCTGGAGGAAACGAAACGGGCGTTGCGCCAGGCGCTGGACGCCCACCACCGGGACCACCCCGCGGAACCAGGCCTCCCCCTGGAAACGCTCCGGAACCGGATTCGCCGCGCCCCGCCAGTCGTGGAGGCAGGGCTCCAGGCGCTCCTCGCCAGCGGCGAGATCCGGGTGGAGCAGGGCCTGGCGCGGCTCGCCAGCTTCTCCCCCCGCGCGGCGACAGGCGGCGCGGTGCTGGAGCTGGCCCTCCAGGCCCTCGAGGCCGACGGCCTCACCCCCCGCAGCGTCCCGGAACTGGAAGCCGCCCTCGGACATTCCGGACTCGCGGACCTGCTGCGGCACGCGGCCCGGGAAGGAAAACTGGTCCAGGTGGAACGGGACCGGTTCTTCACCCCCGAGGCGATCGCCCGGTTCAGCTCCGTGCTCGCCGAACTCGGCGCGGCAGGGACGATCACCCCCGCCGCCGTCCGCGACCGGCTGGGGCTCAGCCGCAAGTTCGTGATCCCCCTGCTCGAATGGGCGGATCGGTCCGGTCTCACTTTGCGACGCGGCGAAGGCCGGATCCTGCTCCCCAGGCGTCAGGCATGACCGGCCGTTTCTTGCGCCGCCCCCGGGCGCCCATCATCTTCCGGCAGCCAAGGAGCAGCCCATGGTCAGACTCGGCTGGCCGGGGTGGTGCCTCGCGTTTCTGCTGGGGCTGGCCGGCTCCGCCACCGCGCAGGAGCGGCCCCCTCCCAAGGCGGAACTCCGGGACAACTACCCCAACCCCTTCTTCCCCACGACGACGATTCCATTCGTCATTCATGAACACGTTTGCGAGCGAGGTCATCAGCCCCTGGTCAGTCTGAAGGTGTACAACGTGCTGGCGCAGGTGGTCGCCGTGCCCATCCTGCTCGACTCCAACGGCGAACGCCTCGAGAATCTCCGGCTCCGCTGCGGCCTCCACGAGGCCTTCTGGGACGGCCGGATCGGGCCGGGCAACCGGGACCTCACCCCGGGCATCTACTATGCGCAACTCAGCGTGGACGGCGAGCGGCACACCATCAAGATGATCGCAAGACCATGAGGGCGGGCGGGGCCGGACCCGGCGCCCGCCCGCCACTCGTTTGGGCAGCCCACGACTGCCCTTTTTGTTGGCGGCCGCCCGCGATCCTGTCAGGAAGGCAGCGTCGTACCGGAACGGAGCTTGCCCTCGGGGCTGTGGTCCCTGCCGGCACCTGCCGGCCTTTGGGCATCACCGGAGGCGGCTCCGGCCGCCGGCCGTGGAGTGAGGATCATGCTGAGACCTGAGCGTCTGACGATCAAGGCCCAGGAAGCCTTCCGCGAGGCCGCCGCCCTGGCTGCCCAGCGAGGGAACCCCGTGGTGAACGATACCCATCTCTTCCACGCCCTCCTGGAGCAGGAGGAGGGGGTGGTGCGGCCGCTGCTCCAGAAGGCCGGTCTCAACGTCACGGCGCTGCTCCAGGAGACCCAGCGGGAGCTGGACCGGCTGCCCAAGCAGGCGGGCGCGGCGGCGGAGCCCACGTTCAGCCGGGAGCTGCACAAGATCTTCGATCGCGCGGAGGCGGAGGCCAGGAAGCTGGAGGACGCCTACGTCTCGACCGAGCACCTGCTGATCGCGCTGGTGGACGAGAAGGGGACCACGGCACGCCAGCTCCTGAGCGCCCATCAGGTGGGGGCCGCCGAGCTGCGCCAGGCGCTGGAGGCGGTGCGGGGCGCGCACCGGGTGACCGACGTCACCCCGGAGGAGAAGTACCAGGCGCTGGAGCGCTTCACCCGCAACCTCACCGATCAGGCCCGCAAGGGGAAGCTCGACCCGGTGATCGGCCGGGACGAGGAGATCCGGCGGGTGATGCAGGTCCTCTCGCGGCGCACCAAGAACAACCCGGTGCTGATCGGCGAGCCCGGGGTGGGCAAGACCGCCATCGTGGAGGGGCTGGCGCAGCGGATCGTCCACGGCGACGTGCCGGAGTCGCTCAAGGACAAGGAGGTGGTCGCCCTGGACATCGGGCTCCTCCTCGCCGGCGCCAAGTACCGGGGCGAGTTCGAGGAGCGGCTCAAGGCCGTCATCAAGGAGATCACCAGCGCCGAGGGGCGCTACATCGTCTTCATTGACGAACTGCACACCCTGGTGGGCGCGGGGGCGGCGGAGGGCGCCGTGGATGCGAGCAACATGCTCAAGCCGGCGCTGGCCCGGGGCGAGCTCCGGGTGGTCGGGGCCACGACCCTCGACGAGTACCGCAAGTACATCGAGAAGGATGCCGCGCTCGAGCGGCGGTTCCAGCCCGTGCTGGTGGGGGAGCCGAGCGTGGCCGACACCATCGCGATTCTGCGGGGCCTCAAGGAGAAGTACGAGGTGCACCACGGGGTGCGCATCACCGACAACGCCCTGGTGGCCGCCGCCACCTTGTCGGATCGCTACATCGGGGACCGGTTCCTGCCGGACAAGGCGATTGACCTGGTGGACGAGGCGGCGAGCCGGCTCCGGATGGAGATTGACAGTCTGCCCCAGGAGATTGACGAGGTCGAGCGCACCATCGTCCAGCGCGAGATCGAGCGCCAGGCGCTGCTCTCGGAGAAGGACCGGGCCGCCGTCGAGCGGCGCGAGGCGCTGGAGCGGGAGATTGCCCAGCTCCGCGAGCAGTCCAACGCCATGAAGGCCCAGTGGCAGGCGGAGAAGGCGGCGATTCAGGAAATCCGGGCCCTGCGCCAGGAAGTGGACGAGCTCAAGAGCCAGGTGGACCAGGCGACCCGGCGCGGCGATCTCCAGAAGGCCGCCGAGCTCCAGTACGGCCGGATTCCCGAGCTGGAGCGCCGGATCCGCGAGCGGGAGAAGCAACTGGAGCAGATCCAGACCAAGGCCCGGTATCTCAAGGAGGAGGTGACGGCGGAGGATATCGCCGAGGTGGTGGCCAAGTGGACCGGCATTCCGGTGGCCAAGATGCTCGAGTCCGAGCGGGAGCGGCTGACCAGGCTCGAGGAAGAGCTGGGCCGCCGCGTGATCGGCCAGGAGGCGGCCCTCCGCGCGGTGTCGAACGCCGTGCGGCGGAGCCGGGCCGGCCTGGCCGACCCCAACCGGCCCACGGGCTCCTTCATCTTCCTCGGGCCCACCGGGGTGGGGAAGACCGAGACGGCCCGGGCGCTCGCGGAGTTCCTGTTCGACGACGAGCGCGCGCTGGTCCGGCTCGACATGTCGGAGTACATGGAAAAGCACTCCGTGGCCCGCATGATCGGCGCCCCGCCGGGCTACGTGGGCTACGAGGAGGGCGGCCAGCTCACCGAGGCGGTCCGCCGCCGGCCCTACAGCGTGGTCCTCTTCGACGAGATCGAGAAGGCCCACCCCGACGTCTTCAACGTGCTCCTCCAGATCCTGGACGACGGGCGCCTCACCGACAGCCAGGGCCGGGTGGTGGACTTCCGGAACACGGTCATCATCATGACCTCCAACATCGGCAGCCAGCTCATCCTCGAGGCCGGCGCCGCCGACGCCGAGCGCTGGGCCCGGGTAGAGGCGGAAGTGCGCGAGCAGTTGCGGCTCCACTTCCGTCCGGAGTTCCTGAACCGGGTGGACGAGATCATCGTGTTCCGGCAGCTCTCCCGGGAGGACGTGGCGCGGATCGTGGACCTCCAGCTCCGGCGCCTGGAAGCGTTGCTGGCGCAGAAGAAGCTCCAGCTCCGGGTCTCGCCGGAAGCCAGGGAACTCATCGCGAACCTGGGGTACGACCCGGTCTTCGGGGCCCGGCCGCTCAAGCGGGTGATCCAGCAGCTCCTCCAGAACCCGATCGCGCTGGAACTGCTGGAGGGCAAGTACGGCGAGGGCGACACCGTGCGGGTGGAGCGGAGCGGCGACGGGGTCCGGTTCGTCCGGGAGCCGGCCGCCCTCGAGGCCGCGAGTGCCTGACCGCCCGCTCGCCCCGCCCGATCGGCAGGGGATGCTGCGGGCCCTGGAGCTGGCGCGGGCGGCGGCGGCCGCGGGCGAGGTGCCGGTGGGTGCGGTGGTCATGCAGGGCGAGCGGGTGCTGGGCGAGGGGCATAACGAGACGGTGCGCCGCCGCGACCCCACCGCCCACGCCGAGCTGCTCGCCCTCCAGCGGGCCCTGGCGGCCGTGGGCGAGGACCGCCTCCCCGAGGCTACGCTCTACGTCACCCTCGAGCCCTGCGCGCAATGCGCGGGCGCCATCGTGCTCGCCAAGGTAGGCCGGGTGGTCTTCGGCGCCTGGGACGAGAAGGCCGGCATGGCCGGCTCGCTCGGCGATCTGCTGCGCCATCCCCGCCTCAATCACCGGCCCGAGGTGCTCGGCGGGGTCATGCCGGAGGCGTGCGGGGAGGTGCTGAGCGGGTTCTTTCGGGAGAGGCGGGAGCTCGAGGGACCGGGACGCTGACGCCGGGACAGCACGGCCCCCGCCCCCTGCACCCGGGGTTGCGGTTCCGCCCCGATCCGGTTACTCTTCTTCGAGTTGCGACATAGCCCTTCGGGGCCCCGGAAGCGGTCGCCGGGTGATGCCAGACCGCATGAGGCGCTCGGTCCCGGTTCGGGATCGGGCGTCGTTGTTTGTGCCTCCCCCTTCTCCGGGCGCCGGTCCGCGATCCCTGCTTCTACCCCGGCCGCCGCGGATGTAGAATTCCCCCGCTTCAGGACAGGTGCCCGAGTGGCTGAAGGGGCCGGTCTCGAAAACCGGTATACCGGCAACGGTATCGTGGGTTCGAATCCCACCCTGTCCGTGACCCGGTGGCGGCGCCTACCGTCCCTCCACCGCCGCCAGCAGGCGCTCGGCCTCCCGCACCGTCCCCCGGCGCGAGCTGTCGGCCCCGGTTCGGAGCGCGAGATAGTGCCGGAGCGCCCGGCGGGCCTCCTCCCGCTCGCCTAACTCCGCGGCGAGCCGCCCCTGTTCCCAGAGCAACGCGGCCAGGAACGGTACGCCGCGATGGGGGTGATTCTGCCGGCGCCGCGCGGCGACGAGCGCGCCGCGGCGATCGCCCGAAAGCTCGCGGAGCCGGGCCAGCACCAGGTTCCCCGCGTCGCGGGGGTCGGCCTCCGGCACCGAGAGTTCGAGCGAGTCGAGCCGGCCGAGGCGGGCCGGCGCGTCCGGCGCCCGGGTGAGGACCGCCCGGGCGGCCTCCAGGATCGCGGCACAGCGCCGGAAGTTCGCGATCGCCCAGCCCGGCACGGCGGGGACACTCTGGGCCCGGAGCAACTGTGCGGTGGCCTGGGCCGTCCCGGTCCGGCCGTTCCACACCCGCCACTGTTCGAGGTCGCACCGCTGCCAGAGGCGATGGGCCCGGGCGTCCGGCTCGCTCGGGAGCGGTTCGCGGCTGCGCCGCTCGAGCGCCGCGGCCGCCAGGCGCGCCGCCGCGGTGTCGCCATCGGCGTACAGCGCGTTCTGGATCTGGGCCATCAAGGTCCGGGTGCCGCGCGCGTCCCCGGCCCGCATCAACTCGGCGGCGGCGTTCGCCTCCGCCGGACGCCCGCGGTTCAGGGCGAACTCCATCAGGAATTCGGCCGTCTCCTGAGCGTCGCCCCGCGTCGAGGGCTGCTCCCGGAGCAGGCGGACAGCGGCCTCCGCGTCCTCCAGCCCCACGCCGTCGAGCTGGGCCGTCCCGGCGATGCGCGCCAGGCTCGCGCTGCTCATCTGGGGGAATCGCGCGCGCAACCGGGCGAGCGCGGGGCCGTCCCCCAGCACTGTCGCCCGGTGCCAGGCGATGTAGTCGCGCATCTCGCTGGACGAGTCGCGGGCGAGGTAGAGCTCCGCGTAGCGCCCCACGTCCTGGGGGCGGCCGGCGGCGGCCGCGGCCTCGAACAGGTGGCCTAACGGCGCTGCGAACGCCGAGTCGAGCGCCAGCGCCCGGGTGAACGCGGCTCCCGCCAGGCGGCCGGAGGCCGGGATGTCCATGAGCGGGCCCCGGTGCCAGAGGATGTCGCCGTATTCGTACCACGCCTCCGGGCGGGCCGGCGCCAGCGTCACCGCCCGCTCCCAGGCCACCAGCCGTTCGTGCCAGGAGGAGACCTCGGGGTAGCGCGGGCCCGCGATCGCCTCGATCACGGCCCGGTCCTCCGGCGCCAGCGTGCGCCGCTGCTGCCAGGCCAGGGCGATCGCGCGTTGCCGCTCCGACTCGGCCGTCGGAAACCAGGCCTGGGAGGACGCCAGGCCCAGCGCGGCGAGGGCGAACCCTGAGTCGCGATCCAGGGCGCGCCGGTAGCCGGCGACTGCCGCCGCGTAGGCCCCGCGGCGATAGGCGGCCTCCGCCTCGAGATAGGCGCGGAGTGCCGCGAGCGAGGTCGCCGCCAGGGCGCCGAACCGCTCGTTCGGCTCCCCCTCGCCGCCGATCAGCAGTTGCCCCGCCAGCCGGTCCACCAGTTCCGGGAGGCTGTCGGCCGGGCCCTCGACGCTGCCGCGGGCCAGCGGCCTGGCGTCCGGGGCGCGGAGCAGGCTGGCCGTGATCATCAGGCGCTCCGGCCGTCCCACCACCGCGCCTTCCAGCACGGCTCCCGCCCCCAACTGGCCCGCGAGCCGGGCCGATTCCTCGGGCGGGAGGCCGTCGCCCGTCTCGAGCCCGCGAGCCCGGAGTGCGGCGAGGACCTCCCGCGGATCCTGAGCCCGGAGGCCGCCGCTCTCCCCGGTGAGCTTCGCCGCAAGCAGATCGAGCATCCCCTCCCGGAGGAACTCGATCTGGCTCCCGCTCACTCGAAACGGCGTGATCAGGACCCGGTCGGGGTCGGCAGGGCGGAGGGACCGATGCCGCCACGGCATCCGATCGCCCGCGAACGCAAGGGAAAGGCCGACCAGCGCGAGCCCGGTCCCGAGACCCAGCAGGGAGCGGCGGCGCCCAGGCCTGACGGGGAGCGGGACCACCTCCGTCTCCGTGACCCCGGGCCCCGGGCCGGGCGCGGGCGGCGCGGCCAGCCCGGGTGGTGCGGGCTGCGACGTCGTGCCGCGAGGCTCCGCCGCTCGCAGTCGGGCCGCCGCCGCTTCGGTTTCGGGCGAGGGCGCAAGTTCCAGCTCCTCCGCCAGCCGCGCCGCGAACTCCTCGTACGTCCGGAGCGCGGCGGCCCGGTTCCCGACCTGCTCGTACCGCCGCATCAGCCGCCGGAGTGCCACCTCGTCGCTCGGCGCGAGGTCGAGCGCGCGGAGCGCCCAGCCGAGCCCCGCCTCGGGATCGCTGGCGGTCTCGGCGAGCTGGGCCGCGGCCTGTCCCGCGCGCGCCCGCAGCACCGCCCGTTCCCGCTCGAGCCACTGTTCGAACTCGGGCGCCTCGCTCAGGAAGAACCCCGGCAGAAGGTCCCCCCGATAGAGCGCCAGCGCCGCTTCGGGCCGGCCCGCCGCCAGCGCGTCCAGAAAACCCACCGCATCGCACTCGAGACGATCCGGGGCGACGAGCAACTCCTCGTCGCCCCGGTTCACCAGCACCCCCTCGCCGAGCGCCCGCCTCAGGTGGTAGAGACCCTGGCGAAGCGCGCTGCGGGCCCGCTCCTGATCCAGCTCCGGCCACAGCCGCGCGAGCAGCACATCCCGCCGGGCGGCGCCCCGGTGGCCCTCCAGCGCCAGCGTCACCAGCAGCGCCACGCGCTTGGGCTGCGCCAGGATCTCGTCCAGCGTGCGCCCGTCCTCGCCGACGAGACCCAGGGCGCCGAGGGTGTGCAAGCGAATCATGAAGAAGTAGACGGCCCGGCCGGAGTCAGCGAAAAGATAACGCTCAGGAGACGGTCAGGTTACTCCCCCGCGGTATCGAGGACCGTGGTTCAGCGGTTCCTTACTCAATCTTCAGCGCGGAGGAGTGGCACCATGTTCAGGCATGCTGATGGAACTCGACACCCTGTGGCGCGGGCCCGGCGACTCGGGCTCCTGGTCGCGGGGCTGGGCCTCGTGGGCACGGGCGCGTGCAGCGACGGCGGCGGAAACGGGGGCGGGGGCGGGGGCGGGGGGAACACCACCAGCTTTCTCGGCATCATGGCCACGGACGATGGGCAGAAGAGCGGCGAGGTCAGCATCACGATCCAGTCCGGGAGTCTCCTGATCGAGGCCCCGACGGCCGCCTCCCTCAGCGCGTTCACGGCCACCGGGTCGCACAAGCTCGAGGGCCCGGCGGTGGCGCTGTCCGGCACCTATGACGACCAGACCAAGGACCTGACCCTCACGGGCGGCGGGTACACGCTGGCCGGCACCTTCGACGGGGTGGACCGCCTCGAGGGGGCCTTCAGCGGGCCCGGCGCCTCCGGCACTTTCGTCACCGCCAAGCGCCAGAGCGGCACCGCCGCCTATTGCGGGACGTTCACGGGCGACGACGACGGGACCTTCAGCTTCACGGTGAGCGGCGGCAAGGTGCTGGGCACCGCGGTTCCCATCTCGGGCGGTGCCGCCATCCCGCTGGACGGCGTGAAGAGCGGCAGTGCCATCACCATCTACGTCCCGGGGACCACGCTCGTCCTCGCGGCAGGGACTATCAGCGGGAGCAACGTCTCGGGCACCTGGGACGACCATCAAGGCTCGACCGGTACCTGGTCGGGGAGCGTGTGCCCGTAGCGGTTGACGGGAACCGTGCGCCCGTGGCGGGTGAATGAACGGTCAACCGTGAACGGCGAACGGTCAACGGTGAGTGGTGAACGGGGGGCGGCCGGCTCGCACCGACCTGACGAGCGGCCCGCTCCCCGTTCGCCGTTTACCGTTTCCCCAGATTGTCCCGCAACTTCGCCAGGTCCAGCATCGGCACCCCGCCCTCCGTGGGGATGAGCAGGACTAGGTTGCCGCTGCCCTTCATGTCGTGCAGCACCTCGAGGTACTGTTTGGTGAGCGCCTCGGCGGTGAGCGTCTGGTTGAGCAGCCGCTGCTGCTCGCTCTGCAGCCGGGCCACCTCCACCCGGTGGCGCTCGGTCTGGATCTGCTGTTCCTGCGCGATCTTGTTGTTGATCGCCTGTACCACCGCGGCCGGCGGCTGAAGATCCCGCAGGAAGAAGGCGGTGACCTCGGCAATCCGGAACGGCTCGCCCCCCTCCCGCGGCTGGGTCACCAGGGCCGAGTCCACCAGCGCCTGCATGGTGTTGGCGATCTCGGTGCGCTTGGCGATGTCATTGATCGAGAACTGCACCATGCCGTCCCGGACGCCCTTGCGGATCGCGTTGAGCACGATCGAATGGATCTGCTCCTCGGTGCCGATCTCGGTGAAGATGCGCGGCGCGTCCATCGGGTTGATCTGCCAGCGCAACCCCGCGTCCACGGTCATCCCCATCTGCTCGCTGGAGAGGGCGGCGATCTCCTCCACCTCGTCGCCGGCGCGCGGGAACTGTTCTTCCCGGGTGGAGTAGCGCTCGATCGAGGACCAGGGTGCCACCAGGTGGATCCCCGGCAGGAGCGGCTTGCGGTCCACGGTCCCGAAGGCGTGCTTCACGCCCACCTGCCCGGGGTCGATCACCACCACCAGGGCCATGACGATGAGGATCGCCCCGAGCGCGGTGAAACCGAGGCTGAAGATCCGGAGCAGGCCGCCGGCCGGGCGGCCAGTGTCGCGCATCCCGGCGCGCGCCAGGCGGAGGAGCAAGGCGACCAGGAGAAGCAGGCTGCCGAGAACGAGCTTGCCCATGGGTCACTCCCGTCGGAAGGGAAGGGGCTCAATCTATCGCGGGGCGGCCCGGCTCGCTCGGCGGGACGGAGTGCGCGTCTCCGAGCTCGGGAGGCGTCTCGCCGACCGGCTCGCCATGACGGGCGGGTCCACTGCCGATTCCCGGTCGTGGCGATCCGGTGGAGCGTGCACCCCCCGCCCCCGGCTGGGCGGATTCCCGGGGGCTGGTATACTGTAGAGGCGAAAGCACCGGGGAGCACGGACCCATGGCCGGACTCGTCGAAGACTGGATCTACGTGGGCGCCGGCGGCCACGTCGTCGCGCTCGACCGGACCACCGGCGCCGAGATGTGGCGCACCCGGCTCAAGGCGGGGCTCGTGAATCTGGCGTGCGACGAGCACCGCCTCTACGCCGCGGCGCAGGGCCAGCTCTTCTGCCTGGATCCGGCGACCGGGGCCGTGCTCTGGAGGAACCCGCTCCGCCGGCTCGGGCTCGGGCTGGTGAGCATTTTGCCGCCGGGCGGCGGGGCGGCAAGTTTCACCAGCCTGGCGCAGGCCGCCCGTGAGGCGGCCGGCCGCCGGGCCGGGTCCGGCGGCCCCTGAAACCGGCGCTCGCCGGGCTCGTCAGGTTCGGCGCCGCGCCGGTTCGCGGGCCTCGGTCGAGGCCCGGTGTCCCGGCCCGGTGGGGAGCCACCACCCCCGTCCGTTCTCCCTGGAGATCGTCATGCGACACCCCGCGCTCCGTCTTCGCCTGGGCCCGGCGATCCTCGCGATGGCGCTGGCCCTGGCCCTGGCCCCGGCCGCCGGCGCCCAGCGCGCCGCGCCCGCCCTGCCCCCGATCCCCGACATTCCCTTCCAGAAATTCGTGCTGGACAACGGCCTCACGCTGATCGTGCACGAGGACCACAAGGCGCCGATCGTGGCGGTCAATGTCTGGTATCACGTCGGCTCGAAGAACGAACGGCCGGGCAAGACCGGCTTCGCCCATCTCTTCGAGCACCTGATGTTCAACGGGAGCGAGCACTTCGACCGGGACTACTTCGAGCCGTTCGAGGCCGTCGGCGCCACCGACATGAACGGCACCACCAACCCGGACCGGACCAATTACTTCCAGAACGTCCCGACCAACGCCCTCGACCTCGCCCTCTGGATGGAGTCCGACCGCATGGGCCACCTGCTCGGCGCGGTCACCCAGGCCAAGCTGGACGAGCAGCGGGGGGTGGTGCAGAACGAGAAGCGCCAGGGGGAGAACCAGCCCTACGGGCGGGCGCGCGAACTCCTCACCCGCGGCACCTATCCGCCGGGGCATCCCTATTCCTGGACCACCATCGGCTCGATGGAGGACCTGAACGCCGCGACCCTGGAGGACGTGCGGGAGTGGTTCCGGACCTATTACGGGGCGGCGAACGCGGTGATCTCGATCGCGGGCGACGTGACCGCCGAGACGGCGCTGGAGAAGGTGAAGCACTACTTCGGCGACATCCCCTCCGGGCCCCCGCTCGAGCGCCAGGAGGCGTGGATCGCCCGGCGCACCGGCACCCACCGGCAGCAGATGCAGGACCGGGTGCCGCAGGCCCGGCTCTACAAGGTGTGGAACGTACCGGAGTGGGGGACCCCCGAGGTGGACTACCTCACCCTCGCGGCCGGGGTGCTGGCCTCGGGCAAAACGTCCCGGCTCTACGAGCGGCTGGTCTATCGGGACCGGATCGCCACCGACGTCGCGGCGTTCGTCTCGACCGGCGAGATCGGCAGCACCTTCCAGATCTGGGTCACGGCCAAGCCGGGCGGCGATCTCGGGGCCGTGGAACGGGCGCTGGACGAGGAGCTGGCGCGGTTCCTGGCCGGCGGGCCCACGGCGCGGGAACTCCTGCGCGTGAAGATGGAGGCCCGGAGCAACTTCATCCGGGGGATCGAGCGGATCGGGGGGTTCGGCGGGAAATCGGACGTCCTCGCCATGAACCAGGTGTACGCCGGCCGCCCGGACTACTACAAGGTGATCCAGGAACGGCTCGGGAACGCCACGGCGCTCGAGGTGCGCAACACCGCGCGGGCCTGGCTCGCCGACGGGGCCTACGTGCTCGAGGTACATCCGTTCCCCGACTATACCGCCGCCCCGACCGGGGCGGACCGCTCCCGGCTCCCGGAGGCCGGGACCCCGCCGGAGGCGCGCTTCCCCGACCTCGAGCGGACCGAGCTCAGCAACGGGCTCAAGGTGGTGCTGGCGCGGCGCGCCAGCATTCCCCAGGTGAACGTCACCTTGCTGGTGGATGCGGGCTTCGCCTCCGATGCGGGCGGGCTGCCGGGCACGGCGAGCCTCGCCATGGCCATGCTGGACGAGGGAACCCGGACCCGTTCCGCGCTCGCCATCAGCGAACGGCAGGCGCTCCTCGGCGCCCGGCTCTTCACGGGCAGCGGGCTCGACATGTCCTACGTGACGCTCTCGGCCCTCAAGGCCAACCTGGACAGCTCCCTCGCGCTCTTCGCCGACGTGATCCTCGAACCGGTCTTTCCGGAAGACGAATTCGTCCGGCAGCGAGAGCAGCGGTTGGCCCAGATCAAGCGGGAGAAGTCGCAGCCGGGGCCGATGGCGCAGCGGGTGATTCCCGCCCTCCTCTACGGGCCCGGCCACCCCTACGGCCACCCGTTCTCGGGCACCGGGACCGAGGAATCGGTGGGCCGGATGACCCGGGAGACGCTCGCCGCCTGGCACCGGACCTGGTTCAGGCCCAACAACGCCGTGCTGGTCGTGGTGGGCGACGCCAGCCTGGCGGAACTCCGCCCGCGGCTCGAACGCCTGCTCGGGGGCTGGACCCCAGGGCCGGTGCCTGACAAGGCGCTCGCCGCGGTGCCGGGGCCGGCGCGGTCGGCCGTCTATCTGATCGATCGGCCCGGCGCCATCCAGTCGCAGATCTACGCCGCGCTCCTGGCCCCCCCGCGGGCCAACCCGGACGAGGACGCGCTCGAGGTGATGAACGAGCTGTTCGGCGGCACCTTCGGGAGCCGGGTCAACATGAACCTGCGGGAGGACAAGCACTGGTCCTACGGGGCGCGGAGCTTCGTGTGGCAGGCCCGGGGACAGCGGCCGTTCCTGGTCTCGGCCCCGGTACAGACCGACAAGACCAAAGAATCGGTGGCGGAGATCCTGAAGGAGCTGCGGGGGATCCTGGGCGAACGGCCGGTCGAGGAGGCGGAACTCGCCAAGGCCAAGGCCTCGCTCACCCTCACGCTGCCCGGGCAGTGGGAGACCATGAGTGCGGTGAGCGCCTCCCTCGAGGACCTGGTGACCTTCGGCCTCGACGACCGCTACTACGACGGCTATGCCGCCCGGATCCGGAACGTCACCGCGGCCCAGGTGGTGGCCGCGGCGCGCAAGCTCATCGAGCCCGGCCGGGTGCTCTGGGTGGTGGTGGGGGACCGGGCGAAGGTCGAGGCCGGACTCCGGGAGCTGGACCTGGGGCCGGTGACCGTGGTGGACCCGGACGGCAAGCCGGTGGTGGCGAGCACGGGCGCGCAGTAAGCCCGCGAGCCCCCCGGCCCGCGCCGGGACCGACAGGGACCGGCGGTCCCTAACGCGCCGGCGGGACCGCGAGGTCGCGGGGCAGGAGCCGGGGCCGCCCCCGGATCTCCACGGCGCCGAAGTGCCGGAGGTCCAGCGTCGCGATGGCGTCGGCGCGCAGCCGTTCGGCCACGCTGATCACCGCACTGTCCACCAGCCCCAGGCGCAGGCTGCGATACTTCGCGGCCAGCGCCCGGGCCCGTTCGAGGTCCGCCTCGTCGCCCCATTCGACCGCGTACGCGCCGGCCGCGAGATCGGCCAGGAACGCGTGCTGGGCTCGGGGGCTCACGTGGTGGGCGAGGAGGTAGTCCACTTCGGGCAGGATGGCCCAGGGCAGGACCCAGGCGTCGGGATCCGCCTCGTACAGCCCTCGCAGGGCTCGATGGTGGCGGTCGTCGGCGTCAATCAGGGCCAGGAGGGCGCCGGTGTCGGCGACGATCACCCGTCGCGCCCCAGGCCCTCGAGCAGCTCCTCGGCGCGCTCGCCGAGGTCGCCCCGGCCGCTGTGGCCCGCGCCGAGACTCTTCGGGCGGGTCCGGCCCGCATGGCGGCGGGCGTACTCCGCCACCGCCTCGCGAACGAGCTGCGCCGTGGTGCGGCCGGTCGCCCGGGCCAGGGCCTTGAGCCGGCGGTAGTCGGCCGCCGCCAGGTAGACCGTGGTCTTGGTGATCATGTATGGTACCATATATATCGCTGCCCCCGCGGTCAAGTCCGGCCGGCTCCGCCGGTAGGCGCCGGCCGCAGGCGGGGTCGCGACGGCGTGGGGCGCCAGGTTAGATTCCATCGCCAGGAACCAGGGAGCGGGACGGGCACGGCTTCGGGCCCGTCCTTTTTTTCAGCCTTCACCTGCAGGGGAGCACACCTTGAGTCCCACCGCCCGCACCGCCCCGGTCGCCGACCACGACGACATCATCTACCCGGATGCGGTGCCCTTCCTGCTCACCCATCTGGCCTGCCTCGCGGCCTTCTGGACCGGGGTGACCCCGCTCGCGCTCGGGATCGGAGCCGCGCTCTACGTGGTCCGGATGTTCGGCGTCACCGCCGGGTACCACCGCTACTTCTCCCATCGGAGTTTCCGGACCAGCCGAGTGGGGCAGTTCCTGCTCGCCTGGCTGGCCCAGACCTCGGCGCAGCGCGGCGTGCTCTGGTGGGCGGCGAAGCATCGGCACCATCACCGGCACTCGGACACCGAGGCCGACATTCACTCGCCCCGGCAGCGCGGGTTCTGGTACAGCCATGTCGGCTGGATTCTCGCCCGCCGGAACGACACGACCGACCTGGACCTGGTGCCGGACCTGGCCCGCTATCCCGAGCTCCGGTGGCTGGACCGGCACCAGTATCTGCCGGCCGCGGTGCTCGCGGTCGCGGTGTGGGCGGTGGCCGGCTGGAGCGGGCTCGTGGTGGGGTTCTTCTGGAGCACGGTGCTCGTCTACCACGGCACCTTCATGATCAACTCGCTGGCCCACGTGCACGGGAGCCGGCGCTATGTCACCGGCGACGACTCCCGCAACAACTGGTGGCTGGCGCTCGTCACGCTCGGGGAAGGCTGGCACAACAACCATCACGCCTATCAGCGCTCCACCCGCCAGGGGTTCTTCTGGTGGGAAGTGGATCTCACGTTCTACGTGCTCACGGTGCTGTCCTGGGTGCGCGTGGTCTGGGATCTGGGGACCCCGCCGCCCGAGGTGGTGCACAACCGGCGGCCGCTCGGCCGGGCGCTCCTCGAGAAGGCGGCCCGGGAGCTGGCCCACAGCTTCCCGGTGGAGCGGATCGCGGCCCAGATCCGGGCCCGGTGGGCGGAGCTGCCCGACTGGCATGAGGTCGTGGCGGAGGTCCGGGCCTCGCGGGCGCGGCTGGAGGAGCGGCTGGCGCACCTCGCGCTGCCGCACCTCCCCAGCCTGGAGGAGATCCGGGCCAGCGCCCGGGCCCGGTTCGCCGAGACGCCGTCGTTCGACGAGCTGGTGAAGCGCGCGCGCGCCTATCTGGCGCTCGCCGTGTCGCAACAGCTCGCGGAGGCGGGCGAGGCGGGGTAGGCAAGGCCGGGCCCGGGCTCGTCGCGGCCCGCCGGGATCCCGAAACACCCGTCGGCGGCCGCGAGCCCGTCACCCTGGACGAGGTCCGGAGCGCGCCGGACGTGCTGTTGGCGGTGAAGGTCGCCACCGATCGCGACCGCCGGCCCGGCCGGTTCCTGCTCACCGGCTCGACTGCCGGGAGCGCGGCGGCCCGGTCTTGCGCCGGGGATGCGCGAGGCGTAACGTGGGCTCCCCCCTGATAGACAACGAACCAACCTCTCCGCGTTGATGGCAGGGATGCCGGCGTGGTACGGTGCGATTCCTCTTCTCCGCGATTGCGAGCTCCGGCCCTCCGCGGGGCCGGCGGTGCTCGGGCGTTTGCCGGCCGGGCGAGCCGGGCGCTGCCCGCCTCGGGTCCGGCGGGCGCGCCGGGCAGGTGGGGCGGGTCGGGTGTCGCACCGTCCGGGCGGGTCGTGGCGGTAAAGGAGCAAGGGTGAAGCCGGCGAGTGGGAGCGGTCGCGCTCGCTGTCACACCCCGGTGGCAGAATAGGCGGCCCGGGGCCCGAACCCGGGCGCCGCAATGGAGGCTCCGGGCCGGAGCGATTGAAGCGCTCTGGTCAGGGCGCTCCGCGGATCCGTCGGGGTCTCGCCCCGACCATCTCGAACAGGGGAGGGGTGGCGCATGGCGTCTTCGCTCACGCTCGACGATCTCGGGGCGGCGGTGGCGGGCACGGTGTGGAGCCCCCACCTCGTCGGGTTCACCCTGGAGCCGGCGGATGGGCCTTACCGTGCACTCGGGCTGGCCGGCGCAGCGGGGCTCGTGGCGCGTTGGCGCGAGGCGCTCCTGAGCCGGGCGAACGACGTTCCCGACTCGGTGCGCCGGATCGTGAGCGGGCACGCGGCCGGCGGCTCGCCTCTCGAGGGACCGCACCTCGCGTTCGTCCCGCCCGCGTTCGTGGGCCATCCCCATGCCGACGGGCACCTGCTGGGCGTGGCGGCGGCGCTCCCGGCCGGGCTCGCGCCCGCCGAGCGGCGCGAGGTGCTCCGGGTGCTCGGCCGGGTGACCGAGCTCAGGCTGGGTCCGCTCGGTGTGTGGCGTCTGGGGCGCGAGCTGGGTCCGCGGCCACGGTGGGCCTTGCGGCCGGAGGCGTGGACGGCCCACCCGGAGGGGGCCACGCACTGGGCCACGGTGACGCCGGTGGCGTTCGACCGGCATCCCAGGGCCAAGGATCGGGCGGCCTATCAGCGGGAGGCGGCCGAGATGATCGCGGCGGGGTGCGAGGCGATCGGGCTTCCCCGGCCGCGGGAGGTGGTGGTGACATCGGTCTCCGCCCATCTCGGGGTGCCGCCGGCGCACGTGTTCCCGCGCCTCACGCGGAAGGACGGGAGCGAGCGGCGGCATGCGCACGCCATTCTGGTGTTCGAGGAGCCGGTGGTCGGGCCGATGCTGATCGGGGCGGGGCGGTATCGGGGGTATGGGCTGGCGAGGCCGGTGGAGGGGGCGTGAGGCGGAGCGTGGCGGCGCGTGATTCCCGCGCGGCCTGCGCCGATGCCACCGGCGGCCTGCGCGCTCCCGTGGCGCGACTGCCACGTGGCCGGTCCGAACAGGCGCTTGTCGGGGATGGCCCACCCACGGGGGGGCGGGCGCTCGAATCCCCGTCCCCGCGCCATCGTGATGGACATCGAACGCACTCCGGAGGTCGAGCGTGGCGATCGCCGACTCGACGAGTTCGGCTCCGGCCTCGAGAGCCGGGTCGGCTCCGGGTGATGGCCGCAGGGCCGGTTCGGGGCTGGACCATACCGCGTAAGTATGATTATCATACCGCCATGGAATCCAAGACCGGCCTGGCCCTGCTCCCCAGGGCGGCCACCCGTTCGCTGGCGGCGGCCCTGCGCGTCAACCCGGTGGTCGTGGTGCTCGGCGCGCGCCAGACGGGGAAGACCACGCTGGTCCGGTCGCACCCGGCGCTGGCCGCGCGCCCGTACCTCACGCTCGACGACCTCGGGGTGCGGCTCCAGGCCGAGGCCGATCCCGAGGCCGTGGTCGCCCGCGCGCCCACGCTCGTGCTCGACGAGGTGCAGCGTGCGAAGGACCTGCTCATCGCCGTCAAGCGGGCGGTGGACCGGGACCGCCCCCGCCGCCCTGGGCGTTTCGTGCTGACCGGATCCGCGAACCTGCTCAGGCTGCGCCAGATCGGCGAGACGTTGGCCGGACGCGCGAGCTATGTCACGCTGTGGCCGCTCACCGTAGGCGAGATCGCCGGGAGAGGGCGCACCGGCCTGTGGCGGGAGCTGCTCGCCGCCCGCTTCTCGAAATGGCCCGACCTGATCGCTCGCTCCCCGTCGGGGCCGCTCGACTGGCGCGAGGCGGTGCGCCGGGGCGGGTTTCCGGTGCCGGCGCACGAGCTGGCGGACCCGGGCGAGCGCGCGCTCTGGTTCACCGGCTATCTCCAGACCTATCTCGAGCGCGACCTCCCGGAGCTGCGGGCCGTCGAGAACCTGGCGGACTTCCGCCGCCTGGCCCAGGCCGCCTGCCTGCGCCTCGGCGGGCTGCTCAACCAGGCGGAGCTGGGCCGCGACGTGGGGATCAGCCAGCCGCAGGTGCACCGCTTCCTGAACGTGCTCGAGGCGAGCTATCTCGCCGTCCGGCTGTCCGCCTTTGCGGTCAACCGCACGAAGCGGCTCATCAAGGCGCCCAAGCTCTACTGGTGCGACACCGCCTTCGCGCTGCATCTCGCCGGAGAATCCGAGCCCCGCGGCGCGCACCTGGAGAACCTCGTGCTCCTCGACCTGCTTGCCTGGCGCGACCTGGAGACGCCGAGGCCCGAGATCCTGTACTGGCGGACAGCCGATGGCGCGGAGGTGGATTTCGTCATCGAGTCGGCCAAACGCCTGCTGCCGATCGAGGTCAAGACGGCCACGCGGGCGCTTCCGGCCGATGCCAGGGGGCTGGAGACGTTTCTCGATGAATATCAGGACCGGAGCGACGGGGGGCTCCTGCTCTACGGTGGCGACGAGGTGTTTCCTCTGACCCGCCGGGTGCTGGCCGCGCCCTGGTGGAGGGTGCTGTGAAGAGGGAGCTCGGCGAGGTCGCGGGGCGGCGCGGGGGCGTCAACCGGGCCGCCGTGCCGGAGAAGTCGTTCCGCCATGGCGCCGCCTCGACGCTGCACCTGTGGTGGGCGCCGCGATCGCTCGAGGCGGTGCGGGCGGAAGAAGGCGAAGCCGGCACGGAGAATTTCCGGGATGGACGAGCAAGATCTTAGGGTGACGACGAACGACAACAGCAACCTTGCGCCCGGCGACGTGGTATCGGGTCTGGAGCCCTCCGAGCTCGTCGAGATCCAGCGCGTGGCTCCCTTCGGAGGTAAGACGCTGGTCGAAGGCGTCGGCCTTCAGTCCCGCCGGCTGGTGAAGCGTCCCCTCGCCGCTGATGAGCTGGCGGCTCTCGTCAAAGTTCGTGGCCAACAGCATACGTTCGATGGCGACGCGAGGCTCTTCCTGCTCGGTGCCGAGGCGGAACGCATTCGGATCGCGCACCAGTTCGACCCGCTCTTCGCGATCAACTCCAGCATCGTGGATCCGCTTCCTCACCAGGTGGAAGCGGTCTATCGCTACCTCCTCCCCCTGCCGCGAATCCGGTTTCTGCTCGCCGACGATACAGGTGCCGGCAAGACGATCATGACCGGGCTTTTGATCAAGGAGCTGCTCTTCCGGGGAGTACTCCAGAAGGTCCTGATTATCGCCCCGGGTGGCCTGACCAAGCAGTGGAAGGAAGACGAGCTCCAGGAGAAGTTCGGACTCTACGCGCGGCTGGTGAATCGGGCATCCTTCGACGCCGAGCCCGGCCAGTTCTCCCGCTACGAAGAGGGCATCTTCGTCACCTCCATCGATTTCCTCGCTCGCAATGAGGGCTGTCTCAAGGCCGCCTCCGAAACCCAGTGGGACCTCGTGGTGGTTGACGAAGCCCACAAGCTCTCGGCCTACGAGTACGGCACCAAGCTGGAGGAAAGCGAACGGTACAAGGCGGTGAAGGCGCTCGCCCGCAAGACCGATCACTTGCTTTTCCTCACGGCGACTCCGCATCGAGGAAGAAAGGACACGTTTCGCCGGCTCCTTTTGCTCCTCGATGAAGACCTGTTCCAGAAAGATGAACACGTCGCCGACCGGGTTCGCGAGCAAACAGCGCCTTACGGAGCATCGGGCGAGCAGGACTTTGAGGACGAGCGCCCGATCATCAAGGCGCGGAACCGCTTCTTTCTTCGTCGCCTGAAGGAGGAGATGGTCGATTGGGACAACCGCCCCCTCTTCAAGGAGCGCCACACAAAGACGATCAGCTACGACCTCACGCCGGAGGAGAAGACCCTCTATGACGAGGTCACGAGCTACGTCCGCTCAAAGCGCAGGGAGGCCAAGGCGAAAAGGAACCGGAACGTCGAACTGACCCTCATGGTCATGCAGCGCCGCCTCGCCAGCAGCCTCTACGCGATCACTCGGACCCTCGAGAACCGTCTCCGTGCGCTCAACGAGGTCCTCTCCATACTGCGTGATCCGAGCCGGTCCGAGGCGGAGAAGAAGCGGCTGTTCCGGGGAACTCCCGATCCCAGCGATCCGCGCGACATCACGGAATACGAGGACTTGACCGAAGAGGAACGCGAGCGGATCGACCAGCGGATCTTCCGTCAGGTCCTGACGGATGACCCGGACAAGGTCGAGGAAGAGCGGGACGAGGTCGAACGGCTCTTCCGGCTGGCTGACAGCCTGAAGCATCATAAGGAGGCAAAGTTCGCCGAACTCCTCGCCGTCCTTGATTCCTCCGACGTGATCCGCTCGGAGGATGAGAAGCTCCTGATCTTCACGGAGCACCGCGACACGCTGGAGAGCCTCGCCAGACGGCTCGAGGAGAAGGGGTACACGGTCGCCACGATCCATGGCGGCATGGATGTGGACTCTCGTAAGCAGGCTCAGCGACAGTTCAGGACGCGCGCCAAGATCATGGTCGCCACCGACGCGGCGGGTGAGGGCATCAACCTTCAGTTCTGCCGCTACCTCATCAACTGGGACATCCCGTGGAACCCGAACCGGCTCGAACAGCGGATGGGGCGAATCCACCGGTACGGTCAGGCCGACGACGTTTGGGTCTACAACTTGGTTGCCCAGAACACGCGGGAAGGATCGGTCCTCCAGAAGGTCCTCTCGAAATTGGACGTTATGCGGGAGCAGATGGGGTCCGACCGGGTCTACGACGTGATCGACGAGTGGCTGGAGGACGTGCCGCTGGTGCGGCTGATCGAGAGCGCGATTGACACCGACGATGAATCGGCCAGCGCCCGGGAAACCGACGCAGCCCTCACGACGGCATCCAACGAGAGGGCCGCGAGGCTCATGGCACTCCAGAAGAAGACCTCCCTCGCTTCACGCCTGGATTTGAGATCGGCGCGCGAGCTGCGGGATGCATCGGACGAGCGCCGGCTTCAGCCCCTTTTCATCCAGCGGTTCTTCGAGCGCGCGTGGACGGCTTGTGGAGGAACGGTCCGGAAGGACGATCACTTTCCGGTTTGGCACATCGGCTCGACGCCGACCGCCCTCCTGGAACTCGCTCGGGAGCGCCGGGAGCCTCTCTCCGACAACTACGACACCCCCTTCGTGTTCGACAAACAGCTCGTCAGCGTCGCGAGCAAGGTGCATGTCCCCGAACGGACGAAGCTCATGGGACCGGGCATCCGCTCTTCGACACCCTGATTGAGTGGGCGATTCGGGA
>DATLYZ010000033.1:0-20134 GCA_035574255.1 Gemmatimonadales bacterium | reverse complement strand
CCGCCTGCGATGCCGCCGCGCCCCCGGCGGCCCGCGAACTCCGGCTGGACGCGGCGCGCGCCGCGGTCGCGGCCGCCGGCCTCTTCTACCGGATCCCCGGCCACGATCATGCCGACGTGCCGGCGCTGGAGCTCCTGGGGATCGCCCTCGCGCAGGGTCGTGGCGCCCGGCTGAACCAGGTCCTGCGCGACAGCGCCCGCGCCGCCGCCGCCACCGAGGCCGGCACCCTGGCCAGCCGGCGCGAGGCGGGCGTCTTCGGGCTCTTCGCCGCCGGGGTTCCCGGGGTGGGGGCCGATTCGCTGGTCTCGCTGCTCCGGGCCCAGGTGACATGGGCCCAGGGGCCGGGCCTCACCGAGGCCGATCTCGCCCGGGCCCGGGCGATCGAGCGGGCCACCACCGTGAGCGGCCGCCAGCGGCCGGAGGAAGTGGCCGAGGCGCTGCAGCATGCCGCCGCCTTTCACAACGCGGTGGAAGCCGTCAACACCGAGTACGCCCGGTACGACGCGGTCACCCTGGACGATCTCCGCCGGGTGGCCCGCACCTACCTGCAACCGGCCAACGCGGTGACTCTGCTGGTGACGCCGGGAGCCGGCTCGTGAGGCACCCCCGGCCGATGCTGCTGGCGCTCGGGCTCGCCGCCCCGGCGGCGGCCCGCGCGCAGTATCCCCCGAATCCTCCCGCCCCTCTGCCCCTGCGCCCGGTGGCCTATCCCGCCTCGCAGGAGGCCGTGCTGCCGAACGGCTTGCGCCTGCTGGTGCTGGAGAATCACCGCCAGCCGATCGTCGCCGTCACCCTCTCGCTCCCCGCGGGCACGGCCTACGACCCGCCGGGGAAGGAAGGCGTGGCCGACCTGCTCGCCGCTCTCGTCACGCGCGGCGCGGGTGCCCGGAGCGGGCCCGAGATCGCCGACCTCGTGGAGCGGATCGGCGGCTCGCTGTCCGCCTCCGCCACACCCGACAATCTCACCCTCCAGGCCGACGTCCTCACCCCCCACGCCGAGACCGCGCTCGGCCTCCTCGCCGACCTCGTGCTTCGGCCCCGTCTCGACTCGGCCGAGTTCGAGGCCCAGCGCGCGCAGACCATCGCCGCCCTCCGGAACGAACTCAGCTCGCAGGGCGCCGTCACGGCCCGGATCTTCATGATGGCGCTCTACGGCGGCCACCCGTACGGCGCACGCGCCACACCGGCCACCCTGCGGGGCATCACCCGGAGCGACCTCGAAGCGTTCCGCCGCGCCCGGTTCCGGCCGAACGGCGCGCTGCTGGTGATGGCGGGCGATGTCACGCTAGCCCGGGCGCGGCAGCTCGCCACCCGGGCCTTCGCGGGCTGGAGCGGGGCGCCGCCGGCCCCCCTCCCGGCGCCGGTCCCGGCGAAGGCCCGGACCGGCATCCTGCTGGTCCACAACCCCGGCGCCGAACGCGCCAACATCCTGGTGGGCAACACCACAGGCCCCGGCTCCGACACCGTCCTCTATGCGGGGCTCGTGGCCGCGCGCCTCCTGGGCGACGACGACGGCCGCCTGGTCCGCCACGTCCAGTCCACCCGCGGCTGGAGCGACATCGCCTTCGCGTCCCTCCTCCGCACCCGGCTGCTCGGCCTCTTCCAGGCGGGGGTGGAGGTCCCCGAGCCCGTGGCGGACAGCGCACTCGCCGACCTGCTCGGCCTCCTGCGGGGCATCCGGCGCGACCTCGTTCCGTTAGGCGAGCTGGAGGACGCGCGGGGCGCGCTGGTGGACGGGTACCCCTTCGCCGTCCAGACGGTAAGCCAGCTCGCCGCCCAGGTGACCGAGGCGCGCCAGTTCGGCATGCCGGCCGCCTTTGTCGCCACCTTCCGCCAGCGCGTGGCCGGCGTCACCGCGGCCCGGGTGCGGGAGGCGGCACGCCAGCTCATCAAGCCCGACTCGGCGCTGGTCGTGGTCGTGGGCGACGCCACCCGGCTCCATGCCCGCCTCGCGAAACTCGCCCCGGTCAAGCTGGTGAGTCTCGAAGGGACCGAACTCAAACCGGAGGACATCCAGCCCCGCACCCGGCCGCTGGCGTTCAACCCCGCCAGGCTCGCGCCGCGACGGGATTCGCTGCTCGTGGTGGCCCAGGGCCGGCCGGTGGGCCGCCAGGTCTATGCCCTGGAGGTCACGGAGGGCGGGTTCACCTACACCGAACGGACTGACATCGGCGAGGTGATCAACCAGATCACCCGCCTGGAGCTCGACAGCGCCGGGCGGCCTCGCCGATTGGAGCAAAGCGGCCGCGTGCAAGGGCAGGAGACCAGGGTCGAGCTCAGTTACGGCGGCGGTCGGGTGCGCGGCACCGCCCGGGTCCCGGGGCCGGACGGGCCCCGCACCATCCAGGTGGACACGGCCGTCGGAGCGGCCGTGCTGGACGACAACGCCCTGCAGCCCCTGCTCCCCGCGCTCGACTGGGGCCCCAACGTGCGCTGGACGTTCGAGGTCTTCAGCGGCGGCGAGAACCGGGTCAAGCCGGTGTCCCTCACCGTGGTGAGCACCGAGCGGGTGCCCGTGGGCGCCACCGAGGTCGAGGCGTATCGCGCCGTGCTCGAGGGCGGCCAGTCGCGGGTCACGTTCTACGTGACGACCGCCGCGCCCCACCGGCTGGTACGAGTCAGCCTGTCCGGTGCCCCGATCGAGTTCATCGCCGACTACCCGTGACGGCCGTTCGACCCCGATGGAGGTGACTATGCCGAGGCAGGCCGGTGGTCTCTCCCCGCTCCTCCCGCTGCTCCTTGCCGGGCTCGGCGCCTGCAGCGCCGCCACCCGGGGCGCGGAGACTGCCCCCGCCCCCGCGGGCGGCGGCGCGAGCTGGGAGCGCCCCCAGTATCCGTCCGCCTATCAGCGCCGGGCGTATCCCCCGGTCTTCATCCGGAACGCCACGATCCTCACGGCGGCCGGGCCAGTGCTCCAAAACGCCTCGATTCACTTCCGCGAGGGGCAGATCGTCGCGGTGGGGACCGATCTCGTCCCCCCGCCAGACGCCACGATCGTGGACGGCACGGGCAAGTGGGTGACCCCCGGCCTCATCGACACCCACAGCCATCTCGGCGTGTACGCGGCACCCGGCACCTTCGCGGAGAGCGACGGCAACGAGGCCACCAACCCGGTCACGGCCCAGGTCTGGGCCGAGCACTCGTTCTGGCCCCAGGATCCCCAGATCCCCCTCGCCATCGCCGGTGGCGTCACCGTGATCCAGGCGCTTCCCGGCTCCGCCAACCTGATCGGCGGGCGCTCCGCGGTGCTCCGGCTCATCCCCGCCCGGAGCGTGCAGGAGATGAAATACCCCGGCGCACCCTACGGCCTGAAGATGGCTTGCGGGGAGAACCCCAAACGGGTGTACCAGAGCCGGGGCGGCCCGTCCACCCGGATGGGCAACGTGGCAGGCTATCGCGCCGCGTTCATCGAGGCGGAACGGTATCGCCGGAAGTGGGACCGGTGGCTCCAGACCCGGAGTGGCGATCCGCCCGATCGCGACCTCAGGCTCGAAACCCTGGCCGAGGTGCTGCGCGGCAAGATCCTGGTGCAGAACCACTGCTACCGCGCCGACGAAATGATGCAGATGCTGGACCTGGCACGGGAGTTCGGGTTCCGGATCCGCTCCTTCCACCACGCCGTCGAGGCGTACAAGATCGCCGACGTGCTGGCGCGCGAAGGTGTCGCCGCCTCCATCTGGGCCGACTGGTGGGGCTTCAAGATGGAGTCGTTCGACGGGATCCGCGAGAACGCCGCCCTGCTGGAGCAGGCCGGCGCGCCGGTCGTCATTCACTCGGACTCCCCGAGCGGAATCCAGCGACTCAACCAAGAAGCGGCGAAGGCGATGTACGCCGGGGTCCAGGCCGGGATTCCCGTGGGCCCCGAGCAGGCGATCCGCTGGATCACGCTCAACCCCGCCCGGGTGCTCGGCATTGACGGGAGCACCGGCAGCCTGGAGCCCGGCAAGCGCGCGGATGTGGTGCTCTGGTCGGGCGACCCCTTCTCGGTGTACGCCAGGGCGGACCAGGTGTACAACGACGGCTGGCTGGTGTTCGACCGGCACGATCCGGCCCATCGGCCCGCAACCGATTTCAACCTCGGGACGGCGGAACCGGGGGTGGGACGATGATCGCGGCAGGGCGGAAGGACGGCACGGGCCGGCCGCGGGCCGGCCGGATCCAGCACCGGAGCAACCCGACGCCCCGCGGCGCCCCGACCGGGGCTCGGTGGCTACTCCTGGCTCTGCTCGCCGCCGCAAGGGAGCCGCTCTCAGCCCAGGCCGTGGCGATCACGGACGCCACGGTGTTTCCCGTTTCCGGTCCCCGGATCGAGCACGGAACCGTGCTGGTCGAACACGGCCGCATCACCGCCGTGGGGCGGGACATCACGATCCCGGAGGGCACCACCCGGATTGACGCCGCGGGGAAGTGGGTGACCCCCGGGCTCATCCACGCGTGGACCAACCTGGGTCTCTTCGAGGTGGGGTCCGTCTCGGAGACCCGCGAGGCCGTGAAGACCGGCGAGGTCAACCCCGCCTTCAACGTGGCCGAAGGGATCAACCCCCAGTCAGTGCTCATCCCGATCACCCGGGCCGAAGGGGTGACGGCGGCGCTCTCGGTCCCGAGCGGCGGCCTCATCGCCGGCCAGGGCGTTTTCATCCGGCTGGCCGGCGACCGGGTGGAGGACCTCGTGGTCCGCTCGCCCGCCGCGATGGTGATGGACCTGAGCACCGAGAGCAAAGGGGCGGGCGGCGGCAGCCGGGCCGGCGTGCTCCAGCGTCTCCGGCAGTTGTTCGACGACGCCCGCGAGTACGAGCGCCGGGCGCAGGACTACCGGAAGAACCAGATCCAGCCGCTCGCCGCCCCTGGATCGGAGCTCGCGGCGCTGGGCCCCGTGCTCCGGGGCGAGGTACCGGTGTTCCTGATCGCGAACCGCCAGAGCGATATCGAGAGCGCGCTCCGGCTGGCGGGCGAATACCGGCTCCGCGCGGCCATCGTGGGGGGCCGGGAAGCCTGGCGAGTGGGCCCCCGGCTGGCCCGGGCCGGGGTGCCGGTGATTCTCGACCCGCTCGCCGACATCCCGAGCTTCGACGCGCTCGGTGCGCGGCTCGACAACGCGGCGCTGCTCCGGGAGGCTGGGGTCGAGGTGGTGCTGGTGGAAACCGATGAATTCAACTACCGGAACCTGCGGTTCGCCGCGGGCAACGCCGTGCGGAACGGCCTCCCCTGGGACGATGCGCTCCGCGCCGTCACCCTCGCCCCGGCCCGGGTGCTCGGCGTGGGCGACCGCTATGGCAGCCTGGAGCCGGGCAAGACAGCCGACCTCGTGGTGTGGTCAGGCGACCCGTTCGAGCTCTCCACCCGGGCCGAGCAGGTCTTCATCGGCGGGACGGCCATCCCCCCGACCACTCGGCAAACCGAGCTCCGCGAACGGTATCGCACCCTGCCGCCGCGGTACTAGCCCGCTGCCGGCGACCTGCCCTCCTCCACCACGGCGGCCTCCGCCGGTGCCGACGCGCCGGGCGGCGGGGCGTCGCCGACCGAAACCGTCTCGGCCCTCACGCTGGCGAGCTCCCGTTCCACCCGGGCTATCGCGTTGCCCAGCTCGTCCAGTTGCTGGAGGTACTTCTCGATCTCGTACTGATCCACTGCCTGACCTCGCTCCCGGCGGTGGAACGCATAGCCCAGCCGACTGGCGACCTGGTCCCGCTCGCGCTGGAGCCGCAGTCGCTCCAGCCGGAGCTTCCCCTCGTCCAGCGCCGCCTGCGCCTTCTTCCCGAACGATTCCAGTTCCTTGTTCAGGCGATCCAGGATCCCGGCCACAAACGCCTCCTGATCGAGGGCCGTGCGCAATCTAACGGAATGGCACCTCAGGTTGTTTCGGGCAGAAACCGGGAGAAGCGCCCGGACCGGTCCGCGACACCCACCTCGCGGCGCAAGAAGCCCCGGGCGCCGGCCGGCTCTCCCCGGCCGAACGCACGACGTCCTCAGAGGCCGCTCGCCTGCGACGACAACACGGGGAGTCAGGGAACAAGGGGGCAGGAGAGCGGACCACCGGGCGAAGTGAAGGGTCGGCGGGGCGGCGCCAGGCCGCTCGAGCCGTTCGGGCCGAGCCGGCCGGACGCAAAAGGGCCCGTCCGCGAGAGGCAGTGCCGTCGCCGGACGGACCCTGGGCTCTCCAACCCGCTCAGCTCGCGGCCTGGATCGGGTAGACCGAGACCTTGAGCCGCTTCTTGTCCTTGTGCTCGAATTTGACCACCCCGTCCACGAGGGCGAAGAGCGTGTCGTCGTTCCCGCGGCCCACGTTCTTGCCGGGATGGAACTTGGTGCCACGCTGCCGGACCAGGATGTTGCCAGCCACCACCCGCTCGCCCCCGAACCGCTTGACGCCGAGGTACTTGGGGTTGCTGTCGCGGCCGTTCCGGCTGGAGCCGACACCCTTCTTGTGCGCCATGGTAGCCTCAGCCGAGCTTCAGATCGGTGATCCGGACCCGGGTGTACCGGGTGCGATGGCCGGTCTTGCGCCGGACGTTCTTCCGCCGCTTGAACCGCCACACGTAGATCTTCTCGCCCTTGACCTCGCCCAGCACTTCGGCCGTGACCGCGGCCCCCTTGACGAGCGGGGTGCCCGCCTTCACGGTCTCGCCGTCGGAGGTGAGCAACACCTCCTTGAAGGTGACCTTCTTTCCCGGCTCGGCGTCGAGCCGCGGCAGCTCGAGGGTCATCCCCTTCTCGGCGCGGAACTGTTTGCCGGCGGCGCGAAAGACTGCGTACATGAACCGGTATCCTGCACGGGGGTCGGTCAAGTTGGACGAAAAAAAGCTGCGTATCTTATTCCCGCATCGCGATTTGGTCAACCCCCTCACGCCACCGCGTAGAGTTCGGTGACGTCGCGCCCGCCCGGGCGGCTCATCAGCCGGAACTCGTCCACCCGCATCATCGGGTCGTCCCGGATCTCGAGGTCCAGGCCTGTCAGCTTGCCCAGGGTCGGGATGAGCTTCGGCTCCTCCTCGAGGATGTACAGGGCCACCTCGGGATGGAGCCGGATCGCGATCTGCCGTTCCCGGCGCTCCCGGCCCGCCCGCCTGAGCGAGCGCTCGACGCGCCGGGCCACCACTTCGGGGGTAAAGACCCGGCCGGTCCCGGCGCAGGCCGGGCACTCGGTCGTCATCGAGTGCCAGAGCGACGGCCGCACCCGCTGCCGCGTCATCTCGACCAGCCCCAGCTCGGAGACGGCCAGCGCCTTGGTGCGGGCCCGGTCTCGGCCCAGGTACATCCGGAGCTCTTGCAGGACGCGGTCGCGGTTGGAGCGGCTCTCCATGTCGATGAAGTCGCACACCACGATGCCGCCGATGTCCCGCAGCCGGAGCTGGCGTGCGATCTCCCGCGCGGCCTCGAGATTGGTCTTGAGGATCGTCTTCTCGGGATCCTTCTTGCCGGTGTAGCGCCCGGTGTTCACGTCAATCGAGACCAGGGCCTCGGTGGGCTGGATGATGAGATACCCGCCGGTCGGCAGGTCGCAGCGGGTCTTGAAGAGGTCCCGGATCTCGCTCTCGATATCGTACTTGTCGAAGAGCGGCACCGCGTCGGTGTAGAGGTGGACCCGGCTCATGAGGTCGGGATCCACCTGGCGCAGATACTGCTCGATCTCGTGGTGGAGTTCTTTCGAGTCCACGTACAGCGCGTCCACGTTGGCGCTGAAGAGATCGCGGATGATCCCGCGCGTGAGGCTGGTCTCGCGCTGCACCAGGGCCGGCGCCCGGACGAAGGTCTTCTTCCGATTGATCTTGCGCCACAGGTTGAGGAGCGATTCGATCTCCCGCTTGAAGTGCTCCTCGGTGACACCTTCGGCCACCGTGCGCACGATGACCCCGCCGGCCTCCTTGGGCAGGAGCCCGGTGACCATCTCCCGGAGCCGCTGGCGCAGCTCGCGGCTCTCGATCTTGCGGCTCACGCCCACCCGCGAGGCGTAGGGCATGTAGACCAGGAACCGCCCCGGCAGGGAGATCTGGGCGGTCACGCGGCACCCCTTGGAGCTGATCGGCTCCTTGGTCACCTGGACCAGCAGGGTCTGGCCTTTCTTCAGGATCTCGCCGATGTTCGGCAGCGAGCGGCGGGTGTTTACCTCGCGCTGGCGGGGTTCGGGGACGCCGTTGCCCCCTCCCCCTCCGCCTCGACCCCGCCGGTCCCGGCGGTCACGCCGCTCGGCGTCCGCGGCGGGGGTGTCGCCCGGGCCCTGGGCGGCCGCGTCGCCGGCCTCCTCGAAGACCTCGTCTCCCTCCTCGCTCTCGCCCGGCTCCTCGTCTTCTTCTGGCTCGAGGAGATCGGAGGCGTGCAGGAAGGCGCTCTTTTCCAGCCCGATGTCAACGAAGGCGGCCTGGATCCCGGGCAGGACAGCTTCCACCCGCCCGAGATAGATATCGCCGACCATGCGGCGGCGGTCCGGGCGGTCCACCATGAGTTCGACCAGGCGGTCGTCCTCGAGAATGGCCACACGCGTCTCGCGCGGGCCACCGTTGATGAGTATCTCGCGTTTCACGCGTCACAACCTCGGCCGGCACGCTGGCGCCGGCCCCGAAAGTCCGAGCCCCGCCCCCGGCCACCCGCCCAGCGGGAACCGGTGATCGCCTGGCGGCATGCAGCCGGAGGCGCGGGGCCGACCCGGCCGCCCCCGCGGCGGGGCATCCGGGTCTCTCAACGACCAACTGCTGAATGGGGCGCTGTGGCCGATCCGGCTCGACACGAGCCCGGCCACGGGCAAACCGGCGGAACACGAACGGGGCGGCCCGATCCCCCGGCCGCCCCGCAAGACGAGGCCAGAACCGGCGCCGCAATGCCCCCGAGAGGAGAACCGCGAGGAAGCGTGCGATGCCGGTACCCGGCCCAGACAGTGGCATGGATCAAATATGCTGCCGGAGCGAGTTCAGGGCAACCCCAAAGGCCACAAAGGGTTACCCGTGGGTCGCCACCTCGCCCAGAATCTGCCGGGCGATCACCAGCCGCTGGATCTCGCTGGTGCCCTCCCCGATCTCGCACACCTTGGCGTCCCGCATCATCCGCTCCACCGGATACTCGGTGGTGTAGCCGTACCCCCCGAAGATCTGGACGGCCTTGGTGGTGGCTCGCATCGCAAGCTCGGAACAGAACAGCTTGGCCATCGCCGCTTCCTTCTTGAAAGGCCTGCCGTGTTGCTTGAGCCAGGCGGCGTGGTAGACGAGGTGGGTGCCGGCTTCGATCTCCAGCGCCATGTCGGCGAGCTGGAACGAGATCCCCTGGAAGGCCGCGATGGGCTTCCCGAACTGCTTCCGGACCCCCGCGTACCGGAGGGCCTCTTCGTAGGCTCCTTCGGCGATGCCGAGCGAGAGGGCCGCGATGCCGATGCGGCCGGCGTCCAGCGTCTTGAGGAAGTTGACGAAGCCCTCCCCCGGCGTGCCGAGCACGTTCTCCTTGGGAACCACGGCGTCCTCGAAGACGAGCTCGCGGGTATCGCTGGCACGCCAGCCCATCTTGTCTTCTTTCTTGCCCGCCCGGAACCCGGGAATCCGGGGCAGGTCTTCCGCGTGGCCCACCCCCAACCTGCGGCAGAGCTCGAGATCGCAGGTTTCCTTGGTGAGGATGAAGCTGGTGATGCCGCGGTGGCCCTTGCCCGGCTCGGTCCGCGCCGTCACCACGAAGATCTCCCCCACGCCGCCGTGGGTGATGAAGACCTTGGCACCGTTCAGGACGTAGTGGTCGCCCCGGTCCACCGCCGTGGTGGCGGTGCCGCCGGCGTCGCTCCCCGCTCCCGCTTCGGTGAGTCCGAACCCGCCCAGCACCCGGCCCGAGGCGAGGAGCGGCACGTAGCGCCGTTTCTGCTCCTCGGTGCCGAAGTCCATGAACGGCGAGGTACCGAGGTTGGTGTGAGCGCTGATGGTGAGGGCGTGGCTGGCGTCCACCTTGGCCATTTCATGGATGGTGATGTAGTAGGAGAGCTGGTCGAGCCCCGCGCCCCCGTATTCCTCGGGCCACGGCACCCCCAGGAGCCCGAGTTCCCCCATCTTCTTGACGTTCTCCCATGGGAACGTGGAGGTCCGGTCCAGTTCCCTGGCGACCGGCGCCACTTCCTTCCGGGCGAACTCGCGGACCATCTCCCGGACCTGGTAGTGCTGCTCGGTGAAGTAGAGCGAGAGATCCATGGGGCTCGGGCGCTGTGGGGGTGATCCGAACGGTCGTTCGGAAGAGGTAATATACATGGCCGGCCGGGACCGGGTTAATCTTTGCCGCAGGGGGGAGGCCGGGGACCCGGGGGGCGCACGTCGCGGGGCGCGACCGGCGAAAGAGGCGTGCCCCGAGGCACCGGCCGGCCGAGTCCCCGATGCCGGGGCCGGCGAGCGGGGTCCGCGCCCGGAGGCGCCTCAGCCCGAGCCAGGCACCCGTCCCGCTCGAAACGCCCTCATTACCCAAGGAGAGCCAGTGGCCAGAGCCCGCATCCTGCTCCTCATCCTCCTTGCGACCGCTGCCGCCTGCGGGGACTCGTCCGGCCCGTCACCCGCTCGGGCCATCGTCCTCGAGCCGGTGGACAGCGGCTACGATTTCTCCGTATTCGTCACCGCCCCACCGGGGGACCCGTCCCGGCTCCTCGTGGTCGAGCGCGCGGGCCGCATCCTCCTCCGCAAGAACGGCGTGCGCCAGGATTCGGCGTTCCTCAACCTCACGGCGCTCACCGACCCGGCTACCGGCGAGTACGGGGTGTACAGCCTGGCCTTCCATCCTCGTTACACCACCAACCGGCGCCTCTTCGTGTACTACGCCGATCTCAACGGCGACAGCCAGCTCGCCGAGTATCAGGCGGATGCCTCGTTCGATCATGCCGATCCCGCGTCGCGAAAGACCATCCTGAGCCAGTCGCAGCTTCCGGCCAACGTGCTTTACGGGGGCCTGGTCACGTTCGGCCCGGACGGCATGCTGTACCTCGGCCTGGGCGACGCCGGCGAGGACGGGGCCCCGCTCAGCCGGGCCCAGGACAGCACCGAACTCTTCGGCAAGATCCTGCGGCTCGACGTGGACGCCGGGACCCCCTACGCCATCCCGCCGGACAACCCGTTCGTGGGGCGCCCCGGCTGGCGGGAGGAGATCTGGCAGCTCGGCTTCCGGAATCCGTGGCGCTGGAGCTTCGACCGGGCGACCGGCGACCTCTGGGTGGCCGACGTGGGGGAGGACCTCTGGGAGGAGGTGAGTTTTCTCCCGGCGGGCGCGAGCGCGGGCCGGAACTTCGGCTGGCCGATCGTGGAGGGGGCGCACTGTTTCCAGCCGGCTACGGGTTGCCAGACGGCGGGCCTCGTGATGCCGATCCTGGAGCTGGCGCACGGTCCCACCTGCGCGGTGACCGGCGGGTACGTCTATCGCGGCCGGCGCTACCCATCGCTCCGCGGGGTCTATTTCTACGGCGACTACTGCGGGGGCTGGGTGCGGGGCCTGCGCCTCGTGGGAGGCGCCCCGGTCCCCGCCTTTCAGCCCCTCGCGCCGCCGCTCCTCAACGACAACGTGGTCTCGTTCGGCGAGGATGCGGAGGGGGAGCTGTACGTGGTCATGGCGTCGGGGCGGATCTACCGGATCAGAGCGGTGTGAGGCGGAGCCGGCAGGCTCCAACGCACCGCGGCCCGTCGCCCCGGCGAACGGCGGGGTCCGGGCGGCAGGCCGGCCGGGCCACTCGGCGCAGAGTTGTCACCCCGGCGAACGCCGGGGGGTCCAGGTGGCGCCGGGCCACGAGGCTGGTCGGGTGTGGGTGCCTGCCTGCGCAGGCATGACGATTCGAACGAGGGGCACTGGATGCCCGCTTGCGCGGGCATGACGAACGGCTACTGCCCGACGCCCCTACCGTCCACCCGCTTGCCCGGGCATGACGAAAGGGCTACCCCAGACGCCCTACCGTCCGCCCGCCCGGTACCGCGCCAGGATTTCCCGCACCCGGTGCAGCGGCACGGGCTCCACGGTCCGCTCGCGACCCCGCACCGGCGTTGCCATGAACAGCGAGTTGTAGATCGCTTCCTCGGTGGCTTCCACCACCGCCTGAAAGAGCGGGCCCAGCTCCTCGTTCTCGAGTTCCGGCGCCGCGGGACGGCGTTCGCCGAAGGGGCGGCGGAGCCCCGGGGCGGTGGAGAAGGCGATGACATAATCGCCCGAGCCGTTGTCCATGTAGGAGCCGGTACGCGCAACGCCTGACAAGGCTCGCGCCGCGAGCCGCTCGAGGTTCCGGGCCAGGAGCGGAGCATCGGTGGCGACCACGACCATGATCGAGCCGTCGCCCTGGTCTTCCTTCTGCGCCTCGCGAAAGTCGTCACAGCCCAGCTCCCGCCCCACCGGCGCGCCGGCCACCTGGAGCAGGCCGCCGAAGTTCGACTGCACCAGCACCCCCACGATCCAGCCGCCGTAACGCCGGGGCAGGACCCGGGAGGCGGTGCCGATCCCGCCCTTCCAGCAAAAGGCCCGGGTCCCCCGCCCCGCGCCGACCGATCCCTCCGCCACGGCTCCGGTGTCTGCCGCCGCGAGCGCCGCCCGGACCTCGGCCGGCCCGATGGGGCGGAGCCGGATGGCGTTGAGCCCTCCGTCGTTCGTCTCGCCCACGACGGGATTGATTGAACGGACCCGTTCCATGCCCGGTTGCTCCAGCAGCCACGCCACCAGCGCGTCCGCCGCCTTCCAGACGCAGAGGGTGCAGGTGAGCAGAATGGGCGTCTCCAGTTCGCCGAGCTCCCTCACCTGGGTGACGCCGAGCAGCTTGCCGAACCCGTTTCCTACACGGATGGCCGCCGGGACCCGCTCGAGGAACAGGTTGCCGCCATGGGGGAGGATGGCGGTGACGCCGGTGTGGATCGAGTCGCCGGCGTCCACTGTCGCATGGCCCACCCGGACGCCGCTCACGTCGGTGATCGCATTGCGCGGGCCGGGCGGAAAGACCCCGGGCGCGACGCCAACCGCGCGGGCGCGGACCTGGGCGGGGAGCGGGCCGACCGACGCACCGATCAGGGAGACGGTGAGGGCCAGGGAAACCGCGAGACCGGGTGGGGTCATGGAGAGCGCTCCGAGGGATGGGACCGGCGCGGCCGTCAATCGCAGCGATCGCAGCCGCTGCACCGCTCGAGCCGCTCGCCAAAATAGGCAAGCAGTACCGCGCGCCGGCAGCTCCGGGCCGTGGCGTAACGCTCGATCGCAGCGATCCGCGCCACGGCGCGGGCCTTCCGGGCGGCCACCCGGTCCCAGGCCTCGCGACCTTGGGCAGCGTCCAGCTCGGCCCGGAGTCGCTCCGCCGAGGCGGCGATCTCCGGAGCAACCCTCGCCGGAGGTCGCGTGCCGCGCCAGAGCGCCTCGAGCACCCGCCGGGGCGGAAAGGTCACCTCGAGCTGGCGGCGATGCAGAGCGCCGTCCTCCGCGTGGTGCAGGAGGAGGCACCGCGCCGGCCGGCCGTCTCGCCCGGCCCGCCCCGCCTCCTGATAGTACGCCTCCGGCGTGGGCGGGATGCCCCAGTGCAGCACTAGCCGCACCTCGGGGGCGTCAATCCCCATGCCGAATGCGCTGGTGGCGGCCACGGCGTCGAGATCGCCCCGCGTGAAGCGCTCCAGCACCGCCCGCCGCCGCGCCTTGCCCAGCTCTGCATGGTACGCCTCGGCCCTGACCCCGGCGAACCGGAGGGCCCGGGCGAGGTCGTCCGCCAGGCGCCGGGTGGGACAGTACACGATCGCAAGCCCCGGTCGCCGGCGCAGTTCTTCCCGCACCAGCGCCAGGCGCTCGGCCCGTTGCCGGACGACCCGGACCTCGAACCGGAGATTGGGACGATCGAACGAACTCAGGTGCAGCGCCGGCGCCCGGAGCCCCAGCGAGGCGATGATATCCCGTCGCACCTCCGGGGTGGCGCTGCCGGTGAGCGCGACCACCGGGGGATCGCCGAGGGCGGCTCGGAATGCCGCCAGGCGGCGATAGCTCGGCCGGAAGTCGTGACCCCATTCCGAGATGCAGTGGGCTTCATCCACCGCGAGCAGGGTGACCCGCCCGCGGACTCCGGCGAGCTGGCCCGCCAGGCGCGGCGCGCGCTCCGGAGCGAGATACAGCAACGGTACCGCCCCCGCCGAGACCCGCGCCAGGACCTGTCGTTCTTCTTCGCGGCTCAGGATACTGCTCAGGAGTGCCGCGTCCAGGCCGCGGTTCCGGAGCGCGGCCACCTGGTCCTGCATGAGCGCGATGAGCGGGGAGACGACGACCGTGAGCCCGCCCCGGATCAGGGCCGGGATCTGGAAGCAGAGCGACTTGCCGCCGCCGGTCGGGAGCACGGCCAGCGTGTCGCGCCCCGCGAGCACGCTCCCGATGATCCGGCGCTGTGCCGCCCGGAACGCTGGATGGCCGAACCGGACGCGGAGCAGCTCCTCGGCGCGGACCAGCTCGGAGGCGAGATGGGCCAGCATGAGCCGAGCATACTGCCGGCCTGCCGGCAGCCGAGTTACCCGGTATCGCGCCGGGTGGCAGCGGAATCGCGACCGCCGACCCGCTTGAGGTACAGCCGGACCGCGAGGGCCGCAGCCAGCACCGCCATCGCCGCCCAGACCAGGGGGCGGTTCTCGAGCACGACAGCGGCCAGGGCGAGGCAGAAGCCCAGGACGGCGAGAAAGAGCTTGATCCGGGTCACGAGCGGAGGAACCTGGCCACGGCGGCCTTGAAGTCCGGGTGGGCCCGCGCCAGCGCGTTCACTCGGGCCCCGAGATTCAGGCCTTCGGTGAGGGAGAGGCCGTCGAGCCGGTACAGGAGCCGTTTGGTGAGTGCCAGCGCATTCGGGCTCGCCGCGGCCAGGGCCTGGAGCAAGGCCAGCGCGGCGGACTCGAGCTCCGCGTCCGGCACGACCCGGGACACCAGCCCGATCTCGGCGGCTTCACGCGCGGAGAGCAGCCGGCCGGTGAGCACGAGGTCGGCCGCCTGCCTCTCCCCCACCTGGCGGCGAAGCAGGACCAGTACCATCGCGGGCACGAATCCCCGCTGGACCTCCGGGTAGCCGAACCGGGCGCTCTCCGCCGCGATCACGAGGTCGCAGGCCGTGGCGAGTCCTGCGCCGCCGGCGAGCGCCCGCCCCTGCACCATCGCCACGACGGGCTTGGGCAGCTCCCGCAGCCGCCGAAAGACCTCACCCAGCCGGCGGGCCGCGCGTTCGTTCTCCTCGATGGGCTGGTCGGCGGACGCCAGGAGTTCCTCCAGATCGGCGCCGGCGCAGAAGTCCTTGCCCGCGCCCGAGAGTCCGACCACCCGCACGTGGCTGTCCAGCTCGGCGCGTTCCAGTTCGGCGTGCAGCGCCTCGATCATCCCGGTATCGAGCGCGTTGCGCTTCTCCGGCCGGTTGAGCCGGAGGGTGAGAATGCCGGAGTCCTGCTCGATCAGGAGGGGCATGGGCAGGGTCGGCGTCCCCCGCGGGCGTGGGGCGGCCGGCACGAGCGGTCTGGCCAGGCATGCCGGGTGCCGGGCGCCGAGTACGGCGTGCTCCGTGCTGGCGCCGGGCGGTGCGCGGCGGGCTCGGCTCCGGGGCGTGTCCGCCGCCAGCCGGCACCCGACGCACGGCACGGAGCGCGCCCGGTGCGGAACCCGCTCCCTCTCATCGCCGGCGCACCCGCTTTGCGAGGGCCGCCGGCACCGGGATCTCCATCCTGAGCAGCGCGGTGGAGTAGACCTTCCCCTGGGCGTCGGTCTTGAGCGAGATGGTGCCGCCGCCGTCCAGGGCACCGTGCAGGAGGAAATTGAGCGCCTGGAGGTTCGGCAGCTCGAAGCGCTCCACGTCGCGCGCCATCCCGCGGAAGTGCCGTTTCACCCGCGCCACCGTGACTTCGCGGACGAGGAGGGGATAGTACTCCGGCTCGAGCGCGATGAGGCCCACGTTCGCCGTGTCGCCCTTGTCGCCGGAACGGGCATGGGCGAGCCAGCGGAGCTGGACCCTTGTCGTGGCGGTTCTCCGGGATGGGCGCTTCATCGTCTCGCCTTCGGGCCAGCACTCACCGGGCCACGGCGCACGGCCGGACGGCCCGGGACTTCGCCGCTCCTCCTCCCGTCCACCGTTGACCGGCCTCCACTACGCCTCCAGCGTCTCCACCTGCACCCCCGGTTCGATCTCGCGCCGGTCGATCAGCGCGGGCCAATACGCAATCACTTCCTGCACCTCGGGCCGGCCGCCGGCGAAGCCGGTTACACTGGGCGGTCCGGTGAGCACGAGCGGCGCGATCTCGCGGGTAAAGCGCTCGACCGGTTCGCGGTCGCGGGCCCGGACCCCGATGCGAAGCTGCACCTCCGGCAGGTCCGGGTCCGGCGGGCCGGCCAGCGGGCCGTGGGTCGCGTTCACGCCGACGTATTCGGTGAGGATCTGCTCGAACCGGAGCCCCAGATCGTCGAGGCGGGCGCGGAGGATCCGGTCGGCGGCCCGTGCCTTGTCGTACGCTTCCGGCCAGCTGTACACCAGGGTCCCGACCGCCTTGTAGCCGTAGAAATACGCGATGGACACCTTGAGCCGATCGGTCTTCGGCCGGCCTCGAATTCCGCTCACCCGCACCCGGTCGCGGCCGGCCTGCTCGAGCCGGATCGTGGTGAAATCGGCGATGCCGTCCGGGGTAATGTAGTTGCGCGGGTCTCCCATCTCGTAGACCAGTTGTTCCGTGACCGAGGCGATGTTCACCACGCCGCCGGTCCCCGGATGTTTGGTCACCACGAAGGTACCGTCGGGCGCGGCCTCCACGAGAGGGAACCCCACGTGGGCCAGATCCTTCACCGTCTTCCAGTCGCGGAGCAGATTGCCGCCGCTCGCCTGGGCCCCGCACTCGAGGATGTGTCCCGCCACGGTGCCGGCTGCGAGCCGGTCCCAGTCGTCAGGCGCCCAGCCGAACTCGTGGACCAGCGGCCCCAGGGTGAGTCCCGTGTCCGTGACCCGGCCCGTGATCACGACCTGGGCGCCGGTCCGGAGGGCCGCCACCACCGGCGCCATGCCGAGATAGGCGTTGGCCGACTGGACCCGGTCGCGGATCTCGCGCAAGGGCCGGCCGGTCTCCAGGTCGGCGAGGTCGTGCCCCCGGGCCAGGAGTTCGTCGAGCCGGGGCAGGATGTCGTCGCCGGTGACGAGGGCCACCCGGAGCTTCCCCTGGAGGCCCAGCTTCCGCGCCACGCCGAGCACCGCCTCGGCGCAGCTCCGCGGGTTCACCCCGCCGGCATTGGTCACCACCCGGACGCCTCGCCCGATCAGATCGGGCAGCAACCGCTCCATCAGGGGAACGAAATCGCGAGCGTATCCCGCCGCCGGATCCCGCCGCTTCTGTTTCTGCATGATGGACATCGTGACTTCCGCCAGATAGTCCATCATGAGGTAGTCAATGGGGCCGCCGCGCACCTGGCGGATCGGCGCCTCGAGCCAGTCGCCCCAGAACCCCTGTCCGGCGGCGACCCTGACGAGTCGCGATCTCATGGCCGGCGCGAGAGGGACGGGGCCGGGAGGCTCACCTCGCGCGTCCAGGTGCGTTCCCTTTCCGGCACCACGATGATCGCGAGCGGGGCGAACCCGGGAGCGAGCGGCGGGGACGGTTCGCGCCAGGGCACGGTCGCGCTCGCCTCGGCGCCGGGGGCGAGCGACATCGCGGTCCGCTCCAACCGCACCACGTGCGCCGAGTCGGCGTAGAGCCGGACCGAGACGTCGGCCACCCACTGGGTGGAGTCGCCTGGATCGCTGAACCCCGGAAAGAGGGCGACCTCGGCGGGGAACGCGCTGCCCGGCAGCGTGAGGTGGAGGCGGCCGAACGCGTAGTTGAGTGGCGACTTGCCAAGCTGCCGCCCCGCACTATCGAAGACGGTCACGCCGAAGTCGGTGAACCGGGGCCACTGCTCGCGCGGCATCGCGACGTCCACCACCGCATGGACGGCCCAGTCCGGGACCTGGAAGCGTACGTGCTGGACCGCGGAGCCGCGAGCCGTGACGTTGACCACCTGTTCGGCGCCCACCACCATGGCGAACGGCTCGGTGGTGACGGGGTCCTTGGTTCGATTCCGGAGGGTGATCCGGACATGGTCGGCGCCGCGCCCCGCCTGGATGGTGACCGGGGCGGACTGAACCACGATGGTGACGTCGGCGGACTGGAGCGGCGGTGCCACAGCCACCGCCTCGTAAAGGCCGGGTACCACGTCCCGCGCGTCCACCACGTAGCCGCCGGCCTCCTCCCCGTGCCCCGCGGCGATGCCGTTCTCCTCGCGGTAGGGCTGCCCGTGCGGCTCGTGGAGGTAGGCCAGGACCTGTTCGCCCCGCGACCCGGTGGCGAAAGCGGCGGCGAAGGGCCGCGCTGCTTCGGCCCGGAAGAACACCCGGCCCGTGCCCCCGGCGGGGATGCGGCCGAGCCGCGCGACCACCGGGTCGCCCTGTTCGGGCACCACGACCGTGCTTACCAGCCGGAAGGCGGGACCGGCCAGGGTATCGGGGGTCCAGCCGGTCACCACGCCGGTGTAGACTCCGGGCCGGGCCAGGAGTATCCGGTCGAAGGCCAGCGTGACCTCCCCCGTCCCGCCGTCCAGCGTCACGGTCTCCGGGGCCCGGAGCCAGGCAGCGTTCGACCGGAGGGCAAAGCGCTGCCCGGCGGGGCCGCCGGCGGAGGTGAGCCGGAAGCGGAACGTGGTGTCCGGCGCCGTCCCCGGCTCGACCACGCGGAACGCGGCCGACGTGCCGCCGGACAGCGCAACCGCGCCCACCTCGGGGATGGAGTGCCTCCCCTCCAGCCAGCGCCAGGCGGCCCCCACATCCGGGACCCCGGTGCCCTGGTCGAGGTAGGTGCTCTCGAGGGCGGGCCGGGCCGTCACCATGAGGGCGCGGCGGACCTCTCCGGCGATCACGGGGCGGCCGGTCTGCACCAGGCCTGACACGAGCAGCGCGGCCAGTCCCGCCGCGTGCGGCGCCGCCATGCTGGTCCCTCCCTTCTGCTCACCGCCGGTGTTCCAGCGGGGCACCGTGGAGTACGCGACCCCCGGCGTCACGAGGTCGGGTTTGGCCAGCTCGCCGCCCCGCGAGCTGAAGAACGCCACCGGATCGTGGCCTCCGGGCCCGGCGCCCAGGAAGACGGCGGGATAGGTGGCGCCCACCGCGATTGCGCGCGGCGCGGACCCGGGGAACCCCATGGTTGAGAGGCCCGGTCCGTCGTTGCCGGCGCTGATGGCGAAGACCACATCGGGGTTGGCCGCGAGCACCGAGTCCACCAGGGAGTCGATGCGGGCCGCGCCTTCCTGCTCGTTCCCCACCCCGAAGCTCATGTTGAGCACGAGGGGCATCCGGCGGGCCCGGGCGAACTCGACGGCGTAGGCCAGGGCGCGACGCATGCTGCCGGTGGTGGAGATCCCGCCCTGGGCGTTGTCGGCGATCTTGAGGCCGAGCAGCAGTGCACCCGGCGCCACGCCGTCGAACCCCTCGACCCCGTAGAGGTTGTGCCCGGCCGCGATCCCCGCCACGTGGGATCCGTGGGCGCTGGTATCGAAGTACAGGTCCAGGTGGGGGACGCCGCGCTCCTCCCGGAGATTGACCGCGAGGTGGAGCCGGGGCTCCGCGCCCGGCGGGGCCCAGCCGAAGATCTCCCGGGCCGCGAGGTAGTCGTGCACCGGCCGTTCGTCGCCGAGGGAACCGTCGCCGTCGGTATCCGCGAACACGACCCAGCCATCCGGCGCGCGGGCGACCAGGAGCGCCAGCGTGTCGGTATTGGTCCCGTTGCCGTTGAGGTCCGAGGCCGGCATCTCGCCCAGCGGGAGTTCGCGGATCGCCCCGCCGAAGAGGGGACCCGCCGTGAGGGCTCGGACCCGCGACAGGCCGCCGTAGGCTCGCCCGGCGATCACGACCGTATCGCCAGCCGCCGTCAGGCGCACGAGGGCCACGGACCCTTCGCCGGAGAAGTCCCGGAGATCCAGCACCTTGCGTTCGCCCGTGGTCGTCGTGCCCAGGCCGGGAATGCCGGGATCGAGCCCGCTGTCGAGGATGCCGATGATCACCCCGCGCCCGTCGTAGGTCGGATACGCCCGGCGGAAGGCCGTCACCCCGGTCGCGGCGAGCGGCATCCAGCCGCGGCGATACGCCTCGCGCGGCGGGAGGAGCGGCTGGCCCACGCCGGGCGCCGTGCCGGCTCCGGCGGGGCGGGTGGCC
>DATLYZ010000032.1:0-7106 GCA_035574255.1 Gemmatimonadales bacterium | reverse complement strand
CGCCACCCGCCGACCTGCGAGGGCGAGCAGCGCGCCGGCCGCCGCCACGCACAACGCGGCCGAGGAGGCGAGTCCGGCGCCGGGCGGGACCGTGCTCGCCACGGCCAGCCGGGCTCCCGGCGGCGCGAGCCGCTCCTGCCGGAGCACCCGGACCACGCCGGTCAGGTAGTCGGTCCAGTGTTCCCGGCCGGGTGCTTCCGGATCGAGCGCGTGGAGGGTGCCGTCCAGCGCGGAGACGGCGGCCCAACCGGGGGCGGGCCCGGCCGCCACGGCGGTGCGCCGTTCGATGGCGCAGGGGAGCACCGGCCCGCCGTTGTAGTCGGTATGCTCGCCCAGCAGGTTGAGGCGGCCCGGCGCCGAGGCGAGGAGAGCCGGCCGGCTTCCGAACCGCGCCCGAAAGAGCGAAGTTGCCTGCCGCGCCGGGGAGGGTGACGTCACGGCGTTCGCGCCCGTTCCACGGAGGGTGATTGCTTCACCGGACCAGCCTCGCGGCCCTCGGTCTTCTCGCCTTGGCCTCCCGGCCGGCCTCGGCCCAGCTCGCTCCCGCCGGGGTCGCGAAGGGCACGGTGCGGATCGACCTCCGCGGCGAGTTCCAGAGCGTCTCCAGTCGGTATCTCCACGGGACCAAGGAGGAGTACCTGGCCGATTTCGCGAGCCCCGCCCTGGGCGCGGACCGGTTCGCGGCGGTCCGGGCCGCAGACTCCCTCATCGCCTTGATCGTGGGTGCGACGGGGAACCGGATCAATCTGGGCCGGACCACGGCGGTCGGCCAGCGGGTCACCGGCACCGCCACGATCGGCGTGAGCCTCGGGCTCACGTCGCGCCTGACCGTCTTCGCGAACCTTCCGCTGGTGGAGACCAGGGTGCAGGCCCGGGTGACGGTGGACTCCTCGACCGCGCTGGCGGGACTCAATCCAGCCCACCCCACCCTGGGCACCGCCGCCGGCCAGGCGGACGCCGCACGCTTCTTCCAGCACTTCACCGCGGCCCTCGATACGCTCAACGGCCGGATCGCAAGCGGCTTCTACTCGGGCCCGCAGGACGCCCTGGCGCGCGCCATCGCGGCCCGGGGCACCGCCGTGCAGGCAGCCCTGCTCCAGCTCCTCAGCGACCCGCTCGCCGCATCTCCGTTTCTGCCGACCGACACCAGTGCGGCGGGCCGGGCCATCGCGGGCGCGATCGCCGGCCTCCAGGACACTCTCCAGAACCAGCTCGGGGTGGCCGGGTTCACCGACCAGCCGGTCCTGGCGGCGGCGCCCTTGACCACGGCCCAGTACCAGGCCGTGCTCACCGACCCCCGAGGCCCGGTGGCGGGCGCTCCCCTGGCCGCGCCGACGCTCCAGCGGTTAGGCGACATTGACGTCGGCGCCACGTACACCCTGGTGGATCGCTGGGACCGGGGGCGCCGCTGGGGCGGGATCCGGATCGCTCTGACCGGCCTGGTCCGGTTCCCCACGGGGCAACGGGACAGCCCGAACAATTTCCTCGACACCGGGACGGGCAACGGCCGCTACGAGGCCGGCGCCTCCGCCATCGTGGACCTGGGGCGCGGGCGGCCTGGCGCCCGGCTCGCCGGCGGCTACCTGGCCCGCCTCCCCGCGCGGCGGGTCCGCCGGGTGGCCCCCCCCGGCGAGCCGATCGCCTTTCTGGATCGGCTCACCAACGTCCGAATCGACGCGGGCGATGTGCTGACGCTCCGGGTCCAGCCCTTCCTTCGCCTCGCCAGGGGGTTCGCGATCCAGGGGACGGCCGAGTACTGGCGCCAGGGATCCGACGTGGTGACCTACTTCCGCTCATCCGACAGCATTCCGGGCGTCGCCGCCTCCGTACTGGGGCGCCAGTCCAGCCGGAGCGCGCTGGTCCTTGGCGCCGGGGTGAGCTACGTGGGTCGTTCCGCGTTCGAGTGCGAGCCCGGCCGGAAGTGCGGCCTGCCGATCGAGGCGGGCTGGACCTGGAGCACGGTGGCGCGGGCCACCGGCGGGCGGGTGGACAAGGCGCGCGTGACCGCGCTGGAGATCCGGTGGTATCACCGGCTGTGGCGGTGAACGGTGCACGGAACGGTGAACAGATCAACCGGCGAGGGCGCGTGACAACCCAACCGCTGCGCGGTTGTCGCCTCCGTACCCCGTTTACCGCTGACCGACCCCGCGCAGCATGGCCTGCGCATGCCGCCGCGCGGTCTCGGCGTCGGGGTCGCCGAGCATGCGCGCCAGCTCGATGACCCGGTCCTCGCCGTGGATCACCGCGACGTCGCTGGTGGCGATGCCGCGGCGGGCGGCCTTGGAGATCACCAGGTGGCGCGCGGCGCGCGCCGCGATCTGGGGGAGGTGGGTGAGCACGAGCACCTGGTGCCGCTCCGCCACCTGGGCCAGCGCCTCGGCCACTTCCGCTCCCACCTCCCCGCCGATCCCCTGATCAATTTCGTCGAAGACGAGCGTCGGCACGGCATCGTGGCGGGCGAGGACCACCTTGAGGGCGAGCATGAGCCGGGAGAGCTCGCCGCCCGAGGCGACCCGGGCCAGGGGGCGAGGCTCCAGGCCCACGTTGAGCCGCACGGTGAACACCACGGCCTCCTGCCCCAGTGCGGTCACCTCGCCCAGCGGCACCAGCTCCACGTCGAACCGGCCGCCCGGCAAGCCCAGCGCGGGGAGCAGCCGGGTGACCGCCCGGGCGATGCGGCCGGCGGCGTCGCGGCGGCGGGCGGTGAGCGCGTCCGCCGCCGCCTGACACGCGGCTTGGGCGGCCGCCCGCCGGACGCCGAGCTGCCGGAGGTCGAGATCGGCGGTGTCCAGCAGGTCGAGTTCCCGGGCCGCCTGGTCCCGGGTCTCGAGCACCGCGGGCAGGCTGGCGCCGTATTTTTGTTCGAGGCGGTCGAGAAGATCGCGGCGACGCTCCACCTCCGCGAGCCGGGCCGGGTCCTCCTGAATCCCGCCGGCGTACTCCCGGGCGAGGCGGGCGAGCTCCGAGAGGCTGGCGTAGGCTCCGTCCAGGAGCTCGCGCCAGGCGGCGACGGTGGGGTCAATGCGTTCCAGGCCGCCCAGGATCCGGTCGGCGCGCCCGAGTGCCGGGAGCGCTCCCTGGTCGTCCCCGTCCAGGGTGTCCACCAGCCTGCCCGCCTGTTCGGCCAGGGTGCTCGCGTGGCGCAGCCGGCGGGCCTCGGCGTCCAGCTCCTCCTCTTCCCCCGGCCGGAGCCGGGCCTGGTCAATCTCCTGGACCACATGGCGCAGGTAGTCGGCGCGCCGGCGGACCTCGTCGCGCCGGGCCGCGAGCCCAGCCTCCTCGGCGGCGAGGGCTCGCACCATCTCCGCCGCCTCGCGCAACGCGTTCCGCTCCGCCTGCGCATCGGCGAACGCGTCGAGCATCTCGCGCTGGGCTTCGGCGGTGAGCAGCGATTGGGTTTCGTGCTGGCCGTGGAGATCCACCAGCACCGGTCCCAGCCGGGCCAGGACCGCCATCGTGGTCGGGCTGCCGTTCACCCAGGCCCGGCTCCGGCCGTCGGTCCCGATCTCGCGCCGGATGACCACCCGTTCCTCGCCGGCATCGAGTCCCTGCGCCTCGAGGCGGCGCCGCAGGGCCGGATCGGCCAGGTCGAAGGCGCCTTCGATGACGGCGCGGTGCGCTCCCGGCCGGATCATGGCGCTGTCCGCCCGGGCGCCCAGCAAGAGCGCCACCGCATCCACCAGCAGGGACTTGCCGGCACCGGTCTCGCCCGTCACGACGTTGAGCCCGGGGCCGAGCTCGAGAGTGACGTCCGCGATGGTGGCGAGGTCGCGGACCCGGAGCTCGGTGATCATCGCTCGACCTCCCGCTCGGAGAGGTCGCCCCAGTTGAGCTTCTGCTTCATCCGGGAGAAGTAGCCTTCGTGACCGATCCGGACCAAGCACACGGCGGCCGGCGAGCGGCGCACGTAGACCCGGTCGCCCAGCGCCAGCACGGTGCCGAGCTGCCCGTCGTAGGAGACCAGCAGATCGTCCGCGCCGGGCGAGAGCGGCTCGACGCCAATGGTGGCCTCGGCCGGCACCACCACGGGGCGCACCGCCAGGGTGTGGGCGCAGACCGGCGTGATGATCATGGCCTCGACCCCCGGGGCGACGATCGGGCCGCCCGCCGAGAGCGAGTAGGCGGTGGAGCCGGTGGGGCTGGCGACCACGATCCCGTCTGCGCTGTAGGGGCCCAGCTCCTCCTCGTCCACGATGACCCGGACCCGCACCACCCGCGCCACGCCCGACTTGTGGATCGCAACATCGTTCAGGGCCTGCTGCTCGCTGCGCACCTGCCCGGTATCGCTGAGGATCGAGGCGAGCAGCGCCAGGCGCCGTTCCAGCACGTAGCGTCCCTGGATCAGGGCATCGAGCGCCTGGGGGAGGCCGTCCCTCGTGGTGGTGGTGAGGAAGCCGACCCGGCCCAGGTTCACGCCGAGGATGGGAATCTCGTGGCCGTGGAGGAGCCGGGCGCCGCGGAGCAGGGTGCCGTCCCCGCCGAAGGTGAGCAGGGCTTCCGGCACCGCCTGATCGAGGAGCGGCAGGGGCTGATCCCAGAGCGGGACCAGACTCGGCTCGGTGTAGAGCTCGAGGCCGCGGGGGGGGGCCTCGCGGGCCAGCCCCCGGAGCACCGCGCGGAGATCGGCGTAGCGGGGATTGCCGACGACCCCGACCTTCATCGCGCCTCGACGCCCTCCTCGCTGTGGAGGGCGCGGAGGCGGCGGGCGATGCCGCCCGCCGTGAGGCCGCAGAGCTCGAGCTGCTCGGCCCGGGGCGCCTGTTCGATGAGGCGGTCGGGCACGCCCAGGGCCACCACGCGCACTTCGGGGTGGGTGGTCTGGAGCAGCTCGGCGAGATAGGCGCCGAAGCCGTTCACGATGGTGCCCTCCTCCACCGTCACCACCGTCCGGTGCTCCTGCACCAGCGCCTCCAGCGTGGCGCCGTCGAGCGGCTTGAGGAAGCGGCAATTGACCACGGTACAGTCCACCCCCTCGCTCGCGAGCTGCGCTGCGGCCTGGAGACTCGGCAGGACCATCGTGCCCACGGCGAGAATCGCGACCTCCTGGCCCTGCCGGAGGATCTCCCAGGTCCCGTAGGGGACCGGCGGGATCTCCGTCACCGGGCGCGGGTCGGCCGGCGCCTTGTCGCGGGGATAGCGGGTCGCGAAGGGCCCGCCCTGGTAGCGGAGCGCGCACTTCAAGAGGCCGATCAGCTCGTCGCCGTCCTTGGGGGCGGTCACGGTCATCCCCGGCACTGCGAGCAGGTACGCGATGTCGTAGAGGCCCATGTGCGTCTGCCCATCTTCGCCCACCAGCCCCGCGCGGTCGAGGCAGAAGATGACCGGCAGCTCCTGGACGGCGATGTCGTGAATGATGCCGTCGTAGGCGCGCTGGAGGAACGTGCTGTAGATGGCGCAGACCGGCCGGATCCCCTGGGTCGCGAGCCCGCCCGCGAACGTGACCGCGTGCCCCTCCGCGATCCCCACGTCGAAGAAGCGGTCCGGCCATCGCTTCTGGAAGATGTTGGTCCCCGTGCCTGACGGCATGGCCGCGGTGATGGCTACGAGCTCCGGATACTCCGCCGCGAGGGCGGTCAGCGCGTCGCCGAATACCTGGGTCCAGGTCGGCGGGCCGGAGGACTTCTTGCGGGCCTCCCCGGTCACCGGATCGTACGCCGCGAGGCCGTGCCACTTCTCCTTGTTGGCCTCCGCCAGCGGGAACCCCTTGCCCTTCTCGGTGAGGACATGCACGACGCGCGGCCCGGTCATGGGCCGGACGAAGGCGAGCGTCTCGATGAGCTTCTTCACGTCATGGCCGTCGATCGGCCCGAAGTACCGGAAGCCCAGTTCCTCGAACAGCATGCCCTCGGAGAACAGGTTCTTGACGCTCTCCTCCAGGTTCTTGGCGAATTCCACGACCTCGGGCCCGAACACCCGGCCCAGCTTGAAGGTGAAGTGTTTGATGTGCTCCCGGAGCCGGTTGGTGACCGGGTTGGCGACGATACCGCCCAGCATCTTGCTCACCGCCCCGACATTGGGCGAGATGGACATCCCGTTGTCGTTCACGACCAGGATGATGTCGCGGTCCGAGTGGCCCGCGTTGTTCATCCCTTCGTACGAGAGCCCGCAGGTGAGCGCTCCGTCCCCCACCACCGCGACGACCTTGTGCTGCTCGCCTTTGAGATCCCGGGCGGTGGCCATGCCAAGCGCGGCCGACATCGCGGTCCCCGCATGGCCGGCGCCGAACTGATCGTGGGGGCTCTCGGCGCGCTTGAGAAAACCGGAGAGCCCGCCGGCCTGGCGGAGCGTGTGGAAGTGCGGGTTGCGGCCGGTGAGCAGTTTCCAGGCATAGGCCTGGTGCCCCACGTCCCACACGATCTTGTCGGCCGGGGAATCGAAGACGTACAGCAGGGCGATCGCGAGCTCCACCACGCCCAGGCTGGCGCCGATGTGGCCGCCGGTCTGGGAGCAGACGTCGATCAGCCGCTGCCGGATCTCGCTCGCCAGCTCGGGGAGCTGGTCCCGGGGGATCCGCTTGAGGTCGGCCGGGGAATGGATCGTGGCCAGGAGGCTCATCGGTGGTCGTGGAACGGGACGCGTCGTGCCGGTTCGGTGCCTGGCGGGCGGGCCCGGTGCCTCGTAGTCCGTGCTCAAGGGACCGCCGCGCCGGCCGCGGGCATCTCACCCCGGCCGCACCCAGCCTGGCGCACGCTCACCGGCCCGCCGGTTCAGGACTGCCGCGTAACAATATACTCGGCCAGGGCCCCCAGGGCGCCTGCGGGCACCCCGCCCGAGGCCAGGTGAGCGACGGCCCGCCGGGCGAGCGCCGCCGCCTCGCGACGCGCGCCCTCGACCCCGAGCACGGTGACGTAGGTGCTCTTCCGGAGGGCGGCGTCGCGGCCGGCGGTCTTGCCGAGCTGCGCGCTGGTGGCGGTGGCATCGAGCACGTCGTCGGCGATCTGGAAAGCGAGCCCGATCTCATGACCGTACGCCGACAGCGCCGCGACGGCCGGGCCGGGCGCCTGGGCGGCGAGGGCTCCGAGCACGCACGCGGCCTGGATCAGGGCGCCGGTTTTCCCGCGATGAATCGCCCGCAGCTCGGCCTGGTCGAGCGCGCGGCCCTCGGC